>DAONDX010000007.1:0-96722 GCA_035402765.1 Candidatus Omnitrophota bacterium
CTTTCACTAAAAGACTTGATTAATTTAAGCGTGAATCAAACCTTGGGACGGACACTGCTGACCTCCGGAGTTACGCTTTTGGTAGTTTTGTCTTTTCTTTTTTACGGTGGTGAGGTATTAGGCAATTTCTCTTTTGCCCTGTTTGTCGGATTCATTTCCGGTGTTTATTCAACGGTCTTTATCGCTTCTCCATTAGTGCTTGCTTGGAGCCGTAAAGTCGCTAAATAGAAGATTAAAGCAGGGGATTTAATTAAGGGGCGTTTCTTACGCACGAGCGTACACCGGCGCATTAGCCAGGGGGCCACACCAACGCGACACAATTAAGCGTTGGGTGATTCCTCTAAGCGGCCGGGTACTTTAGTGAGTAGGGGGACGTCCCTAATTGTTTAATATGTTATTTAGATCGCTCAAACTATATCTTAATCAAGAACTTGATATTGAGGTTTGTCTGGCGACTCTGGTGGAGTTTGGTTACAGCCGGCAAGATCAGGTTTCTGCGGAAGGTGATTTTAGCCGGCGCGGAGGAGTAATTGATATCTTTCCGGTTTCTTTCCAGCTGCCTATCCGTATTGAATTAGATAATGCCAAGATTATATCGATCAAAGCTTTTAACCCTGAGAATGGCCAGGCGCTTTGGCAACACAATATCGTAATTATCCTTCCTTTTAAAAAATCCTCAGGAATCAAAAATGCCGCCTTCCGCGAAGAATTCCCTTTGAATAGTTTTTTGGATCTGCATGCAGGTGATTTTGTAGTGCACAGCCAGCACGGTATTGGCAAATTCCGGGGTATCCAAAAGGTCGGATCAAAAGGCGTACTCAAGGATCATCTGGTAATTGAATACGACCGCAATGAAAAACTTTTGGTTCCGGTGGATGCCATGCATTTGGTGCAAAAGTATATTGCTTTTGCCACCCGTAAGCCAAAGCTTTATCGCTTAGGGAATAAGGAATGGCTTAAGGTTAAAGAGCGCGCCCGGCGGGGCGTTCAGAAATTAGCTTGGGAGCTATTGAGCTTACAGGCACTGCGTATAAGCAGTACCGGATTTAAATTTTCCGCGGATACCCAGTGGCAGGCAGAGTTTGAGAAAACATTTCCATATGTGGAAACTCCGGATCAGATCAAGGCTACCCGGGAGGTCAAACTGGATATGGAATCGACTAAGCCGATGGATCGTCTGCTTTGCGGAGATGTGGGCTACGGCAAAACCGAGGTGGCGATGCGTGCGGCTTTTAAGGCGGTGATGGATAATAAACAGGTGGCTTATTTGGTGCCGACTACAATTTTAGCCGAACAGCATTATAAGAATTTTACCGCACGCCTGAGCAATTTTCCCGTGAATGTAGCGATGCTTTCCCGCTTCAGGACAAAGCAGCAGCAGGGTGAAATTATTAAAAATTTAAACCAGGGTAGCGTAGACATCGTTATTGGCACGCATCGCCTGCTTTCTCCGGATGTCAGCTTTAAGAACTTGGGCCTAGTGATTGTTGATGAAGAGCAGCGATTTGGGGTTAAGGCTAAAGAACAATTAAAAAAAATTAAAACCACCATTGATGTTTTAGTTTTAACCGCTACACCTATCCCGCGTACTTTATATATGAGTTTAATGGGGGCTAAGGATTTTTCGGTGATCAATACCTCCCCTCAAAATAGATTGCCTATCAAAACGATTGTGGTAGAATATGATACAGATTTGTTGATCCAGGCGATTAAACGTGAGCTGGCCCGCCGGGGGCAGGTATTTTTTCTGCACAACCGTATTTCGGATCTAGAAAAAATTAAAGAAAAATTGAGCCGGAATTTGCCGCAGAATGTACGGATTGCCATGGCTCACGGCCAAATGCCCTCCAAACTCTTAGAACAGATCATGGCGGATTTTATTTCCGGCAAAGTAGATCTTCTGGTATCGACAATGATTATTGAATCCGGGATTGATATCCCTAACGCCAATACGATTATTGTTAATAATGCGCAGATGTTCGGATTAAGCGATTTACATCAACTGCGCGGCAGGGTCGGCAGGTTTAACCGGGCGGCCTATGCTTATTTTATGATCCCTAAAAGCCAGGGCGCCAGTTTAGAAATGGACGCTCGTAAAAGGCTACAGGCGATCCAGGAGCATAGTGATCTGGGGTCAGGTTTTGATATTGCTATGGAGGACCTGGAGATCCGGGGTGCCGGTAATTTGCTGGGGCAGGAGCAACATGGTTTTATCAGCGCAGTGGGGTTTGATCTCTATTGCCGTTTATTAAAAGAAGCAATCGCTAATTTTAAGAAAGCAGGTGTATTTGATGAAAAACATAATTAAATTTCTGTTTTTTCCGGTTTTTTTATTTACCTGCTGTTTTGTCGCTATCGACGGCTGTCTTTACGCTCAGGATAAAGTAATTGCGGTAGTAAATAATGATATTATTACACAAAACGACCTGACGGATTTTTTGCATTTTATGCGTCTGCAGTATTCGCGCCAGCTTCAGGGAAAAGCTTTAGAGGAAAAGGTGGATTCTATGAAACGCGATCTATTACAGCGTTTAATTGAAGACCGCCTTATACTGCAGCAGGCTAAGCTGGAAAAAGCGGTTCTTGATCCATCCCGGGTAAAGAATAAGATCGATGAGGTCAGGAAGCGTTATAGCTCGGAAGCGGATTTTGAACAAGATTTGGCTAAGCAGGGTCTGGTTTTGGCAGATTTAGAGAACAAAATTAGCGAACAGATGCTGATGTATAATTTTATTGAGGGGAAGATACGCCATAAGGTAGTGATCCGGCCCGATGAAATCACGTCTTTTTATAACCAGAATAAGGGGCAGTTTCTAAAACCTGAAGAACGGGTTTTAACGTTGGTTATTTTACAGGATGAGGCAATTGCTAAGACCGTAAGTTATCAACTACGGCTGGGGACAAAATTAGAGGATTTAGCGGCCAAATACGCTTTTACAATTGATAAGTTTTCGGCATTGGCCGGGCAACAGCTGCGCCCGGAGATCGAAGGTACTGTGTTTAAGCTGGGGATCGGGGAGGTTTCTAATCCGATTAAAATTGACGGGCAGTATTTTATTTTTAAATTAAATGAAATTTTGGGAAGCCAGCAATTAAGCCTGACTCAAGCTCAGGATAAAATTCAGGCTTATTTATTCGAACAGAAAATGCAGGAAGCATTAGTGAAGTGGCTAGATGAAATCAAAAAACAGTCCTATATCAAAATCTTCGAAAATTAGAGTTGCTTTAACGATCGGTGATCCCGCCGGTATCGGAGCGGCCATTACTTTGCAGGCGCTTAAAATACTTAAAGATAAAGCGGATTTTACGGTGATTGGCGATGGCCGGGTTTTAGCCCAAGCTGCTAGACTACTCAAGGTTATTCCGGTTCCGGTAAAATTGATAGACCTAAATAATGTTCAAACTAATCATTTCCGTTTTGGGTGCCTAAATGCCCAAAACGGAAAAGCCTCCCTGGAGTATTTGGATGCAGCCCTGGAGTTACTTAACCGGAAGGAAATCGACTGTTTAGTTACCTGCCCGGTTTCAAAAGAAGCCGTGAGCCTGTCCAAAGCCAAGTTTTCCGGGCACACCGAATATTTAGGCCAGCGCACAGGAGCCAAGAGTTTGGTCATGATGTTAATTAACGATAAATTAAAATTCAGCCTGGTTACCCGCCATATTCCTTTACGCGATGTTTCCCGGATGCTAACGCGTAAGAATATGGAAACTAATATTACTGATACCGTTAAGGGTTTGCAGGATTTATTTTTAATCAAAAAACCCCGGTTGGCTGTTTGCGGGATTAATCCGCATGCTTCGGATAACGGCGTAATCGGCACAGAAGAGCAGGAGATAATCAATCCGGTAATTAAGAAACTAAATAAAAAGATCAGGGATATTTCTATTAGCACAGTGTTGGGCGCGGATGTGGCTATTTCCCAGGCAGCTAAAGGTAAGTTTGATTGCGTAATTGCCGCCTATCATGACCAGGCTTTAATCGCTTTAAAGTTAACGGGTTTTGATAGCGGGGTTAATCTTACCCTGGGCCTGCCTTTTGTGCGCACTTCTCCTCTGCACGGCACAGCTTTTGATATTGCCGACCGGCCCGGTTTGGCCAACCCCGCTTCCCTGGTTGCCGCGATCAAACTTGCCATAAAATGTACATTAAACCAAAAAAAAGCTTAGGCCAGAATTTTCTGATTGATAAAAATATTCAAAAGAAAATCATCTCTGCCTGTAATTTAACCAAAGATGATATTGTCCTGGAGATTGGCTCCGGTAGGGGGGATTTAACTCAAGTATTGGCGCACAATGCCAAGCAGGTTTATGCCCTGGAGATTGATGAACGGCTTTATCCGCTGCTGGAATTAGGATTGATGGCTTATGATAATTGCCAGATTATTAAGGGGGATATATTAAAATTCGATATTGCTAAATTTTTGCAGGATAATAAAATAAAACAGAAAATAAAAATAATCGGTAATATCCCTTATTATATTTCCAGCCCGATAATTGAGCAGTTGATTAAATACCGCAAAGATATCAGCAGAGCCTTTCTTACCGTGCAGAAAGAGTTCGGCCGCAGGATAAGGGCTGTTCCCGGGTCGAAAGAATACGGTTCTTTCAGCTGTTTTACGCAGTATTATGCTGAGTGCGAGATTCTTTTCGAAATTAAAAAGAACAGTTTTAAGCCTGTGCCGAATGTCGATTCCTGTTTTTTATCCCTGGAGTTCAGGGATCGGCCGGCCGTTTCCGTCCGGGATGAGAAATTCTTTTTTAAATTAATCCGCGCAGCTTTTAATCAAAGAAGAAAGACTTTGAGAAACAGCCTGGAGGATATGCTGGCCCAGGATGAGCTGGCGGGTTTTCTGGATGGGGCCGGGATTGATAAGAACGTGCGGCCGGAAGATCTTTCTCTGGGGCAATTCGCCAGTTTAAGTAATCATTTTACTCCCAGCGTTTAGGCCCGGGGCAAGCTAAGAAATAAAAAGAAAAATAAACAAAAATATTTCTTGACAAACATCCTTTCTTGGTATAAACTCTTGTACTTACACAAATACCTGGTGATTCAGCGATACAATTAAAGTAATTCTATAAAAAAGAAAGAGTTTTGAATAATTTCTTGGGGGTTGTTTTTTTGTTTTATGGCTTAACCGACAAAGCGAATCCATTTCTGCTGGAGTAGCTCAGTTGGCAGAGCACGTCCTTGGTAAGGACGGGGTCACGAGTTCAATTCTCGTCTCCAGCTTAAGAAATTTATCCCGGAAGCGGGAATGAAAGAATAAATATGCGTGAAACAATAACTTTAGAATGTACGGTTTGTAAAAATAGAAATTATACGACGAGCAAAAATAAAAAATTGCATCAGGATAGGCTGGAGCTTAATAAGTTCTGCAATTCCTGTCACAAACATACCCCGCATAAAGAGATTAAATAAAGTTTTAACTTAAAGTTGCACGAAAGTGCGGCCGAAGTTATCAACTTAATTTATGCCGACGCCTGCGCAAAGTAAAATTTACGCAAAGATTTGAAAAGTCGGACCAAGCTTGGTAAGGAATTTTAGGGGCGTCGGTTAATGGCAAACCAACGGTCTCCAAAACCGTGACTGCAGGTTCAAGTCCTGCCGCTCCTGAGTTTTTGAAAATCGAGCGGCGTACGTAATAAAGGGTTTTTAAAGTTATGAATATTTTAGCAAAACCGATAAATTTTATTAATGAAGTTAGAAATGAGTTAAGCAAGGTTGCTTGGTCAACGCGAAAAGAGTTATTGGCTTCTACGGTTTTAGTAATTACGGTAACGGCATTTATGACAGTTTTTATTTGGATAGCGGATTTGATTTTATCTAAATTCCTAACGGTGGTTTTTAAATGAAAAATTGGTACGTGGTGCATACACAAACCGGTATTGAAGAGAAAGTTAAAACCTCGTTGGATAGGCGGGTTCTGGCGGCAAATTTGCAGGAAGCGATTTCAAACGTGATTATTCCTACCGAACAGGTTTCAGAAGTTCGTTCCGGCAAAAAGAAGATTACTCAAAGAAAGTTTTTTCCGGGATACCTGTTAGTCGAAATGGAACTTAATGAACAAACTTATCTTTTTGTCAAGAATTCCCCGGGGGTTACGGGTTTTATCGGTTTAGGGCGTCAGCCGGTACCGCTGCCTCAGGAAGAAGTAGATAGCATACTTAAGCGTACTAAAGAAACCGCAGCTAAACCTTCCCCGAAAATTGTTTTCGAAAAGGGTGAGCAAGTTAGAGTCAATGAAGGTCCTTTCTTGAATTTTAACGGAACCATTGAAGAAGTGTATCCGGAAAAAGGCAAAATTAAAGTCAGTGTTTCTATTTTTGGTCGTTCTACTCCGGTAGAATTAGAGTACTGGCAGGTGGAGAAAGTATAACCATGGCAAAAGCGATTAAAGCTCAAATTAAATTACATGTTCCCGCGGCGCAGGCTAACCCGGCTCCTCCGGTAGGTCCGGCATTAGGCCAGCACGGCGTGAATATTATGCAGTTTTGTAAGCAGTTCAATGATCAGACCAAAGGCCGGGATGGGTTAATCCTGCCGGTGGTAATCAGTGTTTTTGAAGACCGTTCCTTTACCTTTATTATTAAGAGCCCCCCGACATCTATCTTATTGAAAAGGGCGGCCAATTTGGCTAAAGCTTCCGGAACCAGCGGTAAAGAGACGATTGGTAAAGTAACGCATAAGCAGATTGAAGAAATCGCCAAACTTAAGATCCCGGATCTAAATACCGGCGATGTAAAACAGGCCATAAAATCTGTTGAAGGTACTGCCCGGAGCATGGGGATTGCCATTGAAGGATAAAATATGAAAACGCCAAGTAAGAGATATAAAGAGTCAGTTAAACAGGTCGAGCCAGAGAAATTTTATCAGTTGAAAGAAGCGGTGGCGATATTAAAAAAAATGTCTAAACCGAAATTTGATGGTTCAGTTGATCTGCATTTTAATTTAAGCGTAGATACTAAAAAAAGCGACCAGATGATCCGCGGTACGGTCGTGCTTCCGCATGGTACGGGTAAAAAAGTGCGCATCGCAGTATTTTGCAAAGGTGAACATGAGCGTCAGGCTCGGGAAGCTAAAGCCGATTATGTGGGTGCCACGGAATTAATGGATAAAGTTGCCGCCGGTTTCCTGGATTTTGATTGCGCTATCGCTACTCCGGAAATGATGAAAGATCTAAGTAAGCTGGGTAAAGTATTAGGCCCGCGCGGTTTGATGCCCAGCCCTAAGACTGGTACCGTGACTAACGATATTTCAAAAGCGATCGAGGATCTAAGAAGGGGAAAAGTCGAATTCCGCGTGGATAAACAAGGCGGGATGCACTTATCCGTAGGCAAAATTTCATTTGATGAGAATCAGATTAATGACAATGCTTCCAAAGTTATCGAGGCGGTTAATGAATCACGCCCAGCTTCCGTAAAAGGAAAATTTGTTAAAAGTTTAAGTATAACTACTTCTATGAATCCAGGATTAAGGATTGTTTGCTAAGATGAAAAAAATCGGCCAATTAGTTAAAGAGACTTCAGAGAATCGTATCAAAAATAGTTTTAAAGCAGCCCAAGGTTTAATTATCATAAAATATTCCGGTGTATCCAGCCCCGATATGAGCACTTTAAGAAAAACACTTAAAGGTTCCGGCGCGGATCTCTTTGTCGTAAAAAACAGCCTGGCCAGAAGGGCGATGAAAGAAATGGGGTTAGATGGCTTGATTCCGTCTATTCAGTCGCCTTGCGGGATGATCTTTTTCAAGGATGAACCGGTAGATGCCTCCCGGATTTTATGCGCTTTTCGTAAGGAACATGAAAAGCTGGTGCTTGAGGGAGGATTATTACAGGATAAGCTGCTGTCTTTAAAAGATATTGAAGTAATGAGCACTCTACCTTCCAAAGAAGCCTTAAGAGGCAAGGTGGTCGTGGTTTTAAATATGCCGATCAGTAAACTCGTTACAGTTTTAAATCAAACATTAAAGAAGTTTGTGTATTGCTTAGATCAGATTAAACAAAGTAAATCAAAATAACAAACAAATGCACCCGGAGCTAAACGGATCTGCTCCGGGGTTGTGTTTGTACACAAGGAGGAAACAAATGGCAACTGCAAAATTAGAAGAATTAATCAAATCGATTGAGACGATGAGCGTCTTGGAATTGGCTGATCTAGTCAAGGCTCTGGAAGAGAAATTCGGCGTTAGTGCGAATATGCCGATGATGGCTGCTCCTGCCGCTGGCGCTGCTGCTCCTGCCGCTGCTGAAGAGAAAACCATTTTTACAATATTTTTAGCCAACGCCGGTGCCAATAAGATCGCGGTTATTAAAGAGGTGCGTACTATTACGGCTTTAGGTTTAAAAGAAGCCAAAGATTTAGTTGATGCTGCGCCTAAAGCGATCAAAGAAGGCGTTAATAAAGAAGAAGCAGCTGAGATGAAAAAGAAATTAGAAGCTGCCGGGGCAACCGTAGAGTTAAAGTAAGTTTAGGTAATAATAGGTAAGTTTAGATAAGTAATACTGATTAAGTATAAGTAACTATAAGTAAGTTTAGATAAATTAAATAGCTGAGTTTAGCCATAAGGAATATGATTAAACGTAAAAATTTTGCTAAGATCAAAGAAGTCTACGAGCTGCCTGACCTCCTCGATGTTCAGTTGGATACTTATCGTGAATTTCTCCAAATGGATGTACCTAACGGAGAAAAGAAGAATCAGGGATTACAAGAAGTTTTCGGTGAGATCTTTCCGATAGAGAATGCGGATCGTTCAGTCAAACTGGATTTTATTAGCTATTCTTTAGGTAAGCCTAAATATACCATGGGTGAATCTAAGAATCGTTCATTGACTTATGCTGCTCCGTTAAAGGTGAAATTCCGCTTAACTACTCCGCATGAAACTAAAGAACAGGATGCTTATTTTGGCGAAATTCCTTTAATGACCGAAACCGGTACTTTTATTATTAACGGTGACGAACGGGTAGTGGTCAGCCAATTACAGCGTTCTCCGGGTGTATCTTTTGAAGAAGAGCTGCATCCTACCGGCAAGAAGATATTTTACGGCCGGGTTATCCCTTACCGGGGAGCTTGGTTGGAGTTTAAATATGACCTTACTGAAACAATCACCGCTTATGTTGATCGCCGCAGAAATTTTCCCGCCACACAAATTTTAAGGATCTTGGGTTTTTCCGAAGATAAACAGATATTCGAAGCTTTCGGTAAAGAGCATCCCGAAATAATTAATACCTTAAAGAAAGATTATACTAAAAACAAAGAAGAAGCCTATCTTGATTTTTACCGTAAAATGCGCCCCACTGAACCGGTAACTAAAGAGGCTGCTGAAGGGTTGTTTTATAGATTATTTTTTGATCCGGCCAGATATGATCTGGAAAGAGCAGGGCGTTTTATCTTAAACCGTAAATTAAATATGGATGTTTCTCTGGATAAGAGAATACTGGATTCAGATACCGTGATTAAGGTCATTGAGTATTTAATTAAATTAAACGCCGGCACGGGCAAGATTGATGACATCGATCACTTAGGGAACCGCCGTGTAAAAAGTGTTGGCGAATTAGTGCAGAACCAGGTGCGTATCGGTTTATCCAGAGTTGAGCGTTCGATTAAAGAAAGATTAAGTATTCTGGGTGAATTTGATAATTTGAACGTGCATTATTTGATTAATTCCAAACTATTAAGCAACCAGATCCGTGATTTCTTTGGACGCAGCCAGCTGTCCCAATTTATGGATCAGATTAATCCTTTAGCGGAAATGACTCATAAACGCCGTTTGAGCGCTTTAGGGCCGGGAGGGCTTTCACGCGAAAGAGCAGGTTTTGAAGTCAGAGATATCCACCCTTCACATTACGGAAGAGTATGTCCGATTGAAACCCCGGAAGGTCCGAATATCGGTTTGATCGCATCGCTTAGCTGTTTTGCGCGGATCAACGCTTTAGGCTTAATCGAAACACCTTACCGCAAGGTTGAAAATGGCCGGGTAACTAAAAAGTTCGAATATTTAACCGCCGATATTGAAGAAGATAAATTCATTGCCCAAGCGGATGTTCCGTTGGATAGCGAGGGTTATTTTACCGATAAATTTGTTACTTGCCGTTATATGGATGATTTCCCCAAGGTGCCGGCAAAAGATGTGCAATATATGGATGTTTCTGCTAAACAGCTGGTGTCAGTCGCTGCTTCCATGATTCCTTTCTTGGAGCATGATGATGCTAACCGTGCGTTGATGGGGTCAAACATGCAGAGGCAGGCGGTACCGTTGATGATTACCGAAGCTCCTTTAGTCGGTACAGACATGGAAGCTAAAGTGGCTCAGGATTCCGGAACTGTGGTGATGTCGGAAGCCAGCGGAAAAGTAACCAGCGTAGATGCCGCTTCAATTACGGTTGGTAAAAAGATCTATCATTTGAAAAAATTCCTGCGGACCAATGCGGATACCTCCATCAATCAAAGGCCTTTAGTAAAATTAGGCGATCATGTGGAAGCTAATCAACCGATTGCCGACGGGATCGCTACTAAAGAAGGCGAATTAGCTTTAGGAAAGAATGTCCTGGTGGCTTTAATGCCCTGGAGAGGTTATAATTTTGAAGATGCTATGTTGATCAGCGAAAGATTGGTTAAAATAGATGCTTTTACTTCGATTCATATCGAAGAGTTTGATATCGAAGCTGCGGAAACCAGATTAGGGAATGAAGAAATTACCCGCGATATCCCCAATGTCAGCGAAGAGGCTTTAAGAAACCTGGATGAAGAAGGGATTATCCGGGTGGGAGCCGAGGTAGCTGCCGGAGATATTTTAGTCGGTAAAATTACCCCCAAAACTGATTCTGAACCCAGCCCTGAAGAAAGACTATTACGGGCGATCTTCGGCGAGAAGGCCGGTGATGTACGCGATACCTCTTTGATCGTTCCTCCGGGAGTCGAGGGAGTAGTGATTGATGTGCATGTTTTTCAGCGCAAGGATCGCGGCCGCAAAACTAAAGAAGAAAAAACTAAAGAATTAGCTAAGATCCGCGAGTTAAAGGCTTATTATAAACAAGAGATCGAGTTTTTACAGACGGAAAAAACTTTACGTTTATCTCAGCTGCTGGGAATTGATAAGAAAAAAGTTGAGAAATATGATTTCAGCGATAACGAAGAGGCAAAGATTTTATCCGCTTCTTTTGATGAGCAAATGCAGGAGCTTTTAGGCGAAGAGGAACAGGAAATTGAGAAGGTACGCCGCGGAGATGAGCTGCCTACGGGAATTTTAAAAAGAGTGGTGGTTTATGTAGCTACTAAGCGTAAACTTTCCGAAGGAGATAAGCTCGCCGGCCGCCACGGTAATAAAGGTGTGGTCGCCAGGATTATTCCCGAAGAAAATATGCCTTATATGCCTGATGGCACTCCGGTGGATGTGGTTTTAAATCCCCTGGGTGTGCCTTCACGTATGAATGTCGGCCAGATTTTGGAATGTCATTTAGGCTGGGCGGCTAAAGCTTTAGGTATCAATTGTGCTTGTCCGGTTTTTGACGGGGCCAAAGAAGGAGAGATCAAAGAATTGCTTAAAAAAGCCGGGCTTCCTGAAGACGGTAAGATCACTCTTTATGACGGCTATTCCGGCGAACCATTTGATCAGAGAGTAACTGTAGGGTATATGTACATTTTAAAACTCATTCATTTGGTTGATGAGAAGATTCACGCCCGTTCTATCGGTCCGTATTCTTTAGTTACGCAACAGCCATTAGGCGGTAAAGCGCAATTCGGCGGACAGAGACTGGGAGAGATGGAAGTCTGGGCATTGGAAGCTTATGGTGCGGCGTTTACTCTGCAAGAGATGCTTACTGTTAAGAGTGACGATGTCAGCGGTAGAACGCGTATTTATGAAGCGATTGTTAAGGGGGAACAGCGTCTAACTCACGGGACTCCAGAGTCATTTAATGTTTTAATTAAAGAGTTACAAGGCTTATGCCTTGATATCAGAACAGAAAAGGCTAAATAATGGAAGAGATCGTCTCATTTGATAGTATTTCAATTAAAATTGCTTCACCCCAGATAATTAAATCCTGGTCTAAAGGTGATGTCAAAAAAGCTGAAACCATTAATTATCGTACGCTTAAGCCGGAAAAAGATGGCTTGTTTTGCGAGAAGATCTTTGGGCCGGTGCGCGATTGGGAATGTAACTGCGGTAAATATAAAGGTATAAAATTCAAAGGTATCACCTGCGATCGTTGCGGAGTTACTGTTGATCGTTCAAGTGTCCGGCGTGAACGTATGGGGCATATTGATTTAGCTACTCCGGTAACGCATATCTGGTTCTTTAAAGCGGTGCCTTCACGGATGAGCGCGCTTTTAGATATCGGCCTAAGAGATTTGGAGAGGATCATCTATTACGAGGAATATGTAATTGTCGATCCCGGGACTACCCCTTTAAAGAAAAAAGAACTGCTTACTGATGAGCAGTACCAGGAAGCTTTAAGTAAATACGGAACTAATTTTAAGGCCAAGATCGGCGCCGAAGCGATTAGTGAGTTGTTGAAAGAATTGGATTTGGATGCGGTTTGCCGTAAATTCAGAAAAGATTTAGAGAAATCCAAAGATGTTCTAAATAACCGTAAGGCGATCAAGAATTTAAAGATCGTTGAGGATTTTAAGAAAAGCGGTAATAAACCGGAATGGATGATCCTGGAAAGCGTGCCGGTAATTCCTCCGGATCTGCGTCCTTTAGTCCCTCTGGAAGGCGGCAGGTTTGCTACCAGCGATTTGAATGATTTATACCGCAGGGTTATTAATCGTAATAACCGTTTAAAGAAATTAATGGAGCTCAGCGCTCCTGAGATTATTATTCGTAATGAGAAACGTATGCTTCAGGAAGCAGTAGATGCGCTTCTGGATAATGGCCGCCACGGCAAGCCGGTAAACGGAGCTAACAACCGTCCGTTAAAATCGCTTTCCGATATGCTTAAAGGGAAGCAGGGGCGTTTCCGCCAGAATCTTTTGGGTAAACGTGTCGATTACTCCGGGCGTTCCGTAATTGTGGTTGGTCCGGAACTTAAACTTCATGAATGCGGCCTTCCTAAACAGATGGCTCTGGAGTTATTTGAACCCTTTATTATTAAAAAATTAAGAGAAAAAGGTTTTGTACATACGATCAAGGGCGCACGGCGCATGGTTGAACGTGGTAAAATCGAGGTTTGGGATATCCTGGATGAAGTAATCAAAGATCATCCGATTATGTTAAACCGCGCACCGACTCTGCATCGTTTGGGTATTCAGGCTTTTCAACCCCTGTTGATCGAAGGTAAAGCTATTAAAATCCATCCTTTAGTTTGTACCGCTTTCAACGCTGATTTTGACGGCGATCAAATGGCTGTGCATGTGCCGTTATCCTTGGAGTCGCAACTAGAGACCAAGGTATTGATCATGTCGATCAATAATATATTTTCTCCGGCTGATGGCCGTCCGGTAATTTCTCCGACTCAGGATATAATTTTGGGTGTGGCGTATTTAAGCCGCGAGAAAGCCGGCGCACGCGGAGAAGGGATGATTTTTTCCAATTCCGATGAAGTATTGATTGCTTATGATGATAAAGCGGTAGAGTTACACGCTAAAATTAAGATTCGCGTTAACGGGTTGTATGATTTTGACCAGAAAAAAGTTGTCGGTGAAAATCAGATGATTACGACTACTGTCGGCCGGGTTATTTTTAATCAGGTCTTGCCTCCGGAGTTCGGATTTGTTAATTGTGATTTAAAGAAAAGCAAAGTGAGCGATATTGTGGTCAGCTGTTATAAAAGATTCGGGCATACTACGACTATTGAATTACTTGATGCGATCAAAAGATTAGGTTTTGAGATGGGTACTTTAGGCGGTATTTCTATCGGTATCGATGATATGACCGTGCCTGAGGCTAAGCCCCAAGTTCTAAAAGAATCTAAAGATGAGGTTGCTAAAGTTGAAGATCAATACCGTAAAGGTATTATTACCGATAGCGAGCGCAAATCTAAAGTTATTGATATTTGGACCCATGCCACAGATAAGATATCGGATCTTTTGTTCAAGGGTATGGATTCCTTTAATCCGATTTTTATGATGGCTGATTCCGGAGCCCGTGGTAGCCGTTTACAGGTCAGGCAGCTGGCGGGTATGCGTGGTTTGATGGCTAAGCCCAGCGGCGAAATTATTGAGAACCCGATTACCGCTAATTTCCGTGAAGGACTAAATGTTCTAGAGTATTTTATTTCTACTCACGGCGCGCGTAAAGGTTTGGCGGATACCGCGCTGAAGACCGCAGATGCCGGTTATTTAACCCGCAGGCTTGTGGATGTTGCTCAGGAAGTTATTGTCTGCGAAGAAGATTGCGGTACGCTCAACGGTATTACGGTCTCGGCGATCATGGAAGGTGACGAGGAAGTCGTGGCCTTAAAAGACCGGATTATCGGAAGAGTTGCCCTGGATAACGTCGTGGATATTATTACCGACGAAGTAATTATTGAACAAGGTTGTGAAATAACTGAAGAAAAAACCGATCAAATCGAAAAATTAGGAATCGAGAAAATTCGTATTCGCAGCGTATTAACTTGCGAGAGCGGAAGAGGAGTTTGCGCTAAATGTTATGGCCGCAATCTTTCTACCGGCAGATTAATCGAGTTGGGAGAGGCCGTTGGTGTGGTGGCTGCTCAAAGTATCGGAGAACCCGGTACCCAGTTAACCATGAGAACTTTCCATATTGGTGGTACTGCTTCCAGAACGATTGAGCAGTCATTTATTAAATCTAAAAATGAAGGTTTTATTAAGTTCCATAGTTTGAGAGTTACGCTGAAAAATAAAGAATATGTAGTTTTGAACCGTAACGGAGCGATCAGTATCAATGACGCGCAAGGACGTGAATTTGAGCGTTATTCGCTTCCGCAGGGTGCTTTCATTAGTTTTGCTGACGGCTCGGAAGTTAAAAAAGGAGTTTCTTTAGTCCATTGGGATCCGTATACTTTGCCCGTGCTTACTGAAGTAGCCGGCGGAGTGCGTTTTGAAGATCTGCGTGATAATGTCACGATGCGTGAAGAGGTTAATCCGGTTACGAAATTAACCGAGCGCGTAGTGGTTGAGCACAAGCCGGAGTATCATCCGCAAGTAGTTATTTTGGATGAGAAAAAAGAAGTTTTAGGAATTTATCCTATTCCGATCGGTGCGCACATTATTGTTAAAGACGGTGATCAGGTAGGCGGAGGAGATCTCCTGGCAAAAATTCCGCGCAGCGTAGTTAAGACCCGGGATATTACCGGAGGTTTACCGCGCGTAGCTGAACTTTTCGAGGCCCGCCGTCCGAAGGATCCGGCAGTGATCAGTGAAATTGACGGATTTGTGGAATTTGGCGAAACTAAGAAGAATCAACGCGTGATCATCGTCAAGTCCGCCACCGGTATGGCCAGAGAATATATTATTCCTCACGGCAAACACCCGAATGTTTATAAGGGTGATAAAGTATCGGCCGGACAGCAGCTTACCGACGGTCCGGTGGTCTTACAGGATATTTTAAGTGTTTGCGGCGATAAAGTCCTGCAGGAATACTTGGTCAATGAAGTACAGGAAGTTTATCGTTTGCAGGGCGTGCGGATTAATGATAAACATATCGAAGTAATTATCCGTCAGATGTTGAAAAAAGTAAGAGTAGAAGATCCGGGTGATACGGAGTTCTTGGCTACGCAGCAGGTGGATAAATGGGTGTTCCAGAAAGAAAACACCCGGGTGATCAAAAAAGGCGGCAAGCCCGCTCAAGCTACGCCCCTGCTTTTAGGTATTACCAAGGCTTCCCTTACCACTGAAAGTTTTATTTCCGCAGCTAGTTTCCAGGAGACTACCCGGGTTTTAACGGAAGCTGCCACAAGCGGTAAACGTGATGAATTATTTGGTTTAAAAGAAAATGTTATCGTCGGGCACTTGATTCCGGCAGGTACCGGATTCCGGGCGCACCGCGATATTGAGGTAGTTAAAGTAGCCGCGCAAGAAAGCGCAGAAAAGAAAGAAGAAAAGGAATAACTTATGCCCACAATTGCTCAGTTAATCAGATTCGGTAGGATTTCTAAGAAGAAAAAAAGTAAGTCTCCGGCTTTAAAGGCTTGCCCTCAGAGAAGAGGAGTATGTATTCAGGTGCGTACCATGACACCTAAAAAACCAAACTCAGCCTTGAGAAAGATTGCCAGGGTCAGGTTGACTACCGGTTTGGAAGTCACGGCTTATATCCCCGGAGAAGGGCATAATCTTCAGGAACACTCGATCGTTTTAGTCAGAGGCGGTAGAGTCAAGGATTTACCTGGTGTGCGTTATCATATTGTAAGAGGCTCATTAGATGCTTCCGGAGTTAATGCCCGCAGAAGAGGTCGTTCTAAATACGGAGCTAAGAGACCAAAGGAAGGGAAATAACCAAGATGAGAAGAAGAAAAGCGCAGGAAAAAGTAATTTTAGCGGACCCTAAATATAATAGCAAAATAATCGCTAAATTCATGAATATGGTGATGTACGATGGTAAAAAAGCGGTTGCGGAAAAACTGGTTTATAGCGCTTTTGATATTGTGTTAAAGAACCTTAATGAGCAGGACATCTTAAAAGTATTTTATAAAGCATTAGATAATGCCCGTCCGCGCCTGGAAGTTAAACCGCGCAGAGTAGGCGGAGCTACTTATCAGGTACCGATTGAAGTCAGGCAGGAACGGGGTACTTCTATAGCTCTGCGTTGGATCAGGGATTTTGCCCAGAATAGAAAAGGTAAACCCATGCAGGAAAAACTGGCTGATGAAATTATCGCCGCCTACAAGGGTGAAGGATCAGCAATAAAAAAGAGAGATGATACGCATAAAATGGCTGAATCTAATAAGGCCTATGCGCATTTCCGTTGGTAAACTATGAGAAAGATACCTTTAGATAAAATTAGGAATATCGGAATAATTGCTCACATTGACGCTGGTAAAACAACCACCAGCGAGAGGATATTATTCTATACCGGTAAGAATTATAAAATTGGCGAGGTGCATGAGGGTGCCGCGACCATGGATTGGATGGTTCAGGAGCAGGAAAGAGGTATTACGATTACTTCCGCGGCTACTACTTGTAAGTGGAAAGATGTTACCATCAATCTAATTGATACTCCAGGCCACGTTGATTTTACCATTGAGGTCGAACGTTCATTAAAGGTTTTGGATGGAGCAGTGGTAGTTTTCTGCAGCGTCGGCGGAGTTCAACCGCAGTCAGAAACCGTATGGCGTCAGGCTGACCGTTATAAAGTGCCGCGCGTAGCCTTTGTGAATAAAATGGACCGTACCGGTGCGGAATTTTTCAGGGTAGTAGCCCAAATGCATGAAAGGCTGGGGGCTAACGTTGCTCCGATCCAGATGCCGGTAGGCAAAGAAGCTAATTTTAGCGGCGTAATAGATTTAGTGGAAAAAAAGTTTATTTATTATAAAGATGAATTAGGGAAAGAATTTGAATTGAAGGATGTCCCCGAAGATATGTTGGCGGATTTCGACAAATATCGCCTGAATTTGGTAGAAAAAGTTGCCGAAGCTGATGATCCGATCATGGAAGATTATCTGGCGGGTAAGCCGGTAACTAATGAACAATTAAAGGCCGGTATCCGCCGGGGTTGTATTGCCAATAAATTTGTTCCAGTATTATGCGGGACCTCCTTTAAGAATAAGGGTGTGCAGCCGCTTTTAGATGCGGTTAAAGATTATTTGCCTTCTCCGCTTGATGTGCCGCCGGTTAAGGGCACTAATCCGGATACCGGTGAGTTTGAAGAGGTAATTGCAGATGATAAATCTCCTTTTACCGCTTTATGCTTTAAAGTAGCATCCGATCCTTTTGTCGGTAAAATTTATTTTACCCGTATGTATTCCGGTACCCTTACTTCCGGAATATATATATATAATGCTACTAAACGTATTAGAGAGCGGGTAACTAAAATTGTTAAAATGCATGCTAACCATCAAGAAGTAACCGAGAGTATTTCTACAGGCGATATCGCAGCCCTGGTAGGATTAAAGGATACTAAAACTGGCGATACTTTATGCACAGAAAAAAATCCTATTCTTATTGAAGCCATGCGTTTTCCGGAACCGGTTATTCAACAGGCTATTGAACCTAAGTCCAAAGATGCTCAAGAAAAATTGGGCATGGCTATGCATAAATTAGAAGATGAAGATCCGTCATTCCGGGTCACTTATAATCAGGAAACCGGTCAGACCTTGATTGCCGGAATGGGGCAGTTGCATTTGGAAATTATCGTTGATAGAATTTTACGTGAATTTAATGTTGAAGCTACGGTGGGTGCTCCGCAGGTTGCCTACCGGGAGACGATTAGAAAAAGCGTTAACAGTGTCGGAAAATTTATTTCGCAATCCGGCGGACGCGGGCAATATGGCCATTGCGTGATTGAAATGAGCCCGCAGGAAACCCCGGGTACCGGAATTACTTTTGAAGATAAAATTAAAAGCGGCGCTATTCCGCGTGAATTTATTCCCGCGGTAAAACAAGGCGTTATCGGCGCGGCCAAAAACGGCGTGCTTGCCGGTTATCCGGTTACCGACGTAAAAGTGGTTTTGGTCGACGGTTCATTTCATGAAGTTGACTCTTCGGAACTTGCTTTTAAAATGGCCGGTTCTATTGCTTTTCAAGACGGAATGAAAAAAGCGCATCCGGTTTTATTAGAACCAATTATGGATATTGAAGTAATTGTTCCGGAAGAGTTTATGGGACAAATTATCGGAGACTTAAGTTCTCGTCGAGCAAAAATAGTGGCGTTGGGTCAGGTACAGAATTTGCGTAGCATCCGGGCGAACGTTCCGCTCTCAGAAGTTTTTAATTATGCAACTGTAATAAGATCCTTGACACAAGGCCGCGCTTCGTATACAATGGAACCTTCCTTCTACAGCGAAGTTCCTGCGCATGTAGCGGAAAAAGTAGTTTCAGGATCGGTAAATACAAACGCAAGAAAAACTTTTTAAAAAAACAGGAGGATAAAAGAAATGGCTAAAGAGAAATTTGTAAGAAGTAAACCGCACGTAAACATCGGAACCATCGGGCATATCGATCATGGTAAAACTACGCTTACGGCTGCCATTTGTAATGTTTTATCAAAACTCGGAAAAGCTACTGCCAGAGATTATGCGGATATCGCTAAAGGCGGTACGGTTAGAGACGAGACAAAAGTAGTTACGATTTCGGTTGCGCACGTTGAATATGAAACAGATACGCGTCATTATGCTCATATAGATTGCCCAGGCCATGCTGATTATATTAAAAACATGATTACCGGAGCCGCTCAGATGGATGGAGCGATCCTGGTAGTTTCGGCTGCCGACGGCCCCATGCCTCAGACCAGAGAGCACATTCTCTTGGCGCGCCAGGTTAATGTTCCCAGCATGGTTGTATTTATGAATAAATGTGATTTAGTTGATGATAAAGAACTTCTGGATTTGGTTGAGATGGAAATCAGGGATCTTTTAACTAAATACGGTTTCCCCGGAGATAAAACACCGATTATCCGCGGTAGCGCTAACAAGGCTTATGCCGCCACTGATCCAAATGGCGCGGATGCCAAGTGTATTATGGATTTAATGAAAGCGGTCGATGAGTTTATTCCCTTACCGGCCAGAGAGTTAGACAAACCCTTACTGATGGCGGTTGAAGATGTTTTCAGTATTGAAGGTAGAGGAACTGTGGCTACCGGAAGAATTGAACGCGGTAAGGTAAAAGTCGGTGAAGAAGTCGAGATTATCGGTTTAAGACCGGAACCCCAGAAATCCGTAGTTACCGGAATTGAAATGTTCCGCAAACTGCTGGATGAAGGCCAGGCTGGTGATAATGTCGGGCTTCTGTTAAGAGGTATTGAAAAGAACAATATCGAGCGTGGAATGGTTGTAGCGGCGCCTAAGTCCATTCATCCGCATACAAAATTTAAGGCTCAAGTATACATCTTGACCAAAGAAGAAGGCGGAAGACATACCCCGTTCTTCAAAGGTTACCGTCCGCAGTTTTATTTCCGGACTACCGATGTTACCGGAGCGGCTACTTTACCCACCGGCGTAGAAATGGTTATGCCCGGGGATAATGTGAATTTGGAAGTTGAGTTGATTACACCGATTGCTATCGAGAAAGAATCTCGTTTTGCTATTCGTGAAGGCGGCCATACCGTAGGTGCGGGAGTTGTTACCGAGGTGATTGCATAATACATGAATACGCAAAAGATTCGCATTAAATTAAAAGCCTATGATCACCGTTTATTGGATCAGGCAGTAATTGAAATTGTGGATACGGTTAAGCGTACCGGGGCCAAGATTTCCGGCCCCGTACCGCTTCCCACAAAAAGGGAAATTTACACAGTATTACGTTCACCGCATGTTGATAAAAAATCGCGGGAACAGTTTGATTTATCTACCCATAAGCGCCTTATTGACATCTTTGAACCCACAGCTAAGACCATCGATTCATTAAGGAAATTAAACCTGCCTGCAGGAGTGGACGTAGAGATCAAGTAACAAACTAACCCATTCGACGTACTCATCGTAGCCCAGATTGCTTTAGGGTTGATACTGAGCGGAAGTCGAATGTGTCAAAAACGGATAAATTAAATGATTGGATTGATTGGAAAAAAAATTGGAATGACTCAAATTTTCACGGCGGATAACAGCCTGGTGGGAGTTACGGCTATTGAAGCCGGACCTTGTCCGGTTTTGATGGTCATGGATAAGAATGTCCAGCTGGGATTTGATCCGATAAAAGAGAAGAATCTGAAAAAAGCGCAGCTTGGTCTTTATAAGAAATTAAAGATTGCTCCCCGCAGGGTGATCAAAGATCTTTCCCGCGAAGCTAATGTCGAATATAAGGTCGGGGATGAACTTAAGGTCGATCTTTTTACCGAAGGTGAATATGTAGATGTAAGCGGAACTTCTATCGGAAAAGGGTTTGCCGGCGGTATGAAGCGTTGGCATTGGAAAGGCGGGCCTGCTTCGCACGGTTCAACTTCGCATCGTAGAGTTGGTTCCGTAGGTTCCAGCACTACACCCGGAAGAGTTTTTAAGGGGCATCATATGCCGGGACATATGGGTGCGCAAAAAGTAACTGTGCAGAATTTGAAAATTATTAAGGTGGATTTAGCTAAGAATCTTTTATTAGTGGAAGGCGCGGTTCCCGGGCATAAAAACGGATATTTAGTAATTACTAAGGCTCTTAAGAAGAGAGCTAAGAAAGCAACGGTTAAGAAATAATATGTTTACTTTACCTATATTTAATAACGAAGGCAAAGAAGTTGATACAATCAAACTTAACGCTAGCGTTTTTGATGGCAGCCAGAATTTAGACTGTCTTCATCAAGCGATTTCAGGTTATCAGGCCAATCAACGCAAGGGGTTAGCGGCGACTAAAACCCGGGGAGAGGTCTCCGGAGGCGGTAGAAAACCCTGGAAACAGAAGGGTACCGGACGTGCCCGCGTAGGTTCTACGCGTTCCCCGCTTTGGAGACACGGCGGCGTAGTTTTTGGCCCCCATCCGCGCGATTTTTCTTATGAGATCCCTCAGAAGATTAAAGCCCAGGCTTTAAAAACCAGTTTAAATATTAAATTGAATGAAAATAATTTTATGGTTTTGGATGAATTCAAAATCCAGGAACCTAAAACTAAACAGGCGCAGGGAGTATTTGCTAACCTGAAATTATTTTCAAGCAAAGATAAAAAAGCCAAAAAGATTTTATTCCTGACCCATAAAATAGATACGCAATTAAAAAGAGCCTTAAAGAATATCAGCTTCTTAACCGTGGATTTAGCTTCTGACTGCCACGCTTATGAGGTAATGAATAATCAAAAACTATTGATTACTAAAGCCGGATTGGCTGATCTTACAGAGAGGTTAAAATCATGAGCCAGATTCCTTTAGTGATAAAAGCTTTATTGCAAACAGAAAAATCCAGTACTTATTTACCGACAAGTAAATACCTTTTTTTGGTGAATAATGAAGCTAACAAAATCCAAATTAAACGGGCAGTGGAACAAGCCTATAAAGTTAAAGTTAAAACCGTGAATACTTTTATTTCCAGAGGTAAGCTCAAAAGGGTAAGGCATCAATTGGGCCGTACCGTTGATACTAAAAAGGCTGTGGTTACTTTAGCCGCCGGCCAGAAGATAGAGGTAGCTTAAGATGGGCATAATTAAATTTAAACCAACAACACCTAGCCGTAGACATATGAGCGGCCCGGATTTTAAGGAACTTACTAAACATAAACCGGAGCGTTCACTGCTGCTTCCTTTAAAGAAAACCGGCGGGAGAAATGCTTATGGCAGGATCACTACCCGGCATATCGGCGGCGGTCATAAACGCATGCTTCGGATTATCGATTTTAAACGTGATATTTATGATCAGCCGGCAAAGGTTATCGCTATCGAATATGACCCCAACCGGTCCGCCAGGATCGCTTTGTTGGAGTATCCGACTAAAGAGAAGCGTTATATTATTGCTCCGCTAGGCCTTAATGTTGGGGATATGATTATTTCCAGCAATCAAAAAGAAATCGAGATTAAACAAGGCAATTGCCTTCCTTTGCGTAATATTCCTTCCGGTACTCTTATCCATAATATCGAATTATCTGTAGGTAAAGGCGGACAGATCGTCCGTAGCGCAGGAACGAGCGCTCAGATTATGGCTAAAGAAGGTGATTTAGCGCATGTGCGATTACCCTCCGGAGAAGTGAGATTAGTCAGTTTAGATTGCCATGCTACTATAGGCCAGATCGGTAATGTTGATCATGATGCGATTGTTTTAGGAAAAGCTGGGAAAAGCCGTTGGTTAGGCATTAAACCATCTGTGCGCGGGGTAGTAATGAATCCTTTTGACCATCCGCACGGCGGCGGTGAAGGTAAAAGCGGGCAGGGTAATCCGCATCCGGTTACGCCTTGGGGCAAGCCGACTAAAGGATATCGCACCAGAAACCGTAAAAAGTACTCAAATAAGTTTATCGTTAAAAGAAGGAAACCATAACTATGCCGCGTTCACTGAAAAAAGGTCCATACGTAGAAGAAAGTTTATTGAAGAAGATCCAAAAGCAAACTAAAGCCGGATTACGCCAGGCCATTAAAACCTGGAGCCGCCGTTCCACGATTATCCCGGATTTTGTGGGTTTAACTTTTGCGGTGCATGACGGTAAAAAACATGTTCCGGTTTTTGTTACGGAGAATATGGTCGGGCATAAGTTAGGAGAATTCGCTCCTTCCCGGATTTTCAGGAAACACGGCGGTATTAAGGCTAAGAAGGGTTTGGAGAAAACATAAAATGATAGCTCGCGCTGAAGGAAAATTTTTAAGGATTTCACCAAGCAAGGTGCGTTTAGTATTGGATCTTATCCGCGGTAAAGATGCGCTAGTTGCTCAAAGCATCTTATTGCATCTAAATAAGAGGCCGAAAGAGTACTTGATTAAAATATTAAAATCCGCGATTGCTAATGCTAAAGTTAAAGGCTTTGCTGCGGATAAATTGTATGTTTCCAAGGCACTTTGTAATCCCGGCCCGATGTGGAAAAGATTTAAAGCCGCTGCTTTCGGACGGGCAGCATCGATTGTTAAGCGTACGGTACATATTAAGATAGAGTTGGATTTAAAAGCATAAAGTAATGTTTCCCCGGGCGCTAAGAGGCTGGGGAAAAATGAGGAGAATAATTCATGGGTCATAAGGTAAGTCCTTTATTATTAAGGATTGGTTTTATTAGACAGTGGCACTCGCGTTGGTTTGCTAAGCCGAAAGATTTCGCGCTTTTTATACAGCAGGATTTTAAGATCAGGAAATTTATTAAAAGTAAATTTAAGCAAGCCGCGATTTCTAAGATCGTGATCGAACGTTTAGCGGAAAAAATTAAGGTCCGTATATTTTCGGCCCGTCCGGGAATTATTATCGGCCGTCACGGTTCAGATATCGAACGCCTGCGTTCGGATTTGAACGGTTTGGTTAAGAACGAGATTTCTATCGATATTCAGGAGGTGAATAATCCTACCTGGGATGCGCAATTGGTGGCGGAAAATATCGCTTTGCAGCAGGAAAAGAGAATTGCTTTTCGCCGCGCGGTAAAAAGAGCAATGGAGCAATCAATGCAATCCGGGGTAAAAGGTATCCGGGTCAGCTGTTCCGGCCGTCTTAATGGCGCGGAAATGGGGCGTAAAGAAACATATAAGATGGGGAGCGTTCCTTTGCAAACTTTACGTGCAGATATTGATTATGGTTTTGCCGAAGCCCTGACTACTTATGGTTTAATCGGAGTTAAGGTTTGGATCTATAAGGGTGATATCCTAGGAAAACAATTTATTCAGGAAGATATTAAGCCTGTTCAACAGCAGCAGGGTTCCAGAGAAACAGCTCGGCCGGCACGGCCGCATCAAGACGCTCCGCGCTAATTGGAATTGCGCGCGTGTTGGTTAGGTAGACAAGACACCCAACGCCAAGCGGAATTGCGTTGGTGTTGTTTAGGTAGACAAGGAGTATATAATGGCTTTAATGCCTAAAAGGGTTAAATATCGTAAGTTACAAAAAGGTCAACGGCGGGGTATAGCGACTACCGGAGCAACCGTTGCTTTCGGTGAATTTGGTTTAAAATCTTTAGACAACGGTTGGATTAAAAATACGCAAATTGAAGCGGTACGCGTTATTTTAGCCCGCCAGCTGCATAAAGGCGGAAAGCTATGGATCAGGATTTTTCCGGATAAATCAATAACCAAGAAACCGGCTGAAGTACGTATGGGAAAAGGTAAGGGTGATTTGGATCACTGGGTATGCGTAGTTAAAAGAGGACGGGTGCTTTTTGAATTAGGAGGAGTTCCCGTGGAATACGCCAAGGCTTGTTTTCGTCTGGCTGCTTACAAAATACCCCTGCGTACTAAATTCGTAACCAGGATACATAAATAATATGAAACCAAAAGAGTTAAGAAGTTTATCGAAAGATGAGTTAACAGAGAAAGAAAAAGGCTTGTATGCTGAATTAGCTAAATTAAACACGCAGCGTTATACAGGCAGGGTAGAAAAGCCGCATAAGTTTGCACTGGTCAAGAAAGATATTGCGCGTATCAGGACAATCTTAAACGATAAGAAAGATAAATAAGATGGGAAAACAGAAAGAATTTACCGGAATAGTGATTGGCGATAAAATGCAGAAAACCGTAGTGGTCAGAACGATGCATTTAACCCGGCATGTTAAGTATGCCAAGACCGTTAAGCTTTATAATAAATTCAAGGCACATGACGAAAAAGGTATTGCTAAGCTGGGGGATACGGTTAGCATTATGGAAACACGTCCTTTATCCAAAGATAAACGTTTTATTGTTAAAAAAGTATTAAAGAAAGCTGAAAACGCGCAGGTAGTTCTACCTGAGGAGATTGTATAAATGCTTCAACTACGCAGTATTTTTGATGTGGCAGATAACACCGGGGCACGCCGTGCTTCCCTGATTTGTGTTTTAAAAAAGATGGGTAGTTTTAATGCCGATATCGGTGATATTATTAAAGTGAATATTAAAGAATCTATCCCGGGGGCTACGGTGAAAAAAGGCGAGAAGGCCCGGGCAGTGATTGTGCGTACAAGGCATGATATCAGAAGAGCTGATGGATCGATCTTGCGTTTTGACCGCAATGCTATCGTAATTATCGACGATAAAGATAATCCGCGCGGTACCCGGGTATTCGGACCGGTAGCCCGCGAATTAAGAGATAAGAATTTTAATAAAATAATTTCATTAGCACCCGAGGTAATTTAATGCAAAAAATAAAGAAGAATGACATTGTTCAAATAACCAAAGGGAAAGATAAAGGCAAACAGGGCAAGGTAATCAGTATTATTGAAGACGGTGCGCGTGCCATAGTGGAAGGTTTGAATTTATCCAAAAAGCACAAACGCCAGAGCCGCCAGGATCAGAAGGGCGGGATAATCTCAATCGAAATGCCGATTTCAATTTCAAATCTTATGATTTTCTGTAAGCATTGTTCTAAACCGGCCCGGGTTGGTTCAATGGTTTTAAAAGACGGGACCAAAACCAGATTTTGCAAAGCTTGCAAAGAAGCATTATAAATAAAGTTAAGGCTGAAGTTGAGTAGTTTAAAATTAACAATATAAAAATAGGATAAAAATGGTACCTAGACTATTAGAAAAATATCGCAATGAAATTGTTCCCAAGCTGATGAGTGATTTTAAGCTGAAGAATAAAATGGCTGTGCCGGTTATTGATAAAGTTGTAGTGAATATGGGTATCGGCGAAGGAACTCAGGATATCAAAGTGCTGGAAAAGTCGGTTGAAGAATTAGGCAATATTACCGGGCAGAAACCGCTTATCCGGCGGGCCAAAAAAGCGATTGCTAATTTTAAAGTCAGGCAAGGGCAGGCTGTGGGGGCTAAGGTTACTTTAAGAAGAGCGATGATGTATGAGTTTGTCGATCGTTTACTGAATATCGCTTTGCCCCGGATCCGTGATTTCCGCGGGGTGCCCAGGGATTCTTTCGATAAAGGTAATAATTATACTTTAGGCTTAAGCGAGCAGATCATTTTCCCGGAGATCGAATATGATAAAATTACCCGCACGCAGGGTATGGATATTACTTTTGTTATTAAAAATGCCAAGAATACTGATCAGGCAAGGGCTTTGCTGAAATATTTTGGCATGCCTTTTAAAGAGAAGGAAGATAAATAAAAAATGGCAAAGAATTCGCAAATTGCAAGATGGAAAAGGCCGGCAAAGTTTTCTACCCGTAAATATAATCGTTGTTCGATTTGCGGCAGAAGCGGCGGCTATTTGAGAAGATTTCAACTCTGCCGTATTTGTTTCAGAGAGTTGGTTTGGCAAGGATTAATTCCGGGTATTAAGAAGGCCAGCTGGTAGGAGGTTTGCCTGCCGCAGGCGGTATTTAGTAAGTCGAAATTAGCGAAGTGAAATATAACCATTTGGGGGTTAAATGTCTAGAACAGATTTAATTGCTGACGTTTTTACGATTATCCGTAATGCCATTTTGATTAAGAGGGATACCGTGGATCTGCCGGCTTCCGGCAACATAAAATCAATTATGGCTATTCTTAAAAAGAATGAATATATCGATAATTTTAAATTAATTGAAGATAAAAAACAAGGAATTGTCAGAGTTTATTTAAAATATATTGCCGGTAAGTCTGCGATCCGTAATATCAAACGGATCTCTAAGCCGGGTTTAAGGGTTTATGTCAAAGGTAAAAAGGTCCCCAAGGTTTTACGCGGCCGGGGGCTGGCGATTGTTTCTACTTCTAAAGGTGTGATGACTGATACGGAAGCCAGAGAGTTAGGGATAGGCGGCGAAATTATCGGTTATATTTGGTAAAAATCCGTACCAGTTACTGGTATCGGGGTAAAGGAAAATAAATGTCTAGGATTGGAAAAAAATTAGTAGTTATACCCAAGGATGTAAAAGTTGAAGTTAAAGACGGGGTTGTTTACGTGGAGGGCCCTAAAGGTAAACTTAGCCGTAAATTATCCGATCGGATCAGTGTGGAAATCAAAGACGGACAGCTTTCGGTCAAAAGGGTAGCCGATACCAAGATGGACAGATCTTTGCACGGGTTATTCCGGGCCTTGATCGTGAATATGATTGTGGGAGTAACTCAAGGGTATCTTAAAGAGCTGGAAATCCAGGGTGTAGGTTTTAAAGCCGTGGTAACCGGGGATAAATTGAATCTGGCTTTAGGGTTCTCGCATCCGATAAATTATATAATTCCGGCCGGAATTAAAATTGAAACTCCTAAACCGACGCAACTGGTAATTAGAGGTATAGATAAAGAATTGATCGGTGAAGTGGCGACTGAGATTCGCGCATTTTATCCTCCTGAGCCTTATAAGGGCAAAGGGATTCGTTTTGTAGGAGAGCACGTTAAAAAGAAAGTGGGAAAGGCGCAGGCAACCGGTAAATAGATCCCCTTGGGGGATTAATTCGCGCATTAACTTACTTACATTTTAAGTTTGTAAGTTAAGCGCTCATAAAAATGAGAAAAAAAGAAGAGTTAAGACTTAAGAGACATAATCGGATTAAAATGCGGATGACGGGTACTAAAGAGAAGCCGCGTTTGGTTGTCCACCGTTCCTTAAAGAATATTTCAGCGCAGGTAATGGATGATACCGTGGGCAAGGTTTTATTTTCTCTTTCAACTAATGATAAGGCAACCAGGCAAAAATTCAGCAGTGCGGGAAATCTTAAATCCGCTACGCTCTTTGGAGAATTGTTTGCTCAAGTTGCTAAGGAAAAAGGGGTAAATAAGGTAATTTTTGATCGAGCGGGATACCTTTATCACGGCAGGATTAAATCTTTTGCCGAGGCATTAAGAAAAGGTGGAATGGAGTTTTAAAATATGCGTGAATTAAACATAGGACAGCAATCGGATTTAATCGAAAAAGTTATCAGTATAAACCGCGTTACCAAAGTAACTAAAGGCGGTAAAAAATTGCATTTTAGCGCGCTCGTTGTGGTCGGCGATACTAAAGGCAGGGTAGGTTTTGCCCTGGATAAAGCTAATGAAGTTGCCGAAGCTATACGCAAGTCTCTAACTAAAGCTAAGAAAAGCCTGTTTAAGGTTCCTCTGGAAGGGTCTACTATTCCTCATGAAGTAGTCGGAAAATTCGGAGCCGCATCAGTAATGTTAAAACCGGCATCAGAAGGAACAGGTGTTATTGCGGCAGGTCCGGTGCGCGCAATCTGTGAAGCTGCCGGGATCAAAGATATTCTCACGAAGTGTTTAAAATCAAATAATCCGATTAATGTTATTAAAGCTACGATGCAAGGTTTAAAGGACCTGAAGGCCTAAAATAAAATGAAAGAAAAAAAATCTAGCGTAAAGACAACCGTTAAAAAATCAGCAGTTAAGCCTCACCTAAAAACGGCAGCTGTGAAAAAAGAACAAGAAGTAAAATCGGTTAAGCTGGTTGATTTATCTAACCTTAAACGTCCGTTTGGTTCGCACAAAAAGAGAAAATATCTTGGGCGGGGTTCCAGTTCCGGTCACGGAAAGACTTCTACCCGGGGCAGCAAAGGGCAGACCTCCCGGGCTGGCAGGCATTTTTACTTAGGGTTTGAAGGAGGACAATCTCCCCTTATCCGTAAAATGCCTAAACGCGGTTTTGTGAGTAATTATAAGAAAGTTTATCAAATTGTTAATCTTGAATCTTTAAATTCTATTAAAGAAACTACAATTACGCCCCTTATTTTAAAAGCAAATGGTTTAATCCGTAATGAGTCGGCCTTAATTAAAATATTAGGAAAAGGCTCTATTAAAAATGCGGTGACGGTCCAGGCGCATGTTTTTTCTAAGCGAGCGTCTGTTGAGATTGTCAATGCCGGTGGAAAAGCAGAAATAATCAATGTTTAATGCACTGGTCAATGCTTTTAAGATTCCAGATTTAAAAAGACGATTAATCATTACCGGTGCCCTGATTGCGGTTTACCGTATAGGTTGTTATATTCCTACTCCCGGGATTGACGGGTCAGCGCTGGCGGATTTCTTTAATCGGATTGCTAAAACTCAAGGCGGTACGCTCTTTGGTATAATTAATATGTTCTCCGGAGGCGCAATGGAACGTTTAACCATTTTCGCCCTGGGGATTATGCCGTATATCTCATCTTCGATTATTATGCAGTTACTTACCGCGGTGATCCCGGCTTTTGAAAAAATGGCCAAGGAAGGTAAGTCTGGATATGAGAAGATCAACCAGTTTACGCGCTATGGAACGGTTCTGCTTTCGGTTATCCAGTCATACTTTATTGCTCTCTGGCTGGAAAATCCGGCCCGTTTTGAAGGATTGCAGATTGTTATGCATCCGGGTTGGGGATTCCGGATTTTAACGGTGCTTACGCTGACTACCGGAACGATTTTTATCATGTGGCTGGGTGAACAGATCCAGGAGCGCGGGATCGGCAACGGTATTTCTTTAATCATTACCGCCGGTATTATTTCGCGTATTCCCACAGCGATCAATCAGCTTTTTGTTTTGATTTCTCCGCTGGATGCCAGCCGCCGGCAGATCCAGCCGGTTACTTTATTAATTATGGCGGTTTTGCTGGGGGTGGTGGTTTTTTCGGTAATTTTAATTACTCAGGGTTTGAGAAAGATCCCCGTGCAATATGCCCGGCGGATTGTAGGCCGTAAAATTTATGGCGGCCAAAGTACTTATATCCCGCTTAAAGTAGATACTTCCGGAGTAATCGCGATTATCTTCGCGCAGTCGATTATTTTATTTCCGGCGACTCTGGCTTCTTTTATCCCTAATCCGGGTTTTCAGCGTTTTGCGCAGAGTCTGATCCGGGGACAGGTTTTATATTCGGTAGTTTATGCTCTTTTGATAATTTTCTTTTGTTATTTTTATACCGCGATCGTTTTTAATCCTAACGATCTGGCCGAAAATATGAAAAAGTACGGCGGGTTTATACCCGGGATCCGGCCGGGGGCACCTACAGCGGAATTTCTAGACTTTGTGATGACCAGGATTACTCTAGCCGGGTCAAGTTTTATTGCCGTGATTGCGATCTTTCCGGATTTTATTATGGCTTGGCTAAAGGTTCCATATCTAGTGGCTTCCTTTTTTGGAGGCACCGGGGTTTTGATTATTGTGGGCGTGATGCTGGATACTTTAAAACAGATCGAGTCCCATTTATTGACGCATCACTACGAAGGTTTTATCAAGAGCGGGCAAATCAGAGGGAGAAGATAATGTATTTAGTGCTATTAGGTCCTCCGGGAGCAGGCAAAGGTACTCAGGCTAAAAGATTGGCTGAAAAGCTGGGTCTGCCGCATATTTCCACCGGGGATATTTTAAGACAGAACGTTAAAGATGATACCTCGCTAGGTAGGCAGGCCAAAGACATTATGGAAAAAGGATTATTGGTGCCGGATGATTTGGTCGCCAAAATGCTGGATGAACGTTTTAATAACCCGGATATAAAAAAAGGTTTTATTTTAGACGGTTATCCCAGGACTTTACCTCAAGCGTTTTCTTTGGATGAGATTTTAACCGTTAAAGGTTTAGCCGTGGATTTGGTAGTTTATTTGGATAGCAGCGACCAAGTAATTATTAAGCGGCTTACGGGGAGATTAGTTTGTTCCAAATGCGGAGCCAATTTTCATGTTACAAATATGCCTCCCAAAGTCAAGGGCATCTGTGATAGCTGCCAAGGAACATTGTATCAACGTTCTGATGATAATGAAATAACGGTGCGTAAGCGCCTGGAAGTTTATAAACAGCAAGTCGCTTCTTTGATAGAGTATTACAAAAAAGCCGGGAAACTTTATAGTCTAAACGCGGATTTAGGTGCGGAAGTGGTTTTGAAACAGATTATTGAGTTAAGCGGCAAAATTAAATGATTTTTCTCAAGTCCCCAAAAGACTTGATTATGCTTAAGCGTTCGGGAGCGATTCTGGCATCTGTGATGCAGAAACTACAGGTTCTTCTGCATCCGGGGATGACCACTTTGGAGCTGGATCTTTTGAGCGAAGAATTGATTCGCAAAGAAAAAGTTCTGCCGGCTTTTAAAGGGTATAACGGTTTCCCGGGAACAGCTTGTATTTCCGTAAACGAAGAAATTGTCCATGGGATTCCGGGATCCAGAGTGATTTCGGATGGAGATATCGTAAGTATAGATTTAGGGGTAAATTACGAAGGTTTTTTCTCGGACATGGCAGTGACCTTACCGGTGGGTAAGGTAGGTGACGATAAGTTAAAGTTAATCGCGGCCACGAAAGAGTCTTTAAACCTCGGGATCAAGCAGGCGCAAGCCGGGAATCATCTAACTGATATTTCTCATAGTATCCAGAGTTTTGTTGAGGCGCAGGGTTTTTCGGTGGTACGCCAGTTTGTCGGGCATGGGATCGGACGCGCCTTGCATGAAGAACCGGAGATCCCTAATTATGGACGCCCGGGTTTTGGTCCGCTTTTAAAAAACGGAATGGTTTTAGCGATCGAACCAATGGTCAATCTTGGCGGTTGGGAATGTTTGGTTACCGGAAATGGCTGGACCGCCGTAACCAAGGATGGGTCAGTTTCAGCGCATTTTGAGCATACGGTAGCGATTACGGATAACGGCCCGGTAGTCTTGACAAAGTTATAAGAGAATTGTTCTTTTACTATAGTTTTATAGCAGAGTATTTATTAACGGAGTTTCCGCCTCAGTAACACGTAAAAATTCTCTGGAATTTTTACGATTCGGCGGAATAAATTCGCAGACGGCCTGGCGGCCTACGACTTATGTCGCTGTCGCTTCCGTAAGTTGTCTGCTCATTTAATGCCAAAAGAAGATTTAATCGAAACAGAAGGAAAAATTATTGAAGCTTTACCGAACGCGATGTTTAAGGTTGAGCTTGAAAACGGGCATGTGGTGTTGGCGCATGTTTCAGGAAAAATGCGCATGAATTTTATTAGAATAATTCCGGGTGACAAAGTTAAACTAGAACTTTCTCCTTATGATCTTTCCCGGGGGAGAATTACTTTTCGGGTGAGATAAATGAAAGTTAAAGCTTCAATTCGTAAAATTTGCGACAAGTGTAAAATAATCAAGAGAAGAGGAGTGGTGCGGGTAATTTGCGTTACCACTAAACATAAACAGAGACAAGGATAAATAACGCCCCGCGCTAAATTGTTTGGCGCGAAGGTTATATTGATGACAAGACACCCAGCGTTAAATATAATTGCGTTGGTGTTGTCCTCGCGGACAAGGAGTAGACATGCCAAGGATTATCGGTATTGATATACCTAAAGAAAAAAGAATTGAAATAGCTTTGACTTATTTGTATGGGATAGGGAGAGCCCAATCCAATATCGTATTAAAAGAAGCCGGCATCAGTCCGTCTAAACGGGCTAAGGATTTAAGCGAAGAAGAAGTTTCGCGGATCACGCAGATCTTGCAAAAAGAAGGATCTTTGAGGATTGAAGGCGATCTGCGGCGTGATATTTCTCAGAATATCAAGCGTCTTATGGATATTGGTTCTTGGAGAGGAATGCGCCATAAAAAAGGGCTGCCGGTGAGAGGGCAGCGTACGCGGACAAATGCGCGTACCAGAAAAGGAAAGAAAAGATCAACTCAGGCCCCGGTGATTAAAAAAGCTGAAGCGCCAAAGGCTAAGGCTCCAGCTAAATAAATAATGAGGAGTAGAAAATAAAATGGCGACAAAAGAAAAAGCAAAAAAGAAAAAAATAGCGCGCGGGGTAACCAGCGGCATCGCGCATATTCAGGCAAGTTTTAACAATACGATTATCACTATCACTGATAAGCAGGGTAATGTTTTAGCCTGGAGTGCACCGGGTTCGGTCGGTTATAGCGGTTCTAAAAAATCCACTCCTTTTGCCGCTCAGGTAGCAGCTACGGATGCTGCGCGTAAGGCTAAAGAGGTGGGAGTTAAAGAATTAGAAGTTTATGTGAAGGGTCCGGGTTTTGGCAGAGAGTCAGCTATCCGGGCGCTTCAGGCAGCAGGACTGGTGGTAACCTTAATTAAGGATGTAACGCCTATCCCGCACAACGGCTGCCGTCCTAAGAAGAAAAGGAGAGTTTAATTTATGGCTCGCTATATTGGTGCAGTTTGCAGGTTATGCCGTAGACAGGGAGAAAAACTGTTTTTAAAAGGAACTAAATGCCAGACTGAAAAATGTGCCGCGGCTAAAAGAGCTTATCCGCCGGGTCAGCATGGTCAGGGCCGCAGGCAGAAACTTTCTAACTACGGAACACAGTTGAAAGAAAAACAAAAAGTTAAAAGAATTTACGGAGTATTGGAAAGACAATTCCGTAAATATTTCGAAGTTGCTTCTAAAACTAAAGGGGTAACCGGTAAGGTGCTTTTACAATTATTGGAGCGCCGCCTGGATAATGTGGTTTTTCGTATGGGGCTGGGTATTTCAAGAGCACAGGCCCGTCAGATTGTCAGGCATAACTTGATCGCGGTCAATTCCTGCCGAGTCAATATTCCATCGTACTTGGTGGATAAAGATGATGTGGTTGAGGTAAAAGCTAAAGATAAAGCCAAGATTAAAATCAAGGATAATCTGGAGCTGGCTAAAGAAAGGACCGTTCCTGCTTGGCTTGAATTTAATGCTGCGGAGATGAAGGGAAAAGTTTTAAGGCTTCCGGAAAAAGGCGATATTCAGCAGCCGATCCAGGAGCAGTTGATCGTCGAGTTGTATTCCAAGTAATCTAGGATCAATTAAGGTATTTAGTTAAATATAATCAGGGGGGTAAAATGGGAATAAAGTGGAGAGATTTTCAGTTTCCTAAAAAGCTTGAATGTGACGAATCGACCTATAATGAAACTTATGGTAAATTTACTGCCGCTCCTTTTGAAAGGGGATACGGAGTAACTTTAGGCAATTCTTTAAGGAGAGTTTTGCTTTCCTCGATCGAAGGCAGCGCGGTTACGGCGATAAAAATTGCCGGAGTTTCACATGAGTTTTCTACTATCCCCGGAGTTTTAGAGGATGTCCCGGAGATCATCTTGAATATCAAAAGCCTGGTTTTGAATTCGCATTCCAAGATTCCTAAAACCATCTATTTGAAAGCGGACAAGAAGGGTGTAATTAAGGCCAAGGATATCGAAGCGGATGAGACAATCGAGATCATTAATCCGGAATTGCATATCGCTACGCTTACCAAAGATACTAAATTGAATATTGAAATGGAAGTATCCCGCGGCCGGGGTTATGTCGCCGGAGAATTAAACAAAAGAGAAGATAAAGCTACCGGTTTTATTGCCATCGATTCAATATTTACCCCAATTAAGAAAATCAATTATTTCGTAGAGAATACCCGGGTTGGCCAGCGTACAGATTATGATAAGTTAATTCTTGAAATCTGGACTAATGGCAGTATCAATCCTAAAGATGCCCTGCTTTACGCTTCTAATATTCTGCAAAGGCATTTGGATATCTTTGTAAGCTTCGGCCAACTACCCGAGGATATTGCGGAAGAAGAGCCGGAAATGACCAAGGAAGATGCCGCCCTTTATGAAAAATTAAGGTTACCGATCTCAGAGCTTGAACTCTCTGTCAGAAGTTCTAATTGTTTAAGAGAAGCCGGGATTAAGACGATTGCCGACTTAGTCAAAAGAACCGAAGAGGAGATGCTTAACTTCAAGAATTTCGGCAAGAAGTCTCTTACTGAGATTCAAGAACTCCTGGTAGGAATGGGAGTTACTTTAGGGATGCAGGTAGATCCTAAGAAAATAAAGAAGGGTTAAAATAAAATGAGACACGCAAAGAAAAGACTGCAATTGGGTCGTTTTACTAGCTGGCATGACGCTACGATCAAAAGTTTAGCCAAGAATATGGTTACCCATCAGAGTATGAAAACTACTTTGACCAGGGCTAAAGCTAGTAAACAATTGATCGAAAAACTCGTAACCTTGGGTAAGAAAAATACGCTTTTTGCCCGCAGGCAGGCGCAAGAAATTTTAGGCGAGCATAAATTAGTCAACTTGCTTTTTAATGATATCGCGCCGCGTTTTGCCAAACGTAATAGCGGTTTTACCAGGATTATTGGTTTAGGCAAGCGCCGCGGAGATGACGCGCAAATGGTTATCTTTGAATTTTGCGAACTAAAGAAAAAAGAGCCCAAGAAGGTAAAGGCGGCTAAAGAGATAAAATCGCAAAACGCTCCGGAAGAGATTGAGACGGCCGAGCATAAGCCGGTAGGCGAGGCAAAGAAAGAACCTAAAATAGTGGTTAAAGAAAATCCGATTGATGAAAAAAAGCCGCAAAAAAAGTTTATGGGCGGTTTAAGGACTATATTTAAAAAGAAAAGTGATTCTTTGTAAATTCATCTTGCACCTTCTGTAATATTTAATTTTAAAACCGCAGGTTTTAGCGATTGGATAATAAGAAGGTGCAAGAAAAGAAAAACTTTTATGAAAATAGATACCAGGCTTGCAGAGCGCCTAAAAAAAATAAATCCATCCTCGACATTAGCAATTACTTCTAAAGCCAAAAAGCTAAAAAGCTTAGGTAAAGACATTGTTAATTTTGCCGCCGGGGAGCCGGATTTTGATACCCCTGATTTTGTAAAAGATGCCGCTATCCAGGCCATAAAATCGGGATTTACCAAGTACACTCCTACCACCGGTACCGCAGACTTAAAAAAGCTCATCTGTCAGAAATTCAAAAAAGATAATTCACTGGAATACGCTCCCGATCAAATTATTGTTTCTTGCGGGGCAAAACATAGTATTTATAATGTCCTGATGGTGCTTCTGAACCGCTCTGATGAGGTGCTCATCCCTATGCCTTATTGGGTGAGTTATCCGGAGATGGTCAATCTTTGCGAAGCTACCCCGCGTTTTATCAAGACTACTGCCGCCGCTCATTATAAGATTACCGCCAATGATCTGATCAAACATATTACTCCTAAAACCAAAGTTTTAATTCTCAACAGCCCTTCTAATCCGGCGGGTTCAGTTTACAGCAAAGAAGAGTTGACCTGGATTGCCAAGATCTGTGTAGACAAGAATATCTTTGTGATTAGCGATGAGATCTATGAAAAAATAAATTTTAGCGGTTTAAAACATGAATCTATCGCCAGTCTTAATAAGAATATCTATGATTTAACGATTACGGTTAACGGTTTGTCCAAGAGTCATTCCATGACCGGCTGGCGGATCGGCTATCTCGGGGCTCCTAGTGATGTAGCCGCGGCTATTTCAAACCTGCAGGATCATTCAACTTCCAACCCGAATTCCATCGCCCAAAAGGCAGCGGAAGCCGCCTTAAATTCCCCGGATGATTTTTCGCATAAATTATGCCAGGAGTTTTTTAAGCGTAGGGATTATTTAGCGCAAAGACTTCAGGAGATCAAAAAGCTGGATTTCTGTCTGCCGCAAGGGGCATTCTATATGTTTTGCGATATTTCTAAAACCGGTTTGGATTCAATGACCTTTGCTAAGCGCCTGCTGGATGAAGAATATGTTGCGTTGATCCCGGGCAGCGCTTTTGGAATGGATGATCATATCAGGATAAGCTTTGCCACTAGTATTGATGAATTGAAAAAAGGCATAGATAGAATAGCCAAATGGGTCGCTAAACTTTAACCAGGATAATTAACAGGCAGGATAAAATAAATGCCAAAGACAGTTGCGGAAAAAATATTAAGTAAACACGCCGGCCGGGATTTAGTTGCCGGCGATTTTGCGGTTTGTAAAATAGATTTTGCTTTTGGCCAGGATGGCACCTCCTCAATAATTATCGACCGGATTAAGGAACTGGGGATATCTAAGATTAAGACCGCGTTTTGTATGGTTATCGACCATAGCGCTCCCAGCCCCAGCGAAGGGGTATCCCGGGTGCATAAGAAGATGCGGGATTTCTCAAAAAATTTTAAAACAGAAATTTTTGATATTGGCTGCGGAGTTTGCCACCAGGTTATTCCGGAGTCGGGCAAAGTTTTACCCGGAAATTTGGTTTTAGGGGCGGATTCCCATACTTGTACTTACGGGGCGGTGGGTGCATTTTCAACCGGAGTAGGTTCTACGGATTTAGCGATCGCTTTGGCAACCGGAAAAAACTGGTTTAAGGTGCCGGCAACAATAAAAATTGTGGTGCGGGGTAAATTACCTAAAGGGGTTTTTGCCAAAGATATAATTTTATACATAATCGGTAAATTAAAAAGTGATGGGGCAACCTATAAGGTGCTTGAGTTTTCGGGCCCGGCGATTAATGATTTGGGAATGGACGGCCGTTTTACCATGGCGAATATGTCGGTGGAGGTGGGCGCTAAAGCCGGGATTATGCCTGTAGATAAGAAAACGCTTGATTGGCTAAAACTGAGAATACCTAAAAATACAAAAATTGAAAATATCTCCGCCGATCCGGGCGCAGTTTATGAGAAAGTTTATGAATTTGATATCTCTGGGCTTAAGCCGATGATTTCTATGCCCCACAGCGTAGATAATGTTGCGGAAGCTTCATCTTTGAATAAAGTGAAGATCAATGAAGCTTTTTTGGGTACTTGCACTAACGGCCGGATTGATGATTTTAAGGCGGCGGCCAAAGTTTTAAAAAACCGCAAAGTTAATTCTGAAGTTAAATTAATTATCGCCCCCAGTTCGCGCCAGGTTTATTTGGACGCTTTACGGCTGGGTTTGGTAGAAGTATTTATTAAAGCCGGTGCTGTGATTGTCGCTCCGGGCTGCGGAGCCTGCGTGGGTACGCATAACGGTATTCCTAGCGATGGAGAATCTGTGATTTCTACTGCTAACCGTAATTTTAAGGGTAGGATGGGGAATCCCGCGGCATTTATTTATTTGGCTTCTCCGGCAACTGTGGCGGCTTCAGCAGTCAAAGGATATATTTGCGATCCCCGAGGTTACTTTTAATGGAGGTGGTTTATGGAAATTCGTGATCTGCTTCTGATGTGCATTGAGAAAAATGCTTCAGATTTACATCTTACGGAAAATGAACCGCCGATTTTACGTCTTGATGGTAGATTAATGCGCACTAGCCTGGAGGTATTATATAAACAGGAATTAAAGAAGATGCTTTATAGCGTTCTTTCTAATGCGCAAAAAGAGATTTTTGAGCGGGAATTGGAATTGGATTTTTCGCTGGCTCTGCCTGGCCTGGATCGTTTCCGGGTAAATTTCCACATACAGAAGGGTAGCGTGGAAGGGGCTTTTCGCCGGATTCCCATCGAAATACCTACGGTTGAAAAATTAGGCTTGCCGCAGATTATCACGGATTTAGCGCGTAAGCCCAATGGTTTGGTTTTAGTTACCGGACCTACTGGCATGGGTAAGACCACTACTCTTGCGGCGATGATTGATTTGATCAACCGCGAACGGGAGTGCCTGGTGACTTGTATTGAAGACCCCATCGAGTTTATCTATACGAACAAAAAAAGTATCATTAAACAGCGTGAAGTTTACGCCGATACTCATTCTTTTGCCCAGGCTTTGCGTCACGCGTTACGCCAGGATCCCAATGTGATTGCGGTAGGAGAGATGCGTGATCTGGAAACTATTTCTACGGCTCTTACTGCCGCCGAAACCGGACATTTGGTTTTAGCTACCCTGCATACTCCGGATGCCCCGCAAACTGTTTCCAGGATCATTGATGTTTTTCCACCGCATCAGCAGCAGCAAGTTAAAATGCAGCTGGCGGATTGTTTGCAAGGGGTTGTTTCGCAGCTTTTACTGCCGCATGCTTTAGGCCGCGGACGGGTGTTGGCTACGGAGATTATGGTGGCTACCCCAAGTATTCGAAATCTTATTCGCGAACAGCAGATTGAACAGATCCCTACCGCTATGCAAACAGGCATGCAGTACGGCATGAATACTATGGACAGCTGTCTTAAGTCTTTGATGCAAAGAGAATTAATTACTTTGGATGTGGCGATGTCTAAAATAAGGAATAAAGAAGAATTTAAACAACTATGAGTATCACGGGAAAAAGCTTAAAACTTGGAGATAACATCAATACGGATTTTATTATTTCCGGAAGGTATAAGTTTGCCATCACCGACATGAAAGAACTGGCTAAGCATATTATGGAGGATATCGATCCTAATTTTGCGCAAAAGATTATCCCCGGAGAGTCAATTATGGTTGCCGGTAATAATTTTGGCATGGGCTCCAGCCGGGAACAGGCTCCTTTAGTAATTAAAGAAGCCGGGATTACCGCGGTTTTATCTCCGCAATTTGCGCGTATATTCTTCCGTAACAGTTTTAATATCGGTTTGCTTCTGATCGAAACCGATACCAGCAAAATTGATGAAGGCGACCAGCTGCAGATCGATTTAGATAATGGTTTGGTTAAAAACTTAACTAAAGGTATAAATTTAGAGATTAAGCCTCTGCCTAAATTCATGCAAGGCCTTTTAGCTGAAGGCGGAATTATTAATTATTATAAAAAATACGGAGAATTAAAAGTCTAAATGTCGCATAAGATAACTTTGATTCCTGGGGATGGTATCGGTGCTGAGGTTTCGCAGGCAGCCGTCAGGTGTATTGAGGCCTGCGGAGTTGATATCCAATGGGAAAGTGTTTTGGCCGGTCAGGATGCCCTTGATCAAACCGGTCAGCTTCTGCCCCAAAATGTATTAGATTCCATCAAGAAAAATAAAGTCGCTCTTAAGGGCCCGATTACTACGCCTATCGGCAAGGGATTTCGTTCGGTAAATGTGGCAATCAGGCAGGCCCTTGAGCTTTTCGCTTGTGTGCGCCCGGCTAAAACTTATCCGGGGGTTAAGAGCCGTTTTAAGGATATTGATTTAGTAATTATCAGGGAGAACAGCGAAGATCTTTATTCCGGGATTGAATTTCAGGAAGGCAAGCCCGAAACTCAGAAACTGATCGCCCAGATCGAACAAGATACCGGTAAAAATATCCGCCCTGATTCGGGGATCAGCATTAAGCCGATATCTAAATTCGCTTCAGAGAGAATTGTCCGTTTTGCTTTCCAGTATGCCCTGGAGAATAAACGTAAAAAAGTAACTTGCGTGCATAAGGCTAACATTATGAAATTTACCGACGGTTTATTTTTACAGGTTGCCCGTCAGGTAGCAGCCGAGTTTGCCGGAAAAATAATTTTTGAAGAAGCAATCGTGGATAATATGTCGATGCAGCTGGTTCAAAAGCCGCATAATTACGATGTTTTGGTGCTGCCGAATCTGTATGGCGATATTCTTTCTGATCTTTGCGCCGGGTTGATCGGGGGGTTAGGGATCGCTCCCGGAGCTAATATCGGTACAGAACTGGCGGTTTTTGAGGCAGTGCATGGTTCTGCTCCGAAGTATAAAGGGAAAAATAAAGCTAATCCCACGGCGATGATTCTATCCGGGGTTCTAATGCTGCGCCATATTAAAGAGAACCGGCCGGCGGATATTTTAGAGAAAGCTGTAAGCCAGGTAATCGCCGAAGGCAAATCCGTAACTTATGATTTAAAGCCGGATCCGTTGGATCCCTCTGCGGCGGGAACATCCCAAATGGCGGATGCGGTGATTGAAAAAATAAAAAAGATGAAGTAAGCCATAAGCTGTAAGTTATAAGTTTTAAGTTTAATACTTAAAACTTAAGTCTATTGTTTTGCTTTGTGTGCTAATTTAAGGGAATAATATGAAAATAAGCATTATCGGTGCCGGAAACGTAGGAAGCCTGGCGGCTATGCGTATTGCCGCAGAGGGCCTGGGCGATGTTCTGCTAATTGATATAGTAAAGGGGCTGGCTTACGGTAAGGCCCTGGATTTGGAGGATGCCCGGGCGCTATTAAAAAATAATTATAGCATTAATGGCACTGATGATATTAGCCGCCTGGCGGGTTCGGATATTGTCGTGGTTACCGCCGGCCTGGCGCGTAAACCCGGAATGACCCGCGAAGAATTATTGGCTAAAAATGCCCAGATTTTAAAAGAGATATGTTTAAAGATCAAAGAATTAGCCAAGGGGGCGATCGTTATAATTGTAACTAATCCGTTGGATATCATGACTTATTATGCTTTAAAGATTACCGGTTTTAAGCCGGGTAAACTTTTTGGCATGGGGATTAGTCTGGATACTGCCAGGTTTACTAATTTGATCGCGCAGGAATTAAATTTGCCGGTTACGGATATTGAAGCGCAAGTTATGGGCGCTCATGGCGAAGGCATGCTTCCTTTACCTAGATTTGCTAAAGTTAAAGGAGTGAGTCTAGATGAATTTATCAGCGATGATAAAATTAAATCGTTGATCGCCGGTACGATTAACCGAGGCGCTCAAATTGTGGCTAACCTTGGCACAGGCAGCGCTTTTTTTGCGCCTTCGGCGGCCATTGCTGCCATTGTTAAAACCATTGTTAAAGATGAAAAGCGTACGCTGGGTTTATGCAGTTATCTCAGCGGCCAGTATGGCATTAAAGATACCTGTATCGGTGTTCCTTGCCGTTTAGGTAAAGGCGGTATCGAGCAAATTGTGGAATTAGACCTTTCCCAAGAAGAGCTAGCTCAGTTGTCGAAATCCGCCGCAGCTGTGACTCAAGCGGCCGCAAAATTATTTGTTTAATTCATCCCATCATCCTATGTATGATTTGGTGGTCATCGGAGCAGGTTGGGCAGGTTTTAACGCTTGCCTACGGGCAAAAGCGCTGGGTTTAGCTGTTTGTCTTATTGATGCTAATCAGATCGGCGGCACCTGCCTGAATTACGGTTGTATCCCTACCAAAACATTAATTGCTTGCGCCAAAGTATTTTCACTTGCTAAAAAATCCTCTAATTTCGGTATTCAACTAGATCACCTCTCGATAAATTGGGCAGCCATTCAAGAAAAAAAAGAGAAGGTAGTGCGTTTGCTTGCGCAAGGTATGCGCAGCAGGATTTCCGGGATCGATTTTATTAATTCTCCGGCTCAAATTATCTCTGCGCGGGAAATCAAGGTTGATGGCCGGTTGGTTAAAACTAAGTCTATACTTGTTGCTACCGGCAGCCGTCCTGTCCAGCTGCCCGGGCTGATCTTTGATCAAAACAAGGTAATTTCAAGCAACGAAGCTTTGTCGCTTTCTGAAATTCCGCAATCCTTATTAGTTATCGGCGGCGGCGTGATCGGTTGTGAATTTGCCAGTTTGTTTTCCAGCTTAGGGTCTTTAGTTACGATTGCCGAAAAAATGCCGCTGCTTCTGGCGGCTGAAGACAGGGATATCTCCAGAAAAATCGAAGTTATTTTTAAGAAAAAAGGGATAAAGGTAGTTACCGGCGCGGATATTTCCTCATTGAACTTGAAGGATTATTCTAAGGTCTTAGTTTGCGTTGGGCGTACCCCGAATATTGAAGGGTTGGGCCTGGAAGCTTTAGGAGTCGAGTTGAAAAATAATAAAATATTAGTGGATGAATATCTTAAAACCAATATCGATAATATTTACGCGGCGGGAGATTGTACGGGCGGATCGATGCTGGCTCATTATGCCGCTTATCAGGGGGTAACGGCAGTCGAAAATATAATTTCGCCTAACCGGCAAAAAGCTGACAATCGCCTTATCCCGGCTTGTATCTTTACTGATCCGCAGATTGCCAGTGTGGGCGTAAAAGAAAATGATTATCTTGCCGATGGTTTACGGATCAAGATAAATAAATTCGATTTTCGGGCCAGCGCGATGGCAAATATTATTGAGGAAACTGACGGATTCGTTAAGATCATCACGGATGGCGATGCCGGCCGGATTATCGGCGCTTCAATAATCGGCCCGCAGGCTACGGAATTAATTTCCGTTTTGGTTATGGGGATTTCCTGCCAGCTCACCGCCAATCAAGTCAAAGCCATGATCTTTGCGCATCCTACTTTTTCTGAGTCAATACGCGAGTCTTTAAATTAAACTTGTCAGGAATATAATTTTTTCCAGGCGGCCTCTGGCCGGTAAAAAATGAGGAGGGTTTGATGATCAAAGTCGTTTTGCCGGAATTAGGGGAAGGTATTACTAAAGCCACCGTTTCATATTGGTATTTTAAAGACGGTGACATGGTAAATGAGAAAGATGATCTGGTAGAGTTAACCACTGATAAATCTACTTTTAATTTACCCAGTCCCTGCAAAGGCATAATTTCCGAGATTATGTATCGCGAAGGGGACAGCGTGGATGTCGGGCAGATTTTAGCTGTAATTAACGAAAGCTAGCCATTTTTATTGACAACCTTTGACTTCTCTAGTATATATAAGATTAGTCTAAATATGTTAAGCATTGAGCCAAGCAAGGGCTTGTTGAAAGAAAATTATGGTGACCAGCAAAGAGATCATGACGGCTAAAGAAGTTGCGCAGTACTTAAGCATTCATCCGCTTACGGTGCATAAATACGCCCGGGCGGGGAAAATCCCGGCATTTAAGATTGGCACGGATTGGCGTTTTCATAAAAAATATCTTGAAAAATGGATCCATCAGAAACTAACATCCAATCTGGGACGGAACAACCGGCTTATGGGGAAGTTGTAAAATAAATGTCGATTGATTATAAAAAAGAGCTAGAGGGAGCAGCCAGGAATATGATTTTTATGCACGATCCGGATCATTTGATCAAGATGATCGTGCGGATGATAGTAGACAAAGCCAGGATTTCTCACGCCAGTTTCTTTTTATACAATCAAGAAAAACAAGGTTATTTACTTACCGCTTCTCAGGGATCACTGCATAAAAAAATACCCCTGGATTTAGTATGTATTGATAAAGATGATGTGCTAATCCGTTTCTTCAGGGAACATAAGAGCAGCTTTATCTTCGGTAGAGAGGCGTTATTGCTCAGTGAGGCAAAGTCGTCATTAAAAGGCAATAAATTAAAGTCAGCCGCCAAGCGGCAATTGGAACATGTTCTTTATCAGATGGAGCTCTTGGAAGCGGTAGTTTGCGTCCCCAGTTATTTTCGGGATGGGCTCTCGGGGCTTTTGCTGTTAGGCCAAAAGAAAACCGGCAAAAAATATATCGATGAGGAATTGGATTTTTTTGTTGCGCTTAATTCTAATGTGGCTATGGCGATCAGCAACGCTCAATTGTTCAGGGAGTTGGAATACGAATTAGACCGCAAGCATCAATTATTCATCCGCACGACGATCGCTTTAGCTGCGGCCATCGAAGCCAAGGACCACTATACTCATGGCCATACCAGCCGGGTGACTAATTTAAGCATGGAGATCGCCCGGCGGATGGAAGCAAAGTTTAAGAAAAAATTTGACAGTAAATTTCTTGAGAACCTGCATATTTCCAGCCTCTTGCATGATATCGGCAAGATCGGCGTGCCGGAATACATTTTGAATAAGCGGGATAGCCTTACTGTAGGGGAACGTAACCGGATTAAAGAGCATCCTATGATCGGAGTAAATATTTTGAAGCCGATCAAGGAATTGGAAGACGCGGTTTCCGGGGTCCGCTATCACCATGAGCGGTTTGACGGAGAAGGGTACCCCGAAGGCCTAAAAGGAGAACAGATACCGTTGATTGCTTCGATAATTACGGTGGCGGATTCTTTTGATGCGATGAGTACTGACCGGCCGTACCGGGCAGCTTTGAATAAGACCGCTGCGATTAACCAGATCCGGCATTTAAGCGGCCGGCAGTTTTCTCCTGAAGTGAGCGAGACTTTTTTAGAGCTTTGCCGGGAAGGTAAAATTTAATTCATACTATGCGCCCTAAACGTATAATTTTAATGTATATCTCTGAAGTTTCCGGGCATCGTTGCGCGACAATGGCTATTGAAAAGGCGATTAAAGAGCTCCATCCGGAAACCGAGATTTTAAACATTAACGCTTTTAATTACACTAATCCCATATCGGAAAAAGTGATTAACCGGATTTATATGGAGGTAATTAAACGTACCCCCAAGATCTGGGATTATCTTTATGACAATCCCAACGTAGTTAAAAGCCTGGAAACTATTAAACGCTATGTCCACAAATCAAACTCACCGAAGCTTAAAAAGCTTTTTGACCGTTTCCACCCGGATCTGGTGGTTTGTACCCAGGCTTTTCCCTGCGGCATGGTTGCTGATTATAAGAAGGCCTACGGAGTAAACTTACCCCTGGTGGCCGTGCTTACGGATTATATTCCGCATTCTTATTGGATTTATGATGCGGTAGACTATTATATTACCCCCACAGAGGATGTGTCGGTACGTTTGGAGAAAAAAGGAGTTAACCCGGCTAAGATCAGATCCTACGGTATTCCGTTTGATACTAAATTTAACCAGAAGCTTAACCACGCTGATATTTTTTCGAAATTAAAACTCAATCCAGCTAAACCGGTGGTTTTGATTATGGGCGGCGGCCAGGGATTGGGGCCGATAAAAACGATCATTAAGTCGTTGGAAAAAAGCCAGCACCAGATTCAGGAACTGATTATCACCGGAACAAACAAAAAATTATACCGTTCGTTGAAGCGTAAAATAAAACATTACAAGAAAAATATCCATCTTTTCGGCTTTGTCCAGAATATTCACGAATTAATGTCTATCTCTTCGCTGATTATCTCTAAACCGGGCGGGGTTACTACAGCCGAGGTCTTAAGTATGGGGCTGCCGATGGTCATCGTTAAGCCTATTCCCGGGCAGGAAATAAATAATACAAACTTTTTGACTTTGAAACAAGCAGCCGTTAAAATGGATGAGCCGAAAAAAGTATATCAGGTGATCGATGATTTATTAAATAATAAATCAAAATTAGAGCGACTCAAGAGTTCCGGATTAAAGATCGCTAAACCCGGGGCAAGTATGGATATTGCCAAACTTCTGTTAAGCCTATAAATCGTGTTTAATTACCGCATCTATCGTTTTGGCCAAATTCTAGCTTTATCTTTACCGTTAAGATTTGTTTATTTTCTAGCGGCTTTCTTAGCCCAGGCGTATTATCTGGTTGCTTTTCATGATCGGCGCAACGTTAAAGCTAATCTCCGGGTCATCTTTCCTGAGGCCTCAAATCATAAACTACGCCAGATCAGCAGGATGATGTTTAGGAATTTTGCTAAATACCTGGTTGATTTTTTCCGTTTTGAGAAATTAGACCGCCGGTTTATCGATAAAAACGTAAAATTAGAAAATTTGCATTATTTCGATGAGGCTTTAGCTAAAGGCAAGGGGGTAGTTGTCCTGACTGCGCATTTGGGCAATTGGGAGTTAGGCGGAGTAGTGATGGCGCAATTAGGTTATCCTCTCTGGGCGGTAGCTTTGCCGCATAAAAATAAAAAAGTTAATGATTTTTTTGACGCGCAGAGAAATAGGAAAGGGGTTAAGGTTGTGGCTATGGGTAAAGCGATAAGAAGCTGTATCGCTGAAATCCGGAAAAACCACATGGTGGCTTTAGTGGGTGATAGGGATTTTACCGAAAAAGGCGCGATTTTAGATTTTTTTGGCAAGCCTACTCATTTTCCCGAAGGCCCGGCAGCTTTGAGCCTGATGACCGGGGCTTGTATCGTGCCGGGATTTATGCTTAGGAATCCGGATAACAGCTTTACCTTAAGAATTGAAAAACCCATTGAATTTCTGCCTACCGGTGATAAAGCAAAAGATTTGACGGATTTAATCGGTATGTATAGGAATATTTTCCAGGATTATATCCGTAAATATCCGCAGCAGTGGTATGTTTTTCGCAAATTTTGGGTAGCATAAATATGCGTATTTGTGTAATTATCCCCACTTATAATGAATCCCGGGCAATTGCCGGATTAATCAATCAAATCCGTAAATTAGGCCTGGAAGTGATCGTGGTCGATGACGGCTCGGTTGATGACACGGTAAAGATTGCCAATGCCTGCGGGGCTTTAGTTTTGGTTTCTTTAAGGAATATGGGTAAGGGAGCTTCTTTAATTAAAGGTTATAATTTCGCGCTTCAACAGGGATTTGATGCCGTGGTCAGTATGGACGGAGACGGCCAGCATTCGCCTGAAGATCTGGCGGTTTTTATCCAGCGGGCCCAAATTTCTCAGAGTGTTTTGATTGTCGGCAACCGTATGGGCAAAATTAAGGGGATGCCTGCTTTAAGGGTAATCACAAATTTCCTGATGTCAAAATTTATTTCTCTGGTTGTTAAACAGCAGATCCCGGATACGCAATGCGGATTTCGTTTGGCAAAAAAAGAGTTATTGAACAAAATAAATCTCTCCACTTCCAAATACGAGACGGAATCCGAAATTTTAATTAAGGCAGCGCATTTGGGTTTTAAGATCGAATCTGTTCCGATCAAAACTATCTATACCGGGCAAAAAAGCCAAATTCATCCTCTAATTGATACTTTCAGGTTTTTGCGTTTTATGATCCTGGAATTTACCAGTTCTCCTAAACCGGTTAATGGTAAGGCGGTTTCTTAGATGATACAAGTTTATACGGGAAACGGAAAAGGTAAAACTACCGCGGCTTTAGGGATGGCATTAAGGGCAGCCGGAGCCGGATGGAATGTTTATATCGGGCAATTTGCCAAAGGCCGGGCTTATCATGAGCTTGAAGCGCTCAAAAAAATCGGCAGGATTAAAATTGAACAGTTCGGCCGCCGCTGTTTTATTAGAAAAACCCCTGAAAAAATCGATATCCGTCTGGCTCAGGCAGGACTGAAGCGTTCCTATGAAATTATTGTCTCTGGTAAGTATCAGCTGGTTATCCTGGATGAAGTAAACATCGCGTTAAAATTAAAACTCATACCTTTAGCCGGTTTGCTGGAGTTGATCAAAAACACTCCCCGGAAGATTGAATTGGTGCTCACCGGACGTGGCGCGCATCCGAAGGTCATAAAATCAGCTGATTTAGTCAGCCAGGTAAAAGAAATAAAACATTATTATACTAAAGGGGTAAAGGCTCGACGAGGAATTGAATTCTAGTTTTTTAACTTGACATAAAAGCTAATTTGCATTAACATTACTAATAATAAAAGGGAGGGTTATATGTTAGCAATCAGTTTAATCATTATCGGAATTTTATTCAGATTTATCCCGCATACCGCTAATTTTACCCCGGTAGCTGCGATCGCTATCTTTGCCGGAGTCTATCTAAATAAAAAACAGGCTTTGATTGTGCCGCTTTTACTTATGGTATTAAGTGACCTGCTTTTAGGTATGCATAACGTGGCTATCTTTACTTGGGGAAGTTTCGTCTTAGTTACGCTTTTAGGCGTTTGGGCTAAAAATCATAAGACCCTAAGCGGCATTATTTCCACTTCCTTGGTTTCATCGGTTGTTTTCTATGGGATTACTAATTTCGGTGTTTGGGCGATGGGCTGGTATCCGCAGACCGCAAAAGGCCTGTTGGATTGCTATATTTTGGGATTACCTTTTCTGCGTAATTTCACAGCCGCTACCCTGGTATATACCTTAGTGTTTTTCGGTGCTTATGAAATTATTGCAAAGCAGGTACGTGATACAAAGTTAGCAAAAGTTCTTTTATAAGGTTATTAGGTTAACGTTGCTGGTTTAGGGAAGGCCGTGTAAATCGGTCGCAGTTCCCGCTGCTGTAAAAGAGGTCGAAATTCTCTCGTGAGTTTGCCACTGGTTTAACAAAACCGGGAAGGCTAAAGAGAAGAGTAGGTTAGACTCTTAAGTCAGAAGACCTGATCGGCAACACTTGTCCAACTATTACTTTTAAATCCGCGGACAGATTTAAAAGGGTTAGAAACAGGGATAACCCTTAATGCTTTTAATTAAAGCGTTAAGGGTTTTTTGTTTTATGCGGGTCCGAGAAAATGGAGAAAAGATGTTTGGCCAGAAGCCGGTAAAGAAGTGTTTAGTTCTGTGGTTGTTGATTTTATGTCCTGCTGCTTATGTTTATGCCGGGGATGTGGAATTAGATAAAATTGTTGTAACTCCTTACCGTTACGGTGAAAGTTTGACTAAAACTGCCGCTGAAATTAGCGTGGTAACGCAAGAAGACATAGAAGTATCGAGCGCACAAAATGTAGTGGATGTATTAAGAACGCTTCCCGGGATTACTGTAAAGGATTATTATGGCAATGGAACTAAGGTCGCTGTTGATATGGGCGGTTTTGGTGAACAGGCGCCTCTTAATGTATTAGTGCTTGTGGATGGAAGGCGTATAAATAATATTGATTTAAGCGGTGTTGATTGGAGCCAGGTTCCTTTGGACCGGGTGGAGCGTATTGAGGTTGTACACGGGGGCGCAGGAGCAGTATTATACGGAGATAACGCTTCCAGCGGTGTAGTCAATATCATTACAAAAAAAGGATCAGGTAAGCTTGCGGTAAATTTAGAAGCTGAATACGGTAGTTATGCGTTGAACAAACAAAAGCTTTCTTTGGGCGGAAGTATCGATAATAAATTTTCGTATTGGTTAAGTGGCAGCCGGGAATCGACTAATGGATATCGCAGCAATAGTTTTAATGAAGCCAAAGATTTTTCTTCAAAATTCACCTATGATTTTACGGACATCTTATCCGTTCATTTTGATTCCGGGTTTCATGCTGCGACCTACGGCATGCCCGGAGCGCTTTATCAGAGTAATATAGATCAGTATAATAGAAGGTATGCCAGATTTAGCGATGACCATGCTAAAGGCAAAGATTATTATTTTCTTATTGGTTCGAAAAGTAATTTTACAGAAGCAGGTGAATTTGATATTGATTTCAACTACCGGATTAAAGATATGGAATCATATTTTTTGAGTTCCGGCTTAGATACTCAGAAAACCACGATTAAGACCTTCGGAGTTAATCCTAAATATACTTTAGATAATACTATTTTTGATCATCAGAACAAATTAATTGCCGGGGTTGATTTTTATCGGTCTTTATATAGTTCTAAAACGTATCTTATTACTAACGAACAGCTGAATCAGCATACCAATACTAATAAGAATTCGTTTGGCAGCTATTTACAAGATGAATTTTCGATCTCTAAGAAATTAGTCTTAATTGCCGGGTACCGTTATGAACTGGCGCGGTATGCTTTTGGTTATCATGATAATGATCTTCATGGATATGGACAAAACCCGGATCTTGACAATAAAGTAAAGCCGAGTATGAACGCTTTTAACAGCGGGTTAGCCTATAATTATCAAGATAATTCTAATATTTTTATAAGTGTCGGTAAAAGTTTCCGTTTCCCTGAGGTAGACGAATTTACTTATGTGGATAATAATTATCAACAGCAGCTTAATACGGATCTAGAGCCTCAGTCTTCTATAGATTATCAGGCAGGCCTGCGGCACAAGTTTTCTGATCAGGTCAAAGGGACTTTGACGGTATTCAGAAAAAACGTAAAAAATGAACTTTATTATAATGCTCAGGATGCTTTGGTCTGGGGCTATTGGAACGGGAAGAATTCTAACTATGATAAGACAGTCCATGAAGGTTTGGAGTGCTCGCTTGAGACAAAGCTTTGCAGCTGGGTAAATTGGTTCGGTAACTATACTTATACTAATGCATATTTTGACGGAGGCCAATATAACAAAAACGAAATACCTTTAGCCGCCAGGCATAAAGGAAGTATGGGTTTAAAATTTACATTGCCGATGAATATAGCTTTTAACATTATCGGAACTTATGTCGGCCCGAGGTATTACTTAAATGACCAGGCTAATGCTTATTCTAAAATAAATGGATATATGGTTGCTGATACTAATCTATCTTGGTGTCACAAAGATTTTAAGGTAACTTTTAGTATCAATAATTTATTTGGTAAGCAATATTCTGAATACGCCGGAGTCAGCGTAGACAGCGGGTTAAAATTTTATTATCCTAACCCGGAAAGAAATTTTAGTTTAAAAGCTAGCTATTCTTTTTAGTTCTAAGTAGGATCGCATAGCTAACGTTTTCTAAAAGCGAAAATAAAAGTCAGTAATAAAGAAGGAGTATTAAAACATGCCCGAATATATCTGCCCGTACTGTAAAAAGCCGATTAACGATGACGAGGCTTTACTTTGCCTTTACTGCGGGGAAAGTCTTAACCGGCCAGTAGGGCTTATGGGGAAGTTAAAATACCTCAAGCCTAAAATCATCATGGTAATTATCGTGGTTTTGGTATTATTCAGTTTTATGGTTTTAATGTTAAGGTAGGCAAGTGCCTGTTTCAATTTCTTGCCAGATCATTTTCCTCATGATAAAATAAATCATGATTACCGATCACCTATTAGGTTTGACTTTAGCTATCTCCATTTTTATCCACGCAGGGGTGCTTTTACAGAGTACCGGGTTTAATCCGTTTGTCCCCACGCCTAAGCTCCAAAAAATAGCCGTGCGTTATATTAAAAAAAATCCCCAAGTTCAATCTTTGCCTAGAAGGGTGATTGATCCGGGCAGAGAGAGGTTAATGCCTAAAACTGAACCGTTTCTAAAGCTTGATGCTGAAATGGGCGCCGGCCTGCGGCGCGCTCCTTTGCCTTATATTGAACCTGCCGATACTGCTTCAGCTTCTGCGGTTTCCACTAAAGCACTGCTGAATGAAGCGTTGCCGAATAAGTCTGTGGAATTTTCTAAGCCTGTTTTTGCCAGTTCTGAAATAATGGCAATTAAGAAAAAGATCACCTTACCGGCAATCGAGATGGCCAAGATCAATAACCCCAGCTATATAAGCTACTACCAGATTGTCAGGGAGAAGATCCGCCGCAGCGCTTATCAAAACTATACGCATAATGTAACCGGCGAAGTTTACGTTTCTTTTATCATTTCTAACGAGGGTTATATAAAAGATGTGCGTTTAGTTGAGGAGAAGACCACGGTCAATGATTATTTAAAAAATATTGCTTTAAGGAGCGTCAGAGACGCCTCGCCTTTTCCAAATTTTCCCAAAGAGCTTGATTATCCGCAGTTATCTTTTAACATCATAATTTCTTTTGAAATAGAGTAATCTTCGCTTTTAAACCAAGTAGAGAGGCAAAATCTTGCCTCTCTACTAATGTTGAACGCGTTATTATTGACACTTTTTTAAAAGGATGGTATATTAAAAGCTTAAAATTCTACCTGAAAGGAGATGATTATATTGACACAAGTCGAAGTTAAAAAAGACGAATCTTTTGAATCTGCTTTGCGCCGTTTTAAGAAAAAGATTGAGCAGGAAGGGATTTTGCGTGAAGTGCGCGATCGTAAACATTACGAAAAGCCCAGTGAACGTAAGAGAAAGAAAGCTAAAACCATTAGAAAATAAACATGAATTTAGCGCTTTCTACTTCCTGGAATGCCTACCGGTTTAATAATGGGGCAGAACTGCTCTTTGAAATAGACCAACTTAAATTTAAGGCCGTAGAATTAAGTTTTAATCTTACTTCAGAGGTTGTGGATGGGATTGTCAAAGAATCCCGCCGGTTGGGCATCAAAATTCAGAGCCTGCATAATTATTGCCCTATTCCTGCCGGGTTGACTCCTAAACAGGCTTTACCCGATTGTTATTCTTTAGCTTCCTTGGATAATCAGGAGCGTTTACTGGCGGTCAAATATACGAAATCTACCATTGATACTGCCAGTAACTTAGGCGCCAAGGTTGTGGTTTTACATTGCGGTAGAGTGCAGATTCCGGATTCCACCCGTCAACTGATCAATCTTTATAATCAGGCCCCCAGAGAGCAAGCCGCTTTTATTAAGCTTAAAGATGAGATGATCCGCCTAAGGAGCGGTCAAGCGCCGGCTTTTTTTGAGCAGGTATTAAGTAGTTTGGATGAATTAAATGCTTACGCAAAAATAAAACATGTTTTTTTGGGTGTTGAGACGCGTTTTTATTACTGTGAAATTCCGGCTATTTTTGAGATCGGTGCTATTCTTGATAAATTTAGAAATTCCCAAATTTTTTATTGGCATGATACCGGGCATGCCCAAGTTATGGAGAACCTGGGTTTTGCCAAACATAAAGATTTTCTGGAACTTTACGGGCGTAATTTGATCGGCGTGCATCTGCATGATGTTGCGGGTTGCCAGGATCATCTGGCGCCTGCAAAAGGCGGTTTAGATTTTTCATTGCTTAAGCCGTATTTGACGCCGGATACTTTGAAAGTTATTGAAGCCCATGCTCCGGCGACGGCGCAAGACTTGATAAAAAGCCGGGATTATATATCCAGAATTTATGATGAGTCGGATTAATTTACGCAAACCGGTTGTCGCTGGGCAGTTTTATCCGGAGGCACCCGGTGAACTTAAGGCTTTGATTGCTTCTTTTGCGGATAAAACAACGCTTAAGACTGATTGTCTTGGGTGCATTTTGCCGCATGCCGGGTATATTTATTCGGGTAAAGTTGCGGTCTGCGCTGTTTCCAGGGTAAATATTAAAGATACAGTAATACTTTTAGGCCCGAACCACACCGGGCAAGGGGCGGTTTTCAGTATCATGCCCAAAGGCACCTGGCAGACGCCTTTAGGCAAACTGGAAATCAACAGCTCTCTGGCAGAGTTGTTCTTAAAAAAATCCAGGTATTTAACTGCGGATAACTTGGCGCATGCGGATGAACACTCCTTGGAAGTAGAACTGCCGATTTTACAGTATTTTAGGAATGATTTTACGATCGTTCCCATTGCGCTTATGTCCGATGACCCGGATGAGCTTAATGCTGTTGCCGCAGAGCTGGCTTCGGTCATTTTGGAAAATGATTTGAAAAATTCGGTGTTGTTTTTGGCCAGTTCCGATATGACGCATTATGAACCGCAATCCAGCGCTGAAAAGAAGGATGCCGCGGCGATTGAGGCAATTTTAGATTTAGACGAAAAAAAACTAAAAGAGGTAATTGAGAAATTTAAAGTTTCGATGTGCGGTTTTGCGCCGGTTGCGGTTTTGCTTAAAACCGCTAAACTGCTTGGGGCAAAAGGTGCAAAATTAATTAAATATCAAACCAGCGGACAGGTCAGCGGCGATCAAAGCAGCGTTGTGGGCTATGCCGGAATCACTATCAATTAAACCATGGATGAGATAAAAAAGAAGGTTGATGAAAATTGGAAGCAGAGTGTTGAAAAAGAAAAATTGCAGCCCAAAGTTCCGGGTGAGATGGTCCCCCCGGAGCCGGATTTTAAATTTTTTATAACTACTCTTACTTTGCAGGCATCAATTGCCCTGGGGCATATGGCAAATCCGGCTACCGGTAAGACCGAGGAAGACCCCGCTCAGGCAAAATTCCTGATTGATACTTTAGGCATGCTTCAGGAAAAAACCAAGGGTAATCTTACTCAGGAAGAAATGGATCTTTTTGAAAATTTATTATACGAATTAAGGGTGGCTTATTTGGCCAAGAAGGATCAACAGGCGAAATGATTGATAAAGAACTATTAGCTATCCTGGCTTGTCCGGCTTGCCAGGGGGATGTGGAATTAATCAAGGATAAAATTGTTTGTAAAAAATGCGGTAAAAAATACCCGGTACGCCGGGGAATTCCGGTAATGTTAGTGGATGAAGCGGAAGATTAGGCCGGAGTAATATCAAGAAGATGCGGTCTAAAATCATAAGCTTCAACGATTATATAAAAGGAAGGTGCGGGGTGAAAAAAATTTTAGTTATTCACGGGCCTAATTTAAATCTTCTGGGAACCCGCGAGCCGGGAGTTTACGGCCGGCTGACTTTAGATAAGATCAACCAAATGCTTAAAAGTGCCGCTAAAAAAAGCGCCGCCCGCTTGGTAATTAAGCAGTCTAACCATGAGGGCCAGATTGTGGATTTGCTTGGCCAGGCTAAAAAGCATAAATTTCAGGGGATCTTGATAAATCCGGCTGCTTATACCCATACCAGTGTAGCGGTGCGGGATGCGGTAGCGGCCTGCGGATTAAACGTCGTGGAAGTGCATCTTTCCAATATTTATTCCCGTGAGAAGTTTAGGCATAAATCATTGATCAGCCCGGTGGCCAGCGGTACTATCTTAGGATTCGGGCCTCAAAGTTATATTTTGGGCTTGGCTGCTCTCCTTGACCTGCTTGATCCAGCGCGTTGCTGATAAGCATGGCCAAGGATGGGTTTAATCCCTGCCAAATGAATCCCGCAGCTGCTGAATATTTAAATATTAAGATCGTAGAGCTTAAAGAATTAAATAAGAAAGCAGGTGCGGAATGAACTCTCGCCTAAAGAGCATATATTCCCAATTAAAACAGAGAGGCTTAGACGGCCTCTTGGTTAGCTTACCGGCTAACGTTTCTTATTTGACTGAATCTTTAAGCCGCGATGCCTATCTTTTAGTTTCCGCAAAAGAAAATATCTATTTTACCGATTCCCGTTACACCGAAGAAGCCAAAGCTTTTTTAAAAGATAATGCTTTGCTTAAAGAATGTAACGGCGGGGTGTTTAAGCATATCGCTGAAACCGCTCTTGATTTGGGGCTTAAAACAATAGGTTTTGAAGAAAGATACCTGCCGTTTGCGGAATTTACTAAAGTTAAGGAATATTCAAGGGGAAAGTTCGGTTTGGTGCCGACGCACAGTATAATCGAAGATAAAAGGCAGGTAAAAGATGCTCAGGAAATCGCTAAACTTAAGCAAGCTGCCCGGATTACTGTGATGGCTTTAGATCATATTAAGAAGTTTCTTGCCCCCGGCGTTAAAGAAATCGAAATAGTGGCTGAACTTGAGCGTTTTATGAGGTATCACGGCAGCCAAGGGCCGGCTTTTGATATAATTGTGGCTGCGGGGGCTAATTCCAGCCAGCCGCATCATCTTTCCGGGACACGGAAACTGAAAGATAATGAACCGGTCCTTATTGATTTAGGGGTTAACTACCAAGGATATAAATCTGACTTGACAAGGGTTTTGTTTTTGGGTAAAATAAATATTCTTGTCCGTAAGGTTTACGACATTGTTCTTCGTGCCCAGGAATTGGCGATCAAAATGATCCGGCCTGGCGCTGAAATGGCTGAAATTGATAGGGTTGCGCGGGAATACATTGCCAGCCAAGGTTATGGCGCATGTTTTACGCATAATCTGGGCCATGGTTTCGGCTTAGAGATACATGAAGCTCCGCATATCAGCGGCCGGGAAGCCAGCGCGCTTAAGCCGGGTATGACTTTTACGGTGGAACCGGGGATATACCTTCCGGGCAAATTTGGTATCAGAATCGAGGATATGGTTTTAATAACAACTAAAAGCTGTGAGGTGATCAGTGGCGCTAGGCATAAATGAAATCAAATCAGGAGTAACAATTTTAGTTGAAGGTGAAGTTTATATGTGTATTGATGCTCAGCATGTAAAGCCGGGCAAGGGAGCGGCTTTTGTGCGGGCCAGGCTGCGTAATTTAAGGAATGATAATATTCAGGAAAAGACTTTTCGCGGCGAAGAGAAGATCGATGAGGCTTATATCGAGGAACGCAAGCTGCAATATCAGTATGCCAGCGCTGGAATGTTTCATTTTATGGATACGGAAAATTTCGAGGAAATCGCTATATCGGAAAAAATTATCGCCGATAAAGCTAAACTCTTAAAAGATAATCTGGAAATTACGGGTTATTTTTATAAAGGCGAAACGCTATTTGTTAATCTGCCAAATTTTATCGAATTCACCATTGTGGAAACCGAACCCGGGTTTAAAGGTGATTCATCAAAAAGCGGGAATAAGCCGGCTACTGTGGATACCGGAGCAGTGATTCCGGTTCCCCTGTTTATTAATGTGGGGGACAAGATCAAAGTAGATACGCGTACCGGCGGCACTTATGTTGAGAGGATCAACTAAGCAGGTAAACTTTGCCTCAGAAGCACGCAAAAATTCTTTAGAATTTTTGCGATTCGGCGAAGTAAATTCGCAGACGGCCTGGCGGCCTATGACTCACCTGGGCTATCGGCACTGTAAGTCGTCTGCTCATTTAAAGGAGTTTTTAAATGAACATTAAAGAAATTAAAGAAATGATTAATTTGATGAACGAAAATGGTTTGGCTGAGCTGGAGGTAGAGAAGGATGATATGCGTATCCGCCTCAAGAAAACCGCTACCGGTTTTGAAGGGACGCAGGCTCCGATAATTTACTCAGCCCAAGCTCCCGCCGCCGGGGCAGCTAATCTGCAGAGCGCGGGCCAGCCTGAAGAGAAGATTGTAATTAAAACGGTGGAGATTAAATCTCCCATGGTGGGAACTTTTTACCGCGCGCCAAATCCCGAAGCCCCGCCGTATGTTGAGATCGGCCAGGTAATTGAGCCAGGCCAGGTAATTTGTATTATTGAAGCGATGAAGTTGATGAATGAAATAAAATCCGAGATCAAAGGAAAAATTCTGGAAATTTTAGTTGATAATGCTGAACCGGTAGAGTTCGGTCAATCGCTTTTTCTTATTGACCCGCTTTAATTCATAAAAGATGTTTTCTAAAATTCTCATTGCTAATCGAGGCGAAATCGCCTTAAGAATAATCCGTGCCTGTCATGAGATGGGCATTCGTACCGTGGCTGTCTATTCTCAGGCTGACCGCAATAGTCTGCATGTGCGTTTTGCGGATGAAGCAATCTGCATTGGCCAGGCATCTTCTACCAATAGTTATTTAAATATCCCCGCAATTATCAGTGCCGCTGAAATTACCGATGTTGAAGCTATTCATCCGGGTTATGGTTTTTTGGCGGAAAACGCGCATTTTGCCGAAATATGCCAATCTTGTAAAATAAATTTTATCGGGCCGACCCCCGAAAATATGCGTTTGATGGGCGATAAAATGGCCGCCCGTACTTCGATGCAAAAAGCCGGCCTGCCGATTGTCCCCGGAAGCCGGGCGATTATTAAAAGCAAAGATGAAGCGTTAAAGACCGCTAAATCTATTGGTTACCCGGTAATTATTAAGGCGGCTGCCGGCGGCGGCGGCAAAGGGATGCGTATTTGCCACAATGATCTGACTTTGGTTTCAAGCTTGCTGACCGCTCAAACTGAAGCTGAAGCGAACTTTGGCAATTCCAGCGTTTATATCGAAAAATATATTGAAAGGCCGCGTCATATTGAAGTACAGATTATCGCCGATCGCTCCGGGCATGTCGTGCAATTGGGTGAAAGAGATTGCAGCATCCAGCGGCGGCATCAAAAACTATTGGAGGAGTCGCCTTCCCCGGCTGTTGATAGCAAGATGCGGCGTAAACTGGGCGAAATGGTCTTAAAAGGGATGAAGTCGATTAATTACATCAGCTGCGGAACGATCGAATTTTTGCTGGATGAAAAAACCGGGAATTTTTATTTTATGGAGATGAATACGCGTATTCAGGTCGAGCATCCGGTCACCGAAATGGTTACTGGTATTGATCTGATCAAAGAGCAGATCCGGGTGGCATCTGGAGAAAAGCTTAAGTTTGGCCAGGATGATGTGCAGCTGCGCGGTGCGGCCATTGAATGCCGGATTAATGCGGAGGATGCGGATAATAATTTTATGCCTTCTCCCGGTAAGATAGAAACTTTGATCCTCCCCGGAGGGCCGAATGTGCGTGTGGACACGCATATTTATGCCGGTTATGAAGTGCCGGCTTATTATGATTCGCTGGTGGCTAAATTGATTGTCCACGGGAATAACCGTCAGGAGGCGATCAGGACTATGCGCCGGGCTTTAAGTGAATTTTATATTGCGCCGATTAAGACGACCATACCTTTTCATCTTAAATTAATGGATAATCCGTTATTTAAAAAAGGGGATATCTCGACGCATTTTGTACAGGATCTTTTAGCTAATGAAAGCAAGGGGGAATAGATGAACCGCGATGAATCCCGGAATGAATTAGGCGTTTTAAGGATACATAAAAATGTGATCTCATCAATATCTTCGATTGCGGCTATTGAGATCGAAGGGGTCAAAAGGGTAGGCAAAGATTTTAAAAGCGGGCTAGCGGAATTGCTAGGTAAAAAGTTTTCTTCAGCGATTAAGGTTGAGATATCCAAGAATGAAGAGGTTAAAGTGGAGATACCGCTGGTGATTAAATACGGATACAATATACCGGAAATCGCCAATCGCGTGCAGGAGAATGTGCGGCTGGCCTTGGAGAAAATGAGCAATCTTTCCATTAAAGAAGTTAATGTAAGTGTGCAGGGCATAGAAAGGGGCTAAACATGAAATTTTTTACCGTTTTAGGGATCGTGTTTTATGCTGTGGTGATCATGGTGATTGGTTTAGCGTTGATTGTATTTGCTCTAAATTTGCTCTTGCCTGCTGATATCAATAGCCTGCTTATTTTAGCCCAGAGCAGCCAGAATTCCCGGGTGGTCATCGGGCTTTCCGGATTGCTGCTGATTTTAATCAGTTTTTCTTTTGCTCAGGTTATCCTGGGAAAATTCCAAAGAGAAAAAACCATCGCTTTTACTACTTCCAGCGGACAGGTCACGATTTCACTTTCGGCGGTTGAGGATTTGATCCGCCGCTTAGCGGTGATCATCCCGGAAGTGAAAGAACTCCGGCCCAATGTTATAGCTAATAAAAAAGGTATTATTGTCGAAATGCGCGTGGTTTTACGTTCCGAAGCTAACATCCCGGATTTAACCGGGCGTCTTCAGGATATAACTAAGTCTAAAATTCAGGAAGTCTTGGGGGTCGATGAGCAGATTATTATCAGAATTCATGTGGCTAAGATCGCTCATGATGAAAAAGATAATCGCCGCAAGAAAGATTTTGAGAAGGAAGACCGTTCAACTATCCCGTTTAGCGGGTACGGACGGATATAATTTATTAAAGAATTAAGAAAGGGGAAACAGAAATGGCAAGGATCGGTATTCTTACAGGCGGTGGTGATTGTCCGGGATTAAATCCGGTTATCCGGGCGGTAGTGCGTAGAGCTTTATTGGCAAATTATGAAATTGTGGGCATAAAAAATGGCTGGAAAGGATTAGTTGAGAATGACACCATGCCTTTGAATATTAATACTGTTTCAGGTATCCTGCCTAAGGGCGGAACAATCCTGGGGACCAGCCGTACGAACCCGTATAAAAAGGAAGATGACTTAAAAAAGGTTAAAGATAATTTTAAAAAGATGGGTTTAGATGCCCTGGTGGCGGTAGGCGGAGAAGATACTTTGGGAGTAGCCTCCAAGCTTTTTCAGGACGGGTTAGCCGTAGTGGGGGTTCCCAAGACGATTGATAATGATCTATCAGCTACAGATTATACTTTTGGTTTTGATACCGCTTTGAATGTGGCGATGGAATGTATCGACCGGCTGCATACTACTGCGGAAAGTCATCATCGGGTTATTGTTGCCGAGGTGATGGGCAGGCATGCCGGCTGGATCGCTATTGAAGCAGGTATCGCCGGCGGAGCAGATGTGATTCTGATCCCGGAGAAACCTATCGATCTGGATGAAGTTTGTAAGATCATTAAACATAGGCATGAACGGGGCAAGACTTTTAGCATTGTGGTTGTGGCAGAAGGCGCTCAGTTCAAAGATGGTACGATGGTCACTCAAGAACAAAAGCTAGATGCTTTCGGCCATGTCAGGCTGGGCGGTATCGGAGAGAATTTAGGCGAGTTGATCGAAAAAAGAACCGGTTTTGAAACCCGGGTTAGTGTCCTTGGCCATATTCAAAGAGGCGGATCACCTACTGCTTTTGACCGGGTGTTAGGCACGCGTTTTGGCGTTAAAGCGGTGGAATTGGTGATCAATAAGAAATTTGGTCAAATGGTGGCCTTAGCGGGAAATAAAATTATTGATGTGCCTTTAACGGAAGCGGTAAAAGATTTAAAAACCGTAGATAGTGAGCTTTACGATATTGCCAAAGTATTTTTTGGATAATCAGGCTAACGTTAAATAACTTTACCTTGTCAAAGGGCAGGCGGCGCTAATTGGAACCGCGTCGATGTCCTCCAGGCGGAGGAAAAATGCGCGAAAGAATAAAAGATATACTTTTAGAGAGTATTCAGGTAAAAGAAGAGATTTTGCGTAATCAGATTGTTCAGATCGCCGAGATTGCCCAGCTCATGATTGATTGTCTCAAAAAAGACGGTAAAGTAATCGTTTTTGGCAACGGCGGTTCAGCCAGCGATAGCCAGCATATTGCCGCAGAGTTAGTCGGCCGTTTTAAAAAAGACCGTTCAGCATTAGCCGGGATCGCTCTGACTACCAATACTTCGGTGCTTACTTCTTTGGCCAATGATTATGGCTATGATGTTGTTTTTTCGCGGCAGGTGGAAGCACTGGGCAAGAAGAACGATGTAGTAATCGGAATATCTACCAGCGGAAAAGCTAAGAATGTTGCTTTAGGAATTAAACAGGCTAAAAAAATGGGAATTAAGACTATCGCTTTAAGCGGCGGCGACGGCGGGGATATTGTTAAGCTTGCCGATGTAGCTTTGGTTGTTCCATCTAAAATAACCGCTAGGATCCAGGAAGCCCACATTACGATTGCCCATATAATATGCGAAATGATCGAACAGGCGCTTTGCCAGGAACAAAAATAATTTCAAACTCCAGCCTTAAACGTAAAATTATGCGGCTTAAGCAGGCCGGCAAGCGCGTAGTTTTTACTAACGGCTGTTTTGATATTTTGCATTATGGCCACATTAAATACTTACAGGATGCCCGCAGGAAAGGGGATCTTTTGGTGGTAGCCGTAAATAGCGATTCTTCCATTAAAAAGATTAAAGCAAAAAATCGTCCGGTGATCGGACAAAGCGATCGTTTAAAAACCTTGGCCGCTTTGGCCTGCGTGGATTTTGTGGTTTTATTTAATGAGAATAACCCTCTGCGTTTAATCAAGGCGCTTAAGCCGGACGTTTTGATTAAAGGCGCGGATTGGAAAAAGAATAAGATCATCGGGGCGGATTTTGTCACCGGCTACGGCGGAAAGGTCCTTACCGTTAATTTAGTTAAGGGCCGCTCAACAAGTGCGATCATTGAAAAAATCGTCAGGGATTTCTCAAAAAAATAATATCAGCCGGATAATCGATGCTAATTTAAACCGGGTAAAAGAAGGATTGCGTGTTTGCGAAGAAATTACCCGGTTTATTCTTGATAATCATAAACTCACCTCTCAATTTAAAGAGGCCAGGCATCAGATTAACCGCCTGGGCAGCCGGATCTATCCGTCATCTAAACTGCTAAGCCAGCGTCAGGTACGCGCTGATGTAGGAAGATTGAATAGCCGGGGTGAGCTAAAACGCTTAAACTGCAAAGATGTTTTTTGGGCCAATATCCAGAGAGCCAAAGAAGCCTTACGCGTACTGGAAGAATTTAGTAAGTTAAAAAATACCAAGATCGCTTTAAGTTTTAAGCAGCTGCGGTATAAAGTTTATGAAATTGAGAAAGAGTCTTTTAAGAAAATCGCTAGTATACCTGATTCTCGATAGGCCCAAATTTTCCAGGTTTTCTTTAAAAAAAATAAAAAGTTTGACCGCGGGTTGTGAAATTGGCCTGATCCAGCTAAGAGATAAGTTTAGTTCTAAGGCGCAGGTCTTAAAGTTCGCTCTTAAGCTGGCCAAACTTTTAAATTCAACTAAAACGCTCTTTATTGTTAATGATTATCCCGAGATAGCAGCCGCTGCGCAGGCTGATGGTGTGCATTTAGGGCAGGATGATCTTTCTTTGAAGCAGGCCAGAGAGATATTAGGTAAAGATAAAATTATCGGTATTTCTTGCCACAATCTTGTCCAGGCTCAAAAAGCGCAGCGGGATGGCGCCGATTATATTGGCATTGGCCCGGTTTATTCTACTGCTACTAAGCCAGGCTGCCGGCCGATCGGTCTAAAAACAATTAAAGAATTAAAAGGTAAGATCAAGATACCTTATTTTGCGATCGGTAATATTAATGAAAGCAATCTGGCGCAGGTTAGATCAACCGGCGTCAGCCGCCTAGCAGTTTGCCGGGCGATTTTAGAAGCCCAAGATCCCCGGCAGGTAGCCAAGCAATTATATAGGAAATTGAAAAAACCATGACCCAGCTCGAATATGCTAAAAAAAATATTATTACTCCTTTGATGCGCAAGGTAGCGCATTTGGAAAAGATTAAACCTGCCGAATTAATGCGCCTTATACGTTTAGGCCAAGCAGTCATACCGCTGAATAAAAATCATAAAATAAAAAAGCCTTGTGCTGTCGGTTGCGGCCTATCTACTAAAGTTAATGCTAATCTGGGCACCTCTACGGATGAATCCCGGATCGCTGATGAAATCCATAAATTGAAAATAGCAATTAAACATGGCGCCGATGCGGTTATGGATCTGAGCGTGGGAGGGGATCTTCCCAAAGTAAGATGCGAGGTTTTAAAATATTCAACTGTGCCGGTAGGTACGGTTCCGGTTTATGAAGTAGCCGTCAGAGCCCAGAAAAAAAATAAAAATTTCCTTAAATTCAGCGCCCAAGATGTTTTAAGCGTTTTAAATGACCAGGCTAAACAGGGGGTGGATTTCTTTACCGTGCATAGCGGTGTAACTCAAAGCAGCTTAAAAATACTTGATAAGCATCAGCGGCTGATGGGGGTAGTTTCGCGCGGCGGAGCGATGATCGCCAGCTGGATGAAATATCATAAGCAGGAGAATCCTTTCTATTCGCATTTTGAGCAAATTTTAGATATTGCCTATAAATATGATATAACTTTAAGTTTGGGCGACGGGTTAAGGCCGGGTTCGATTTTAGATGCTACTGACCAAGCTCAAATCGCGGAATTAAAAATCCTGGGGCGTTTAGCTAAGCAGGCCCGAGCCCGGGGGGTACAGGTGATGATCGAAGGCCCGGGGCATGTCCCTCTGGACCAGATCGAGAAAAATATTGCTTTGGAGAAAAAATATTGTTCGAATGCTCCCTTTTATGTTTTGGGGCCGTTAGTTACCGATGTCGGCGCCGGTTACGATCATATTACTTCGGCTATCGGAGGGGCGATCGCCGCCAGTTGCGGCGCGGATTTCCTTTGTTATGTAACTCCCGCTGAGCACCTGCGTCATCCCACGGTAAGCGATGTCCGTGAGGGGGTGGTGGCTTGCCGGATCGCCGCGCACGCCGGAGATTTAGTTAAACGCAGGAAGCAGGCAATTGTCTGGGATAAGGATATGTCTTGCGCCCGCCAGGATCGCAACTGGAAAAAGCAGATTAAACTGTCGATTGATCCTGAAAAAGCCAGAGTTTATCGTTTAAGCAGCAAGCCGGAACTTTCTAGTGTTTGTACAATGTGCGGTAAGTATTGCTCGATTAAATTGATGCAGGATTGTAAGTCAAAATAGATAGGCGATAGGTATTGCGCGGGTGTAATTCAGTGGTAGAATGGCAGCTTCCCAAGCTGCACATGGCGGTTCGATTCCGCTCACCCGCTTATAAAATTATCAGCTAACAGGGCGCAATGAGAAAAATTATTTTAATTCTTATTTTTCTGGGATTAGCCGGTTGTGAAACTGTTCCGCCGTATACCGGTCCGATTTTACCTGCTTTAGTCCAAGGTTCAAGCGGCATCCGCCACCGTGTGGAAGCCGGAGAGACACTTTGGAGGATATCCAAGCAGTATGATGTTGATATTGATGATATTATCCGCCTTAACCGCATCTCTGAAGATTCGACTATCGAAATAGGCCAAGTACTTTTAATTCCTAACCGTTCTTCGCGGATCCAGAATATTCCCGTAAAATCCAGCGGAGATGATTTTATCTGGCCGTTAAAAGGCAGGGTGATTTCAGGCTTTGGTTCCAACTACCACAATATAATTAATAAGGGTATTAATATTCAGGCTCCGGCAGGTTCAGATATCCTGGCTACCCGTTCCGGGAGAGTAGTTTTCTATTCCGCCAGTTTTGGCAATTATGGCAAGACAGTAATTATCGACCATGGAGACGGCTTGCGTAGTGTTTATTCCAGGATTTCCGATATTCTTGTGCAACCAGGACAGAATCTGCAAAGGGGTACTTTGATCGGCCGGGTGGGTACAGGTATCAGAGATAAAAACAGTTATTTACATTTTGAGATCCGCAAAGGCGCTATGCCGCAGAATCCGTTATTTTATTTATCATGATTAAAGACAAATTTTTTGACCGTAGGAATTATATCCAGATATTAGAGAAACGGGTTTCCAGCCTTAAAGAAGGCTACCGGCAGAACATTGCCATTATCGGCGATGAGAATGTCGGCAAGACCAGTATTATTTCTAAATTTTTGGCTAATTACTACGATCCCCGAATGATTACGGTTTATTTGGAGATCCGTCCTGAATCTCTTGAAGGTTTCGCTAAAAGGTTTATCGGCGCGTTATTGTATAATTTTCTTTTAAACAGCGGGCTGCCTTTAAAGGAAGACTTGGATTATCTGGTGGTCAAGTCTTCCCGGTATATCCCTAAAACTACGGAGAGGATTAATTTTATACTTGGCGAGCTTGCCCGGAGAAAAAAGTTAAATATTATAACTGAACTTTTTAACCTTCCGGAGCTGATTAACCAGGAGACCGGCAAGTTTACGGTTTTGTTCTTTGATGAATTTCATAATTTAGAGGATATCGGAGTAAAAAATTTATACCGGGAGTGGAGCAAGCTGCTGATGGTTGCTAAAAACACGCTTTATTGTTTAGCCAGCTCCAAAATGTTTAAAACCCGGGTTATACTTTCTAAGCAGCTCTCTTTATTATTCGGTAATTTCGAAATTATCACGGTTGAGCCGTTTGATATCCATGCCAGCAGCCGCTACCTGGACCAGCATCTTCCCGGATTAAATGCTAAACCGGAACTAAAAGATTTTATCATCAATTTTACCGGCGGTTACCCTTTATACCTGGAATTGATCGCCGATGCTTTAGCTAAAGCCGATGCGACGGTGAATTTGGCGGATATCCTGGAAGATCTTTTATTTAATACCTCGGGTATTCTTAACCAGAGATTTTCCAACTATATCAAACGTTTTTTGGACGCAGATGCCAGCAATGATTATGTCTCGATTTTTTATTTGATCGCCTCCGGGCGCAACCGCATCAAAGATATCGCCCATATTTTGCATAAGCAAAAAAAAGAATTGGATATCCGCATTAATTATCTATTAGAATTGGATGCGATTACCCGCAGCGGTGATTTTCTTAAGGTCAGCGACCGGCTGTTTGCTTATTGGATGCGGTTTGTCTACCAGGAGAAAATTCGTTCCTTATCCTTCGATGCTAAGAATCAAAAAGAAAAGTTCCGGGAGAATATTCAGGAGCTTATCCAGGAATTCGCCAAACAATCAATTAAACCGCTGGCTAACCGGGTGGGGGAATTATTGCAGCTATTTGAAGATGACTTAGTGCAGATCGAGCGCAAAAAGATCAGGCTGCATCATTTCCGCGAAGTAAAACCGCTGACTTTTGACCAGCGTTTCCTGAAAGACGGTTTGCTGGGCAGATCCAGCGAGGCGTTGTGGATCATGGCGATCAAATCCGACGCGCTGACCGAGCAGGATATCGCGGAATTTTCCAAGGAATGTAAAAGATACCATCATAAATCTCAACGCAAGATTATGGTTACTCTGAAGGAAGTTGATCCTAATGCTAGGTTAAGGGCTCTGGAAGAGAAGATCTGGACCTGGGATTTAAACAGCTTGAATCAGATTTTAGATCTATTTTCTAAACCGCGGATAATTGCATGAGTCAGGCAGTCTTTAACAGTAATTCTTTTAAACAGTTAAATAGCGCCAAACTGGGGGTGATCTCGGATACCCACATTCCGGGTAAGGGCCAGCATATCCCCGGGATGATCCTAGATGCTTTTAAGCATGTGGATTTAGTCATTCATGCCGGCGATGTTGTCAGCTTAGCGGCAATCGATGAATTAGAGTCGGTTTGCCCGTCGCTAGCCGTAGTAGCCGGAAATATGGACCAAGAAGAAGTGCGCGATAAATATCCGGTAAAACAGATATTGGAAATTGCCGGTTACCGCGTAGGACTGATGCACGGCTCCGGGGCGCCGTTAAATCTTATCGGTTTACTGAAAGATGCTTTTAAGGAAGATAGATGTGACTTGATTATTTTCGGCCATTCACATAAACCGATGAATGAAAAAAATGAAGGGGTCCTATTTTTTAATCCCGGAAGCGCTACCGATCTTAGCGCGGCATATAATTCTTACGGAATAATTGAATTGCAGAAACGCCCGGAGGCTTCAGGCAGGGCGGATAAGAGTTTAGGGATTGAAGCCAGGATAATAAAAATTTAATCCCGCGCCTTCTTGGTATTATTAAGAAGGCCGGGGCAAATAGCGGACAAAGAAGAAGGTGAAGGATGAATAAACTGTGGGCTCCCTGGAGAATTAATTACGTAAACAGTAAAATTAAAACTAAAGGTTGTATTTTTTGCCAGGCAAAAAAAAGCAGGTTCCATGATTATGTAGTTTTTAAAACCCAAAGATCAATTTGCTTGTTAAACATCTATCCGTATAATAACGGGCATCTTCTGATTTCACCGCTGCGTCATGTCGCCGATATTGAGCGCTTAAGTCAGGCAGAGATCCTGGATATGTTTGAATGCTTGAAGAGGGCTAAGCGCTGTTTGCGGAAAGTTTTAAAACCTCAAGGTTATAACTTGGGTTTTAACCTTGGCCGTCCGGCTGGAGCCGGAATTACGGGACATCTGCATTTGCATATTGTGCCGCGTTGGGTGGGGGATACTAATTTTATGCCGGTTATCGGGAATACAAAAGTAATTTCGCAGTCTCTGGAAGAATTAGTCAAGCGTTTAAAGAAAGCCGATGAATAAAATTCATGAGTTTGAAGATAAATTTTTGGCTCCTTATGCTATGAAAAGCTGCGCTTCCCGCGGCCGGGTGCATAAGGAAGAAGAGCATGCCTACCGTTCATGTTATCAACGGGACCGGGACCGGGTTATTCATTCGGCAGCTTTCAGGAGGCTTGAGTATAAAACTCAAGTATTCGTAAATCATGAAGGCGATTATTACCGCACCCGCCTGACGCATAGTATTGAGGTCTCCCAAATTGCCCGGACGATTGCTTATGCTTTAAATTTGAATATGGATCTAACCGAAGCCATCGCCTTGGCGCATGATTTAGGCCATACGCCTTTCGGCCACTCCGGTGAAGATGTGCTTAATGAATTAATGGCCGGCGCCGGAGGATTTAACCATAATCTCCAGGGTTTGAGGGTAGTGGATTTTCTGGAGGAGCGGTATCCGGAATTCCCGGGTTTAAATTTAAGCTGGGAGGTTAGGGAAGGGATCGTAAAGCATTCCTCAGTTTTTGATATCGCGGTTAAGATCAAAGAGTTTTTACCTAAACAGATGCCTTCCCTGGAGACTCAGATAGTAGACGTGGCAGATGAGATCGCTTATGATAATCATGATTTAGATGATGGCCTTACTTCGGGGTTGATTAAAGAGAGCGACTTGGAAGATCTGGAGATTTGGCAGAAAATAAATCGCACGATCGATCAAAAATATGCTAAAATTAATCCCAATTGCCGGAAGTATCTGATTATCCGGGGTTTGATTGATTTGCAGGTTACTGATCTTATTGCGCATACGCAAGCCCAGATCCTCCGGCTCAAGATTAAAAAATATACCGATGTCCACAAGGTGGATTGTAAGATCGTGGATTTTAGCAGCAAAGTTAAACAATTAAGAAAACCGTTGCGGCAGTTTCTTATGCAGAAACTTTACCACCATTACCGGGTGGTGCGTATGAGCACGAAAGCCAAACGGTTTATCCGGGAATTATTTTCTGAATACCTCAAACGTCCCGAGCAGATGCCTTCGGAGATACAGTTGCGCATTCCTCGGGAAGGAGTAAAGCAGGTAGTTTGTGATTATATCGCCGGCATGACTGACCGGTACGCTTTAGATGAGTATAAAAAATTATTCAACCCCTACGAAAAAGTATAGATTTTTAATTTCCGCGGTACACAGCATATACCGCCTGCTTAACTCTACCTATGAGGTTAATGAGTTAATTAGCCGCCTGGGCCGGTTATTCTGCCAATTTTTTAATGCCCAATACTGTTTGATCGTTTTACTGGATGCGACCAAAAAGTATTCGATTGTCAAATGTACGATTGATAATAATAAGAAATCGGTAATTTACAAAAAGACTAAAATCAGCAGCAGAATAGAATCAAAGATCATCAAGGGTTCTTTGATTGTCAGGAGGAGCAATCTTTTAGGTGTGCCGATTATTTCTGAAGACTTGATGGGCTATATCATTATAAAGCGCAAGCCCGCCATCCCGTTTGATATCTTTGATCAGGAAATGTTGATGACCATGGCTGAACAGGCAGTCGTGGGGATCAAGAATATGCAGCTTTATGAGGAGCAGCAGCGCATTGTTATCGGAAGCATTAAATCCTTGGTCACTTTTTTAAATACCCATGTTTCCCGGGATTATACCCATTCTCCGTATTTCAGCAAACTGGTTTGTGCTTTGGGCGCCGAGATTCATCTGAATGATAAAGAGCTGGAAAGCCTTAAATATGCCAGCCTGTTGCATGATGCCGGCAAAGCAGATATTCCGGAGGAGATCCTGACTAAGACCACCAAGCTGACTGATGCCGAGTATGATATTATTAAGAAACATCCGGTTAAAGGAGCTCAGATTCTGCGGCCTTTGCAGGTTTTACGCCCGGTCATTCCGATCATCATGTATCATCATGAGAAATATAACGGAACCGGATATCCTTCGCAGCTCAAAGGCGGACAGATTCCCCTGGGCGCGCGGATCATGTCGGTAGCTGACGCTTTTGAAGCTATGGTTTATGGCCGGCCCTATCGCCAGAGAATGGATATTGCTTCGGCCATTAAAGAAGTGAAAAGAAAAAGCGGAATTCAGTTTGATCCTAAAGTAGTCGAGGTTTTTTTAAGGGTGATTAAAAAATTCAATAAGCGGGTTTACCTGGAACAGGGCAGTATTAAGAAATAACTTTTATCATGGTCGAAAAGCAGGATTATTCACAGTCAGAACTTTTTTCCCCGGTTGATAGCAGCGGGCAATATAAGGTGCGGGTTTCCAAAAATCCGTTTTTTTTAAGAATCCGCGGATATGAGAAGATCATGCTTTTAATTATGGGGTTGGTCTTAACCAGCGTCATTTCTTTTTCTCTGGGTGTAGAGAAAGGCAAGCGTTCTGAATTGATCAGAAACAGTATCCCTGATCAATTCGGTTATACTATTCAGGTAGCTACTTTTAAAAATAAGCCGCTGGCTTTACGGGAAGCTCAGTTATTGCAAAAAGAAGGATTAACTCCGATGGTATTTGCTAAAGGAGATTATATTGTTTTGTGCGTAGGCAAATTTTCTAATCAAGAGAGCGCGCAACCTTTGCTGATCCAATTGCAGAGAACCTACGCAAGTTGCCGCATAAGGAGGTTATAAACATGTCAATACATCCGTCATTAACTATTTCGGAAAAGGACAAGAAGACTCGTTCAGTACTAAAACGTATTGAGCGCATCCGCCAGATGAATGAAAAAGGCGATTGGAAAGAAGGAGATTCGGTTTATGGTTTGCCCAAGATTAAAACCGTAAGAATTAAAATTAAGAAAGAAAAGGTTGAGAAGGCTGCGACAACTACGGAAGAGGGTGCTGCTGCGCCGGCTGCCGGAGCAAAAGATGCTAAGGCTGCTGCTCCTAAGGCTGCTGCTAAAGCCGCTCCTAAAGCTTAACTTTAACCGGGTAAAAAAATAAATGCCGTTAAATCTTAAGATTAAAAGTCTGATTATTTGTTTGATGGTCAGTTTTGGTTTTGCCGGTGTTGTTTTTGGAGAGGGAGCCGGTACTTTTACAGGCCAGATTAACGCTGACGGTATAAATGTCCGTGTAGATTCCACGGTAGGCGCCCAGGTGATTTGCACCTTAGCTAAAGGCGAATTAGTCGAGGTGTCCGGGGGAGTTTATGATTGGTACAAGATCCGCCTGCCTAAAGAAGCGCCTGCCTATATAAGAAAAGATCTCCTGGAGTGTAATAATGTTAATGCTGATTTCGCTGCTTCGCCGGAGAAGTGTTCAAGCGCCAAAGTAATCAAAGACAGGGTAAACATCCGTTTAGGCCCTACGGAATCAGCCTGGATCCTGGGTAAAATCGATAAGGGCACGGTGGTTAATGTTATCGCCGAACAGGAGGGTTGGTATAAGATCCACCCGGTTTACCAGAGTTTCGGCTGGGTAAATAAAAAATTTGTGAATAAAGAAATCGTGACGTTTGAAAAACGGCCCGCGGCGCCCGTTAAGCTTGCCGGTGAAGTTAAAATAGACGATGGGCTTATAATTGAGGGTAAGGTCAGCCCCTACGGAGTCGTGCTTTGGCGAAAAGCGACTCATAAATTGATTACTCCTGAAAATAAAATATACTTTCTCAAAGGGAACCGCAAAGGTTTAGACAGCCTTAATTATCATAAGGTTAAAGTTACGGGAAAAGTAATCGGTCTGGCAGCAAATCAGTCCCCGATTATCCAAATTGATATTATTGAGGCGTTAGATTGAGCCCCGCATTTTCTTTTCTATTCAAGTTATTAAACCTGATGACTTTAACAATTAAGTATTTAGCGGGTGCAGAATGAACCTTCTAAATTTAATAATTGCTTTTGCCGCATCTTTTGCGCTTTTAATGATTGCCATGACGGTGCATGAATTTGCGCATGGCCTGGTCGCTTATAAACTAGGGGATGCTACGGCCAAATTAAGCGGACGGTTGACCTTGAATCCATTGGCGCACATCGATCCCTTTTGGACGATTATTCTTCCGCTTTTACTTTTTCTATCTACCGCCGGGCGTTTTGTTTTCGGCGCGGCCAAACCGGTTCCGGTAAATTATTGGAGCTTAAAGAATCCTAAAAGGGATATGATCTGGATCGGCTTGGCGGGTCCTTTGGCCAATTTTATCCTGGCTTTGATTATCTCCGGAATATTAAAAATTACTCCATTCCACGCTTTGATCACCCCGTTGTTTTTTCAATTATTAGTCATCAACGTAGTTTTAGCCGTATTTAATCTCATCCCTGTTCCTCCGCTAGACGGTTCGAAAATTTTAATGGGCTTACTGCCATCACAATTGTCCAGTCAATATTCTGAATTTGAGCGGTATGGTTTTATTATCCTGGTTGTATTTATTTGGCTGGGATTGTTTGACCGCTTACTTTGGCCATTAGTGGGTCTGGTAATTAGAGCGATGGGGGTGAATTTTTAATATGTATAAAGAAAAAGTTAATCTAGGAAAACGTTCTTACCAAATTGTAATCGGCTCCGGCATATTTTATCAGTTAGGCGCCTATCTAAAAAATTTGGATATCGGCACAGACGCTTTTATAATTACTAACGCATTTTTAAAAAATAAGTACGGCGCCCAATTGTCGCAAGTTCTATCCGCCGGAGGATTTAACTGCTATTTTAAATTAGTTGCCGATAGTGAAAAGAGCAAATCGATCCAGACAGCCGGATGCGTGATTAAAGAATTAGCTAAATTCGACCGGAAGAGAAAAGTTTTTATTGTTGCTTTTGGCGGAGGGGTGATCGGAGACCTGGCCGGATTTGTGGCTTCTGTTTATAAGCGCGGTATCAGCTATGTGCAAATCCCGACAACCTTGTTGGCCCAAGTGGATTCGGCGATCGGCGGTAAGACGGCTGTTGATCTGGATTTGGGCAAGAATTTAGTGGGGGCATTTTATCAACCCCGTTTAGTATTCAGCGAAATAAATTTTCTAAAAAGTTTGGATCTTACGCAGCTGCGCTGCGGGATGGCGGAGGTGATTAAATACGCTGTAATCAGAGATCCCAAGCTATTCAAGTTTCTGGAAAATAAATATAAAAAAGTCATGCAGCATGATCCGGTTGTTTTGGGGGTCATTGTTCATCTCTGTAGCCGGATTAAAGCCGGGATAGTAGGTTTGGATGAAAAAGAAACCCGCGGATTAAGGAGCATCCTTAATTTCGGGCATACCATCGGCCATGCCATCGAGGCTGCCGGCGGATACAAAGGTTATAGCCACGGTCAGGCGGTCGGCTTAGGAATGGTTGCGGCGGTTGATCTAAGCAATATTTTGGGATTGATCGATGCCGGATCAGCCGGGCGAATGAAGCAGTTGATCAAGCTTTATGGTTTACCCGTCAAGGTAAAAGGCGTTTCGAAAGCCAAGATCATCCAGGCGCATTATCACGATAAAAAATTCTCAGGTAAGGAAAATAAATTTGTGTTGATCAGCGCTATCGGTAAACCCAGGATCGTGCGCAATATTAAACTGGAATTAATTAAAGAAGCGATTGAAGGTATTTTTTAGCGTTATTGATTAGTGGATAGAGTAACTATTTTTCCTGCGCAGTCAAGTTCTACGGTATTAGCAGTAATTAAACCTACCTTAGCGTTTTCAATATAGTCATCTTTTTTTACGATTTTGTTATTGATCAATGCGTAATTTCCGTCATCCGAGAGGAATATCCCGTTTAAAACAAAATTAACCTCCCGGCCTTGATTATCTTGCGGCAGCGGATTAGCTGCTACGGCCGGCAAAATCGGCTGGGTCACGGCGCCAGGCGGTAATAAAATTTCTTTAGTTTCCGCCTCAGTTTGGGATTTAGAGGTCTGGTTTAAGGAGGTTAAGCTATCGGTTTGTGTTTTATTGCTTAATAAGCTAAAAATAAATTTACCGATGAGAAGCCCGGCCGCTAAGATTAAGATATAGAGCAGTAATACCGCGGGGTTGATCCGTTTCGGCGATATGCTACCGGTATCTTGGTTTGAATTTTTTTGAAGGTTATCTTCGGTTTTTTTTAATGCTTCATTAATAATACTCATGCGTTTTTACACTCCGCGTAATTATCCAGCTCTTCCAGGCATTTTTTAATAATCGTTGCGTCGATGTGATTGGTTTCGCTGACAAACCCGGCTAAAAGCGCCCGGTCACAGACCATATTGATTAACCTGGGAGTACCCATGGAAAAGCGGCTGATTAAATCAATAGCTTCATCGCTAAATTCGATCGGCTCAGCCGGTCGAATATGTTTTTGGCCGGGGTTTTGTTTAAATAAATGCAGGCTGGTGTTTTCCGGCCTATTTTCGGCTTTAGCAATTTTTAAGCGGTAGTTGATATAATCTTTGATCTGGTCATTATCCAGCGGGGTGATGTGATACCTGACCATAATTCTTTGCCGCAGCTGCCTTAGGTCGTACAGATTAAGCCGGGTATTTAATTCCGGCTGGCCGACTAAAATTACCTGTAAAAGCTTATCTTTCTCCGTTTCTAAATTGGAAAGCAGCCGGATCTGCTCCAGCAGCTCAGGGCTTAAATTCTGCGCTTCATCAATGATCAATACCAGGTTATTGCCGGCCGTGGATTCACGCAGGAGAAATTTATTCAATTCTAAAACCATCCCTAATTTTGTTTTGTTGCCGGGATTGATCCCGAAATCTTTAAGAATTGATTCAAACAGCTGGATTTCAGAAAAGGCGGGATTTAAAATAAAAGCGGTTTTTACATTTTTACCGGCTTGATTCAGGAAGCAGCGGCAAATTGTGGTCTTGCCGGTGCCGATTTCTCCGGTTAAAACAATGATTCCTTTTCTCTGAGAGACTCCGTAAAGTAGATGGGCGAGGGCTTCCTTGTGTTTTTTACTGGAAAAAAAGAAGGCCGGGTCACTGGTAACATTAAAAGGCTGTTCTTTTAACCCGTAGTATCTGCAGTACAACTTGTTTACCTCCTGGAAGTAACTAAAGCTGACTTTTTCTTAAGGGGAGCTGATTACCCCGGGGATAGGTAATTATATCAAAATCGCCGGTTTTGTAAAGTATTGACATATTTAAAAATGTGTGTTATATTTTTGCAATGGTGCCTTTGGAAAAACAAAAAGAAAATCGTTGTTTTCCCCGACTTTCATTTCATTCCAAAGTTCGTTATCAATTTAGAGGCAAGCCAAATTTTGACAGCGGTATCAGCAGAGATATAAGTTGCGGGGGTTTGAGGCTTACCAATGAGCAGTTCATTCCGACCTCAACGTTGGTGATGCTTGAAATAAATGTCCTCAACCGGATACTCAGGCCGGTAGGCAGGGTGGCCTGGTCAATGCCGGTAGCGCATTCTAACCGCAATCAGACCGGGATTGAGTTTGTGGAATTTAACAATACGGAAAAGAATTACCTCAAAGATTTTATAGCTATGCAAGCGTAGTTTTAACCTAAGAAAGGAAAATATCATGGCAGCAGAAGCGGTAAAAGAAGCCCAAGCAGAAGCTAAACCTAAAGTCGAAAAACAGACCAATTGCCTGGCTTGTAATAAATTGATCAAGAAGCTGAAACGCTACTATCGCGACGGAAAATTTTATTGCAGCAAAAAGTGCTGGCGAGCGTTTATCGATAAATCCAAGGCTGAAGAGAAGAAATGATGAAAAATATTAAAGAGCGCAGAGTACATCCGCGCCTGGCGCATAAGCTGCCGCTTAATCTGGCGGTTAACGGTTATGATTTTTCTACCGTGTCGCATAATATCAGCAGCGTGGGAGCTTATTGCCATTTAGATAAATATATGCCGCCTTTTACCAAGATTTCCGTGAAATTAAGCCTGCCGAATAAAGGCCAGGTAGGTAAAAGCACGATCGTTGAATGTAAAGGAGTAGTCGTAAGAACTGAGGACGAAGCCAGCGGAGGGTTTAACCTGGCCATATTTTTTAATGAAATGCGTGAAGACCAACGTAAGAAGATTGCTCAGTATATCAGTCAGTTCTTGCCTTAAAATCCCCAAATTGAAGAAAATTTTAAAAACTAAATATAGGGCTAAATTGATTATCGGCTTTATCTATCAAGATGAAGCCGTTTTCTTTAAAGCCAAAGAAAAATTAAGCAGAAAATTCGGCAGGATCGATTTTGAATCAGCCGCCATGGATTTTAATTACACCGATTACTACGAACCGGAAATGGGCAAGGGTTTAAAAAGAAGATTCATTAGTTTCGCCAAACTTGTTCCAACCCAGGATCTATACCGGATCAAGCTTTATACTAACCGCCTGGAAAAAAGATTTTTAAAGGTAAAGAGCCGTCAGGTAAATATCGATCCGGGCTATGTCGACCTGGCTAAATTGGTGCTGGCGACAACCAAAGATTACGCGCACCGGATATTTTTGCGTAAAGGTATTTTCGCGGAGATCACCCTTACTTTTAGAGGCAATTCATTCTCGCCTAATGAGTGGACCTATCCGGATTACCGTACCCAAGACTACCTCGATATTTTTAACCAAATCAGAAAACTCTATACGCCCTAATGTCTGACTATCCGGGGTATCTTGATGCTTATCAGAGTGGAAAGCTGAAAAAAATAGCCGATGAGCTTTTTTTGTCACTTAAATCCTGCCAGATCTGCCCGCGGCGCTGCCGGGTAAACCGTCTTGAGGAAAAGCTGGGTTTTTGTAAAACCGGTTCACTGCCTAAAATTTTTAGTTTTATGGATCATCATGGCGAAGAACCGCCTATTTCAGGCAGCCGCGGCAGCGGGACGATATTCTTCAGCCATTGTAATATGGGTTGTGTTTATTGCCAAAACTATGAGTTTAGCCAACTAGGAAAAGGCAGGATTTATACCCTGGAAGAGCTGGCGCAAATTATGTTAAAATTACAAAATCAGGGCTGTCATAATATCAATCTGGTTACCCCTACGCATGTTTTACCCCAAATACTTAAAAGTTTAGAGTTGGCGATTGCCGGGGGCTTAAAAATACCGCTGGTTTATAACACCAGCGGTTATGAGCTGGCCGGGGTGATTAAGTCTTTAGAGGGGATTGTCGACATATATCTGGCGGACAGCCGTTACGCGGATAAATCAAATTCTGAAAGATTATCCAAAGCCAAAGATTACGTTAAAAATAACCGGGAAGCGCTCAAGGAGATGCACCGGCAGGTGGGGGTAGCGGAATTCAGCGCTGACGGATTGATCAGGCGGGGTTTAATTATCAGGCATTTGGTACTGCCTAACCAGTCCTCTCAAACAGAAAAAGTTATGCAATTTATCGCTAAGGAGCTATCCGAAGATGTCTATATCAGCCTGATGAGCCAGTATCTGCCATATTATTTAGCCTCCGGATACCCGGAAATTAACCGCCGCCTAAAGAAAGAAGAATATCAGCAAGCCGAAGAAATTTTAGAGCGCTTCCATTTGCTCAATGGCTGGATCCAGGAGTCGTATGGGGCTGAAAGATTTGCCGGAGTTAATATTAAACCTAAATAAATATGTCTAAAGAATCGGTCCTGGCCAAGATCATTCATTTTCTATTTTCTAAGCTTTTTAAAATCAACGATTCCCCCGAAAAAATCGCTTTAGGCGTAGGGCTGGGGGTGTTTGCCGGGTTGATACCCGGAACAGGCCCGGCGGCAGCGTTGTTTTTGGCTTTTATTTTCCGGGCTAACCGCGCGGCGGCTTTATTCGGCGGGCTGCTTACGAATACCTGGCTATCGATAGTAACTTTTATCTTGGCAATAAAAGTGGGTTCTGTTATACTCAAGATGAATTGGAAAATAGTGCAGGAGCAGGCGCAAGAGCTTTTGAGAAATTTCGGCTGGGCGGCTTTATTTAAGCTTTCATTCCTCCAGGTGCTTTTGCCGGTAATCTTAGGTTATCTGATTATCGGTTTAATTTTGGGGGCGTTTAGTTATTCCTTAACTTGGTTAATTATCAGGAGGAATTTTTATGGAAATAAAACAACTCACTTATGATGTCAGAAAAGATTTTAACCGGCTGATAAGTTTAGTTGGGATTATTCCTCTGTTGGTTTTTATCTATTTATTGGTCGTTAAAATTGCCAATATTAAAATTTTAGCCGGCCAGGTAGGTTATATTGTGCTGGCTACGATCGCAGTTTTTGCCATGGGGATCATCGTCGGCAAAAAAATGCTGATGTCGGTAACTTTTAAGCTGATTGACGATAATCAGAAAATTCTAAGCATGCAGCAGGAATTAATCGAAAAAAACCGCCTGGCCGCGATCACGGAGACGGTTTTGACTTTAGGTGATCAGATCAATAACCCGCTTTTGGTAATCAGCGGGAATCTTGAGTTGTTGGATACAGAAATCAAGCATTTGAATGTCGGGCAGAAAGTCCGTGACCGGATTGCGACTATGCGCGATAATTTTCAAAAGATCCGCGAAGTCACGGATAAAATGTCAAAATTGACTCAGCCGGAATTAATCACTATCCATGGAGATATCCGGATGATTGATTTGAATAAATCACAATCAACAAAATAAGATCAAACGGAGGTTGGTAATGAAAAAGTTAGTTTTATTAAGGCACGGAGAAAGCAGTTGGAATAAAGAGAACCGGTTTACCGGATGGACGGATGTAGATCTTTCGGAAAAAGGAGTGGGGGAGGCTCGCGCTGCCGGTAAGGTGCTTAAGCAGGAAGGTTTTGTGTTTGATGTGGCCTATACTTCCATGTTGAAAAGGGCGATCCGTACGCTCTGGTTGACTTTGGATGAAATGGATCTCATGTGGATACCGGTGCATAATACCTGGCGGCTTAATGAAAGGCATTACGGCGCATTACAAGGTTTAAATAAATCCGAAACGGCATTAAAGTACGGGGAGGAGCAGGTTTTGATCTGGAGGAGGAGTTATGACGTGCCTCCGATGCCGTTGGAAAAAAATGACCCGCGTTATCCGGGTAATGACCCGCGTTATAAAGATTTAAAAACCAAAGAATTACCTCTTACCGAGTGCTTGAAGGATACGGTAGGGCGTTTTTTGCCTTATTGGCATAAGGTTATCGCCCCGCAGGTAAAAAGCAATAAGCGGGTGATTATTGCCGCGCATGGTAATTCGCTGCGGGCTTTAGTGAAATACCTGGATAATGTCTCTGATGAAAAAATCGTAGGTTTAAATATTCCTACCGGTTTGCCTTTAGTTTATGAACTGGAGGATAACCTAAAACCTATTAGAAGTTATTATTTAGGCGATCCGGAGCAGGTAAAAAAGGCGATGGAAGCGGTAGCCAACCAAGGCAAGGCCAAAAAGTGAGGTGAATATGGCGGTTAAAAATGTGGGAGAAAAATATAAATGCAGCGTTTGCGGTAATGAAGTTGTGGTTACTAAAGTAGGCGGCGGCGAATTAGTCTGCTGCGGTAAACCGATGGAGAAACAGGAAAAAAATTAAAGGGGGTTAAAAAATGGATAAATCGATTAAAGGTACGCAAACCGAGCAGAATTTATTAAAGGCCTTTGCCGGTGAATCACAGGCCAGAAACCGCTATACCTATTTTGCTTCAGTGGCTAAAAAAGAAAACTTAATCCAGATTTCCAATCTTTTTATTGAGACGGCAGAGAATGAAAAAGAACACGCCAAAGTATTTTTTAAATACTTGGAAGGCGGGGAAGCAGAGATCACTGCCAGTTATCCTGCCGGTTCCATCAAAGATACCCGGGCGAACTTAGAGGCCGCCGCAGCCGGGGAAAAATTAGAATGGACTACTTTGTATGCGGATTTTGCCAAAGTTGCTCATCAGGAAGGGTTTGAGGAGGTGGCGCGCTCCTTTGAACAGATCGCCAAAGTTGAGAAATTTCATGAATCCCGTTACCGTAAATTGCTCAGCAATATAATTAACAATGAAGTGTTTAAAAAGAAAAGCCCGGTTAAATGGCATTGCATTAATTGTGGTTATGTTGTTGAGGGTGATCGGCCTCCTAAAGAATGTCCGGCGTGCAGACATCCTGAAGCCTACTATGAGGTTTTAGCGGAAAATTATTAAAAAAGGAGAAGGTATGAGAAGAACTTTTTTGCTGCAGGGATTTGTGGTTTTTAGTTTTTTGTTCCTGGCAACTTACGGAGCAAATGCTGAAATGCTCGTTTCATCTGAAATAAAGCAAGAATTAAATGCTGACCGGCAGGAGATTAAAGCTCAGGTTAAGGAAAATCAGGAGAATGCTCAAGAAGCAAAAGGCGAAGAAGAGCAATTAAAAGAGCAGATCAAGGCGGCGGAAATTTCAGGTGACCGGGAAAAAGCCGAACTGCTTAAAACTCAGCTGAAAGCGATGCACCAGGAAAATGTTCAGGAAAAGATCGAGGATAAAGCAGAGATTAAGTCCGAGATTAAAGAATTAAAAAGCGATATAAAAGAAGCCCGCCAGGAGGCTAAAGATAATGACAATAACCCACCGGGAGCTAAAGGCGGGCCGGGGACTAATTGGGAAAATCCCCCGGGAGCTAAAGGCGGCCCGGGTGCCAGTCCTGATCGTAGAGGGAAGAAGTAATTAACTTATAAAAGATGGCAAATTTTTCTTTTGAAATTTTCTCTGAAGTTGACCTGCAGGAAGTAGACAATGCGGTAAACCAGGCGCTTAAAGAGTTGAGCCAGCGCTATGATTTTAAAAATAGCAAGGCGACTATTGTTTTTGACCGTAAAGAGAAAAAGATTACCCTGGTAGCCGATGATGATTTTAAATTAGTCGCCCTTACCGATATTTTAACTTTACGCCTGGCAAAAAGAGGGGTTTCAATCAAAGCTTTTAAATTTAAAGAACCGGAAAAAGCTTTTGAGGGGTATTTGCGCCAGTCGGTTGAGATCTGCATGGGGATCGACCAGCCGCATGCCAAAGAGCTGGTGGGTATAATTAAAGGCCTGGAGATAAAGGTGCAAACTCAGATTGAAGGGGCAAAGATCAAAGTTAGTTCCGCAAAAAAGGACGACCTGCAGCAGGTGATCACGCATTTACGGGGTTTGAATTTTTCTATTCCGTTGGGATTTGGCAACTATCGCTAACCGGCATCCTTTTTTGTTTGTTAATCCCGGAGTAGTTGTGTTATAATATTGACCAAATCTCTAAACAATACATAAAGGGGGAACAATGTTGAATTCATCTAAAGCTATTTTTTTATTTGTTGTTTTATTTAGCTGCTTTTATCTTTCCGCTGCCGCCCTGGATGTGCCGGTATGCGTTTCGGAGTTTAAGGAGATCAACACCAACCAGGATAGTTTTATCAGTCCTGACGAGATGCAGGCCTACCAGGCTAAAAAATTTGAAGTTTTGGATCAAGACAAAAGCGGTGATATCGATCTTGCCGAATTGAAAAATGACCAAACTGAAATGTACAGCGTAGCGGATAAAGACCTGGACGGTAAGATCACTAAAGATGAATCCAGCCGGCAATTCAATGAATATTTTAAACAGATGGATAAGAACGGTGACGGACGAATAACGGAAGCTGAGTATACGGATTATTGGAAATTAATCTACAAATTTTAAATTTATCTTCTTTATTTTTGTAATCTTCCCGCTTAATCGTAAACAAAATTAAAAGGTCCAATTTATGGTTTCTGTAAATAATGTTTCATTACAATTTGGCCAGCGTAAGCTTTTTACTAAAGTAAACATTGTTTTTTCTTCCGGTAATTGTTATGGTTTGATCGGCGCCAATGGCTCGGGAAAGTCTACTTTTTTGAAGATCCTTTCCGGCGAGATTGAATCTTCCTCGGGTGAGGTGGAGATCTCCGAAGGCAAACGCCTTTCTGTTTTAAAACAGGATCATTTCGCTTTCGATCAATACCAGGTCCTGACTACGGTAATTATGGGGCACAAACGGCTTTATGAAATCATGACGCAGAAGGATGAGATCTATGCTAAAACTCCTTTTACCGATGAGGATGGCATGCAGGCTTCAAGGCTGGAAGAAGAATTTACCGAGCTGGGCGGTTGGAATGCTGAATCGGATGCTGCTAAACTGCTAAGCGATCTGGGTATTGAAGAGTCATTGCATAGCGCGCAGATGACGCAGCTGGAGGCCGGTCAAAAGGTGCGTGTTTTATTAGCTCAGGCATTATTCGGCAACCCCGATATCCTGCTTTTGGATGAACCGACTAACCATCTAGATGTGGAATCTTGCATGTGGTTAGAAGAATTCCTTTGTGAATTTCAGAATACGGCGATCGTCGTTTCGCATGACCGGCATTTTTTGGATAAGGTTTGCACCCATATTGCCGATATTGATTACGGACAGATTCGGCTTTATCCGGGTAATTATACTTTTTGGTCAGAAGCCAGCCAGCTGGCCGCCCGTCAGCGCAGTGAATCTAACCGTAAAATCGAGGAACAGCGCAAAGATCTAAAAGATTTTATTATGCGTTTTGCTAATAATGCTTCTAAGGCCCGCCAGGCGACCAGCCGTAAAAAAATCCTGGAAAAACTTACGTTAGATGATATCGGCCCCTCTTCGCGTAAATATCCTTATATAGGTTTTGAACCGGAACGCGAAGCCGGAAATGACCTTTTGAGTATAAATAATTTATTTAAGAAAGTGGATGGGGAAGTGATGTTTGAGCGGCTCAATATTACTATCCATAAAGGGGATAAGGTGGCTTTCGTCGGCCCCGATGATCTGGCTAAAACCACGCTGTTTGGAATTTTGATGAATGAAATTCAGGCTGATAGCGGAACATTTAAATGGGGAGTTTCTACCCGCCGGGCCTATTATCCCAGGGATAATTCCGCTTTTTTTAATTCCAGCGCCAGCGTAGCGGATTGGCTCAGGCAGTTTTCAGTTAACACCGAAAATGAATTTATCCACTCTTTTTTAGGCCGCATGCTTTTTTCCGGAGAGGAGTCATTAAAACCGGTAAATGTTTTATCCGGAGGAGAGAAGGCGCGTTGTATGTTCGCCCGCATGATGGTTGCCCAGCCTAATGTATTAGTTTTAGATGAACCGACTAACCATTTGGACTTAGAGTCGATCACCGCTTTAAACCGCGGTTTGGATAAATTTCCCGGCACAATCCTTTTTTCATCGCATGACCATGAACTGGTTCAAACAGTAGCCAACCGTATTATTGAAGTTACTCCCCGCGGGTATATCGATCGCATCAGCACAACTTTCGATGAGTATTTAGCTAATGAGCAGATCAAAGAGCAGCGTCATCAGCTGTATAAGGCGCATTGATTGAGAGTTTAGGCAGGGTTTAGGTTGAATGCTCAATAACTTATTTTTTGCTGCCTAAGCCTTAAGTTTAACCTTAAATAGGAGGTGCAGGATGAAAGTGGTTGCCTTTAATACCAGCGTGCGTAAAGACGGCAATACTGCGATCTTGATCAAACAGGTTTTTAAAGAGCTGGAAAGCGCAAAGATTAAAACCGAGTTAGTCCAACTCTCTGGCCAGAAAATCTGCGGGTGTATTGCTTGCGGGCAGTGCATGATTACCAAGAATAATAAATGTGCGATAACTACCGATTTAGTTAATGAATATGTGGATAAGATGGTTAAGGCAGATGCGATCATTATCGGTTCTCCGACATATTTTGCCGATTGCACAGCGAATGCCAAAGCTCTGATTGAAAGGGCCGGGATGGTCAGCCGGGCAAATAAAAATTTATTTAAGCGCAAAGTGGCCGCGGCGGTAGTAGCCGTCAGGCGGGGCGGAGCGATCCATGCTTTTGATTCCATCAATCATTTTTTTACTATCGGCGAGATGATCATCGTCGGTTCATCATATTGGAATATCGGGGTTGGCCGGGAAAGCGGAGAGGCGGCCAAAGATGATGAGGGATTAGAAACGATGCGCGTTTTAGGCAGGAATATGGCCTGGCTTTTGAAAAAAATTAACCCCTAGAATGAGGATCTGGGATATTGCGCCTGAGAAATTATGCCGGAATCATCTCTTAGGTGAGCACCGGGAGCTGCATGCTATCTGGAGTATTATTACCTGCGATAAAAAAGGGTACTCTCACCATCCCGAGACGTTGCGCTGGAAGGGTAAACTGGCGGCGCTTTTTTTAAGGCATGAAAAACTTATCCGCCAGATGCAGCTGCGGGGGTATCGTCATAAAAGCAATTTACTGAAAAAGCTAGCCAGGGGTAAAAATAAACAAAATACCTACGTGGATTCTATCAGCAAGCAGATTTTGATTTTGAAAAATAAAAAATGCGCCTGTAATGTTTAAGGCTAAAGATGGCCTGGTTTTTCAAGCCTGGCAATTTTCTTTCCCGTTAAAAATTAACTTGATTTTCTCAAGCAAAGTCATATAATTATTGAAAGAACAGGCTGCATCAAGCAGCAAAAAGGAGGAAGCATGGCTTATCAACAAGGTGGTGGGTTTGGCGGGGCTCCGCGGGAAATGCATAAGGCAATCTGTGGGGAATGCAAAAAAGAATGTGAAGTGCCTTTTAAACCCAGAGAGGACCGTCCGATATATTGTAAAGAATGTTATACTAAGCGTAAAAACGAAGGCCGTTAATAATAGCATAAAAAGAAAAGGGGGCGTTTCTATTTTTCTCAAAATGATTAAAATAGCGGCGTCCCCTGATTTTTAATGGGAGGGCAAGGCGATGGCAATTAAAGGAAAAGATAAAAAATGCGGCTCGGCGGTATCGTTCGGTGAAAGTGTTTCGGATAAAATCCGTAAACGCGCCCAGGAACTTTTTGAAAAACGCGGGAATCGCCCGGGAGATGCTCTGACGGATTGGCTGGAAGCTGAAAAGCAAATTAAAGCCGAATTAAGAAAATAATTGTTAAAAAATTTATATTTAAACAACAATAAAGGACTACGCATTGGCTATAGTCCTTTATTGTTTTGGGTGAGTTAAAAGTTACTCAACTTTAAGCTTAACCTTTTTTTTGGGGGGATAACCATGAAAAGCCGTGTGTATTTTATTCCCGTAAATAACACAGATGACCAGCAAGCGATCAATCAGAAGCTTAAATATTTGATCGATGAAAGTAATGTCCTGGATTTTATCCAAAAAAAAGACAAGATCATCCTTAAACTGCATTTTGGTGAAGAGGGCAATACCGGTTTTGTCCGTCCGGAGCATGTGGGAGTAATTGCCCGTGAAGCGACCGCTAAGGGAGCCGAAGTTTTGTTGTCGGATGCCAATACTCTTTATCGCGGCCGGCGTCTTAACAGCTGCCAACACCGGCAATTAGCTTATGAACATGGTTTTACTAAAGAGGCTACTGGTGCCGATGTGTTTATCCCGGATGATGATCAGGATGGAAATACGGCTTATCTGGAAATCAACCAAAAATTTATCAAAGGCGCCAAGGTCGCCCGGATCTTTATTGAAAATGACGGTTTGATCGTGGTTAGCCACTTCAAGGGACATGCTTTAACCGGCTTTGGCGGGGCATTAAAGAATGTGGGGATGGGATGCGCAACCCGCCAGGGGAAGTTAGCCCAACATTGTAATGTGGCTCCGGTGGTCCATATCGATAACTGTATTGGCTGCGGTGAATGTAAAAAGATCTGCCCTGTGGGAGCAATTAAGCTGGTCAATAAAAAATCTGTCGTTGATAGTTTAAAATGTATCGGTTGCGCCAGCTGCCTGGCGGCCTGTCCTACCATGGCGATGTTTATCGATTTTAAGGCCGGCAGCCAGGTGCAGGATAAAATGGTTGAATACTGCCTGGCGGTACTTAAGGATAAAAAAAATAAAAGCGGATTTATTAATTTTGCGATTAAAATCAACAAAGAATGCGATTGCTGGGGCATGGAGAATCCGCGGATCGCCCCGGATGTCGGGATACTGGCATCGGCTGATCCGGTAAGTGTGGACCGGGCAAGCCTGGATTTAGTTAACCGGGCAAGCGGCAAAGATATTTTTAAAGATGTCCACCCGGATCAGGATGCCACAATACAATTGCGGTATGCTCAGGATATCGGCCTGGGCAGCCTGGATTATGAATTGATCACATTGTAAGTAAAGAAAGGAAGGAAGGGATGAATAAAATTAAGGTTAATTTCGGCGGTGAAGAAGTTGAGGCACTGCCTATTGATATTAATCAAACCAGTGAGAACTGGAATCAGTATTTATTAGATGACGGGACGGTAATCAAAATGAAGTTAGTGGCGACTAAAGTGTTGCGGGTGGATAGCAAATTTGACCCGGAAGGCAATCCATTATATATCATCCAATCGACCAATATTACTTCTGTTAATGCGCCCGACAATTTGAAGAAAAAAACTGATTAAAAACCCTATGGAAGATAAACCGGAAGGTAAAAATCGCAGGAGCGCTGAGCGTAAGGAGGTTGCCTATACGCTTAGCTACGGGATAGAGAAGCCTTATGATTTACGGGTGCGTTCCGGACTCAAGGATGATTTAGAAGCTTTAATGCTGGATTTGAGTGTTTCGGGGATGTCAATGATCAGCGAGTTTGAACTCCCCCGGGGATCGCAACTGCGCATTAAATTTACTTTTATAGATTTATTCTTATCCGGAGAGGACCGCATTCGCCGCGTGGAGATTACCGGAAAAGTAATTTCGCATACTCAATTAAGCAACGGGAGCTACCGGATAGGAATTTATTTTAATGAGATTTCGGAGGAGGACAAAGCGGCGATCACTTATTTTATCAGGCGGAATAAATAAAATAATTCGGGAGGGTTTAAATGTTCAGAGAAAAGATTAAAGTTTTAGATTGTACGATCAGGGACGGCGGTTTAATGAATAACCATAATTTTGACCTGCGTTTTGTGCGTGAAGTTTACAAAGCGGTTTCGGAGGCGGGAATAGATTATATGGAAATCGGCTACAAAAATTCTAAACGGCTTTTTAGCGCCAAAGAATATGGCAAATGGAAATTCTGCTCTGACCAGGATATCCGGGAGGTTATCGAAGGGATCCAGTCTCAGACTAAGATCTCCGTGATGGTCGATGTGGACCGGGTAGACGCGGAGGATATTCTACCTAAAAAAGATAGCCCGGTGGATATGATCAGGGTGGCTACTTATGTTAAAGACGTGGATAAGGCGATTTCATTAGTTAACCATTTCGCTGATAAAGGGTACGAGACCACCGTAAATATCATGGCTATTTCACGGGCTCTGGATAATGAGCTTACGGAGTGCCTGGAACAGCTGGAGCGGGAGTCTAAAGCGCAGATCATCTATATCGTAGATAGCTTTGGTTCTTTGTACCAGGAGACTACGGAGTTTCTGATCAAGAAAGCAAAAAACATTTTAAAGACCAAAGAGATCGGAATGCATGCCCATAACAATCAACAGCTGGCATTTTCCAATACCATTGAAGCGATCATCCATAATGCTAATTACGTGGATGGCTCGATTTTCGGCCTGGGCAGAGCAGCGGGGAATTGCCCCACTGAACTGATCCTGGGTTTTTTGAAAAACCCCAAATATGATATCCGGCCGATCCTGGATGTTATTTCTAAAGAGTTTATCCCTTTGCAAAAAAAGATTGAATGGGGGTATTTTATTCCTTACGCCATAACCGGGATCCTGGATGAACATCCGCGCACCGCGATCGCTTTGCGGGGGAGTGATAAAAAAGAAAACTACCGTGAATATTACGAGAGCTTAGTGGGGGAAGAGGAAGATTAATATGGATATCGCGGTTTTTAAGAAAAAACCTGTTTTGGGTATTCTTAGGGGAGCCCAGGCCAATCAAATTGAACCGTTGGTTGAGGCGGTTATTGATGCGGGCCTGGAAACTTTAGAGATCACTATGAATACTCCGAGTGCTTCGGATTTAATTAAAAAAGCAAAACAGGCTGCCGCCGGCCGGCTTACTTTAGGTGCCGGGACTGTGCTTTCAATGCAAGATTTGGAATTAGCGCTTAAAAGCGGGGCTAGTTTTATTGTGATGCCGGTTTTGATCAAGGATGTCACTGAATTTTGCGTAAAAAATAAAATTCCCGTATTCCCCGGAGCGCTTACGCCGCAGGAAATTTATCAGGCTTATGAATCGGGAGCTGCGATGGTTAAGGTTTTTCCGGCAGGATTTTTCGGCCCGGAATATTTCCGGGAGATCAAAGGGCCTTTTAATAAAATCGAACTCTTGGCTTGCGGCGGGGTAACTGCCGGGAATTTAGCGGATTATTTTACCTGCGGGGCAAGTGGCGTAACTTTTGGCGGAAGTATTTTTAGGAAAGACTGGCTGGATAATAAAGATTTTAAGGCGATCAGCCAGGCGGTTAAAAATTTTGTGGGCGCCTGGAAAGATTTAGCTAAAGCCAAAAACCGGGGGATTTAAGAAAAGGGTTACGATATTTATATATAAATATATGAGCAGGTATAAAATTTCTATTTGGATCGCGATCGGGTTGCTGCTATTTGGAGGGCAGATGGAAGCTTTTTCGAGTACACCGGGGAAAATTAAAATTTTTAATGCCGCCAGCGGCCAAATCGAAGAATTAGATAAAGTCAGTAAAACCGATGCGCAGTGGAAGAGTATGCTTACCCCGGAGCAATACAATGTTATGCGGCTTAAAGGGACGGAAATACCATTTGCTCAAAGTTGCGCTCTACCTAAAAAGAATGAAACGGGGGTTTACCGGTGCGCAGGTTGCGGCACGGATTTATTTCTGGTTCAGACAAAATTTGAATCCGGTACCGGTTGGCCGAGTTTTTGGCAGCCGGTTTCAGAATTAAATATTAGAACCCAGTTAGATTATAGCGCGGGCCAGGCCAGGGCTGAAGTGCTTTGCGCCCGCTGCCAGTCGCATCTGGGCCATGTTTTTGATGACGGCCCGCCGCCATCCGGTAAACGTTATTGCATGAATGCGGTAGCGCTTAAATTTGCTAAAATTAATTTACCTGAGATCAAACAGTTTCAAAAAGCTGCTTTTGCCGCCGGATGTTTTTGGGGGGTGCAATCAGCTTTCGGTAATATTAAAGGCGTACTTAAGGTTACGGCGGGTTACTCCGGAGGAAATCTAAAAAACCCCAGCTATGAAGAGGTTTGCACCGGTAAAACCGGCCATGCGGAAACCGTAGAACTGGAATTTAATCCGGAGGTTGTTACATATGAGAAACTTTTGGATTTATTCTGGAGCCTGGTGGATCCGGCTTCTTTGAATATGAAGAAGATCGATCCATCCGGACAGTATCGTTTTATAATATTTTATTATACTCCCCAACAGAAAGAAGCAGCGCTGGCTTCTAAAAAGAAGTTTGAAACAGCTACCGGATATCATGATCTGGCTGTTCAAATTATGGAGGCTAAAGATTTCTACAAAGCTGAAAGCTACCACCAGGATTATTATGCCAAGCATGGTTTAAAACCGTTTTGTAATTTGCCTAAGGCTAACGGCAGGCGCTAGCCTTAAATTTCAGGGATAAGCAGGGGATGGTTGACCAGTTGATCAATAAAATGGAAGTTAAAATAATCCGCAGTCAAAGACGCCGCCGGACGGTGAGCGCCCGGTTGGTTAAAGATGTACTTTTAGTTAATGCTCCCCTGATGATCTCCCAGCAACGGTTAGCAGAGATAATTGACGGTTTTAAATTAAAATTCGCCAGGAAAAAGATTAAGTCGGAGTTAGATAAGAGCCATAGCCTGGCGGATCTGGCCCGGGAACTAAATATCAAGTATTTTGATAATAAACTTAAAATTGAATCAATTGAATATGTGACTACCCAGAATAGCCGGTTTGGCTGTTGTAATTACCGTACCGCTAAGATCCGTATTTCGCATAAAGTAGGCCTCTTGCCGAAGTGGGTAAAAAACTATGTACTTATCCATGAAATGGCGCATTTGATCCAACCTAATCATAGCCGGGCATTCTGGGAGATTGTCGGCCGCTACAGATTAACGGAAAGAGCCAGGGGTTACTTAATGGCTGCCGGACAATTCGATTCTCTTAATTAGAATATTAAAATGATTAAACTGATTGCCTGTTTTGCCGTAAGCATATTGCCGGTTATCTTCTTGGGATGCGCCAATGACCAACCGCCTGCCGGGCCTTATCCTAAAGCCGGATTAGCTTCCTGGTATGACCCCAGCTTGACTTCTCCGGAATTATTTAAAAAATGGGGGGTAACTTGTGCCATGCGTAAGACGGATTATGGAAAATATTACCAAGTTTGTAATTTAGCTAACAATAAATGTATTTTTGTCCGGCATAATGATTTTGGGCCTTCAGCGGGTATGTACAGGAAAGGCAGGATTATTGATTTAAGCAAATCTGCTTTTAGAAAGATCGCCGATCTTGATCGCGGGATAATTAAGGTTTCGGTTAATCCGGTATACGAGGCGAGTGTGGATTAAGGCGGCTGCTTTGTGCGGATTTGGTTCTTTCTTTACAGGGTTTGAATTTTGTGCTACATTATTTTTAAGACATAACATTTCAGCCGGAAAATTTATGGGGAAAAAATTAATTCTTTTATTTTTCCTTATTTTATTGATTTCTCCTTGCTGGGCGGGCAATCTTCCTGAAGCCGCCAAAGATTCTAAGCCCGGCCTGCTGCAGGTAATCGACCGGATATGGCTTAAGCCGGTAATCGTACGCATGGGCACCAGCAGGATGCCGGTGCTGGTCAACAAATTGACGGATAAAGTTGAATATGTCTGGAGCTATGTTTATAAACGTTATGTGCGGCCCAAATATACCATGGTAAATGCCCAGGCTCTTTATGAACAGTTTCATAATTAGCGGGTTAACCAAAGGAGGGGACAGATGAGCTGCGGAAGCTGCAAAAAACCTAAGAAAAAAACCAAGAAGAAAAAGAAATAGTTCTGTAAGTAAAAAGGCGCTCTGACAAATCGAAAGGGCGCCTTGTTTTTAAAGAAATACCGGAAACAAATTGTCTATTATAAAAGAAAGGGGAGAACATGAATTTTTTACCGTTAGGAATAATGTTTGCCGTGGTCGGTACCGCCTTAGGTGCGCTCATGATCGTGAACCCGGCTTTGATTATCAAGATCCATATTAAATCTACCGAAAGGTCAAATTGGCGGACGGAACCCATCTCCATGGAAAAAGAACTGAAAAATACAAAATTCAGGGGGATTAATCTGATCGCGGTTTGCCTCTTTGCTTTTTTGTATATTAAATTTTTTATAAACTAAAATAAATGTTCACATTCATCTTTATCCTGGCTTGTTTGATATTCGGGTTGGCTTATTTAAAGTATGGCAAGTTCCTGGCCCGTATCTTTGAGCTGGATAGCCGCAATCAAACTCCCGCGCATTCTATGTCCGACGGTGTAGATTATGTTCCGGCGCCTGGGCCGGTATTATTCGGTCATCATTTTTCCTCGATTGCCGGAGCCGGGCCGGTTTTAGGCCCGATTATTGCGGGATTGGCGTTTGGCTGGCTGCCGGTTTGGTTATGGATTATTATCGGTTCGATCTTTATCGGCGGGGTGCATGATTTTTCCGCTTTAGTGATCTCTATCCGTAACCGCGGTAAGTCCATCGCCGAAATCGCTAATATTTACATGTCGAGAAAAGCTTACCGGTTGATGCTGGTTTTTATTTGGTTATCGCTGGTTTATGTCCTTACCGTGTTTACGGATCTCACGGCGACAACTTTTAAAGCTGATGGAGGAGTGGCTAGCTCATCGATTTTATTCATGTTTTTGGCGGTAGGTTTTGGTTTGTCGCTTTACCGTTTTAAATTACCGCTTTTTTGGGCTACCGGAATTTTTGTCTCTTTGCTTTTTTTCAGCGTTTGGCTGGGCCAACAAATACCGTTAAATAGCGTTTTGCCTTTATTCGGTGATCCTGCGAAAACCTGGAGCGCGGTTTTAATTGTTTATTGTTTTATCGCTTCGGTTACTCCGGTATGGATACTGCTGCAGCCCAGGGATTATCTCTCCAGTTTTCTGCTTTATGCTTCTGTCCTGGGTGGATTTTTGGGAATACTCTTCGGCGGATTGACCTTAAAATTTCCCGCATTTTGCGGTTGGAGTACCGCGGATATCGGGCCGATGTTCCCGCTTTTATTTGTAACGGTGGCTTGCGGAGCGATCAGCGGATTCCATTCCATCGTTGCCAGCGGCACTTCTTCCAAACAAATTAATCAAGAGCCCAACGCTTTACCCATTGGTTACGGAGCGATGCTGGTAGAGGGGCTGGTCGCGGTGATCGCTCTTTGTACGGTAATGATGATTAATCCCGGTGATCCGTTAGCTAAGCAGGCGCCGCTGGAAATTTATGGAGCCGGTATGGCTAAATTTTTTTCGATCTTTGGAATTCCCGCCAAATATGGAAATTCTTTCGGCATCCTAGCTTTATCCACCTTTATTTTAACTACTTTGGATACCGCCACCCGCCTGGCCCGGTATATTTTGCAGGAGTTTTTTAATTTACAAAATAAACGTACCCGGTATTTAGCCACGGCTGCAACGTTATTTTTACCTGCGGTATTCGTTTTGATAAATCTAAAAGATGCTTCCGGGGCGATTGTTCCGGCCTGGAAAACTATCTGGCCTATTTTCGGGGCGACTAACCAGCTATTAGCCGGTTTAGTCTTAATGGTGGTAGCGGTTTGGTTAAAGAAAAAAGGTAAACCCGTTTGGTTTGTTGTGCTGCCGATGCTTTTTATGCTTACGATGACCTTGTGGGCATTGATCATGGTGATCCAGCAGTATAAGTTCAGCCTTTTGGGAATTATTGGCGATATCCTGTTACTGCTGTCGTTTCTTTTAATCCTGGAAGCGTTAAAAATATTCGAAGTCAAGTCTCATCTGCAAAGTATTCTTAAACTAGGGCAAAAGAAAGGAAGATAAAATGAGTTTCATTCCTATTGCGATCGCACTGATTATAATCGGAATAATTACCGGACTGCTTGTGTTTTTTTATCCTGTTTCAGTAATGCGGATACAAGTCAAACTTTTTGAAATGATGAATTGGCGCGTTGAACATATTTCTCTGCAGAAAGAATTTAACCGTACAAAATATACGGGGGTATACCTGGTGGTTCTTTGTTTGTGCGCCGGTTTATATATGAGCTTCTTTTTAAGATAAGAGAGTGGCATTGCGCGTTGCTGTTTCCTCTAATTAAACACTCATTTTAACCGCCCTCCGGCAAGTTTATTTTTAGAAAAAAGAAGAAGAGAAGATATATTTTTGGTTGTTTTATGATCCAGGATTAGGTTATTGAAAGCCGGGTAATTAAGCAGGGCTTTTTATTTTTCTTGACAAACCACACAAATGTGTGGTATACTCTTAAACATGGAAGAAGAGAGAGTGGTTCTAACTCCTAAACAGGAAAAGGTGCTTAATTTTATCCGGAAACGGGTAGGAGAGAGGCTCCCTCCTACAATCCGTGAAATTGGAGAGGAGATGGGGTTTAAGTCCACCGGAACCGTCCGGGATTATTTAAAAGCTTTAATGCAGAAAGGTTTGGTGAGGCGGATGAATAATAAATCCAGAGCGATCGAATTGACTGAACGCGCAAGTTTTAAGATCCCGATAATCGGTACGATCATGGCCGGTAAGCCGAATTTGGCTTATGAAGAAATCCAGGGTTACGTGGATGCCGATGATTTATTTCTTGGGCGTTTAGGGCTTAATGATGTATTTGCTTTAAGGGTTAAAGGCGACAGTATGATTGATGCCGGGATACTGGATGGCGATGTCGCGGTGATTAAGAAACGTCCCGATGCCAATAATAATGATATTGTGGCTGCTTTATTAGATAATAATGAAGTTACTTTAAAAAGACTGCGTAGTAAATCCGGTAAGTTTCACTTGGAAGCCGCCAACGCCAATTATCCGCCTATTTTTGAAGAATTCAGGGTTATCGGAAAATTAATCACGGTAATCCGGAAGTATTAACCAGAGTAAAATAAATATCCTAAAAAAAATGAATCAGAATAGTTTTAGCCCTAAAGCCCGCTGGGATCGTTTTGAACCGGATAAAACCGGCTTTAACCCGGATGCTTTAGGCGAACGGATCGAGGTTTTAGCCCTTTTTAAAAACGCCAAGATTTTCCCTAAAAGCTTCGTTTGGAATAATAAAGAATACCAGATTGAAACGATTACCTACAACTGGCAGGAGCGTTTAGGCCAGGCGCAAGTTAACTATTTTTCCGTATTAAGTGCCGGCCAGATGTATCAGATTTCATTTAATAATTCCACTTTCCGCTGGCAGATCGATAAGCTCATCTAAGTAAAATCCCGGTAAGTTTAATGAACACCTTGCAAGCGGCAGCAGGAGAAATCAAGTATGATTTTGCATGTGGATATGGACGCTTTTTTTGCCTCAATCGAACAGGCAATTAATCCCAGACTTGTCGGCAAGCCTTTAATCGTTGGTTCGCGGGGCAAGAAAATGCATACGGTGGTTTGCGCGGCAAGCTATGCGGCTAAAGCCCTGGGGATCCATTCCGGGATGCCTTCCCGGGAGGCGTTTAGTATCTGTCCTGACCTTGAGTTTATAGCTGCGGATCAGGGAAAATATATCTGGACTTCAGAGCAGATATTTGACTTACTCAAGGGGTATGATTTACCATTAAATTACGCCTCAATTGATGAGTTCCAGCTGGACTTGGGCAGCTATCCGGAGCCGCTAAATTTAGGTAAAAAGATCAAAGAACAGATCTATGCAAACTTTAACATTACTGCTTCAGTAGGGATTGCTAAAACCTGGCTTTTGGCTAAATTAGCTTCTAAGCTAAATAAGCCGGATGGCCTGACCCTGATTGATGACTCTAATTTTGAGCAGATTTTAAGAAAGACTTCGCTGGATAAGCTCTGCGGTATGGGTGGAAAAATCGGGGCTAATTTTATGGCCGGCGGTTTAAAAAGCTGTTGGGATCTCTACCTAAACTTACCGGAATTTTTTAGCCAGAGTTATGATAACTCTAGTAAGTCTGATGAAAATCCCGGTAAGTCTAGTGAAAGGCCTAAGTCGATCAGCCATTCATATACTTTACCGGAAACCAAAATAAACCCCCAGGTTATCCGGGCCTGGATCAGGTTACTATCTGAGATGGTTGCTACAAGGCTTAGGCAGCAAAATTTAGTCAGCGCAACCGTACATCTTTGGTTAACCGGACCGGAAATCGGAAATTTTGGGGCCCAGAAAACCTATCAATCGGCAACTAATGATGGCTATGAGATATACCAAAGAAGCCTTAAAATAATGGCAAAATCCTCACTAAAAAACCCGAGAATTCGGGCTATTGGGGTCACTTGCGGCAGTCTTTCTCAAGGCATCTACCAACCCTTACTTAGCGAAGATATCCGCAGGGAGGGGCTTATAAAGGCCCTGGACCGCATAAATAACCGCTATGGAGAGGGGTCAATCCATCCCGCGATCACCGTTTTAACCCGCTAGAAAATCTTTAATTAAACGCAAAAAATTCCAGGAACCCCGTATAGAACCTTGCCTAAGTTTGTCACATATAAAATAAGCCGGTAAGTTTAAGTAAAGAAGAAACCGGTTTTCCACAGCATAAAAACAGCCTTTAATAACATGTTGTCTTCTATAGGTTTAGGGAGACTTAGCCAAGATAGACAAGTTAACATAAGATATATTATAGGAAGTAGACTATAAGGGTAAAATGAGGCAAAGCAGCTCCAGGACGCTTGTTCAAGCGGCCCTTTTAGGGGTTATTTTGATCGTTATTTTTATTAATTACGGGGTTCTGTTTCGGTAGATTATCTATGCGGGTACTGATTACATATTGGCCGCCCTGTATTTTTATGGCGGATCCGGTAGTTATTCCTTTAGCGACTAACTGGTGCGCTTTTCTTAAAATCCGGCTAAAAGTTTGCTGGGATATGCGCATGGATTTAGCTGCCTCTTTTTGGCTTAAACCCTGGCAATCTGCCAGCCTCAAAGCCTCAAATTCATCCATTTTAAGCCCTACCTCATCAGGCCTTCCCGGCCTGCCTCTGGGGCTAAATTGGCTGATTTTTGGGTCAACTTTGACTATTCTGTATTTACCCGGCCTTCCGCGCCTAGACATGGATTTTACCTGAATTTACCTACATTTAACGCCCTGGTTATTTTGAGTACCTACTCATAAATACCATTAAAAACTATAATTGTCAAGCACAGTTTTTACTTAAAAATTTCCAATCTACGCCCTTAATAAAACCAGGAAATCCCCAGCAAAAACATGTTAACATTTATCCCGCCATTAGGCCGTTTAATATTGGCATTGGAAAAGTGCCTGCGCCGGTACTCAAGATTTACCGCCAAATTCTTCTTAAAAAAGTAGGAAAAACCGGTGCCGAATTGAGGGGTAAAACCCCACTGCAATGACTGTTCATGGGTATGTTGGGTGATGTATCCGATCCCCCCTCCACCTATTAAATACGGATGGAATTTCTCAGTAACCGGATATGAATATTTAATTAAGAGGGTCCAGCCGGCCTCCAAATTGCTATCCGGGGCAAAAACCCCGTTAAGGTGAAATTCATTAATTAAGCCGGTGTAGCCTTTCGGTTTCATGTTTAGTTTATCAGCTAATGGCTTGATCAGGTCACAAAAACCCAGGCCCATAGAATCCATGCTATAACCTAAACGCAGGATGACCGGGATGATCTTGTATGAGCCTTTTGCTTCCAGGCTGCCATGGGCATAGCCTGTGATAATGCCCACTTCTTTAGTGTAAGGTAAATCCTGGCTTTTAGAGGTTTCTGAAGTTTTTGGGGTTTCTGAAGCAAACGCGGTTAGTGTGATAAATAAAGCAAATATGCAGCTAAAAAACAATATTTTTTTCATTTTTAACCCCCTTTTGATACCAGATTATACTCCTGTTACTTTTAACTGCAAGAATTTCTTTTAAAAAAAGTGATTAAAAAGGGGACGTTTCTATTTATTTAATTAAATAGGAGCGTCCCCCTTTTCCTAAATTTAGGCATTTGGGGTCCGGAACTGGTTTTTGGCATAAAATATGCTATA
>DAONDX010000008.1:0-59192 GCA_035402765.1 Candidatus Omnitrophota bacterium
TAATTAGTGCTCTTTTTTTATCTATTCCCGACAACATAACCAAAAACTCTTCTCCGCCGAACCGGCATAACAAAGGGTTAAACTGCGCCAGCGTCTCTTTTAATAATAATCCCATCTTCTTTAAAACTAAATCCCCGACGATATGCCCGAATTTATCGTTGTATTGCTTAAAAAAATCTATATCCAGCATCATTAATGATAAGTGCTGGTCTAAGCGCTGACAACGTCTAGTCTCGTCTCTTAACCGGTCGATAAAATAACCCCGGGTATATAGGGAGGTCAGATCATCATGAATAGCTAAATCCTGTGTTTTTTGAAAAAGCAGGCTGTTTTCCAGAGCCACCGCCCCCAAGTCAGCGACCAAAGATAGAAATCTTAAATCATCCTGATTAAAAAACCCGGATTTTTTACTTTCCAGGCGCAAAAGCCCCAACAAAGAATTATTGCTAATTAAAGGCGAACTGATTAAAGAGGAGATTGAACGCAGATCCTGACGGCTAATGCTATCGGAATCAAAACGAAAATCATTTTTTAAATTCTCAATGATCAACTGGCTGGAATGCCGCAAAACCCACTGGTCGAATATATCCCCCTCCTTAGTCATCACCACTAAATCACTTTCGTCTTTTATAGAATGCGCCAGACTAAGTTTTTGGTACTGATTATCAACTAGATAGAAAAGGGCTACCCCGGTGCTATTTGAAAGCAGCGTATAAACCGTTGAACTTAAAGTATGGATCAGGATATCCAGCTTCAGCGTATGATTCAGGCTTTCAATTAATTTTTTTAAATTATCGTAACGGGTAATTTTTAATTTAAGCGCTAAATTATACTCTTGGTTCTTTTTATTTTCCGCATCAACAATATTTATTTCTTCCTGTCGATGTTCGGCGCTTAATTGGATAAGCAGGGTTTTGTTGGAATAAAGTTTAAACAGGCAGGCAACAATAATAAGATTGAGCAGACTAAAGCTAAAAAAAACTAACCAACTGGTCTTTTGATGGAAAAAGAAAATATTTATTATCAGCAGAACAAGCGCAAAAAATAGTAAATAAAACCAAATCTTTTTCAGGATTTTAGTTTGTTGCATAGAACTATTTAGTTAGGAAGTGTATTAAACGTTAGCAAATAGTTTCTTCAGTGTTTTTTTCAAAGAAGTGCACTTTGCTCATATCAAAAACTACGTCCATTTCCTGATTGACCTTAGGACGGTCATGCGCGCTGACCCGGGCAATAAAGGTATGCTTACCGGTGTTTAGGTATAGGTAAACTTCTGAACCCATAGGCTCAAATACCTCGCAATTAACCCGGACAATATTTTCCGGCGGGGCTTGCGAAACGAATAATTTATCATAGATATCTTCGGAACGGATACCGAAAATCACCTCCCGATCCACATAATTAGCCATCTTTTTATGCATATCTTCGACCAGCTTTACCTGGAGTTTGCCTTCATCAAAATAAAGCTTTCCTTCTTTTTTAATGATTTTGCCCTCCATAAAGTTCATCGGTGGCGAACCGATAAAGCTAGCCACAAATTTATTCTTCGGATGATCATAAACATCAATCGGATCCCCTAATTGGGCAACTACTCCGTCTTTCATTACCGCGATACGATCACCCATAGTCATAGCTTCCACTTGATCATGGGTAACATAAATAATCGTCGTCTGCAGGCGGATATGAAGCTTGTGGATCTCAGTGCGCATCTGCACGCGCATCTTAGCATCCAGGTTGCTTAAAGGCTCGTCAAACAAAAAGACCATCGGCTTTCTAACAATCGCTCTGCCTACGGCCACCCGCTGGCGTTCTCCACCGGAAAGTTCACGCGGTTTACGTTTTAATAATCTTTTAATCCCCAGAATCTCAGCGGCTTCGTTAACCCGCTGCGCGATCTCCTGTTTAGAAATATGTCTTAAGCGTAAACCAAATGACATATTTTCTTCAACCGTCATATGCGGATAGAGAGCGTAATTCTGAAAAACCATAGCGATATCCCGGTCTTTAGCCGGAACATCATTAACCCGCTTATCTCCGATATAAATATCTCCGGAGCTAATCTCCTCTAAGCCGGCGATCATTCTTAAAGTGGTAGATTTACCGCAGCCGGAAGGACCGACTAAAACCATAAACTCTTTGTTTTCAATGCCTAAATTTACTTTATTTACCGCGGTAACATTACCCGGAAAAACTTTGCATACATCCCGCAAACTTACTTGAGCCATTTAATTGTCTCCTGTGCGCTTGCTAACTGAAAATTATCAGAGCAGCCGCTTTATTATCATTATTAAATTAAGTGGTGCGATACCAGGGTAAAAGAAACTTTAATTATTATACAAAATTAAACAAAATAGTCAAGCAATTGGCTTAAGGTATCCTTTAAATTTTTACGATGCACAATCATATCGATCAACCCGTGGTCCAACAAAAACTCTGAACGTTGAAAACCTACCGGCAATTTTTGCCTGATAGTTTGTTCAATTACTCTGGGCCCGGTAAAACCGATCAAAGCATTAGGTTCAGCCATAATTATATCCCCTACTCCGGCAAACGAAGCCATAATCCCGGCCATTGTCGGATTAGTCAACACGGAAATATAGGGCAGCTTTGCTTTACGGTGATAGGTTAAAGCCGCGCAGGTTTTGGCCATCTGCATAAGGCTATATAAACCTTCGTACATACGCGCCCCGCCGCCGGAACCGGAAACAATAATCACCGGCAGCTTATTTTTAGTAGCGTACTCGATCGCCCGGGTGATCTTCTCTCCGACTACCGAGCCCATTGAACCCATAATAAAACGTGAATCGGTTACCGCCATAACCGAGGCTTTAGAATTAATTTTACCTTCACCGGATATCACGGCATCCTTTAGCCCGGTTGCCTCCTGGTCCTGCTTTAATTTATCCTTATAAGTCTTGGGACCTTTAAAATCAAGCGGATCAGCCGAAATCATATCCTTATCAAATTCATTAAAAGTATCTTTATCAAATAACAAATTTATTCTTTCATATGCCGTCAGACCGAAATGATAATTGCATTTGGGGCAAACCCGGAGATTTTCTTCCAAGGTTTTATTATAAAGAGTCTCCGAACACTCCTCGCATTTTGTCCACAAACCATCGGGAATTTCTTTTTTCTTCAAACGCACAATGGTGTATTTAGGTTTACCGAACAAAGCCATATTTATTCCTTTTCAAATTTATTAACTACCAGCCCGGAAAGCACCTTGGGATAAAAATAGGTGGATTTAGGAGGCATTTTATTACCGCTTACCGCGATATTAATAATCTGCTGGATCTTAACCGGGTTTAGAAAAAAGGCGACATTTAAAGGGTCGCTATCTACCTCATCCATTAATTCATAGGGATCCGGGCTATACTTAATAGTCGATAAATTATTTAAATCCAAATTAAGAATGCTCTTCAATACCAAATAATTCAAAATCGCCACATCCAGGATGCGGTACTCTTTAGGCTTATCCGCAATTAATTTATCCAGCATCTTAACGTTTTTAAGCCTTAAAAGAAAATATTTTTTATCTTTATACAGTCCCAACAAATGCTCTGTGCAACCGGCTTTTTCCATTAAAAAGAAAAAGCGTGCCCGGTCTTTCAGCTGGTCAACATCAAAATATTCTTTGGCCTTTACGATAAAATCATCTAAATTCAGGCGCGTATCTAATTTAAGCAAGCGGTGGATTGGTAAAATAGACAACCCGCGATAATCAGTATTCGTAAAATATGCCAGGCAAAAATTAAAATCTTCATCACCGGTAAATTGGCTACCCAGTTTTTCCCGCATTAAATCCCGGTAAGCGCAGGAAACCTCATAGCGATGGTGGCCGTCGGCAATAAACATATTTTCATTATTCATACTGGATTCAATGGTCTTAAGCAGATCCGGATCAGTCAACCGCCACAACTTATGCACGGTTTTTTCATCATCAACAACTTCGATAAAAGGCTTAAGCGCCGGGATTTGCTTTTGGAAGATACGCTGAATAATGCGTTTTTTATCCAGAAAAATTATAAAAATCGGGCTCAGGTTAGCTTTGACCTGTTTGACCAGCTTAAATCTGTCCAGTTTTGCGGCATTATGGGTATTTTCATGCCCAAAAACAGCAGAACTTTTTTCATCTCCAAGCCGCAGCAAAGAAATAAACCCCAGGCGTGTTTTCTTCTCACCCCGGATAACATATTGCTGGCTGTAAAAATATACAGCCGGCTGTTCATCCTGGATCAGCACATCCTCTTTAAGCCAATCCCTAAAGATCATTGCCGCCCGGCGATACTTATCATCAGCCGAAGAATCTTTAGCTAAAAGAATATGGATAAAATTATACAGTGAGCGCTCATGGAGGATATCCTGAGCTTGAGAGGAAATTACATCATATGGCGGGCAGATCACCTGCTTAAAATCCCGGATCTTTTCCGGATTATACACTACTGCTTTAAAAGCTTTTGTTTTGCTCATGGAAGTTGCTGGCTAAAAAGTTGAATTTAAGACTTGAGGAATTAGTTTATCATAAAATAATCTAAAAACAATCAAATAAAACAAATTTATTTACGCAGGAAACCCATTTCTACCGGATGATTAATGTCCTGAACAACCCGTACATCCGCCATGGGCTTTAGGGCAAGCGCTAAGCGCAGCACTGTTGTGCGGTTTGCTAACTTTCTTATAATCCGTAGCGTAAAAACCTGGCCCCTTAAAAATAAAAGCGCCCGCGCTACTAATTAATTTTTTTAGTTTTTTACCGCATTTTGGACACTTAGTTTTAGGCTTTGAGGTAATGCTCTGCAAAACCTCGAATTTATGTTTGCAAGATAAACATTCATACTCATAAGTAGGCATTTCTTCCTCTCTCTAACGAAATGATTTTTTAAATTTATCCGTAAAACTTTCCCGGTTACCTAAATTTTCACCATTTAAGCGGGCAAATTCCTCGATGAGCTGTCTTTGCTGGGCCGTCAACTTTGCGGGAATTTCAATATCCACTCTTACCAGTTCATCACCGATATCCCGGGAATGCAAATCCGGCATACCTTTACCTTTAAGGCGGAAAGTTTTGCCGCATTGAGTGCCCGCGGGAATTTTCATCATTAACTTGCCATCTAAAGCCGGAACCTCAACCTCGCCTCCCAAGATCGCCTTAGCTAAACTTATCGTTACCGCTGTAGCGATATCATTGTGGTGACGCTGGAAAATATCATGCTCTCTTACTTCGATCACTACATATAAATCACCCCGGCTATTCAATCCCGCCTCGCCTTCGCTGCGCACGCGAAGCTGAGAGCTATTATCCACTCCGGCAGGAATCTTAACCTTTATTTTTTTAGTAACCTTAACCCGCCCTTCGCCCCGGCAATCCGGACAGGGAGATCCGACAATGGAACCCTCTCCGCCGCAACGCGAACAAGTTTGAGCCAATTGAAAGAACCCGTTAGAAACCACGGTTTTGCCCTGCCCTTTACATTGAGAACAAACCGTTCTTTTAGTGCCGGGCTTAGCTCCGCTGCCGGAACAAGTAGGACAAGTTTCATAACGCGGCACGGTAATAATTTTCTCCACGCCCTGCGAGGCTTCCTCCAGCGAAATTTCAATGGCGATTTGTAAATCCCGGCCCCTTCGGCGGGAACCTGACGGCCGGGCCTGCCTTGAACCGGAGACATCAAATCCTAAATCACCGAAAAGTTCTTCGAAAATACTCCCCCCGCCGCCGGATCCGCCGCCCATCCCCCTGAAAATACTGCTAAAATCGGCCCCCTTAAAGATATCTTCCTGAGCATATTTCTGGTCGATACCGGAATGCCCGTATTGATCATAGAGATCGCGTTTAGAAGAATCCGAAAGCACAGCATAGGCTTCCGAAATTCCTTTAAATTTTTCTTCCGCGGCTTTTTTTTCACTTTCCGGCACGCGGTCCGGATGAAACTTCATCGCCATCTCACGATAGGCCTTTTTGATTTCATCCAGACTTGCGCCCCGGGGAACCCCCAGTATCTCGTAATAATCACCCTTAACAGACATGTTTATTTTTTACCGCCTTGGTCTTCTTCCTTATACTCCGCGTCAATGATGTCTTCATCTTTTTTTCCGGTTTCCTTAGGCTCCGCAGCATCATCCGGCTGGCCAGCGGGTTCCGCCTGACCGGCATTTTGAGACTTTTGCTGTTTAGCCGCTGCCTGTTTATAAATTTCTTCCGCCAGCTTATGGGAAACTTTGGTCAACTCTTCCATACCATTCTTTATACGGTCAATATTTTTATCTTTGATCGCATTCTTTAAATCATTGACCTTAGCTTCAATATCAGCACGTTCAGTTTGACTAACTTTATCCCCGTAATCCTTTAAGGATTTTTCGGTGGCATAGATCAAATTATCCGCTTGATTGATCGTTTCAATTTCTTCTTTTTTCTTGGCGTCATCAGAAGCGAATTTTTCTGCATCCTTAACCATTTTATCAATCTCTTCTTTAGACAATTTTTTAGGAGCGCTAATGCGGATAGATTGTTCCTTACCGGTGCCCAAATCTTTGGCGGAAACATGCACAATCCCGTCACGGTCAATATCGAATTTGACTTCGATCTGCGGCACGCCGCGCGTAGCAGCAGGAATTCCGACTAAATCAAATCTTCCTAACTCCACGTTATCATCGGCTAAAGGTCGCTCACCTTGAAGAACCCGGATAGTGACTGCGGTCTGATTATCCGCCGCGGTTGAAAATATCTGGCTTTTTTGGGTAGGAATCGAAGCGTTCCTCTCAATCAATTTGGTATTAACTCCGCCTAAAGTTTCAATACCTAAAGAAAGCGGAGTAACATCCAAAAGCAGTACATCTTTAACTTCTCCGGTAATGATCGCTGCCTGGACTGCCGCCCCTAAAGCTACACACTCCATCGGGTCGACTCCCCGCTCAATTTTCTTACCTACATATTCTTCCACAAATTTTTGCACAATCGGCATCCGGGTAGGCCCGCCAACCATGATAATCCGGTCAACCTCTTTAGAGGTCAGCTTGGCATCATTCAACGCCTGCTCCATAGGATGTTGGCAGCGCTGGATAATCGGACCGACCAGATCCTCCAATTTTGCCCGGGTAATGGTCATCGCTAAATGCTTGGGCCCGGTAGCATCTGCGGTAATAAAAGGTAAATTGATATCTGTACTCACCGTAGAAGATAACTCAATCTTGGCCTTTTCCGCTCCTTCACGCACCCTCTGCACCGCCATTTTATCATTCATCAGGTCGATGCCTGTTTCACGTTTAAATTGCCCGACAATATATTCAAGCAAAACCCGGTCCATGTCTGTTCCGCCCAACTGTGTATCTCCGCTGGTTGACTGCACATGGAATACCCCCTGGGCCATCTCCATGATCGTAACATCCAAAGTACCGCCACCTAAATCAAAAACCATAATTTTTTGTTCTTTATCCGCTTTCTCTAAACCGTAAGCTAAACAGGCAGCCGTAGGCTCATTGATAATACGCAAAACTTTTAAACCCGCGATCTCACCGGCATCCTTGGTCGCCTGCCGTTGATTATCGTCAAAATACGCCGGGCACGTAATTACCACATCTTCCACCTTATCTCCCAGATAAGCCTCCGCATCCTGTTTTATTTTTTGCAGGATAAAGGCGGAAATCTGCTGCGGGGTATATTCTTTACCATGGGCTTTAAATTTAAAATCTGTACCCATTTTACGTTTAGCCGCCTGAATTGTGCCTTCGGCATTAATCGCTGCTTGGCGCCTTGCCGGTTCTCCCACCAAGCGCTGGCCATCTTTAGTAAAAGCAACATAAGATGGAAAAGCTTTACCTGAAGCAATTCCCGCCCCTTCAGCTGAAGGTATAATTACGGGCCGACCGCCCTCCATAACCGCAGCTGCCGAGTTGGATGTTCCTAAGTCAATCCCGATTACTTTTGCCATTTTAATTTCCTCCTCATTTTCTCCTGCCTCCGGCGTTCGGGGAAAAATGATCCCGAACTCCTGCGAGTGGAGAAGTTTAGTTTAAGTTGTCTTTTTAGAAACTTTTACCTTAGCGGTTCTCAATACCCGCCCGTGAATTAGATATCCTTTTTGCAACACCTCGATAATTGTATGTTCCGGCAGTTCTTTGTCTTCAACCTGCATCAAAGCTTCATGAAAATTAGGGTCAAACATTTTACCTTCGGCTTCAATTAACTTAACTTCATGATTCTTAAGCATTTCATACAAATGTACCAAAATCATTTCCACGCCTTTTATAAAAGTAGACAAATCCTCTTTGCCGGTCTCTGCTAAATTCACCGTACGCTCCAGGTCATCCAGAACATTAAGTAAATCCAGGATCAGGCTCTCATTAGCAAATTTTACAAACTCCCGTTTTTCCCGGTCCAGGCGTTTACGGGTATTTTCAAGGTCAGCCTGATTACGCAGCATCTTCTCCCAACCATCTTTGCCTTTTTTAACCTCATCCAAAAGAGACAAATATTCCGCTTCCCGCAAAGTAATCAACTTTTCTTCCTTTTTCGGATTATCTTGATGCTCTTTTTGCTCGGCCGCGTTTTTTTGATTATTCTTATTTTCTTCCATATCCCTTAAAAATCCTCCAAAATTTGGTTCAAAACATCTGCAATATATTCCATCGTCGGAATAATATGATTATACTCCATACGCATCGGCCCTAATACCGCCAATCTGCCGGAAGGTTGATTTTTCAGTTTAAAACCCGAAACAATCAAAGAGCAGTTTTCCATCTCCGGAAATCCCAACTCGCTTCCGATATATACCTTGACCTTGCCCGAAAAATCCCGGTTAATAATATCCAGCAGCTTTCCTTTGTCTTCCATTAATCTAACCAAAAGGCGGATCTTATCAGCATCCTTGAACTCCGGTTGATCAAGTATGCGGCTAATACCCTTATAGAATATTTTATCCTGCCACTGTAGAAATGAAACAATCCCGGCATAATGAGTAATTTCAGAGATCACCTCAGAAGTATTCTCTAAAGCTTCATCCAGCCGGCGGATCTTTCTTTTACAATCCTTAAGGATACGCTGTTTCTCATCATCTAAAAGCTCCATCTGTTGAATAAGAAAATCCACGTAATAACGATAACCTTTATCCGTAGGAATTCTTCCTCCCGAAGTATAAGGATGCTTTAGATAGCCTGATTCATCAAGTTCAGAAAAAATATTGCGGATAGTCGCCGAACTTAAATCGAACTCATCAGCAATATCATCTGAAGCCACCGGAAGCGCGTTTTTAATATAACGGTTAATTGCCGCGTTTAAAACCGACTTCCTTCTCGAATTATAATCTACAGTACGCACTCGCTTGTCTCCCAATTACGTGTTTGCCGCTTCAACGCCAAGCCGTAATTCTAACACAAACTACTATTTTGTCAACTAAATTAGCACTTAAATCACCAGAGTGCTAACTTATAGCCAAAAAAAATTCAGACCTCCTTTCCTAGAATAATTTTTAATCCGGCAATATTTACCCGTTTGCGCACCATCAGATAATGCACATATTCCAACCTCTTTAAATCTTTCAACGAATAAAGCCGATTTTTTTTGCCCACGCGTTTAGGCCGTACCACTCCGGCTTTATCTAACTGGCGTAAAGTCCATACCGGTATATCTACCAGCTTACAAACTACGCTAATAACGTACACCGGCTCTGAAGGTGCGATTCTCAAACCTAATGCCGCCATCTTGCCTCCTGACAAAGTAATGTTAACATACCTATTTTAATTTGTCAAGTAAAATAATTAATTTTGTTAGGTAATCTAACAGATGACCGTGATATCTTTATCTTTTTCAAGACGGCTGAAAAATGCCCGTGAGATATCCAGGCTGATCTTAATACCCTTTTGTAAATAATCGATCTTCTTAACCTTGGCTTGACGATAGAAAAGATCAACCAGCTCCATCCGGCGATGCGGGATAATGATCTGCAGGCTAAGCATAAAACCGGCGAAATGATCGGAAATTTTGCCGATCAAGGCATCCAGATTTTCCCCGGTTTTAGCAGACAAAAAAATAGAATTGGGAAATTCTTTCCGGGAAACTTCCAGCCAGCTACGGTCTGAAACTAAATCCATTTTGTTTAATACTCCGATGGTTGGCTTATCCTGGACCCCCAGTTCCTCCAAAACAGCTTGCACCGCTTGGTTATGCTGAACTAAACGCTGATCAGCCGCATCTAAAACATGGACTAATAAATCAGCGCAAGTGACCTCCTCTAAAGTAGCTTTAAAGGCTTCGATAAGATGATGCGGCAAATCGTGTAAAAACCCAACCGTATCAGATATAATAATATTTTGCCCGTTAGGCAAAACCAGGCTTTTGGAAAGCGGATCAAGCGTAGTAAATAGTTTTTCTGAAGTGGTCTGCTTAGATGCGGTCAGCAGATTTAATAACGTTGATTTACCGGCGCTGGTATATCCCACCAAAGCTACAAGCGGCAGATTATTATTCTCTCTTTTTTTACGGATTGTTAAACGATGCTGCCGAAACGCCTTGATATCTTCTCTTAATTTATCAATTTTTTTTCTAATTTGACGCCGGTCTATCTCTAGCTTAGTCTCTCCGGGACCGCGGGTACCTATCCCTCCCCCTAGGCCTGAAAGCATTATCCCTTTGCCGGTCAGGCGTGGCAGTAAATACTCAAGCTGAGCTAATTCCACCTGCATCTTGCCTTCCGGGCTTTTGGCCCGCTTGGAAAAAATATCCAGTATTAGCTGAGTACGATCAATAGTTTTCTTACCCCAAGCCCCCTCCAGATTGCGCTGCTGTGTCCCGCTTAAATCATGGCTGAAAATTATAACCTCAGCCTCCACTTCGTTAGCCAAAAAACCGATTTCCTCAACCTTACCTTTTCCGATAAGAAAATTAGGCGTTCCCCGGTCACAGATGCAGATTACATTTTCTACCACTTCAACGCAAGTTGAAGAAGCCAGCTCTTCCAGTTCTGAAGAGATATCTTCAATACGCCAGTGATGTTGATCCGTTTTTAATTGCACGCTTACCAGGAGAGCTTTTTCCATAATTTAAGTGCGGTTTCCGCAGGTGACCCCATTTTAGTAATATTGATCCATTGAATACGTTTGTCTTTTCTAAACCAGGTTAACTGCCGCTTAGCATAATGCCGGCTGTTACGCTGCATAAGCCGCCTGCCTTCAGCTAAATCATATTTACCAGCCAAATAACCTTTTATTTCACTAACCCCGATGGCGCATTTAGCCGTTTTGCTTAATTTAAGCTTAAGCAAACATTTTACTTCCTTAATCAAACCCAGGTTAAACATCTTATCAACCCTTTGATTAATAGTATCATAAAGAACTTGCCTTGGGGCGTTTAATCCAAAAATCTTTACTTCGTACTCGCTTCCCAGACCCACTCTGTTTTTCTGCAGTAGCGAAATGGGTTTACCGGTTTTTAAATAGACTTCCAGAGCCCGGACAATCCTTCTGCCGTCATGAGGATGAATTTTTTTTGCCGCTGCGCTATCCACCCTGGTTAAACGGCGGTAAAGATATTCATTTCCCTTGGTTTTAAGCTGCTTTTCTAATTTAGCGCGAATCAATTTATCCCGGGGAACTGCCGGAAATAATCCATCAACAATGACTGAATAATAAAGCCCGGTTCCTCCTACAAATAACGGGGTTTTACCTCTGGCCAACAACTTATCACAAATTGCTAATGCCGCCTTACGGTATTTAGCCGCGTTGTATTCCTGATTGGGATTGATCTCTCCCAATAAATGGTGTCTAACCTGCTTTCTTTGTTTTAGAGAAACCTGAGAGGTCAGAATATCCATCTTCCGGTAGATCTGCATGGAATCACAAGAAATAATCTCGGCGTTGATCTTTTTGGCCACACTTATAGCTACAGCAGATTTACCTATAGCAGTAGGGCCCAGAATAAAAATTATTCTTTTTTTTAACATAGGAACACTACGGGCAGATCTTGGTTTGGAAACCTTCTCGGGAAAGCTTAGTTTCTAATTCCAGGGCTTCTTTCTGCTCCTTAAATTTTCCCACCCTGACCCTATACCCTGAACCGAAACTTTCTACGTAAGCCGGGTAATTTTTGCTTAACAATTTATCTTTCAGGTTATTAGCATTAGCACTATTGGAAAAAAATCCTATCTGCACAGAATATTCATCTTCATTTCGCCCCGGTCCGCAAAATATCTCAGGAATCCGGGCCGGAGTATTAATAAATGTGATATCTTTATTTACCTTCAACTCCGGACTCAAGGGAAAATCTCTTCTCAATTTAGACAAATAGTCATTGCCTTTTTGATGGTTCCCCCGCTTAAATTCCAGTTGGCTTAACCGGTACCAAATGGCAGGCTTCTGGTCGCTGTTAGGATTATCATTGATCAATTTATTATACGCATCTTCTGCCTGTTGAAATTCTCCGGAGATTAAATAAGTATCCGCCAGGGCCAGGCTTGCTTCTGCTTTGAACCTGCTGTTGGAAGTCTTTAAGATGCGCCGGAAACAGGCTTGCGCCGGTTCGATTTTAAATTCTTTGAGATAACTTAAGCCTAAAATATAGTTTAAATCATCCGCATTGCCCAAATGCGCCCGCTCGGCTTCGGGTTGTCCTTCGAAAATGACCCGCCGGTAATTACCTTGCAAAAAATCGGCTTTTAAGGACTCCAGGTCCAGCGCCAGAGCAGGCCGACAGATAACCAAAAAAACCAAAACTATCAGAATAAATTTAATTTTTTTCATGTTCGCTTACCGCTTAACTCTCTAGAAATATTTCTTTGTAAATCCAGGATTTTTTTATGCCGTTTTTCTTTCTCCTGCAGCTTAAGTACATCAACTATTTTAGCCGCCTCAGTACCCGGACGAGATGAATATTTAAAAATATAAGCAGCATTAAACCTGACACTCTTAACTAACGCGCAGGTTTCCTGAAATTCTTCGGCGGTTTCAGTAGGAAATCCCACAATGATATCAGTAGTTAACAAGCCCTGCTTAACAATTTTACGATAAGAATCAATTAATGCCAAGTAATCTTTTACGGTATAGCCCCGACGCATCAATTTCAAGATCCTGTCTGAGCCTGACTGTAACGGCAAATGCAGCCGTTTGACTGATTTTTCCAAATCTCTGATCGCCTTAAAAAAATCAGGATTCGCATCCTTCGGATGCGAGGTAAAAAAATCAAATTCTTTTAAACCATCCAAGGCGTTAACCTGCTTGAGCAATTTAGTAAAATTGACCTGTTCGTCCCGGTAAGCATTAACATTTTGCCCTAAAAGAGTCACCTTAGTAACTCCCTGCCCTATAGCTTGCTCTATTTCAGCTAATATATTTTTATACTTGCGGTGGCGTAAAGGACCGCGCACATAGGGCACAACACAATAAGAACAAAAATTGGAACAACCTTCAGAGATCACAACATAAGCTTGTTTTTTATCCTGATAGAAACCGCTGTGATAAACCTCCTCCGGCCGCTTCAAGCCGTCTGTCTCCCATATCTTACGGTCATATAAACTTTTCGCTGAAAGTTGCCGCTTGTCCGCGGATAACTGGCCGATGATCCCCGGTATTTTTTCGATATCTTGAGGCCCGACTACAAAACTGATATGGGAATCACGCTCAAAAGCCTGCTGCTTATAATTCTGGGCCATGCAGCCTACTAAACCGATGATTTTAGAACCCTTATAACTGCCGATTAAGCTCCAAACCCTTTCTTCGGCGTGTTTACGCACTGAACAGGTGTTAAAAATTACGATATCTGCCTCCTGATCGGTACCGCTAAGCCGATAGCCGGACTTCTGCAACAAACCGCAGATTACTTCCGAGTCCCGAACGTTCATCTGACAGCCAAAAGTACGCACATGGAAACTCATAGCTAAATTACGAATTTTTACTAATTCCTTAGCGGTCGACATTTTTTTGTTTTTTAGCATTAACTGAAGCTTACAATCCTTCTTCTTTAATCTTATTAAATATATTCCTGGCCATTAATCCATACCCTTTGGCCGTACAGTGGCCATCCGGAACAAAAATTTTTTCCCGGGGTTCTCCCTGGTCCAATATTTTTTTAAAAATAGCGTTATTGTCCACAAAAGGTAAATCCAAATCCCGGGCAATTTCAGGCAAAAGAAAGTTATTAAAATAGTGCGCTCGATGGCCTGGCGACATGCTGTCAATAGGAGGAAAATTCTGCAGGAGCACTTTTATCTTTCTATTTTTTATTACCTCAACCATCTCTCGAATATCTGAATCAACCCATTGGTAGATCTCCTGATTACTCAAAGATAGAAAATTAGCCGATTGCTGCGGGTGAGTCTTTTTAAACTCCGCGATAAACTCATCAATTAATTTCTTTAGCTGCGGATCGCCGGAAAGCTTAAGAACTACCCTAAGAAAAAAATAATTCCGATTCTCTTCCTCCTTCCGATATCCGGAATCTGCTTTTATGCCCCGGATAAACCATTGCGCGGCTTCTTTATATTTTTTTTGAAAAAGGCAGATTTCACCCAGATAGCGATAGTTATTTACATCGGCTGGGCGTAAAGCCAGCAATTCATTAAAAAATTTTATTTTTCTTTCAACTTCCTCGTCAATAGTCAATACTTGATTATTCATATAGTAGTTTGTTTCCAGGCGCCTGAACCATTCCACGGCTTCGGTATAACGCGCATCATTTTCCATTGCCAGCGGATCCGGCTGTCTTACTTTTTCCCTTAACTCGTCAATTAACAATAAACTTAACCGATAAACACGACAAGAATATAAAAGGTCATTTAAATAAAAAATAAATTTCTTACGGAAAGCGCCTTTTTTATTTACTTTCCGCAGATACCTTGCATATTGATATTGATTCCAAAAATTAGGTTGACCGGTTTGCAGAATGATCAAATCCGGCTGCCACTTCATGATGTCATATTCAATCCTATTTAATAACTCCGAAGAATTCTGATTACTGACACCGGCATTTATTACCACCGCATTTTTCTCCGGGAATTCCTGATCAAATAATTTCTGCAATTGATCCGGATACCCCTGGCCCGCAGGAGCGCCGGCTCCCAGAGTAAATGAATTCCCTAAACACAATATGATATACGGCTTATGCTTATGGCTGGATAAAGAAACCCGATCAAATACCGGATTATTTCTAAAAACTGTTCCGGCAATACGCAAACCTGCCTCCAGCAGGAATAAAGCCGTTACTAATCCGATACCAAACGCCAGCATTCTTTGTTTTCGCCTATCCATTTAAACTCTCTTATTAATTATGTAATTTCCCAGCACCAGGCAATCCATCTGGCTTTGGTTAAAACTGTTAAGGGCATCCTGCGGCGAACAAACGATCGGCTCTCCTTTTAAATTAAAAGAAGTATTGATCAAAATCGGTAAACCCGTAATACTTTCAAAATCTTTAATTAACTGCCAGAATTTAGGATTGGTTTCTTTATTTACTGTTTGCACCCTGGCTGTTCCGTCAACATGGACTACTCCGGGAATAGACTCACGTTTTTCGTTTCTAACCTTAGGCGCCAGCAGCATGAACGCGGATTTACCGGAAAGATTAAAAAACTCATCTTTTCTTTCTTCCAGTACTGCCGGGGCAAAGGGCCGGAAAGGCTCCCGGTGTTTAACTTTAGAATTTAGCAGCTCATTAATCCCCGGACAGGCGGGATGAGCCAAGATCGAACGATTGCCAAGCGCGCGGGGGCCAAATTCCATCCTCCCCTGGAACCAGCCAATGATCTGGTTTTTAGCCAGTCTTACCGCAATATCTTTAGTCAGCTCGGTTTCACTGCATTCCTGGAAATTTAGACCGGAATTTAACAAGATTGTTTTTATCCGCTCAGGCGAAAAATCAGGACCCAAATATGGATGCGTCATGACATAATTTCTATTTTTTTTAAAAATTGCGCAATGGGCATAAACAGCTGCGCCGATTGCCGCGCCGGCATCACCCGCAGCCGGCTGGACAAAAAGCTCTTCGAATAATCCGTCTTCAAGGATCTTACTATTTGCGACACAATTCAAAAAAGTTCCTCCGGCAAGACAAAGTTTTTTAAGTTTCGTTTCATTAAAAATATTCCTGGAAATAGCAACCAGTGTTTCTTCAGTAAACTTTTGAAGGCTTGAGGCTATATCGCAATGTCTTTGCTGAAGAGCCTCTAGGGGTTTTCTTTCTTCACCAAACAATTTTATAAACTTTCTGCTATACATCCTGCGGCCTTGGTTAAAACTAAAATACCCAGGATCCAAAATAAAACTGCCATCCGGTTTGCTGGAAAAAATTTTCTTGAATTTATCAAGGTATGCAGGTTCACCGCAGCCGGCCAGCGCCATTACTGTTCCTTCATCTTTATTTGCGGAAAAACCCAGATAAGCGGTTAGTGATGAATACAGCAAACCTAATGAATTGGGATAGCGCAACTCTTTATAAATCTTTATATCATTGCCCCTTCCCAAACCACAGGTCAAAGTCGCCCACTCGCCTATTCCATCAGAAGTTAAAATAGCCGCTTGTTCAAAAGGCGAGACTAAAAATGCGCTGGCAGCATGCGAAAGATGATGGTTAACGAATAAAGTTTTTCCTTTAAAACCGGTTTCTTTTTCTAAGGTAAGCGGCAGGATCAATCTATCCTGGAGCCATTTCGGCATAGTCTTAAGAAAATTCGTGAATGAAAACGGCCAGGTTTTTAAATGGTCTAAAACCACACGGTGGAATTTAAGAAAAGGCTTTTCATAAAAAGCGACATAGTCGATATCAGAAAAAGCAATCTTGGATTCCTGAACACAAAAATTGATCGCGTTAATCGGAAAATCAGCCGAATTTTTTATTCGGTTAAATCTTTCTTCCTGGGCGGCAGCCACAACTATTCCATCTTTAATTAAACAAGCCGCAGCATCATGGTAATAACAAGATATACCTAGGATATTCACCGTTTGATCTCTACTTTCTTAAGCTTGAAACTATTTTATTAAAATCCAGCATAGATAAATGAAGTAATCACCGCGGGCCCGATGGAATAAACCAAAAAACCCAGCAGGATAAGCATAATAAATATCGGTGATAAAAACAATAATTTATGCTGTTTAATTAAATAAATTGTTTCCTTAAACATATAAATAATCTTGCCCAAAGATTACCTCCTTTTTTTAAGACTGCCTGAGGCTGCGGTCAATATCTGCGGCATACCCTTTGGTTTTATGCCAATATGTGTCCTGAGCATGATATTCGGAGGTTAAGGCCCGCCGGTTAAAAATTACCAGCAAACATAAAGTAATCCCAAAACCGAAAAAATATAAAATAAATAACAAAACCATCAGGAATATTTTTTGCGTTTCCCTGACAAAATTTTTAATACCAGCCCGGATGCTTTTAAAATAATGTTTTATCAATCCGTTTATCCTTTCGCCTGATCCCGGGATACCTTAAAGTTAATACCTGTTTTTTATTTAATCACTAAACCGGTAATCTAATTTAGCAGCAATCGAATTTAATAGATCATTAGAAAAATTAACTTCCAGGTTTTTTAACGCTTCCTGCCGGCTTAACAATCCTTCCCGGATAAGCTTGCTCATCTCAACATGATAATGCGTATAACCGTAATGCTTCATGGAGTTATGCACAGAAATAAAATTCAAATAACAGTTAGTAGAATTTAACGGGTAACTTAACTTTGGTAATTTCCATTTCAGCTCTTCTGTAATTAATTTGACGTAGGCCTGCGGGTCAAAAGGTAAAAACCAGTGCGGAGATAAAACAACGCATTTTTGCCGCAATTTGGCTCTTTTGAGCACCTCTTCCATATTTTTAGGGAAATTATTGTATTTAGGATTATTTCTGATATATTCCTCTAAAAATTCTTTCGTGGCTTGGCCCATTGACGAGAATTCGGGTTGGTGTATATTGCAGCCGCACCTGGACATTAAGGGTTGCTTCGAAGATTGTCCTTTAGTCCAACCGGCAATAATTACCGGAATATTATAGCGGAATGCAGTTTTAAAAGCCAAATCCATATACCAAATACTGCAGGGATGGCAAATAACCGCCCGGGAATTTGTTTTCACCATCTCCCTGAACATTTCGTGCATAAAATCACTTTTAAAAAATAAACAATCGACGCCTAATATTTCTACCGCATTCTTCACATTCTCCAGAGCCTCTTGGGTTTCGAAACCATGGTCAAAGGTGAAAGCCAGCGGATTTAATTTATACCTTTTCTTCATATAATAAAGGGCCGAGGTGCTGTCCTTGCCTCCGCTGCACATGACCAAGCAATCATATTCTCCTCTACTTTTATACATCTTTAACAATTTAATAAAATCCGTTTCTAGAAATTTAGCCTGATCAGATTTTTCTTTTTCATCTTCAAGACAGACGTTACAAACCCCTTGGGCGTTAAGCCAGATATCCGGTTTATGTTCCGGTAAAACACATTTCTTGCAAATCATCTAAACCTCCGAAAAGACCGCTTTTTTTTAAACACGCTATTAGCTATATAAACTGCCGGAATTTAATAAAAGTATATTTATGCAACAGATATTTAAACAGGGTTTTTATGATCCCTAGACCATACCAGAGACTCGGCCATAATTTTATGGTAGAAGCCTCTTCGAAGTAACGCGTCCTAATCGGTATTTCCTCAATCCGGAAATTATGCATAACTATCTGAGTAATGATCTCCGTATCAAAGATAAAACCATTATGGTTAGCATTAAAATCTATTGCTTTTAAAACCCGGGACGAATAAGCCCTGAAACCGGAATGATATTCGCTAAGGTATATTCCAAAAACAACATTCTCCAAAGCGGTGAGTAAAATATTGGCGTTATGTTTCCAGAGCGGCATCCCTCCCAAGAGAGCTCCGCCTTTCATCATCCGCGAGCCGAATACCGCATCCGCCCGGCCCTGCTTAATCGGAGCAATAATCTCTCCGATAACTTTAGGGTCATATTGGTAATCCGGATGCACCATCACGACAATATCGGCTCCGGCGGCAAGAGCCTCTCGGTAGCAAGTCTTTTGATTGGCGCCATACCCTTGATTCTTTTTATGAACAAATACCTTAAGCCCTAAAGCTAAAGCCTCTTCTACAGTATTATCCCTGCTGGCATCATCGACTAAAATTATTTCGTTAACTACATCCGCCGGGATATCTTTGACAGTCCTCTTTAAGGTCAAAGCGGCATTATAAGCAGGCAGGACCGCAACCACTTTTTCATTTTTATTTTCATTCGATAACTCCGGATTTTCTAATTCCTCAAGATATTCCAATTTTCTGGCCTTCCGGGCGTAAATTTCAATTTGATCACCGAAATTAATTTTTAACAGCTGCGGCCGTTTTAAAAACCATCCGCCTAAAAATTTTACTAATTTAGAAAACCCGGAATTATAAATTTCTAATCTTTCCAGACAATATCGAAAGCTAAAAAATCTTATGCTGTTTTCACACTTAACCGGCGCAAAACCGCAAACCCTCAGTATTTGATAAATTGTTTTTTTAGTAAAATAATACAAATGCTCCTGCTTGATTCCCCACCACCTGGCCCGCAGGATCCTGCTGGGTAAGCTGGCAATATCCGGAGTATTTATGCAAATCAATCCATCCGGCTTTAATATCCTTCTTATCTGAATCAGAATATTCTTGGGGTCAGGTAAATGTTCAATTACATCTTTCAAAATTACGACATCAAAATAAGCAGGCGGAAATTGCGCTTCCTCTAAGTTTCCGCAAAAGATATTTTTTAGTTTTAAAGTGTCCCGGGCATAGTTTACCGCCCATTCCGAGATTTCCACGCCGTAGGCCTGAAAACCAAGTCCTTCGGCCTCGCTTAAAAGAAAACCTGTGGCGCAGCCAATCTCCAACAGCTTACCTGAAGGCTTAAATTTACGCAGCAATTTTAAACTGCAGCGGGCAGACCTTCTACGCCCCGCTTCTTCCTGCAGGTATAATAAATCCTCCATCTTTCTGTAATTTTCCAGGAGCCTGGATATCGGCGGTTGCGGATTAGCGTAAATAAGCCCGCATTCCAAACATTTAACTATTCTTAAAGGGCAACCCACATTGCTGTCGGTGATATTATAAGAATCCTTGTTTAGATCTAAAATGTCCCCCCGATATGTCTTATAGAGGACCTTATAATTTAAACAACCGCATAGATTACATTTCATTTTTAACTAAAATTAAGCAACAGATTTATAGAAAGTAAGCATATAGAATACAACTAATCAACTTTACCATAAAAATAAACCCCCCGCCATTATTTATAGCGGAGGGTCTATAATTTTCCTAAACCAATAACAATTGCATTACTTCTTTTTTAATTTTTCGATCAGTTCGGCGACAAATTTGCCGGCGATTTCTTTACATCCTAAACCAAAAGCCAGAGCTAAACCTAAACCTAAAGAGCCCAGCACGATCGAAATCGTCAATTCTGTAATCCGGATCCCGATCTGCAATTGCTCTAAACCTACAAAAACAGCAAAAGCAATAACGATTGTTTCAACAATCTGAGACAGAAGTTTACCTTGGCTTAAACCTGCGTTATTGGCTGCGGTTTGCACAATGTTCTTCAATAAAGTTGACACAAACATTCCCAGGATCAAAATAAATAAAGCGGCAATAACATTCGGAATATAGAGAACAACTTTGTTTAATAAATCAGCGGCGATCGTAAGCCCCACAGAATTTACCGCTACCATAAACGTTATCAAAAGCCCCAGCCAATAACAAATTATTCCGACTAAATCGGATAAAGTGTAGCTTATGCCTCCCTTATTTAATAATTTGTCTAACTCGATACGGCTGGACAACTCATTAATTTTAGCGGTTTTAAGGGTTTTACTAACTACCGATCTGATCACTTTAGAAAGCAACCAGCCGATGAGCAGAATAATAATCACCAGCAACGCATTAACCATAAATTGGCTAATTTGCGCTAAAACCGTACGCGCGGGTTCAAGCAATACCACTTGCCAACTACTCATAGCGACCTCCTTTTAATAAGTCCGTTATCCACCAAAATAACGGACAAATCAATCCCTTAACTTACTGGTAAACTAAAACAATATAAGGGATTCTTTTTATTAAACGATAACGCGGTCAGTTATTGTTATAACTTTATCATAACGAATAGGTTATGTCAAGATTTTACCTTAATTAAAGCCATTTTTTCTTAAGTTCAGCGTTAATTTTTTCCATCTTGGCATAGCTTAATTTAGGATCATTATCGGACAATTTAGCCTGGGCGGCTAACCTGGCCTCCTGCTTACGGCCGATAAACTCTCCGACGCTGGAAATCTGCGCGTGAAGAAACCTGCTAGACAATTGCACCTCTTTATCATCCGAAACCACAACGATATTTTTAGGGGAAGCCGAATCTTCGACTATTTTCTTGATCAGCTCATCCGCCTCTTGCGCCCGGGAAAACATGCAAAATAGATTAGTTGCATAGGGGATATCCTCGCCCGGCGGAGGATATCCGTCAAAAACCAAAATCACACGGTTGCTTTTACTTCCGGTTAGATCATTTAGCCTAATAAAATCCGCCAAGGTATGCTGAATGTTCCGGGCCGATTTGACGGCGGGTTTAAACGCAGGGTGATTTATTAGGTTGTAAGCGTCGATGATGTACTGTAAGGACATAGATTAGTCCTCCCATGGCTCCGTATAAAATAAAAAATGAAAATGATAAAAGCGACATCGCTAAAGCCAATTGCTTGACTACTCCGACTTTAGCAAAATAAACTACAAACAAACTCTCTCTTAAACCCAGGCCGCCGATGGCTACGGGTAAAAGAGTAATCGCTCCAATGATCGGCAAAAAAATAAGAAAATAAACCAAACTAATCCTGACTCCTAAAGCCAGCCCGATAAAATAAACACTGATCGGCAAAGTAAGCTGGATAATAAAAGAAATTAGCAGATTCGAAACAATCATCCTTTTTTGATGGCGAAAAACGTGAATTTCCCGATGGATATTTTTAAGGGTTTCTTTTATTTTCCCGGAGCCGGGAGTAGAGAAAAATTTTGTAATTCTGGAGTAGATCGAATTATTGAATAAAACTAAAAGAATAACCGCCAGCAGAAGTATGATGGTCGATACCGAAGAAAAAACAACTTTATCCGAAATTAAATCACCACCCAATAAAAGCGCCGGGAAAATCACTAAAACCAATCCAATGTAACCGCTTAATCTATCCAAAAAAACCGTAGCTACAACTTCTTTGGCTTTTTGAGTATGCTGCGCCAGATCCGCTACCCTGACTAAATCTCCTCCGATAGTGGAAGGCAAAAAAATACTAAAAAAAATACCGCCGGAAAAAGTACTGATTAGTTTTTTTAAAGAAGCCTTAATCCCTGCCCCCGCCAAGAGCATTTTCCAGCGTAAAAAACCTAAAATACAGGAAAAAATGGAAAATAAAAAACCCACAGCTAATAACCATTTATCCGCACCTTTAATATCATTGGTCAAAACCGCAAGATCGATTTTATTAAATTTGAACAACAAAACTAAAAGCAGGCAGCTTACGCTGAGTCTGGCTAAAAGCGAAATAACTTTTTTAACTCTAACCATTCAAATTAAATTAGTTTAGGCGGTTAATTTACGGTAAGCTTCTAAGTATTTTTCTGTAGTAACCTTGATTATTTCTTCCGGCAAATCCGGCGCCGGGTAAGTCTTATCCCAATCCAAAGTCTCTAAATAATCGCGGACGAACTGTTTATCAAAACTCGGCTGGGCCTGTCCCGGGCAATATTGGTTCAGCGGCCAAAACCGTGAAGAATCCGGGGTCAGCACTTCATCAATGATGATCAACTGGTCTTGATATATCCCAAATTCAAATTTAGTATCGGCGATAATAATCCCTTTTTGCAAAGCATAATCACTGGCGCGCTTATAAATAGCGATGCTTGTTTCTTTTATGCGCCGGGCTAACTCGGCCCCTAATAAATTCTCGACATATTTTTGATCGATATTCTGATCGTGCCCCACCTCCGCCTTAGTCGATGGTGTAAAAATAATTTCCGGCAGCTTATCGGATTCCCTGAGGCCTTTAGGCAGCTTGATACCGCAGACCGACTGCGTCTTTCTATACTCCTTCCACCCCGATCCGGAAAGATAGCCTCTGACTACACACTCAACCGGCAAAGGCTTGGTTTTGAGAACCAGCATCGAACGGCCCGCAAGATCAGCTTGGTATTTCTTGAGTATCGGCGGGTATTTATCCAAATCCGTTGTAATTAAATGCTGGCCGATTATATCTTTAACAAAATCAAACCAAAATAAAGAAATACTGGTCAATACTCTTCCTTTTTCCGGTATACCGCAAGGCAAAACAACATCAAAACAAGAAATACGATCGGTAGAAATAATAAGCAGCTTATCATCCAGGTCATAAACATCCCTGACTTTACCCCGGCGAAAAAGCGGTACATCTTTAAAATCGGTTTTTAATAAAACATTACTTCCCATTTTTCTTTAATCTCTCCAGCAACGCGTCATGTTCCTGCCAAAGCTCATCGGGGAGGTCTTTCTTAAACAAGCTGAAAAATTTGCTGATACCTTTTAGTTCTTCAGCCCATTCCTCTTTGTTAACCTCAAGCAGTTTTTCTAAAACCCCATTGCCGAGGTTAAGGCCGGTCATATCAATATTAAACGGGTAAGGCAAATATCCGATCGGAGTACGCATAGCAGTAACTTTATTATTGCAGCGGTCCAGAATCCATTCTAAGATCCTTAAATTTTCGCTAAACCCGGGCCATAAAAATTTACTTTGCGCATCCTTTCTAAACCAGTTGACGTGGAATATTTTCGGAGGCTTAGCCATCAATTTGCCCATATTTAACCAATGCCTGAAGTATTCCGCCATGTTATAACCGCAAAAAGGAAGCATCGCCATCGGATCCCTGCGCACCTGGCCCAGTTTACCTACCTGGGCAGCAGTTAATTCCGAACCCATAGTTGCTCCCACAAATACGCCATGCTGCCAGTTAAATGTCTCATATACCAACGGAGCAACATGCTGACGCCGGCCGCCGAAGATGATCGCCGAAATCGGCACTCCATGATGCTGCTCCAGTCGAAAAGATGCGGAAGGACAATTCACAATAGGAGTAGTAAAACGCGCATTAGGATGGGCGCCTTTGATCACCTTGCCTTCTGCATCCAAAGTATTCGGTTTCCAGGGATTTCCTTTCCAATCAATACCTTGGCTGGGCACTTCACCGTCAGCCCCCTCCCACCAAACCGTATTATCAGGTTTTAAAAGAACGTTAGTATAGATCGTATTCTTTTTAATGGTTTTCATCATATTTAAATTAGCGCTGAAATTTGTACCGGGGGCCACTCCGAAAAATCCTGTTTCAGGATTAATCGCCCAAAGAGAACCGTCAGTATCCACCCGCATCCAGGAAATATCATCACCCACCGTCCAAACACGATACCCTTTATTCTTAAGCCCTTCCGGAGGAATAAGCATGGCTAAATTCGTTTTACCACAGGCACTGGGAAAAGCCGCAGCGATGTATTCAACATGCCCGTCAGGATCTTCAATCCCCATAATCAACATATGTTCAGCCATCCATTTTTCTTTTTTGGCGACAAAGCTTGCGATACGCAAAGAAAGGCATTTTTTACCCAAGAGGACATTACCGCCGTAGCCGGAACCTACGCTCCAGATGGTATTATCTTCCGGAAAATGTAAAATTAACCGTTTCTTAATATCCAGCTCCGCTTTAGAATGTAAACACCTGGTAAAATCATCATCTTTTTCAAGCTGCCTTAATACCATTTCCCCGCAGCGAGTCATAATTAGCATGTTTAAAACTACATAAAGGGAATCCGTCAATTCTACCCCGATCTTACTAAAAGGAGATCCTACCGGCCCCATTGAAAAAGGAATGACATACATCACTCGCCCGGCCATCGCTCCTGAAAAAATTGCTTTAGCCTTTGCATAGGCTGCCGCCGGGGACATCCAATTATTAGTCGGACCTACATCATGTTTTTTCTTCGTACAAATAAAAGTTAAATGTTCGGTCCGGGCAACATCATCATGAGCAGTACGATGTAAAAAACAACCCGGAAGTTTTTCCGGATTCAGGCGGATCAATTCACCGGTACTTACCGCCTCCTTTTCCAATGCCAGTTTCTGCTCATCCGACCCGTTAATCCAGACGATCCGCTCAGGCCCGCAAAGCTTGGCCATCTTATTTACCCAATCAATTAATTTTTTATTCGTGGTAGGAGTTTTTTCCATTTTTTTACCCTCTAAATTACCGACTTACTTATAAATTTATAAGCTGAATCAGCTGCAACCGCCCCATCACCGCAGGCATTAATTACCTGATAAAACCCTTTCTTGCGGCAATCGCCGCAAGCAAAAATTCCCGGGGCGGAAGTCGCCATATTTTCATCCGTAATAATAAAACCGGTTTCATCCATCTTTATTTTATTCTTTGCAAATACCGTATCCGGCTCATAGCCGATATAAATAAAAACCCCATCGCAAACCAGATCGCTCTCTTGACCGCTTAAAAGATCCTTAACCCGTACTGACTCAACTTTATTGCTTCCTTTAATCTGGCTGACAATGCTGTTCAAAATAAAATTAATTTTGGGGTTTTGCTTCATCCTCTCCTGTAAAATCGGCGAAGCACGCAAATCGCCACGCCGGTGAATTATACTTACCGAGCTAGCAAAACGGCTCAAGTACATTGCTTCTTCAGCTACGGCATTGCCTCCGCCGACCACCACTACTTTTTTAGCTTTAAAGAACGGCGCATCGCAAGTGGCACAATAAGAAACGCCTCTGCCTGTATACTGCTCTTCTCCGGGTACATTTAATTTTCTGGGACGGGCGCCGCTGGCGATAATGACCGCACCGGCGGTGAAATCACCGCCGGCGGTATTGACCCTGATACCGTCACCATCTAAACCAAGCACTTCCTCGCTTACAATTTTTAATCCCAGCTCTTTCACCTGGCTTTCCATGCGCGACATTAACTCCGCGGTAGAAATCCCGCCGGGAAAACCCGGATAGTTTTCGATAATTTCACTCGTTAAAATCCTGCCGCCAAGGGCCATTTTCTCAATAAGTAAAGTGTCCAGCCGGCTGCGCCCGGCATACAAAGCCGCGGTCAATCCTGCCGGTCCGCCTCCGATAATAATTAAATCATGTTTTTCCAAAAGTCACCCTTTATTTAAAATCTAAATTTTTGCTTCCTTGGCCAGCTTCTTTAATTTAGCTAATTTTCTTTTAATCCGTAACTTCTGCAAGAATGACGCATAATCAACGATAAGTTTGCCTTTAAGATGATCGATTTCATGCTGCAAAACACAGGCAAAAAGATCACGCGCTTCCAGCTCCAAATGGCGGCCATCTTCATCCTGAGCCTGTAACCAAACTAACTTGGCCCGTTTGACTTTAATGGAAATTCCCGGAACGCTTAAACATCCCTCGCTAATCGACTGCTTACCCTGTCTTTTTATAATTTTAGGATTAATTAATTTATAAAGCCCTTCTCCGATATCCACAACAATTAACTGCTCGCTTAAACCCACTTGCGGAGCTGCCAGCCCGATACCGGAATCATCATACATACTCTTAGCCATCTGACTAAGAATCAAGCGGTGTTGATCGGTAATTCGCCCCACCGGCTTGGCTTTTTTTCTTAAGACAGCATCTCCAAATACTTTAATTTTTAATTTTGTTCCTGTCATCGACTTTTATGATTTTTGGCTTAATGTTTTTAGCTTCCTTATCTTCGACCGCTACATAAGAAACAATGATTATTTGATCTCCCGGGCAGGAGCCGCGGGCAGCCGGGCCATTCAAACAAATTATACCGCTTCCGGCTTTTCCTTTAATCACATAGGTCTCAATACGCAGACCGTTATTCAGATTAAGCACCTCGACCTTCTCATTCTCTAAAATATCCGCAGCCAAAATTAAATCGGCATCAACCGTGATGCTGCCTTCATAATAAAGATTAGCTTCAGTAACAGTAGCCCGGTGGATTTTAGATTTCAACATTGTCCTTAACATTTTATTTTCTCTCCTCGTCTACGTAGACGACACCAACGCAATTCCAATCAGCGTTGGGTGTCAGTCTACCATGCGACACCAACGAATTCTTTGCCACGCGAGCGGACATCGGCGTAACTTAAAATAAACGCCGGATGCTCCAGCAGCGTTAGGTGCCAATCTACCACAATAACATCTGCGTAATCCGTTAAGCGCCGATTATAGCCTTATTAGATATTAATCTATAGGTTTGGCGCGCAATCATTAGTTCTTCATTCGTAGGAATAACCAGGATCTTGGGCTTTTTACTCAAATAACCAAATAACCCTTTGCAGATACTCTTCCTGATTGAAGCCTTATTTTCACCGATCCCGGCCGTAAAAATTAAAGCATCTGCTCCTCCCAAAACCGATAAATAGGATCCGATATATTTCCGGATACGATAAACAAAGATATCCAAAGCCAGCCGGGCGCGCTTGTTCCCGGCATTAGCCTTTTCATCAAGCAGACGCACATCATTGCTGATCCCTGATATTCCTTTCAGCCCACTTTCTTTATTTAGGATCCGGTCCATCTGCCTGGTATCTAAATTATTTTTATTCATAATATGCGTAATCAAAGCCGGGTCGACATCTCCGCAGCGGGTACCCATGACCAAACCCTCTAAAGGAGTATAGCCCATACTGGTATCTATAGACCTGCCCTGATCAATCGCGGTAATACTGCAGCCATTGCCTAAATGGCAGGTAATTAATTTTAATTTGTTGAGCGGCTTTTTTAAAATCCGGCTGGCTTCAGCAGCAACATATTCATGACTGGTGCCGTGGAAACCGTATTTTCTTACTCTTAATTTATGATAATAATCATACGGCAGACCATAAATAAAAGCATGCTCCGGTATGCTTTGATGAAAAGCAGTATCAAAAACCACCGCCTGTTTTATACCCGGTAAAAGTTTCTGACAAGCCAGTATTCCGGAAAGATTAGCCGGGTTATGCAAAGGGGCGATGGCGCTGCACTTCTTAATCCCTTTAATCACGCTGGCATCCACTAAAGCCGGTTTGTTAAAATCCTCTCCCCCGTGTACTACGCGGTGGCCCACAGCTTCCACTGATTTAGCTTCTTCCAAAATAACCTTCAAGCCAGAATAATGATCGCCAAACTTTGAATTATCTTCACCGATATGTTCGATCGCGCCTTTTTTAACCAAGTTCTCGGAAGGCATATCAAAAAGTTTATATTTAATTGACGAGCTTCCGCTGTTAATTACCAATATTTTCATTATTGAGCCCTGATCGCTGTAACCGCTACACAATCTACAATATCTTTAGCAAAACAACCGCGAGACAAATCGCTGGCAGGTTTATTCAATCCTAGAAATAAAGGGCCCAGCGCACGGCAGCCGCTTAAACGCTGCACTAATTTATAAGCAATATTGCCTGCTTCCAAATTAGGAAAAATCAGGACATTGGCTTGCCCGTTGATCGGGCTATCCGGGCATTTAATCTCGGCTACATCCGGGACAATCGCCGCATCTCCCTGCAATTCACCGTCAGCTAATATCGATGGAGAAAGTTGTTTAAGCGCAGCTAAAGCTTCAGCAATCTTCTCGGCGGATTTAGTCTTGGCCGATCCTTTAGTAGAATAACTTAAGAAAGCCACCCGGGGAGTAAGATTTAAAACTTTACCTGCTAATTCTGCGGCGGTAAAAGCAATACAAGATAATTGCCTGGCGTTCGGGTCGGGAATAACCCCGCAATCAGCAAAAATAAACGTGCCCTTATCGCCATACGGACAATTCGGAACATCCATAATAAAACAACTTGAAGCAATTGTAAAACGTTCATCCAAACCGATACAACGGATACAAGCCCGCGCCACATCGGCGGTAGTATGCGCGGCGCCGGCAACTAAACCGTCCGCCTCGCCTTCCCGGGTCATCATTGCTCCATAATAGAGGTTATCCGAAAAAAGTTTTCTGACCACCTCCAGGTTAATATCTTTAGACTGATAAAGCTCATAATATTGCTGGATATATTTTTCTTTCTTGTTTTTATCGATCATCTCCGGAGTTAGAACCAGCGGTTTGGCTAATCCTTCTTTACGAATAATCTCCGCCGCTTCTAAAGTACGCTCATCGTCATATTCCGGCAAAACAATCGTTTTAATTTTTACCGCCGCTTGTTTGCGAATCCTGCTTATGGCATCCATTTTTAAAACCCTTTCCCCTCTAAAGGAATCGCCACCTGAAAATTAAAGGTGGGCCAAAATTTTTTTAAAATCCACATTCTCTTTAATCAATTTAACTACCGCATCAATCTTTTCTGTATCACAAGGCCGGATCTTAACCGTAATATCATGCACGCATGTCGCCACGTCATAAGTATCGGATTTAGATAATAAGACCGGAATCTCAGCCTTAGTTAAAAGGCTCATAATCTGCGGATCCGGAGTAATTCCGCAAGTCAAAACCATCCCGCAGATTTTCAGCTTTTTATTGGCGGAATCACGAAAGCAATTCAAAGCAATCATGATCATATCCTGGCGGTCTCCAGGAGTGATCATTAAACTATCATCACTGATATAGCTTGCCGCATCACGCGGCTCCATCGCCGCGACAATCACTTTAGCTACTGAACGTTCTAAATATTCCTTGCCGCAAAGAACCTGAAAATCCGTCTCCTCTAAAATCTGTTCGATCGTCGGCCGGGCCAGCATCGGGTCAAAAGGAAGCACGCCTAATACCTCTATCCCTTTTCTTTCCAATCCCTTCCTTACTAACCGGTTAATCTTATCAAACTTATTCGGTAAAACTTTATTTACGATTACCCCCAGGACTTTTACTCCCTCTTTTTCAAAAAGAGCTTTATTTAAAACAATTTCATCAATCGGACGCCCTACTCCGCCCGATGAAATAATAATTACTTTAGAGCCTAATAACCTGGCCACTGAGGCATTAGAGTGGTCAAAAACCGAACCTACCCCGGCGTGCCCGGTGCCTTCGATTATCACCAATTCTTGTTTTTTAGAAACGCGGCGGAAAGAATCTTGAATTTGTTTAGAAATATTTTTTTTATCGGGTTTGGCGATATATTTCTCTGTAAAACCCTTCTCTACCGCGATCGGGCTCATATCTTTAAGCCCGCTCTTTATTCCGCAGACTTCTTCAATCAGAATCGAATCTTCGTCAATCTTTAAGCCCTCTTCCTCCAAATAACGCTGGCCGATCGGCTTAATAAAACCTACTTTACCAAATTTTTGCTGCAAGTTTCGAATAATTCCTAAAGATACCGTAGTCTTACCGTCATTCTGCTTAGTAGCGGCAATAAAGATCTTACGCATCAGGCCCTTTTCTTTTATCTATTCATAAAGCTTTGCGCATTTAAATTTAAAAATATGCAGCCGATTAACAGTTTTCTTCGATCTTGCGCCTTAAATCCGCTTTGCTTACTCCGCCGACAAATTGCTCGCTTACCTTGCCGTTTTTAAAGAACATTACTGTCGGAATAGACATAACACCATACTCAGTAGCCACTTTGGAATTATTATCTACATCTACCTTACCGATCTTCATTTTACCGGCATACTCTTTGGCCAGTTCATCGATTATCGGAGCGATCATTTTGCAAGGCCCGCACCAAGTAGCCCAGAAATCCACTAAAACCGGTAAATCCGATTCCAACACTTCTTTTTTAAAATTATGATCCGTAAAATGCTGCGTGCTCATTTCTTTAATCCTTCGCTTTCATTAGGTTAATAAGATGGGAGATTTCTTAAATTATCATAAACACCCGGGAATTGCAAGCAAAAAACAAAACAGGAGAAAGTCTTCTTTTTAAAACTTTCCCCTGTTCTGTTGTTTTATCTACTTTAAGCTTAATTAAGTTTAAGCGCCTTCAGCTGCGCTGAATAATATCCGCAAGTAAGCGAATCCAATGAAGCGGTCAACTCCTCTAATTTCAGCTGTTTTTGGAACCTTTTATTCCTGTCTTCCAAGGCTAAATTATCCAGCTCGCTTCTGACTCTTAACCGCTCAAAATAAAGTTTGTTCACCTGATCTAAAATATCATCCCGCAGCTCCACCAACAGTTTCGAGCGCACATCAATGCTAGTCTGAGCGTCATTCCAAATTAAATCACTTAAATCCCAAGTTAACGAGATATCCCAATCGATATTATCCCGTCCCCGGTGCAAAACATCATCATCGCTTTTAGTAGTCGATCCCCCTTCCCAATGCCATAAATCAGTGCTATTTCTCTCCAGGCCCAGATTAACCTGCGGAAGAAATGCCTTTTTAGCAGCATCTTTACGCCATTGCGTTATTTTCTCCGGGCTTACTTCAGCATATCTTATTGCTGCTTCCTGAACATCTCTGATATTAGGTTCGGACCTAAGATATTCCTCAAATAAAGTTGAACCTGTAAAGTTGCCAAGATTAGTTGAGTTTGATTTAAATATTCCTTCTTTACAACAGGCATAGATATTATTCGAATCATCCAGAACAAGATAATTCAGATTACTTGAGGCCAAACCAAAACTTATCTCTAACCAACGTTGATCCGAATAGAGAAAAATTCCTGATTCAGTAAGTGCGATCACCTGCGAATTATCGGTTAGACAAAACATCTTTATATCAGAATTTAATAAACCATATTCAGTTAACTTTTCCCAGCTTTTACCCTGATTAAGGCTTTTATACATACCTTTTGAGGAAGAAAAATACAATAGGTTAATATTCTTTCTATCCGATCCGACAAAACGAATACCAAACTTCTCTCCAACTGATTCCGATTCCTCAATAACAACATCTGCTTCAGGTTCTTGCCCGGCAGAACTCACAAATATCCTTTCCCAGTTTTGTCCGTAATCATTCGATTTAAATATCCCGCTTGCGGCAGCTAAATAGATAATTTCATTATCGCTAAAAACAGTATCTATATTAAATATGCCGATTTTACCTATACCAGCTTCTTGCCTGTACCAACTGCGGCCGTTATCCCTGCTGATGAACAATCCGGCTTTGGTGCCCGCAAATATCGCTTTGGCGCTAATCCCCATAGCAATACACTGGTTTTCCTGATCGTTTTTACCCTGAAAAATCCTTTCCCATTTTTGTCCGGAATCATTACTGCGATATACCCCGTTATCTGTAGCCGCATAAATAATCTTAGAATTGTTTTTATCAGCGGACAATACGTTAATATTACGCCGCTGTCCCCTTATCGAAAAAACCCTGCGCCAGCTTTTACCGGAATTTTCACTCTTAAATATATTCCCGGATTGCCCCGCAAAAATAATTTTTCCGTCTTGAGAATTAACCAAAAGAGCCTGAAGGTTAAGATTCTCCCTGCTAATCTCCTCCCAAATAAAATCCTGCGCTAAAACCACTCTCGCCATAAAACTCAAACCAATTATTAATACGCCCATCTTAATTTTACGCATTTTTGCCACCTCCTACGATAATTGACGTAAAAGGCTAAAAAATCTAACAAAAAAAACACCTTTGGACAAAAGGCGCCTTTTGGTCTCCTAAAACCTAAACTTAAAGCGAATTAATAACAAAATCCAACACTACATCCGCTTGTTTTGCAGCGGCGATATTTACGCGCGGAGATAAAGCCGGTTTATTACTAATATCAGATTTTAAATCACCCACCAACACAAATTTATTTTTTATTCTGTGGATTTTAATCTCATCACTTGCACCAATCCCTCCCACTCCGGATACTGCCACTGTAAATTTACCTAAACCCAGCAGCTCCTCTACCAACATACTTTTATAATCTGCCCGGTCAAGGCATTCGACGACAACATCGCATTCGCCGAATAAATCTCTAACGTTAGCTTTAGTGATTTTTTTATTAATTAAACTAAGCTCAATGTCCGGATTTATTCTTAGTAAATTGGCCTCCAGAGCCTTCACTTTATCCATGCTGACTTGATCCAAAAAATAAAACTGCCTATCTAGATTCGCAGGAGTAACTTTATCAAAATCCACAATCGTTAATTTCCTAAAACCGGCCCTCACCAGATTTAAAGCGCAATTTGAACCTAAACCACCGGCACCGGCTAAACCGATCCTGGCAGCCTGTATTTTTTTAAAATTACTCCCGCCGACTTTTTTTATAAGATTGTCCTGAAACGAACTCATATCAGAAATCCAGCCAGTCCTTAAAAACCGGTTGGTACCCTTTCTTTTCCAGCATTATTTTAATTTCATTTACGCTTCTTTGGTCCTGAATCTGAAATTGCAAAGCTTCCTGCCTTGGCTTAGCATAAATCGCATGTCCGCCGACCGAGGTTACGGAACCGGCAGATATTTTTGTAACGCCGAGCGGAATAAGCGCTTCCCTAAAACCCGGGCTCTCCCGTGTAGACAATGCAATACTCAGGCGAGGCAAAAAAATCCTAAGCGCTAAAATGATCTGGGTAATATTCTTATCACTGACTTGTCTGGCTGCTTTAAAATCACCAGTCTGCGGCTGGATCCTGGGTACAGATACTCCTATCTCTATATCCGGGAAATTATCCTGAAGATATTTGGCGTGTAAACCGAGAAAAAACGCCTCCCTCCTCCAATCTCCTAGACCCAATAAAGCTCCAATAGAGATACTCCGCATTCCGGCTTTTGCCCCTCTTTCAGGAGCATCCAACCTGAAACGATAATCTTTTTTCGGCCCGCAAAGGTGTAATTTTGCATAAAGCCGTTCATCATAAGTCTCTTGATAGATCGTCAGGCCGTCTGCCCCGGCAAGAACAAGAACGGCATATTCATCTTCAGTCAAAGGGTAAACTTCAATAGCAATAGATGAAAATCTTTTTTTCAAAATACTAACGCAATCCCGAATGTAACTGACCGGGCTTTTACCTCTTGATTCACCGGTTAGAATTAAAATATGTTTTAACCCCGAAGCAGAAATTAATTGCGCTTCTTTCTGCACCTCATCCAGGCTGAGTTTTTTTCTTTCGATCTTATTATTTAAGTTAAAACCGCAGTAACTGCAGGAATTCTCGCAATAGTTCGATAAGTACAAAGGCGTATAAAGCTGCATACTCTTTCCGAAATTCCGCCGGGTAATTACCTGCGCCTTTTGAGCCATGCTTTCTAAGTTATTTTCAGCTTCAGGAGAAAGTAGAAAAATAAATCGTTTTAGATCAAGAATATCTCTTTCAAAAGCAGCCTTAACGGAATTAGATGAAACGCTATTAAAAACTCTTTCTAAATCGAAATCTTTATACCGCTGACAAATATCATAAAAACTCATTTTTTCCCACCTAAAAATCCGGTTAAGGGGCTGGAGGCATTGGCAAATTTACTGGTAACCGGAATTCCCGATAAATAAGCTAATCTGCCTGCACAGACCGCTGTACTAAAAGCTTTAGCCATCTTAACCGGATCATCAGCAACAGCGATGGCAGTATTGACCAATACAGCCGCCGATCCTAGTTCCATACATTCGCAGGCTTGAGAGGGTTTCCCTAATCCGGCATCAACGATTATCGGTACGTTAATTTCATTAATCATTATTTCAATAAGTTCACGCGTTTTAATCCCCCGATTGGAACCAATCGGGGAGCCTAAAGGCATAACCGCGCTAGCCCCGGCTTGGGCCATTCGCCTGCCAATAGATAAATCCGGGCACATATATGGAAAAACTATAAAATTCTCCTTAACCAGGATTTCAACTGCTTTAAGCGTCTCTAAATTATCCGGAAGCAGATATTTATTATCCCGGATCACCTCTATTTTAATCCAATTCCCTGCGCCGGCTGCTTTTGCCAGCCGGGCAATACGCACCGCCTCCTCAGCATTCCTTGCCCCGGAAGTATTTATCATAACCTGACAAGGTTTAGGAATATACTCTATAATATTCTTATCTTTCAGATCAGCATCAACCCTTCTTAAGGCAACCGTAGCTACTTCTGTTTCAGCTGCTTCCAAAGCCTGTTTCATTATTGGATAGCTGGCAAATTTACCGGTTCCGATAAAAAGCCTATTGCTGATTTTTTTACCTGCAATCTCCAAAAAATCTGTCATAATTAGCCTCCGCCGACGAAACTTACAATTTCAATAAAATCATTCTCTTTTAAAGCTATCTTTTGCCATTTATGCTTTGGCACAATAACAGAATTATGTTCGATAACCAGATTATCGGCGCACAACCCCTTGTTTGATATAAGCTCAGCCAAGTTTGATTGCATTTTAATTTCTTCTGGCCTGCCATTTATGCTTACAACCATAAAACCTCCTTAAAATAAAAAACTCTTATACCAAGCAGATATAAGAGTTAAAAAATAAACATCTTTTCCTCCGCTGGCATTATCCAGATCAGGTAATTAGGGTAACCTGCTCACTACGCAAGACTCTCAGGCCGCTTTAGCGACCTCCCCTCTAAATTTTCTTTATTAAACCACTATCACCGGCAGCTGTCAATTAGTTTATACCGGGTTAACGCAAGACAGCAAAATGAAGCAAAGCTCCAACAATAATACTAATCCCGACCATAATAGAAGTAGATTTAATTAAACCTTTCAAACCTAATTCTTTGCCCAAAACCACAAAACTGGCTACACAAGGAAAAGATATCGCTAGTAGTGTGGCGCCGATAAACAACTGATTCGCACTAAGGCCAAGCGGCATCAACATCCCTACCGCCACATCTTTTCTTAAGAAACCAATCGCTAAAGCTACTACGGCTTCTTTGGGCAACCCGAACAAACCATGGATAACCGGAGCGAAAATAGCCGTTACAAAATCAAATAATTTAAAATAAATCAGGATATTAATAAAACAGACGCCCAGTAATACCACCGGTAAGGCTTCCACTAAAAATCCCTTAATACGGAAATATAGCTTTTTCCAAAGCATCAGTAGCGGCGGAAATCTATAAGGAGGAATCTCCAGAAGAAACTCCGGGCTATAGCCGGATAAAGTACGGTTCAGGATTACCCCTAATATAATTACTAAAGAAAATAATACCAGATATACACCGCTGACATAAAAGCCGCCGAACTTTCCTAAGAGGCCAAAAATCATCGCTTGCAAAGGAATACAGGGCACGCCGATAGAAATAATAGTGGCGGCAATAAATCTTTCCCGCTTTGATTCCAGAACTCGCGTCGATAAAATCCCGGGGACATTACAACCAAATCCCAAAAGCACCGGGATTACCGCGTAACCATGCAAACCTAAACGATGCAAAAGATTATCTAATAATACCGCCAAGCGCGGCAAATACCCGATATCTTCCAATAGGCTTAAAATAAAATAAAAGGATATTACATAAGGCAGGACCATCCCAAACTCAATATAAGGAGCTGTTGTTAAAACTCCTAAAGATTGTTTAAAATCTATCTTTCCGTTGATCAGATCGCCAATCAATAAATGAAACCAAAAACCTTTTCCCTGCCAGGTTATAGAGAGCCTTTCCAATATCGGCTGATAAATATTCATAAAAACCGGGTCGGTAATATGATTGATTATTCCCTCACCGATAAAACGCACAAATTTAAACGCCGCGTAAATAATCCCCGCGGCCATAATCATCCCGGTAACCGGGCGCACCGAAGCATCCTCCATGATTTCCCTAAAAGTATGGTGGCGATGCTCTAGATGCTGCACCTGCTCAATAATCTTACCAATCTCCAGCCAACGCTGCTGGTGGGTAAACTTGCCCCTAAAAGAAGAAACCGCCTCTTTTATTCTCTGGGTTAACAATTTAATCCCCATACCGGTCAAGGCACAGGTAGAAATAACCGGAACTTTCAGGAGTTGCTCTAATTTAGAAAAATCAATATGCACGCCGCGATGCCCGGCATCATCACACATATTCATACAGACTACTACCGGAAAACCCTCTTCGATCAACTGTAAAGTTAAAAGCAGGTTCCTCTCAAGATTAGTGGAATCAATGATATTGATTACCGCAATCTCATCGCGGGGGAGTTCTTTCAACAAAGATACAGCTACCTCTTCGGCTCCAGAAGTAGGATCCAGGGAATAGGTACCCGGCAGATCCACAACTTCTACCTTTTCGTTATCCAGGACTAAATACCCTCTGGCAATCTCAACCGTCGTACCCGGATAATTTGAAGAAATCACCTGCACGCCGGTTAAACGCGAAAATATCACGCTTTTACCGACATTAGGGTTGCCGATTAGATAGATCTTTCTGATCATTCTTTTTCCACGATTATTTTTTCTGCCACGCTATGGCCTAAAGCCAAAATACTTCTGCCGGCTTTAATCACCACCGGTCCCTTTAGCCCGATATGGCTAAGCTTAGCCACGGATTTGCCTTTATATACACCCATGCTTAAAAGCTTTTCCTCTAAATTAGAACCTCCTAGAATCTCGAGGATCTTTACCTTTTCATTTGCTTTAATCTGAATTAATGATAATTTTTTCATTTTGGTTTTGATTAAATTTAATTTTCTAGCTAATTTACAACAGAGAGCGTTCAAAGACTAAGATAACTTAATAAGAGGGGGAAGATCACTCCTCCCCCCTCTTATTAGTTACCTTAGCAATTACATTTATCGCTGCATTTACCGTCAGCGCATTTACAATTGCCCGCCGTACAGCAGTTTCCCTTGCAAGCGCATTGGCCATCCGCGCAACAAGCGCTTTTTGCGCATTTGCAGGATTGCTTAACACAGCAGGTTTGTCCAGCTAAAGCGTAGCTGCTAGCCATTAATACAGAGATAATCAAAGCAATAAAAAATATATAATTTTTCATATTGATTCTCCTTTTAAATAAAATTTCTATGCTGTTAAAAGGATTCAACTTTTGGGAGGATGGAAAATATCTTCCTTAAAAAGATAGGCATAAGAAAATGAAAATTTATGCGCAAAAAATCCGGAAAATACAAGCTTAGGCAAGAAATCACTCTTAAGCACATACACCTGAAGCGGTGCTGAATAACTGCAAAGACAAGCTTTGGTAGATTCATGGCAGGTTTTTGCCCCCTGGCATTTATTATTACAGCAAGCACAATCCTGATGCCTACTGGCGTAAACATACTCAAAGGAAAAACCCGTAACCAAAGCAAGAATTATGAATATACTTAAGATTCTTAAGAGAGTCTTCATGGATAAATTATACCTTATTCTTCTCCCTAAAACAACCTGAGTTAGCCAAAAAACTTATCGCCTTTAGCCCAGTTCTCACCGCTAACTTCATCAATCACCAGATAAAGGCTATCTTTGGATTTACCCGCTACTTTTAATAAGGTATCTGAGAATTCTTTGGCGATTTTTTCTTTTTGATCTTTACTCAACTTACCCACTAACTTTAGATTAATATACGGCATCTTAGCCTCCTTGCGCAGAAGCGCATACCGGCGCAAATCCTTTTAGCGTCGGGTACTATTTTGAAATCAAGAAAATTCCTACTTGCGCAAACAGGTTACGTAAAAACGGGATTTTATGATTCTCACCGATACAAACCTGCCGCTCAATAGTAATATTTTTTGTGTGGCAATATTTCTTAAAATCAAAGATGCTTAAAAAATGCAGGTTAGGCGTCTCATACCACTGATAAGGAAGCGCCCCGGTTACCGGAGCCCGGCCGTGGAAAAGCATCTGCAGCCTGGATTTATAATGCGCGAAGTTAGGAAAACCGACGATTACTTTTTTCCCCACGCGCAAAGCATCAGTAAGCACTTTATCTACGCGCAGGATCTGCTGCATGCTTTGATTAAGTACAACATAATCAAAAGATTTATCGGCAAATTCGGCTAACCCGCTGTCAATATCGCCGTGAAAAACATTTAACCCCTTAGCTACGCACTTATAAATTGCCTGGTCGTCAATCTCAATACCTTGCCCGCGGATCTTTTTCTGCTTAATTAAAAGGTATAAGAGATCCCCGTTACCGCAGCCTAAATCTAACACGCTGGCTTGCGGCTCAATCAAATCCAAGATTACCGAATGGTCTAATTGAATTTCTTTACGCGCCGTATTCACCCGTCACCTCATAAGCATAAAACACTTTTTTAAGAAAGTGCTTAATTAAATGCGATTCTTCTTCAACCTCAAGCAGAAAAGCATCATGTCCATAAGTAGAATCAACCTCGCAATAAGTCGTCTCTATCCCCGCCAGCTTACAGGCCTTGACTATCTCTTTGGACTGATAAGCCGGATATAGCCAATCCGATTTAAAAGAAATAACCAAAACTTTAGCTGAAACCCCCCGCAGAACCTCCGAGAGCGGGCGTCCGGCAGAAGCATCGAAATTATCCATTGCTTTGGTAATGTAAAGATAGGAATTGGCGTCAAAGCGTTTTACGAAATTATCGCCGCGGTAACGCAAATACCCCTCTACCTCAAAATCCGCGGTAAATTTAAAAGGCTCACCCGCTTCTTTCTTCTGCCGGCCAAACTTTTCAGCCATGGATTTATCGCTCATGTACGTAATATGGCCGATCATCCTGGCTACCGCCAGGCCCTTACTAGGGGCAATACCAGCATAATAGTTTCCGGACTGCCAATTCTCATCAGCCATAATTGACTGCCTGCCTACTTCATTAAAAGCGATCTGCTGCGGCGAATGCTTAATGGTAGTGGCAATCGGTACCGCGCTGGCTACATTTTTAGGATAATTAACCAACCAGGATAAAACTTGCAACCCGCCCATCGACCCGCCGACTACCGATAATAATTTTTCTATACCCAAATGATCAATCAAACGTTTCTGGGCATTAACAATGTCGTTGATAGAAATTAAAGGAAAATCTAAAGCGTAAGGCTTATTAGTTTTAGGATTAATACTGGACGGTCCGGTTGAACCTTTACAGCCTCCCAGAACATTGGAACAAATAATAAAATACCTATCCGTATCAAAAGCTTTACCCGGCCCGATAAACGCATCCCACCAACCAGGATTATCCTGGCCGGCGTGGACTCCGGCAGCATGCGCATCTCCGGTAAGAGCATGCGTAATTAAAACCGCGTTGGTTTTTTCTTTATTTAAAGTACCATATGTTTCATAAGCTAAGGTTACCGGGCCGAATTTCTCTCCGCTCTCAAGCTTAAAGATATCAAAAGCGAAAACTTGGGGCTGTACGATACCAACCTCATTATTCTGAATTATATTTTTTTCTTTATTCATGTTTTTACCTCTTGAAAAAGCCAGGTCGTTAGATACCGCTCACCGGTATCCGGAAGAATAACCACGATAATTTTTCCTTTATTTTCTTTACGCTTAGCTACTTCTAAAGCTGCCCACAAAGCCGCCCCTCCTGAAATACCGGCCAAGATCCCTTCAGATTTAGCCAGCGCCCGGGCACAATCGCCGGCATTATCATTAGCCACCCGGATTACTTCATCAATAATCTCCCGGTTTAAAACTTGGGGGATAAAACCTGCTCCGAGGCCCTGAATTTTATGCGGGCCGGGCTTTTCTCCGGACAACACCGCAGAAGCAGCGGGCTCAACCGCAATGACCTTAAAAGACGGCCGCCGCTTCTTAATTACCTCCGCAATCCCGGTAATTGTTCCTCCGGTACCGACTCCGGCTACCAAAATATCTACTTTTCCATCAGTATCACTCCAAATTTCTTCAGCTGTAGTCTTACGATGTATTCCGGGATTAGCCGGATTATTAAACTGCTGCAGAATGACCGCATTCGGAGTTTTTTTTGCCAACTCTTCGGCTTTATTAACTGCCCCCCGCATCCCTTCTGCGCCCGGGGTTAATACTAATTGCGCACCGAAAATCGCCAGAAGCTGTCTTCTTTCAATACTCATTGTATCCGGCATAGTCAAAATCAATTTATAACCTTTAGCCGCAGCCACAAATGCCAAAGCCACCCCGGTATTACCGCTAGTCGGCTCAATAATAGTACTATTCTTTTTAAGTACCCCTCTTTTTTCCGCATCTTCGATCATAGCTACGCCGATACGATCTTTAACGCTGGAAAGCGGATTAAATGATTCTATCTTCACTAATATTGTAGCTTCCAAACCTACAGCCATGCGATTTATTTTTACTAATGGCGTATGACCTACGGTTTTAGTAATATCCGAAAATATTTTGGACATATTATCAACCTTAAACCTTTCCTAATGCCTGCTCTAGATCCGCAGTAATATCATCGATGTGTTCGATGCCTATTGATAAACGGATAAAATCCGGCGTTACACCGGTAGCCAGCTGCTCCTGCGTCGATAACTGCTGATGCGTAGTTGTTGCCGGATGGATCGCCAGGCTTTTAGCATCGCCAATATTAGCCAAATGCGAGATCAGCTCCAAAGAATCAATAAATTTCCTGCCTGCAACCAAACCGCCCTGAATACCAAACCCTAAAATAGCACCAGCTCCTTTGGGCAAATATTTTTTTACTTTATCTTTTTCCGGACTGTCATCTAAACCCGGATAGTTTACCCAAGCAACTTTAGGATGTTTCTTTAAAAACTTAGCCACTGCTAAAGCATTTTCAGAATGCTTGAGCATCCTTAAAGCCAAAGTTTCCAAACCCTGCAAAAATAAAAAGGAGTTAAACGGAGACACTACCGGACCTAGATCACGTAATAAACAAACCCGGGCCTTAGTAATGTAAGCGATATTACCTAAAGGTTTTAGAGCTTCTACAAAATTAATTCCATGATAACTCGGATCCGGACCTGCAATTAATGGGAACTTACCATTGGCCCAATCAAATTTACCGGAGTCGACAATAACGCCGCCCAAGCTTGTCCCATGTCCGCCAATAAACTTAGTGGCAGAATAAACTACAATATCTACACCATGGTCAATCGGTCTCAACAAATAAGGAGAAACCGTGTTATCTAAAATAAAAGGAACGCCGTTTTTACGGGCAATTTTAGATATACCTGTCAAATCCGCTACATTTAATTTAGGATTACCGACCGACTCAGCATACACGGCTTTAGTCTTAGAAGTAATGGCTTTTTCCAAGGCTGCCAGGTCGTTAGATGGAACAAAGTTAACCTTTATTCCTAATCGCGCGAAGGTATAATGAAAAAGATTATACGTACCACCGTAAAGATTATCCGCAGATACAATTTCATCACCGGCACAAGCAAGATTAAGTAAGGCCAGCGTGATGGCTGACTGTCCGCTGGATACCGCTAAAGCCCCGATCCCGCCATCTAGCAATGCTACCCTCTTCTCGAATACATCGGTAGTCGGATTAGAAAGCCTTCCGTAAATATTCCCGAATTCACGTAAGCCAAAAAGATTGGCCGCATGTTCAGTATTCTTAAACTGGTAGGCTACCGTCTGATAGATCGGAACCGCCCTTGATCCAGTCACCGGATCCGGCTCCTGACCACCGTGCAAAAGCAAAGATTCTAATTTTAATTTACTGTCGATTTTAGTCATTTATCTTGCCCTCTCCATGATTAAATTGTGTAAATCGGCGCATCCTGCTTCTTATCAATTTGGCTGACCAGGTCGGCAAAATTAATTTTATCAATTATACCCGAAGTTGCCAGCGCCACCTTTTGCCAAATGTTTTTAAAAACACACCTGCGCAAATCAGTACAATTAGAATACCCTTTTTCCACGCAGCCAATCGGTTCGATCGGGCCGTCAATATACCGGATCACCTGCCCCAAAGTAATTTCTGCCGGATCCTTAGCTAACTGGTAACCGCCGACATTACCGCGCTTACTTTCCACAAAACCGCCTTTTTTCAGGTCTAAAAGCACCTGCTCTAAAAATTTTACCGGGGCATCAATATGTTTAGCCACATCATTGATCGTCAATAAGCCTTTTTCATAATTTAAGGCCAGGTCTAAAAGTGCTTTTAAAGCATAGTCGCCTTTATAAGTAATTTTCATTTTATTCTCCACTTACACTACTATCTCTATCAACATAGTAGAGTATAACCTAAAAAAAATTATTGTCAAGTAAATATTTCAAATTTTAAAGGTTATCCAAATCCAGCAATTCCTTCCGGATATTTTCATATTCACCCGTATCTACAGATCTATATATTTCCTGCGCCTTGCGCCAGTATTCCCGGGCTAGGTTTTTCCTCCCTCTCTTCTTATATAACAAACCCAGGTTATAGTTCGCATTCGCCAAGTCCAGGCGGCTTTCAATCTGGCTAGCCAGCCCGATTGATTGTTTAAAATAATCTTCGGCTTTTTCTAAATCATCAATTTCCAGATAAAGCTCTCCGATCATATTGAGCCCGCAGGCCAAATTTACTTTATTGTTATGCTGTTGGTCTAATTTTAATCCCTTTGAATAATAATTTAAGGCGCTTTGGTACTGTTTTTGAAATAAGCAGATCTCTCCTAAATTAAAATAGCAATCACTTAGTTCGTTATTCAATTTTAGCTTTTCGAATAGTTTTAAACTCTTACCGTAGAAATTTTTGGCTGCTTCATAATCATTCTTATTGGCAAAAACCAAACCAATATCGAAATAATCACAGGCTAGATTCTTAATATTTTCATATTTATTCGGGTAATCCAGGTTAATGGCAACGCTCTTAGTTAACAAATCTAAAGCCTGATCATAGTTGCCTTTATCGATATACCATACCGCTAATTTTCTCAAAGCCAAAGCCCGGTTTTGCTTATTGGGTAATTGTCTGCTTAAATTTATAGCTTTCTCATACAGCTCCTTAGCTTTTTCAAACTGCCCGTCATTCTGATAAAACCAACCTAATTTAATATATGCCTGAACAAGATGGGCCTGATTGTTAAACTTCTCGCTTTTAAAGACATAATCAAAATAATATTTGAGCGCTTTTTCCTTATTGCCCATACGCTCATAGGCATTTGCTATGATCGGATAAATTCCCAGATAATCCTGATCTTCATTAATTATCTGACGGCCTAAATCTATTACTTTCTGGTTATTGCCTTGGCGGTACTCTGAAGAAGCCTGAAGGAACAAATAAAGTTTAGTCGGGTTAATCTTGGGTAGCCAAAAGGCTAGAAAAATCAATACTCCCATAAAAATTAACGCTAAACCAATTTTCTGAGCGGCTTTTTTATAGATTAATTTCGCCTTAATTTTCGATTCTTTAGAATGCCCGAGCCGGAAAAAAATAAAACCGGGATCTCCATAAAGCAAATAATTTACCCAGTGTAAACTGGCCAGCCCTTCCTCTTTAACCAGCTTTAGCCTGGCTAACCGTAAAGACTCCCCCAGGCTTATTCCCGAAATAAGCCGAAAATAAAATTCCCGGGCAAATATCAAGCTGGCTTTATCTTCAATTTTACGGATCGCCCCTACATAATGCCTTACCCCGGCAAACAAAAAAGCACTGGCCATACCGTAATTAGTCCGTTGATATTCTGAATCGATTAAAGCCGGGTTCACTTGCGCAGAATTGCAGGCATTAGAAAATACCAAGGCTGGCAGGGAACAACTTTGCCCCATCTTAAGTATGTCATCTGTCTTAAAAACCCCATCGCTTAATACCCAGCCGCATTCATTAATCTGGGACTTATCAAACTCACAATGACCGGCAAAATGCACAATATCGTAATCACAGATATTTTTCTTCACATAGTGCTTACCGATGTTAGTCGATTTAAAATCCAACTGAACTCTACGAGTTTTATGACTAAATTGATTTTTTATGTTTAAACCTTCAAGATAGGCGGATTTTAAATCACCGTTGGGATCGGCTAAAACCAGCATCTTTAAACTATCCGTTAAATTACGGTACTGCGGCGCGGTAGATTCACCTTTGCTGCGGACTAACCTGCCCAGGCTAAATTTTAAACCTAAAAAATTTTCACCGTCGAAAATCAGCTCCCAGGGGATATGGATTAGCTCTTCATCTAAAAAGAGAGTTAACGCGCAGGACTGGCTCTCCTTCAACTTTGTTTTAATTGAACGGCTCAGTAACTGATCCCAGAATAACTGGCCGGTTTTTTGCAGGTTCTTTAGCTGTTGCAGCTTAGATACCTGGTCTTTTGGTGAACAGTTTAAAACTCCCACCATCTCCAGGCTTAATTGTTTTAACTCGGCATAAGAAACCCCCACCTGGCTATAATGGCGCAAGGTGGGGGCGGTTTGCCCCTGATTAAACAGGCCCATTTTAAGCGAATCATCTTGTTGAAAAACTTCCAAGATTAGCGGATCAGGATGAAACATAAATTAGACCTTAACTTTTAAATCAATTACTGCCTCTCTTTGGCCTTGGCGGCTGACCTCGACTATATAATCGCCCGGTAGGACATTTTCAAAGAAACAATCCCCGGAATCATTAACATAAGATTCCAGCTCCAGGCCTTCCTTAATTAAGGTAATCCGTAAATTTTTATCAATTTTCTGGCTTTGCTTGTCTTTGACCGTAATCGTCAAATTAAAACTCTGCGCGGATTTATTCTGAATTTTAGCTAATATCCTGATTTGCTGCAGGTCTTTTAGAATACTTATCTCTTCCTTAAACTCATTGATCTTACGGCTACGCAGCACCGGAGCAGGCACCAGCTCCTGGCCAAGCAACACATCTCCGCTAGTCTGGATAATTTCCAAAGCTTTTTCTTTAAGCTTAATGAATATTTCTAATAAATTATCACGCCTATCCTGGCCGACTAACGCCTGGATCTTCTCAAGCAGCTGAGCAGGCACATCTAAACTTAAATGCGTCTGGATCTTAAGCTGGGTGGTTAAATACTCCGCACATAAATCGCAGCTTACTAAGTGCTTATGAATTAAATCTTTTTCGGGCAAAGAAAGCTTATCCTCAAGAAAACAAACCAGATCATCGGCATCCGGATGATCTTGGCCTTTAAAAAGGTGATCCGCCTTCCATTCCCGGTAAATATTTTTAACGATCTGCGCAAAATGATCAGACATTTTTCTCCTTCTCACCTTAATAGACGTGTCACCTGAAGTAATCTAACCTAAAAATCCTTTCTTTTTAAAACATTCTTGCAATTTCTGCAATATCCTTCCCTTACGCATATCTACGGCTCCCCGGTTAATCTTTAAATATTCCTTGATCTGGTCTAAAGTTAACCCCTGGTTTAAAAACAGCTCCAAAAAAAACTGCTCATCAGTTCCAAGCAAGTCGATACATTCACCCAGGGTTTTACGTTTATCCTGATCATTAAGGAACTCAATTGCCCCCGGGGCCAAATCCGCTATTGTGTCTCCTAAGCTAAAACCTTCCTCATTCTGGGTATCAATGGACAAAAGCGGCTTAAGTTTACGCAAATAATCAATGGTAAAGTTAATAGTAACTTGCCTTAACCAGCTGGCCAAAGAACAACCATTCTTGCCCCGGTAAGTAGCTAATTTCTTATAATTATCCTTAATTAAGACGTGAAAAATCTCTTGGAAGATATCATCAACCTGCTCTGCGGAAAGGCTGTGGCCCTTAACCGATAAAACGCTATAGATATAGTTATAGATAAGGCGGGAATAACGCGAGATGAATTCAGCCCAGGCCTGTTGATCACCCTTCAGGCAGCTTTGCAGAAACGCTAGATCATCCATCCAGGGCATTATAATACCAAAAACCCTGGAAATAAACAAAAAATTGACATAAAACAGGGGGCGCTCCCTTTCCGCTTTGGATAGAAACGCCCCCTGTTTTGGATTAATTACTTTATATTACTTAAATAGCGAGTTTTTGATAATAAATGACGCAAAAACAATAGAAACCATGGACATCAGCTTAATCAAGATATTCAAGCTGGGCCCGGAAGTATCTTTAAATGGATCTCCTACGGTATCCCCAACCACTGTAGCTTTGTGCGCAGCTGACCCTTTACCGCCATGATTGCCCTCTTCCACGAATTTCTTGGCATTATCCCAAGCGCCGCCGGAATTAGCCATCATTACCGCCAGGACAAAACCGGTAACCGTTGCGCCCATCAATAAACCGGCAACCGCATCAATCCCGATTAATAGACCCACGGCAATCGGAGCAACAATCGCTAAAAGTGAAGGCATCACCATTTCTTTTTGCGCTGCGGCAGTTGCAATCGTTACGCAACGGGCATAATCCGGTTTAGCCTTACCTTCCATAATACCAACGATTTCTTTAAACTGCCTGCGTACTTCCACCACAATCTTACCGGCTGCCCGGCCAACTGCACGCATCGTCATCGAACAGAATAAAAATGGCAGCATTCCGCCTAAAAATAAACCTACCAGTACCGTAGGATTCATCATGTTTGCATTTATATCTCTTCCAAAAAGCATAACCTGATCCTTATAAGCCGCGATCAAGGCTAATGCTGTCAGAGCCGCTGAACCAATAGCAAAACCCTTACCGGTAGCTGCGGTAGTATTCCCTAAAGAATCTAAAGCGTCAGTTCTTTTTCTTACTTCAGGAGGTAGTTTTGCCATCTCCGCGTTCCCACCGGCATTATCAGCAACCGGGCCATAAGCATCCGTAGCTAGAGTAATACCTAAAGTAGAGAGCATACCTACTGCGGAAATCGCAATCCCGTAAAGTCCGGCATTAAAATTCGCCGCACCGCCGGATAGATAAAAACTTGCCAAAATAGCAATACACACAATAATTACCGGAATAGCGGTTGACATCATCCCTACCGCAATACCACCGATAATTACAGTTGCCGGCCCGGTCAACGAAGCATCCGCGATCGAACGCGTAGGCTTATAACTACTGGAAGTATAATACTCTGTACACAGGCCGATCAATACGCCTGCCAATAAACCTGCCAAGACCGACCAATAAACACCCAGATGCTCTACACCTAAAGTAGTTCTCACTAGAAAATACGAAATTATGGCTACCAGGATTGAACTACCGAAAGTTCCTTTGCGCAAAGCTGCCAGGAGCACTTTTTGGCTTGCCTGCTCTCCGCTTTTGACAAAAAAAGTCCCCACGATTGAAGCAATAACACCTACCGCTGCCATAACCATCGGCACAGTAACTCCAGCCACACCCAAACCGGCAGCAACACCTAAAGCCGAAGTAGCCACAATCGAACCGACATATGATTCATAAAGATCCGCACCCATGCCGGCAACATCCCCGACATTATCACCGACATTATCCGCAATTACCGCCGGGTTACGTGGATCATCCTCAGGAATACCCGCCTCTACTTTACCAACCAAATCCGCCCCCACATCAGCAGCTTTAGTGAAGATACCTCCGCCTACTCTGGCAAAAAGCGCCATAGAGCTGGCACCCATACCAAAACAAAGCATAGTCGAAGTAATGGCGGCGATTTTATCCGATCCCATCGGGATAGGATGACAAGAATAATACCAGTTTAGAAAATAATACCAAACGCTTAGATCTAGTAAACCTAAACCTACAACCGTAAGCCCCATGACCGCACCGCTTGAAAAAGCCACCCGCAGGCCTGAATTTAAGCTTTTACTGGCTGCCTGGGCAGTACGATTGGAAGACTGTGTAGCAATGGTCATCCCGATAAAACCGGATAAACCTGAAAAAAATCCGCCGGTTAAAAACGCAAACGGCACAAAAATAACCAAATAATTCTGTAAGGCCATCGCCAGGAGAATAAAGAAAACAACGATGAAAAACATAGAAACACCCAGGTATTGCCTTTTAAGATAGGCTTGAGCGCCTATCCTTACGGCTTGGGCGATCTCCTTCATTTTATCCGTACCTTCATCCATCTTAAGGATACTTAAGGCGAAATAAAACGCAAAACTTAAGGCTAAAATCGAACCTACCGGTGCTAACAACAATAAATCAAATCCCATTTTACTACGCTCCTTTCAACATTTGCCAACTTATCCTGAATTTGAAGTTCCGAAAATTTGTAGTATTATAGACACAACCGCATTATTTGTCAACACTAATTAACTCAAACTATTACTATTTAACAGCATAGTCGTACGGCAAACACAAGTTTAATTTATCTGCCGTTTTTTATATTTTAAACAGTCTCAAACTTACCTATTTAGGCAGTTTGCAGATTATATCAACCACCTTAGTAAAATGTTATTTTAGCGCTGAGAAATTTTAAGAACTTTGGTAATTTTATCGGCAGTAGAATTTAAAAGCAGTTTAACTAAGTAATATAAGAAAAATAAAAATCTCAATCTGTACAATAATAAAGTTTTAAATCCATACGGGGTTAATTCAAAAAACTTAGCAAACTGCTCCTGGGGGATATTAATTATTATGCTTACAGGTTCCCGGAAAGTATCATAAGCCAAAAAGTGGTGCCTTAAGAAAATACTGCTTATTTTTCTGCCGGGATCCCGGAAAGTATCCTTCAGGATAAACCTCCGGATCAAGCCCTGTTGATAATTTGGGCGGCTTAATCCCTTTAATATGGAATCCGGAACCCTGAGATTAAAGAAATATTTCATTTGGATAAGCCTAAAATAGAAACTAGCGCAGATGCGCCCGGATCTTGCTTGTTTTAGGATATAATCCCAATCCAAATCTTTATACTTAATTAATATTCTGGCAAAATCACAGGCAGTTTTTAAAGCCAGCGTGTTCCCAAAGCGGCGCAAGTGCAAGGCTAAACAAAAAAGCGTATCTTCGGCAGACAGCTCGTTAACTTCATTTTTTAACCCCGGAATTCGAATTGCCCTCTTCCAGAGATCCGGCAATAAAGGATTCTCTCTGGGGTAATCCAACAACCAGTGTATTTCCAAAATAGAAAATATTTTTTGATTTTTCTTTTTGGTAAAAATTAGATGGTAGTTTCTTTTCCTCCAATAATCTTCATTTAATCCGCAAAGCTCCTTATGATAGCCAGAAGCCTCCGCCAACTTTTCTGCCCGGGGAAGTTGTTCTTTTTTTACTAAAATATCGATATCCGCCATCGGCCTTAACCCGGACAGGTTGCCGTAGAGCCGATCAATTAAAAACGCTGTGCCTTTCAACGGCAGCAAATCCACCCCTTGATCAGCAAAAATATCCGCAATTTTAAAAAATTCTTTTTCCAACTCAATCAGGCGGGACAACATAAAAAGATGGTAATTTCTAAGTTCTTCGATCTGGCGACCGGGAATCAAATGCAAATAGTCTTTAAAAAAGCTGTGGGCAAATGAAGACAAATCATGATAGGCTAAAAGTTTATTAAACTTATCCCAATCAAGCTCCTGCCCGCTAAGCATCTTTTTGATCTTCGCGGCATCCTCTCTTTCGTTTACTATCCATTGCGCAATCAAAAGAACTAATCTTGCCTGCCGGCTGGTTAAATATTTATTCGGAGCGATTATCAGGTTATCATCTTGCATTTTTATCATGATTATCTATCAATTCTACAAAGCATTTATTTTTTGGGCAGGGATAAAACAGTATTTTGCCTAAAACTATTCTTTTAAGCTTATGAAACGGTTATTTGAGTTTCAAACAAATATATAATCCAGTCCTTAGGAAAATTGGGTTGCATACTAATAATACGTAAGACTCCCCATAACCTTGGCTTTGTCTATGGCTTTCTTAAATACCCAAATGCTCAGCGGGAATAACACTATGCAGAATAATAACAGCATCGCTATATCCGGCATTAACATTTTTAAATTATAACCCTGAAAAATAGCGTGCCTTAATCCTCTCAAAGAATAAGTAAGCGGAATAAAATAAGATACTAATTTTAAGCTTGCCGGGAGCATTTCAGCGGGGAAAAAAACACCCCCAAAAAAAACGGACAAACCGCTGATTATCCAATTAATAGGATTACCCTTTTTCAATACTATAATAAATGCCGCTGATATTATTCCAATACTGCTAAAAGAAATAACCGTCAAAATTAAGATCACCAGGCTGCCCAAAAAATTCGCCTGGCTAAGGTCTATTTTAAAGATTAACACGCCGAATAACAAAGAGATAAACGCGGTGACCGAGGTAAAAATAAAATCCCATAAAGAAATACCGACTACAATAACAGTTATGCGCGTAGGGCTCATTAACATCGCCTCCAGCGTACCCTGAAGTTGCTCACTTCTTATGTTAGAGGCAAAGCTTTGCAAAGACGTATTGAGGTAACCTAAAAAAATTATACCGATCAGAACAAACGGAAAATAACCGGTTTGATATTCCGAAAGATAGGGCGAGGAATTCTGCCCGACAAGCTGAGCGACAAAATAAAATGTGGTAATGGTAGCCAAAGCGTTTGCCCATTCAAATATAAAACCCGCCTTATAGCTTATATGGATACAAAAATCCCTTTTTATAAAGACTAGTAACTTTCGCAAAGTAGACACATTAAATATCTTAAATATTAATAATTTTTTCATATATTTCTTCTAAAGTAGCCGCGGGAGAACCCAAATTACTCCTCAGCTCTTCCAATGTTCCGATGCCCAGGATCTTTCCTTTACACATAATTCCTATCCGGTCGCTAAAATTTTCTGCCTCTTTAAGGTTATGCGAAACAAAAAGAATTGTTTTTTTCTGTTCTTTAACCAATTTATCTTTAATGATGGTTTTCAATCTTTTAGCGCTTGCGGGATCTAAGCTTTTAAAAGGTTCATCCAGAAATAAAATTTCAGGATTATTGATCAGGCTTCTGGCTATCAACAACCGCTGCTTTATTCCGCTAGAACACTCTTGAAACTGCTTTTCCAAATAACCCTCAATCTCCAAAAGATAACTGAGCTGTTCGATTTTTGCTCTAGCTTTAGAGCCAAAAAGATTACTCAGCGCGGCAAAAAAATAAAGGTTCTCTCTTAATGTCAGCCTCCAATAAAAGCTGCGTTCATCTAACCCCACTAAGCCTATCACAGGTTTTATTTTATCCTCTTCCCCGGATACATCATAACCCCTGACCTTGACTTTTCCTTGAGTAGGCGAAATAAGACAAGACAATATTTTTATCAGGGTACTCTTACCGGCGCCATTCGGACCGATCAAAGTAAATATCTCCGCCTGTTTAATCTGTAAAGAAACGTCGTCAATCGCTAAAACCCTGTTTTTAGGCTTAGCATGAAGAATAAAATTATAGATATTTCCAACTGGGAAAAATTCTTTCGTTAACCCGGATATTTCTATAGGATAATAAACTCCCATCGCTATGTTTCTCCTGAAATTTTTATTTTGAAATTTCTAAAACCAATCAGCTTTAGCCTTTGTGCGCTATCTATTTAATTCAGCTAAAGCTAGATCTTCAGTATTTAAAGCTTAATATACCTATACACCCATAACCCGTCAAACTCTAAACTTAAATCCAACTTATAAATTTTACTCATTTCAGAGTTTACCTCTTTAGAATTCTCATTAAATTTTTTATTTCGTTCCCAACCGCAAGAAATTACCCATATCCTCTGAGAATTAATCGCGGCTATTCCTTCAATATTCAATACTTCTCCTCCGGATTCAAGCGGCCTGTTCCAATTAGTATCAATCATTTTAGGGGCAAAAAGAAGCTTATACTTTATCGTTTTATTATTGGAATAAAATTTAAAAACTTCCCAAGATGCCGAATTAGTATGCATAACGGTATCGCCAGGTTTAAAATTATTTTCGACAAAATTTACGGCCGCCTTAAAAGGTTTTTTTAAAACTACCCCCGGATGATGCTCAAATACAGTCGGCATTAAGTTTAAATAATATCCGGCCAGGCTAACCAACATAACCAAAAAAATAATAACTACCATGACCTTTTTTAGCAACCTATTGGCTAAGCAGTCTATTCCTAAAGCTAATAAAATATAATAGTACGGGCTAAAAATAATCATTGCCCGGCCCAGGTAAACCGGAAAGAATATTTTCGAAAAAATATAAGCTGTCCCGAGAGGAAAAAAAGACAATATAACAAAGAAAAAGATCTTTTCTCTCCATTCTTTTTTTCGCCTAAAAGCTAAAAAAACATAAAACAAAATTATTAAAACTACTAAATCCGATAACCAATATAACCATGTCCAAACATTGTAGCCTAAAGTAAAATTCTCGATGGTAAAAATTAAGGATTTTAAATGCACAGCGGAGATCCAAAAACCGTCCTTAACATATAGAAACTTTGAAATAAGATGCTCTGCGCGTAAAGAAAAAATTAAACAAATAAAACTAAAAGCAAATATTAACTTTAGACGAAGATGCTTCTTCACAAACAAGAACCCGCCTAACAATTGAGTAAATAATAAAACCAGATGGTAATAAGTTATATCGGAATATAGGCCTAAGATGGAAGATAAAACATAGCTAAGCCCAAACTTGAACCTGCCTTCGGTTAAAAAGCGATAGAAAAAATAAGTCGACAGAATGCTTAGAAATACGCTCAAACTGTAAGGACGCGCCTCTTGAGCATACCAAAGATGAAAACTTGATAAACACATTAACAGGCAGGCGGATATTCCGACCCGGCTGTTAAAAACCGTTTTACCGAGAAAGAATAAGCAGGGAATGCTGATAACGCCAAAAACTAAGGAAGGGAAACGCAAAGAAAATTCTGAAACACCAAACAATTTTATCCAATAATCCAAAGTTATAAAGTAAACCGGCGGGTTCCAATTATGCAAAGGATTTTTTGAAATTAAAACGCTAAACACCTCATCATACCAAAGATCATTCGCCCCCAAGCGGTACAAGCGTAAAGCTAACGCGATAAATGAAATAATCAATATTACCCAGATTTCTTTTTTTTTGATTATTTTTGTTATTAAATCCCACATTAGTTTTGAGCTTATTTGCCACCAAATTTTAATTTAATAAGTTGAAACAAAAAAATAAAGTATTGTTTCCAATCAGCCTTAGTCCGGCCGCCTTCTCTTATTCCAAAAGCATAAGGCAACTCGTAAACTTTTTTATAGCGACCTTTGGCTAAAACATCTAAAAGAATTTTATAACCCATCGGTTTAAGATGCTTATCGGCGATTACTTCTTTTCGCAAAATAAAATAACCCGACAGCGGATCTCTAATTGACCTAAATATTTTGGGCAGGAAAATTAAACCTAAAAATATAGCCAGCTGCGACCTAAAATTTTGCCATAAACTTTTGCTTAAAAACTTCCCGCCGGCAACATACCTGCTGGCCACTAAAATATCAATCTCCCGGTCTTTAACCAGCTGACTAACCATTTCTTTCAGCATTCCCGGAGGATGCTGCAAATCGGCATCAATTACGCCTAAGAATTCACCTTGCGAAACCCTCCAACCGCTGACTACTGCGGAAGCCAGCCCCCGCTCATGCATCCGGCGCACTAATTTTACTCTTGCGTCATACTTTGTTAAATTCTCAACGATCTTCCAGGTTGCATCAGGACTATTATCGTCTACAACAATAATTTCGAAATCAAAAGAGATTTCATCCAAGATCGAAACCACTGTTTGACATAATTTCGCTATGTTTATCGCTTCGTTATAGGTAGGAATAACCAGAGAAAGTTTATTGGGCATGATTTTAAAAATGAATTCGGTTTTGATCTTTCATCCGTAAGATAAAATGGGCTTCTTTTACCTTAATTTAGGGTCGTCCTTAACTTCCTGCCCCTGAATATCAATTATTTTATCCGGCATGCCGTTCCTGGAAAAATCTGCCGGCTTAAATTGCCGGCTGATTCCGGTAACCATTTGTCTGATTTTAAGAGTAAAAATTAAGATTAATAACGCTTCTACGCCTAGCCACAAACCAACGGAACCAAAAATTATTTTACCAAAAAACAGATTAAAAATAATTAAAAAAGGTAATAAGCAGCCTGAACTACCCATCCATATATATCCTGATTGAGCCATTAAAATTTCTCCCAATGCAACATTTCTTTCAGTTCTCTTTTAGGCATAATTTTAAAAACATTTCTTTCTTGCGGATACCCCAAAGCCACCATACTAACCAGTTTTAAATCAGCTGGGGCATTTAACAAAGCAGCAACCTGTAAACAATAAGGTTTTTTATCCCCGGCAACCCAACAGGAACCAATGCCTAATGCCGCCGCGGCTAAAAGAATATTGCAAGTAGCGGCACTTCCGTCTTCCAGGAAATATTTTGTGTCCACCGTAAAAACCGCTATACAGGCGCCTGCCTGGGCGATGAATTTCCCATGATCGGCGATTTCGGCTAACTGATTTAACTTAACCGGATCGGTAATCACCGCAAATTCCCAAGGCTGAAGATTTCTGGCCGTGGGAGCGAATCTGGCAGCATCTACGATTTTTTCTAATTGTTTTTTAGCGATTCTTTTACGTTGAAACACCCTGACACTACGTCTAATTTTTAGAAATTTTAATAAATTATCCATGTCATTACCTAAAATGATAGTTGGAAATTTTAGCTCAGTCTCTTTCGCAGGTCTTCGGGAATGGCTTGCGGCTTTAAGGTTTTGTCAACACAGACCAGAATGGTCCTGGCTTTAATAATTAAACGCTTATTTTGATTGTAAATCTCGTGCAGAAATTCAATACGTACACCGGTAATCTCTCCGATTTTAGTCTGGATATCCAGCTCATCCGCGTAAGCTCCGGGAAATTTGTAATCAACCTCCTGCCGCGAAACAACAAACATAATCCCGGATTCAGCCAGCTGCTTAAGCGAAGCATTCTTTTGGGCAAAATACTCCGTGCGCGCTTCCTCTAAGAAATTAAGGTAGTTAGCGTAATAAACTACGCCCCCGCAATCCGTGTGATGATAATAGATCCGCTGTTTCATATTGTTTTAAATATATCTTTAAAACTAAGCTTTGTCAATATATTCCCCGATAAAACCGTCTTTGCGGATCAATTTAAGCCTGGCCGGCACGACCACATTCTTCAAATCTGGCCTAAATGGCAGCCTGACAGACAGATAATTTTCTGTTAGCCCTTCGATAAAGGAAGTTTTGCCGGAAACCACCTTTTCAATTAAAACCGGAAGTTTTTTATTCAGGAACTTCTGCATAAATTCTTTACGACATTCTTGCGCTACCTGCGCCAGCCTATCACAACGCAAACGGATTATCTTCGGATCCACTTTCCCCTTAAATTCAGCAGCTCTAGTCTGCGGACGGCTGGAATAGGGAAAAATGTGCACTTTTAAAGGCAGGATCTTTTTTACCAATTCCACGGTATTACCGAAATTTTCTTCGGTTTCTCCGGGAAAACCAACCAAACAATCTGTAGTAATCGCAATCCCCGCGATTACAGATTTTAATCCGGAAATTAGATCCGCGTATTTTTTTCTGTCATATTTCCGGTTCATCAACTTCAGGATATGATCATCCCCGCTTTGGATAGGAATATGCAGATGCCGGCAGAATTTTTGACTGCGCAACAAACATCTGATCAACCCCGGCGTAACATCGCCGGCTTCAATAGAACTTAATCTTATTCGCGATAACCCTTTGATCTTCTCTAAACTATCGATCACATCCTCCAGGCTAAGTTTTTCTTTTAAATCTTTCCCGTAGGCACCCAGGCAGATACCGGTTAAGACTATCTCTTGATATCCGCAAGCAACCAGCTGATTTGCCTCCTGAAGCACTTGCTTGAGCTTTTTACTCCGCTGGCTGCCCCGGACTAAAGCCACCTTACAATAGGTGCAAAAATTGCTGCATCCATCCTGAATCTTTAAAAAAGCCCGCGTATGCTGGCTAAAACTACTTATTTTCTCGGGGAAAAAAGACTTTTTAACAATTAAACCGATCCCTTTAATTTTTTTTAACTCCACCCAGTCTTTTTCCACTAAACAGCCGGTTACCACCATCTGCGACTTAGGAGCTTCCTGAATACATCTGCGGATGATATTGCGGGATTTCTGATCGGCTCCGGAAGTAACCGTACAAGTATTGACCAAAAAAATATCCGGCTGCTGGGTTACGGGCGCCTCCGTAAAACCTTTGCTTAAGAAACGTTCGCGAATACTCTGCGTATCATACTGATTAGCCTTACAGCCTAGCGTAAAAAATCTAACCGTCCGGCCAGATTTACCGTTATCTTTGAATAAAGTGGAAGGATTAACCATGGAATTAGATTTTTTATTAGTTTTAGATAAACGGCTGGATTTAATCCTCTGCATTTAATTTAATAAAGCTAACTGCGGCAATGGCCGCAGTATCAACTCGCAAAACCTGCTTTCCAAGAGTAACAGGCAGGAACCCCTCGGCGCATGCCAAGGCTACCTCTTGCGGAGTAAAATCACCTTCCGGGCCAATAAACACAATTATTTTTTTTACCGGTTTGGTAGATAAGTCAAAAATGCTTTTAAGGCTCTTGCCTTCTGCCTCTAAAGTCGGGATTAACTTCAGATCAAAATCACCGGGATCGGAAATGGCATTTTTAAAATCAGTTACCGGTTTGATTACCACAAAATCGCTGCGCTGGCTTTGCTTAACCGCGCTTAAGGCAATTTTTTCCCAGCGCTGAAAACGCTGCAATTTCTTTTGCTTATCTAATTTAACCACCACGCGTTCTGTCTGAAGCGGGATTATACAAGCTACCCCCAGTTGAGTAAGTTTATCGATGATATCATCCATTTTGACTTTTTTAGGAATGGCGCAAGCCACCGTTATCTGAATATCTAATTTATTAAACGGCCTTTTTTCTTTTATTTCAAATTTAACACTGGCTGTCTGGATTTCAGAAACTTGCGCCAGATATTCATTTCCTAAACGGTCAAAAACTGCCACCTTCTCCCCGAGTTTTACCCTTAGCACGTCTCTTAAATGGTGTAATTGCGCAAGATCATTTAAAACAATATCTTTATCAAGCGCATTTATTTTTTCGACGAAAAAACGGTTCATTTCCCTGGCTCCTTTTCAGAAAAGACTTCGGCGGTAAATACATAAATCTCGGTATCTTTGTCCTTCCAGGCTCCGGCGGCTAATCCGGCTTTATGAGCGCAAAGATTATTCAGGAACTCCTCCTTGCTCCAACCGGTTTCCGTGGCAACCTGGGGGAGAAATACCCCGCTATGGCTTCCTCTGCGCACCAACACCCCGTGCTTGCCTAATTCGATATCTTCGGCCGAAGGCACTTTTTTTAGTTCGGAAAGAACCGAGATGTCAATTTGTACTTCACCAAGCTCCGGTAAACTAAGCGCAGCAAACCTGGGATCACCCACAGCAGCCTCCACTGCCATATCGCTTACCGTCAAATAAAGCGGTTGACTACCGATAAGATTACCAATACAGCCCCGCAACTCATTATGCTGATTTAAGGTTACGAAAGCTCCCATTTTTTTATTCAATACCGGATCAATTTCATTAACCGTCAATTTTTTTCCCGTTTGTAAATACTGCGAAATTGAATCCCGTGCGATCTTAAGCAGTTTCTGTTTTTGTTGAGGCGTTAGCATACCCCCTCCTTCTTGCCTTAGAACCGCACAGCTACTATAGCCTACGGTCCAATTACCTTTAGTTAACTGGCCGGATACCCGGGCAGAATTAGTATGATTTAAAACTTCCAGTGTTTGGGCGTTTAAATCTTTTGCCAGGCTCAAAGCAATTACCGCGGCAAATCCACCGCAAGCTTGAGCGTTTCCATCGCGTAAACTATAATATAAGCCTTGATAATCTAATTTTTTAAAGAAATCCAAAGTAATTTTATCAACCCGGTCAGCTTCTTCGAAATCATAACCATGGTACAAATCAGTAGATACTACCACCAAGACATCCCGGCGCTGGCCGATAGCTTCTTTAAACAAACCGGCTATTTTCCGGCAGGTTTCTAAAGAACAATCCCCCACAACTACCGGTACAATTTTATAATTGGTTAAAACTTTTTGCAGAAAAGGCAACTGCACTTCAACTGAATGTTCGTTGCTAAAAACAGAGGTATCCGCAAAAACATCAGCGGATCGATTAACGATCTTTTTAGTAAATTCTTCATCGATCTCAATTTTACCTAAACTGGTAACAAAATTACCCGGGCCATAGAGCGCCGCTCCGTTGTACCGCTTGTGATGGCTAGTTCCCAGGATTATTACGGTTTTATAGTTTTTGTTTTCAATAAGCTTGTAGCCATATGCCGCAGTTTGGCCTGAAAATCCATAACCGGCATGCGGACTGAACAATATGAGAACCTGTTCTGCTGCAGGCAAAGGATCAGCTTGCTCTAAAAAATTATTGATCATTTTGGATAAATCTTCTTTTGCGGAAGGATAAAATTGATCCCCAAATTCCGCCTGCTTAACCGGGAAAGCAAAACAGTTAAAAAACGATAAGAAAATAAAACTCTGAATTAGGGAAATTATTTTATACGGCATGGAAGTATTTCTGAATTAACCCTGCAAAATACTTAAAAAAGGCAAACTTGCGATGGCTATTTACACTCTTTTAATTTTCGAATAAAAATTGAAAGTGGAGCTGAGGAGGATCGAACTCCTGGCCTCCTCGTTGCGAACGAGGCGCTCTCCCA
>DAONDX010000008.1:59292-86435 GCA_035402765.1 Candidatus Omnitrophota bacterium
GAGCTGAGGAGGATCGAACTCCTGGCCTCCTCGTTGCGAACGAGGCGCTCTCCCAACTGAGCTACAGCCCCTCAATTTTTGCTTTGCAAAAATTGACTTTGCGCGTTACCTGATTATAAATTCAAGGCTAAGCGAAAAGCAATATCTTATAAGGTAAAATTTTAACCCCAAACCAACAATAAGCTTCTATTTACAGATAAGGAATAATCCTTTAAAACTAAAATATTTAACGTGACTTAAATATGATATTTTCACCTTCCAAGCAGAATCTAGTTTAATTAATTTAACATAACTTGGGCGGGTTAGCAATCAAAAACTGATTTAACGATTAAACTTTAAGAATCTTAACTGGTCGCTTTAAACTAAAATGGGGGGTTAATTCGTAGAAGAATTGTTAGTGATCAACTTAGTTTTCATCGCTACTTGAGGATTGGATAATTTAGTTTCCGCGGTAGGAGTCTCCCCGGGAGTATAACGCCCAAGCAAACCAATGTCGACAGAATTACCTAGAGCATCAACCGAAACATAAAAACCATCTGTGGGCGCAGCCGGCATAACACTATTATTGAAGTTGGCTACGATTTTATTACTCAGATCTTCAGCAACCACTGAACCGCAAGTCCCGGTACAACCGACACTTAAGGTGTTACCGGAAAGAGTATAATAAACTATGGCGTCATCGGATAAATCATCGGGAGTCTGCGGATCATTAAGGTCAACCCGGACTTGAAAACCAGTTTTAGTTGCGCTGGCAGGATATAATTTTATTGCCGGAAAATTAATATTGCCGGTTCCCTGCTGAACATATTTGCTCATATGTTCAAGGCTCAAGGTTAAGCTATTTTGCACCTTTGCGCGCCTGTCTGCGCTCACTACCTGTTTATGGCTGTAAGTTTCTAAGCTATAAAAGCTTAAAACCATTGAGCCAACAATGAGCATACTAATAATCAGCTCAGATAAAGACACCGCCTTAATATTCTTAAGGTTATTAAAAATTAAATGCTTAAACCAGATCATTCTTACTATTTTATTCATTTGAATTTTAAGAGGTCGGTTCAGTCCAGGTGATCTTGGAAATTACCCGGCGCAGATCTGTATCGGAAATAACACTTACTTCGTGAACTTCAGAAAAATTCCGATTATTGATACTTTGTGTGGTCCCCGGCCAGCTGCCTAAAGCCAGTTTGTTGCCTGTCTTATCCCAGGTTTCTTGAGATACATAGGTCTGCAAAGGATCAAGAAAAAACTTACCCAGCTGGGCGCTAGTCATACGTTCCCGGGCGTGGGTTATATGCTTTCCCGCAGCGATGAAAACACTCACCAAACCTAATATAACTAAAGAGAATATAACTAGGGCTACAAGGATTTCAACTATAGAAAAACCGCTTTTTTTGCGCATTTTTACGGGCAGGCCGTACCACCGGAACAAGCTGCATCTGTCTCACCCGGAAAATTAATTGTCCAGATTCTTCCGTCTGCACCGGTCCCGGTACGGGTAGCTGTACCATATTCAGTAGGAGAAGTGCTATTTAAACTGATCGCCCAGCTCACGCCGGCGCTATCAGGCAAGCTTAATTTTAAGAAACTGTTAATATCTGAAACTGAACTTGTGGAAGCCAGATGCGGATAATAAAATCCTTGTTCCATTCTATAAATCTTCTCAGCAGCACGAATAAGCGCTAGACTGGCTTTAGCTTCCCGGTTTAAAGTCTTTTCTTTAATCGCTACGTAATTAGGCCAAGCCAATGCCGCTAAGGTACCGATAATCACCAACACCACCAGCATTTCCATCAAAGTGAAGCTCTTTTTCTTTAACATAGCTTTACCTTCTTTTTTCTGGTTAAGGTTAACTGGTTTATTATAGAAATAAATTAAACTATTGCTTAACTTAATTACTTATCTGGATTTAGTACCCAGCGGCTCCGCTCCAACTGCCGTTTATATCTAAAGCTTTGGTCCATTGAGAGGAACCTTGAGTGGGCTTTCCGTTAGCCGTACACCTAGTCGCTGTACATTTCCCGTCGGTTGTACAGGCATAAGTAAAAAAATGTGTCGATGTACAAGACTCCGGAGCGCCAACCCCTAAACTCGCTACCGCCACGTATGAACCAACATCGAAATAATTAGCAATCTGGGCGCTTCTTAAAGTACCTAATATCATTCTGGCTTCGGCAGCGCGGCTTTTTTCTACTACTTTGCTATATTGGGTTAAGCCGATCGATGCCAAAATCCCGACGATAATGATAACAATGATTAACTCTACCAGCGTAAAACCTTTATGCAAATTAATATCCGGCAGTTCCGCTCCAGCTACCTGCGATGTCTAAAGCCTTAGTCCATTGAGTCGTACCCTGAGTAGGTTTTCCGCTAGCTGTACACCTAGTCGCTGTACATGCCCCATCAGTCGTACAAGAATAAGCAAAATAATGCGTAGATGTACAGGAAGCCGGTGCACCTACACCTAAAGCAGCTACTAATACATATGAACCATTCTCATTATATTCGGCAATTTGGGCACTTCTTAAAGTACCTAATATCATTCTGGCTTCGGCAGCGCGGCTCTTTTCTACTACTTTATTATATTGGGTTAAACCGATGGATGCCAGAATCCCCACGATAATGATAACAATGATTAACTCTACCAGCGTAAAACCTTTTCTCATTTGACTCCTCCTTGTTTGCTTCGGATTAGATTTTCTTCTGTTGATTAATTATAACACTGAAATTTAATAATTGTCAATAATTATCCATTTAATTTTGACAACTCAAAGATAGGCAAGAACATGCCGATAACCATGATCCCGATAACCACTCCCAGAAAAATCAAAACAAAGGGCTCAAACATTGCCACAAACCGCGCCAAAAATGTATCGCAATACTCCTGATAAAAAGCATTGATCCTTTTAAACATCTGAGGTAGTTCCCCGATCTCTTCTCCAATGCTAACCATCTGAACAACCATCGGTTCAAAGAACCCGCTGCGTTCAAGTGAATCCCGCATCGGTTTACCTTCCCGCACATCATCCTTAATCTTACGAATGACATCAGCCATAATCAGATTGTTCACGCTGCGGCCGGATATTTCCAGAGAATAAAGGATCGGGACTCCCGACTCCAGGAGCGTAGACATTTCAGAAGAAAATTTCTCTATGTTAAAAGCTAGAAAAAACTCGCCAAAAACCGGTAATTTAAATTGAAATTTTTCCAAATTCAATCTACCCGCTTTAGTTTTAATATACTGCTGGAACATAACAAAAATCCCGCCCGCCGATAAAAGGATTAGAATAATATTTTTTTGAAGAAAATCGCTAATATTAACCAACATCTGGGTAAGCCCGGGCAGGGTAATATCGAAACTTTTAAATATTTCCGCGAATGAAGGAATTATTTTTAAAGACAAAAATAAAAGCGCTCCAAAACCCACCAAAGTAAGAATAACCGGATAGATTAACGCGGAAATAAGCTTATTTCTAAAAGCAGCTTCTTTTTCCAGATAAGAAGCAAGCCTGTTTAGCACTACCGCCAAGTTACCGCTGGCTTCCCCGCTTTCCACAAGATTAACCCAAAGATCAGAAAAGATCTTTGGGTGCGCGGCCAAGGCTTCATGGAAACTCAATCCTGCTTCCATTTTAGTTTTTAAATCCATACTGACTTCATAAAGCTTCCTGCTGGCTACCTGTTTAGAAATAATATCCAGGCTGATCAAAATTGTTACTCCGGCCCCGATCAAAGTAGACAGTTGCCGGCAAAAAAGCATCAGATCTTCACGGGTGACTCTTCCATGTTTAGGCTTAATCCTGATTTTTATAGCATTATTCGTAGTTTGATCACCAAGCGACTCACCGCTCTCAGGAATAACATTAACTACAACCAGACCTTTAGCCTGGATCTTAACCACCGCATCTTCCTGATTTAAGGCTTCCTGTAAACCGGTTTCCTTGGCTCCGGCCCGGTTTCTGGCGATGTAATAGAATTTGGGCATTATTCGGCTCCCAAAGTAGTAGACAAAATTTCTTCCAGAGAAGTTATTCCGCTCTCAACTTTTTTAATTCCCGATTCATAAAGTGTTTGCATCCCCGCGGCCCTGGCCACTTCGCGTATTTTCTGGAACGACGCTCTCTGGCTGATTAAATCCTGAATATCCGCCGTAATCGGTAAAACTTCAACGATACAAGTACGCCCTTTGTATCCGGCATTATTACACTTCGGACACCCCTTAGGACCATAAATCAGTTCAGCTTTAACCGCCGCCCCTTTGAGTTGAGCTTCAGTCGGTTCATAAGCTACTTTACAATCCGGGCAAAGTTTACGTACCAGACGTTGAGCGATAATTACCAACAATGAAGGCGCAAGCATATAAGGTTCGATACCCATATCCATAAGCCGGCTTACTGCCGAAGGAGCGTCATTGGTATGCAAAGTACTTAAAACTAAATGGCCGGTAAGGGCTGAGCGGATACAAATTTGCGCGGTTTCCAAATCTCGGATTTCTCCTACCAGCATAATATCCGGGTCCTGACGTAAAAAACTACGTAAAGCCGCCGCAAAAGTAAGACCGATCTCCGGCTTTACCTGGACCTGGTTGATCTCATCCATTTTGTATTCCACAGGATCTTCTACGGAAACAATATTTTTAGCAGGGCTTTTGATCTCATTTACAATCGCATAAAGCGAAGTAGATTTTCCGCTTCCGGTTGGCCCGGTAATTAAAGCCAAACCATAGGGGGAAAAAATTGCTTTACGTACCTGCTCAAGTTGAACAGCATCAAATCCCAGGTAATCTAAGTTTAGCATAACCCCGCCGCGATCCAAAATTCTCAAAACCGCTTTTTCTCCATAAATAGTCGGAATGATCGAAACACGGATATCGATAGGCCGGTCATCTATTCTTACCAAAATCGCCCCGTCCTGGGGGAGCCGTTTTTCCGCAATATCAAGTTTAGCCAGAATCTTTACGCGGGAGACCAAAGGTAAATGTAAATGTTTAGCCGGAGGAGGTATTTCATAAAGTTTACCGTCAATTCTATAGCGTAATGAAATTCTATCTTTAAAAGGCTCGATATGGATATCGGAAGCCCGCTCGCCGATAGCCTGCCGGATAATTAAATCCACTAATTTTACAACCGGAGCCTCTTCTGCCCGGGCAATTAATTTATCCAAACTAAGTTCCTGCCCTACATCCTCGCCTCTCTGGGTCAAGGAAGAATCGACATCATAGCTGGAATCAACCACATCCTTAAGCATCGAAGATTTGCCATAAAATTCTTCTACAGCTTTTAGAATATCGGAACGCGTGGCAATTACCGGGTTAATCTCGCTACCCGTTAATTTTCTAAGGCTATCAATCAAAAGAATGTCCAGGGGATCAGATAAGGCTACCGTTAAAGACCTAAGCATACGCGAAAGCGGCAAAACCGCGTTCTTAAAAGCGAACTCATGCGGGATCAGATTCTCTAAGCCCTGATCCATTGCCGGCTTAAGCATCCCGGTCCCGAGTGAGAAATAAGGCATATTCAGCTGCTTACATAAAGCTGCCAGGACCTGCTCTTCCTTAACGATCCCCAGTTTGATTAATGCCTCGCCTAAACGGCCGCCTTCCTGCCTTTGCAAGTTTACCGCTTTCTCAAGCTGGCTGGCCGTGATAATACCTTCTTTTAATAAAAAATCCCCTAATCTTTGATAGTTATCTTTTACCATGAATACTCTTATCGAATTTGTTCATATTAGAATTAATAATATAATCCCGGTTGGAAGCAGCCGCCACACCTTGTTCTCTAATCGGCAACTGCATAGCCGGCATTTGCGTCATTTCCAGGTCAACTTTATCCTTAACAATACGCGGAGTAATAAAAACAATCAATTCACGCTCTTTATCAATGGTCTTTTCTTTATGCCTGAAAAAAGTCCCTATAATAGGCAGATCTCCTAATATCGGCAATTTTTTCGTAATCAAATTTTTATCCTGATGAATAAGCCCACCTAAAATCACCGTTTCGCCATCTTTGACTTTTACAATCGATTTTGTCATTCTTACCTCAACATCGGATTGCGGATTGGCCGAAGAGCTTAAAGTACTTATACTGGAAACGCTTGATTTCGGGTTAATGACCATGGTTATTTCATTAGTATCTATGTTTATTTGAGGAGTTACCCGGAGGAAAATCCCGGTCCCTTCTTTAGTCAGCACTAAATCCGTTGATCTTTGATACTCGCTGGAAGTGGTTGAACCGGCGGAAGTTGTCTCTACCGTATCTTTCCTACCGACTATTTCATCTTTAGTTATTGAAATCTCGGCAGTTTCATTATTTAAAGTAAGTAACTTGGGACGGGCCAGAAATTTGGTATCCGTTAATGTCCTCATATAATCCAGCTGCATTTCATAAGTACTGCCGGACGGGTTGATCGACAATATACCTTTGGCCGCTTCAAAAGTCTTAGTCCAATCGCCATAAGGAAAGCCAGTAGCGGCAGTAGCACCGGTAATTATCGCAGTAAAAGGCGTGTCGCCAAAACGGAACCCCATTTTATCTACAGCATCCTTACTGACATCTAACATCTCCACTTCCAGAATTACCTGTGGCACAGCCACATCCAAAGAAGCAATTACCTGGCTGATCACCTTCATTTTCATAGGAGTATCCGTAACAATAATACTATTGGTCCGGAAATCTTCCATCATTGAACCGACACCAGAAAGTAGTTTCTTTACCGCGCTGCTGATTCCGCCTTCCCCCTCTTCTTTATATTTACTCCGGTTACTACTGGAAGATGCTGCGGAGGAAGTAATACCGACTAAACTTTTAGATAATTCTTCTTTCAGCGAAGAGATAGAAACCGTGGCATGTTTTAAATAAAAAACCCTGGTCACAGTTTCGGTTTCCATTTTGCCCCATTCTTTAACCACAAAAATATTGGCTTTACTATCTAGTTCATAGGAAAGATTGTTGGCGCTAAAAATCTTATCCATCGCCTGGCTCAAAGGTACTTTATCCAGATAAAGAGTAATCTTTCTATCCTGCACCGCTTCAGAAGCAATAAAATTCATTCCCGCCTGGATAGAAAATACCTTTAGAATATCTTTAAGGCTGGCATCTTTAAAATCCATAGATATGCCGGCCTCCCCGGCAGCAAGTGGAGGTTGATCGTCAGCATTTAACCGTGAAACAAAAAAAGCAAACATTAAGAAAAAGATCGCTACAGCAGTCATAAATAATTTTTTCATTTTAATTCCTCCTTTAATTACCTTAAATTTAATTACCTTAAATTAAAATTCCGGCCGACAAAATAAATCAAACTTACTTTTTTGCTACTACGGCGCTTGAAATTTTCGCTGGAGCAGCTAGGTCAAACAACTCTCCATTATAACTTAGCGTAATTCCTTTTTTATCTATACTCAAAATTTCAGCGTTTTCAATAAAATCACCAATGGTAAGAACCTGGTTATTAATAATTGCCTGAGGAGTTTTTACGCCCCAAATGATACCTTGCACGATTAATTTAGTAAGATCTAACTGCGGCTTGGGTTCTTCAACATTCTCCGGCTCAACAATCTTGGGCTCTTCTTTAACTAAATACGTCTTAAAAGGGTCGCGCAAGTCGCCGGATTTATATTCCATTACCGGACGCACAATTATTCCTTCGGTGGAAGCTTCCTCCGCCGAAACAATGATCCCCGGGGCGATCGCCCCGCTTAAAAGAAAAATAAATAATATATACCTGCGTATCCGGTTCATCATTTATAAATAAGCTATGGTGTTAATTTTCATAGTAACTCCCAGATCCACTTGCACATCCTTTACTTCTTGATCGGCCTGGAGAGCGGAATTAATGCTAATCTCGCTAACCAAATAAATATCCGGATGATTTTCAATCTTGGTAATAAAATCTCCCAAAGCATGGTAACTGGAAGCCTTCAATGTGATTAAAAAAGACGAGTTGGAGTAGTTGGTCACAGATTCCTCAGTCAAAGGCTTAATCGAAACAATTTTTACTGAAGCATCTTTAGCAATACCGGAAATAGTGTCCATAATTGAAGTCAACTCTTTTTTGACAAACGCTTTTTTATAAGCTTCAGTCTTTTTCTCAAGACCGGCGATATCCTCGGCAACCTTATTCTTTTCTAGCTCGCTATTTTGCTGCTGGATCAAAGTATTTACCTGTTCGCTAGCCGAGCGATGGAATTGAAAAGCGATCACCAGGGATAGGATAATCAAACCTACATTTACAATTTTATTTTTATTTCTTTCGATTACATCATAGCTTATCATACTATTTTTTCTCCGCAGAAGTCTTGCAGGTAATTTTAAAAACCGCTACGCTTCTTTCATGGATCGTTTTGCGATCGATAAAATCAATATTGATCTCTTTAAAATAACCCGAAAAAACAGGATCTCTTTTTAAATTAGTAATGAAGATGTTCACTGATTCAAATTCCTGTTCGCCATCTTCAAGGTAAACTTGCCCATTAAGCACAAGCCCTAGCGGCACATCTCTGGTTTGCGTAAGGTTGAAAGATTCCAACCACACCCCTTTTGGCAGGGACCGGGGAATAGAACTTAAAAGAGGCGTAACATACATTTGATTTTTCACTAAATTGTCTAAAGCCGCGATTTTCTTTTTATATTTAGCGCTTACGGAAGAGAGTTCTTGAAAATTATCATTGGCGACAACGGAACTTATCTTTACGCGTTTATTTTTAATCGCATCCAACTCCTGTTGGGTGGCTTGAGTACGCATTGTTCCCTGGCCAAAAACAGCCGCGCATATCACAATCCCCAGAAAAATAAACCTTAGATCTATTTTAACACCCTCGAAAAAAGCCAACGGGCTGCCTGCCGAAGCAGCCGCCCGGGCGGCTTTCATCCTGGAACCGATCAGGTTTATTTTAATTTTAAGCGGAGCGTTTTTAAAAAGAGCGGCGGCAAAGCCTTTGACTAAAGTCGAAGAATAAGCGGTGGTCTTACCTAAAACTTTTTGAGTATCGATGAACTTTACCGGTATTGCGGTTTCCGTAAAAAACTGTTTTAAACCCTGGTTACTTTCTTTGTCCGAAACGACAAAAACACTTTTTACTTCCCGGTCCGGAAATTTACGATTATAGTAATCAAACGAAACCCGGATTTCATTTTTTAATTTGTCTTGTTTTTTAACCAGATCCGATTCAGCAGTTTCTTCAAAACCCGCCGGCTCTACCGCGAAGTCAAAATCCCGGCTAAATAAAGAAAACCCGTTTTCGAAAACAGTAAAGTTCGCCTCATCCTCATTGTTCAGATCGAAACAAAGGCTGGCGACCACTCCGTTATCACTTATCCCGGCAAGTTTTAAAAAGCGTAAAACGCTAAAAGCTGAATACTCTAAAGCATTAATTTTAAGATTAAGCTGTTTAGCAAAAGAGATATAATTGGACAAAATTTCTTTTTTGATGCCCACAAAAAGAACCAGGCTGGTTTTATTTTTCTTATTAAAAAAAGCCTGGAAATCATAATCCAGGTCTTCAAGCTTAAAAGGTATATATTTTTTGGCCTCGAAGTTAACCCCGCTTCTTAACTCGCTTAGCGGAAGAAGCGGAATTTCAAAAGTACGAATAACCAGATCCTGCCCGGAAATACAGAAAGTAGCCTCATTAGCGTTTATCCGATAACTGCGGAATGCATCTTTTAATAACGCCATGATTTTTACATCCGTGGGGATTTTTTCTTCTAATTCAGAGATTTCTAGCTTGGGATGCGGCAAGCGGATGTTATTTATGATCTTCGTGCCATTGGTCTCTACCAAATTAATGTCTTTAATCCCGAAATATATGCCTAAAGAGTTCATGAGTCATCTCCCTCAAGCCGCGAAGTCGGCGTAGTCAATTCACGTTTCTTAGATCTCAGCCAATTATCAATATCCTTACGGTCAAATCTCCAGACGCCCCCCACCTTAATTCCGGAAATTTTACGCTGATTAAGCCAATTATAGATAGTCTGTTTCTTTAATTTTAGGTATTCCGCTAATTCATCAATATCGATCAATCTTGACATAGGTATTACTTCCTTTAGGTATAAACTATTATGGTATTAATTAAAACATAACATACTTATTTTGTCAAGTGTTTTTTTATGCAGACTTACTTAGACTTACTTTAAGATAATAGCAGCGACGCAGCGAGGTTGATGTTTACGCATACAGGAATATCATAAACTTACTTATATTATAATAGTTTATTAGGGAGTTATTACGGGGTATCGTAGGTAAAAGTAGCGGTGGCGCTGATTTTTCTTGTGCCGGATATACCATCTCCAGGCTCATCGACAGTAATATCTACATAGTCAATGGAAATAGGTAAAGTTAGCTCGATCACTGCGCAGGAATCCGCACAAGACCGACACATCCTTCTGGTGTAAGTACCGGTAGCCGGCCAACAGGTAGCATCATCATTTCTACGCAATTTATCCATCGCGTAAATAACTCCGGATTTTGCAGCATATTGAGCTTGAATACGACTTACCGAATGGTGTGTTAGGCGTGAATGGTTAGATACGATCCTAAGAATGGCGACAGATAAAAGCGCAACTACCATCACCACCCCGATTACAATAAATAAAATTGCCGCTTTTTTATCGAAACTAGGCATCTTTTCTCAGATAGATCCGATAGTCATTATTGACCTGGACTAAAACCACATGGCCTTCTCGGGCGAGCCAGCCTAAACTCATCAAGATGTTCTCAGGGGTTCGATCAATACCTTTGATTAAATCCTGTAAACTAACCTCCCCTTTTTGATCCAAAAAATGCCAGATTTCACCTGCAGTTATACCTATTTCAATAATCATATTTACTTCCCTCCGTTAACTCATTTTATAAACATTCGGCAATAAGTCAACTAGTTTTTTGAGCACCGTTAATTTTTTATCCGGAGAAATCCTGCCAAGCCTTTGCGGAGTTTAAACGCAAAAGAGCGTAGCAGGATATTCCTATATATAATAAACTACTTACCTTCTTTGATATTCCCCTTAATCCAATCCATCCTCTCTTGTGCGAATCCCGCCTCCAGCACACCAGGGGCTTTATCCATAATCTGTTTATAAATCTTCAACGCTTCTTTAAAATTCTCTTTGTCCTCATAAAGTTTAGCGACGCGCAAAAGAGAACGGGCAAATAACTGCGCAAAATTAAGCCGCCCTTCCTGGCTGCCGGGTTCGAGGTCAGCAACCACAAGCCCTTTACCGGATAAAGCTTGGGCATAAAGATCTGCGGATAAAAGATATTGCTGGATTGCCGATTCAAATTCCAGATTAGCTTCTAATGCTTCAGCCAGATTAAACCGGATATCCGCGATTTCTTCAGGAGGAGCCGTTTCCAAACTCTTAAAATAAAACGCTTTTGCTTCTTTATAGTTTCCGGCTTTATAATAAACCTTGGCCAGGCGGGGAAAAAATATTTTACTTAAATCCGGGGCGTTTTTAATCACTTCATTATATTGTTCCAATGCTTCCTGCGTTTTTCCTTCCCGGTAATAATTATCCGCTAAAGCCGCCGCGGACTTAACTCTTAAATCCGCGCTGCCAAGCTTAATGGCCATCTTAAGGTTATCTGCGGCTTCCATAAACTTATTTTCATCGCTAAAAGACAAACCAATTACATAATAAGCATCCGCCGCAAGCTGGCTATTGGAGAAATCTTTAGCCAATGCATCAAAATACCTGCGTGCCAAATTTAAGTCTTTACTCCGATAATAATACTGGCCTAACCACCACAGGATATCCGGGGTAAGCTTAGAATCAGGATATTTAGCCCGTAAAGCTTTGAACCGGCTGACCGCTTCGTTTTCCTGGCCTAATTTATAATAACAATCAGCAATCTCATACTCGATCTTCTGCCGTAATTCTGCATCTAAAGGATCCCCTTTAGATGCGTCTTTAAAAATATTTAAAGCTTCCTCAATATTCCCTAGGCTGATAAATGATGTTCCTAGCATGTATAGGGCTTGGCCGCTTAACAAAGTATCTTTAAATTCGCCTCTAAATTTAGTGAAAATTTCACAGCTTTTAGTATAATCCCCCTGTTGAAAATACGCCAAACCTAGCGCATATGAAGCATCCGGCAAAAGTTTGGATTGCGGGTAGTTTTTTATTAAGGACTCTAAGGAAACAACCGCTTTGGGGTAATCCGATCTTTTAAGCTGCAACCAACCCATCTGGTATTGGGCATAATCAACGTTCGGCGAATCCGGATAAAGCGTTACAATTTTCTCATAAACACTCTGAGCCTTTATAAAGTCTCCCGTTTCGGCATAGGCCTTGCCGATCTGAAAAAGTAAATTAATTTTAGTGGCGGGGTCATTACTTTTTTCGATAATCCCGCTAAAAGCCTCAACCCCGGAATTAATCTGCCCCAATTTAATATAGGCCTGGCCTAAGTTATAACGCAACTTATCGATTAATTCTAACGGTAGCTGACCCGAAACCCCCTCCGGGCAAAATTTGGCTAAGCCCGCTTTATAGAGCTCTACTGCCTGAGAATATTCAGCTAAATTATAATGCGCATCAGCTTTGCCTAAATAAGCCTGAAGAGATATCAGGGGATCGTTACTTGAATCAATCAGCTGTTCATAGATCTTCTTGGCCTCGTAAACCCGGTTAGTCGCTGACATCAGTACTGCCTGGCCAAGATATAGAATATCCGAGCTTTTTTTATCCAGATTAATCGGTTTTATCTCCGAAAACACTTCTTCAGCTTCCTTGAATTTTTCAAGCTTAAGGTAAGACCAACCCAAGCCCAGTTTCGCCAGCGCCTGGACTTTAGGTTCTTTAAAAACCTGTGCGGACTTAAGATAGTTTTTAACCGCTTCATCAAGATTGTTCAAATAATATTCTGATTCCGCCAGGTAAAAAAACAAATAAGGCAGGCGTAGGCTATCATTGCTGTACAATTTAAAAACAGGTTTAATTTTATTCTTTAATTCGGAGTACTCTTTAAGGTTGTATAAGCACTCGATTAATTTAAAAGCGGCATCTTTGCTTTGCGGTTCATTGGGGAACTTTTCCATTAAGATTTTAAAAGTTTGGGCAGCCAGATTAAAACGGCCAAGCTGCGAAAATGACCAGCCTAAAGAATAATATGCCGCCGGGGCAAAAGATGAACGCGGAAAATTATCGATTAATTTTTGGTACAGTAAGGCGGATTTTTCGAAATTATTACCTTTAAAATGCACCTCCCCCATCCAAAAATAAAGAGCATCCCTGAAACTGCCGGACTGCGGGTTATTCGACAGGACTTCAAAAATATTCAAGGCTTCCAGATAACGCCCCTGGTAGAAATAACATTGGCCGCTCAAAAGTGTAGCCTGAAGCGCATATGAGGAACCCGGGTATTCTTTATTTAATCTTTCTAACATCCCCAAGCTGACTTCATAAAACCCGTCTTCATACGCCTTCTTAGCCATAAAAAGCAACTCACCATCTTTAGAATCTTCGTAGGCAAAAATATTGCTAATTAATAATAGTGCCAGGATAAGCGTGCTTAAAATTTTTATTTTCACTTCATACCTTCTTCCGGATAATTAATTTTACCTGGGGTTTTTAACACTTAAAAATAAAGGAATACGCCAAACTTATTTACCGTTTAAAACTTCTTTAAGAAATTTAGCGGTATAGGACCTATTGACTTTAATTAATTCTTCCGGGCTGCAAGCGGCAACTAACTCTCCACCCTGGTCTCCGCCTTCAGGCCCTAAATCAATAATATAATCAGCACATTTGATCACTTCCAGATTATGTTCTACCACAACCACCGTATTTTTACGATCAACCAGTTTTTGCAGCACCGCGATCAACTTGGCTACATCCGCAAAATGCAAACCGGTAGTAGGCTCATCCAAAAGATAAAGCGTCCGGCCACAGGAACGCTTGCATAGCTCCGAAGAAAGCTTAACCCTTTGTGCTTCTCCGCCGGAAAGGGTTGTCGCGCTTTGGCCAAGCTGAAGATAACCTAAGCCTACGTCAAACAAATATCCAAAAGTATTTTTTATCTTAGGTATATTGCTAAAAAGATCCAGCGCCTCCTCGATGGTCAGGCTTAAAACATCTGCGATAGATTTACCTTTATACTTTACCTCTAAGGTCGCCTGGTTAAATCTTAAGCCTTTACAAAGATCGCATTTTACATACACATCAGGAAGAAAATGCATCTCGATTTTTTTTATCCCATCTCCTCCGCAAGCTTCGCAACGGCCGCCTTTAACATTAAATGAAAACCTGCCGGGTTTATAGCCTCGCAAACGGGCTTCCGGTAGCTGAGCAAATATGTCCCGGATCAAGCCGAAGACTCCGGTGTAGGTAGCCGGGTTGGATCTGGGAGTCCTTCCGATAGGCGACTGATCAACCACAATCACCTGATCGATCTCTTGAATACCGCTGATAGATTTAAATTTGCCGGGTTTTTCTTTAGACCGGTAAATCTTCTGAGCTAAAGCCGGATAGAGAATATCATTAATCAGAGTAGATTTACCGCTTCCGGAAACACCGGTAACACAAGTAAATGTCCCCAGCGGAAAACGCAGGTCAATATCTTTAAGGTTATGTTCACCTGCCCCCTTAATCTCTAAATATTTATTTTCCTGCCAGCGGCGGCGGGTAACCGGTGCCGGAATGCTAAGATCCTTACGTAGATATTTAGCGGTCAGCGAATCCCGGCTTTTTAAAAGCTCCTCTTGGGTCCCTGAAAAAATGATCTCTCCGCCATGCCTGCCGGCTCCCGGGCCCAGGTCTACTACATAATCCGCAGCCAAAATAGTCGAGGCATCATGTTCCACAACCACCAGGGTATTGCCCAAATCCCGCAGCGTCTTTAAAGTAGCCAGTAATTTTTCATTATCCCGTTGGTGTAAACCGATACTCGGTTCATCTAAAACATACAAGACCCCGACTAGCCCTGAACCCACTTGCGTAGCCAGGCGGATCCGCTGCGCCTCTCCACCGGAAAGCGTCGCACTTTTACGGTCCAAAGTTAAATAATCCAAACCCACATCAACGCAGAATTTTAATTTCTGCGTAATTTCTTTTAATGCCTGATAACTGACTAGTTTTTCTTTTTCGTTTAATCCTAAAGATGAAAAGAAAACCAAAGCCTCTTTTATAGACATCTGTGAAATTTGCCCGATATTTTTTTGGTTAATTTTAACCGCCAAACTCTCAGGTTTAAGCCTGGCGCCTTGACAGACCGGGCAAGAAAGCGTAGACATAAATTTACTGATCTCTTCTTTAAAATAATTGCTCTTGGTATTGTGAAACAACCTTTCCAGATTAGGGATAATACCTTCAAAAGGCTTATTGCCGATAATCTGGCTGGTACCATAAAAAATAGCCTTTTGCGCAGATTTAGGTAAATTTTTAAAAGGAGTATCCAGGTCAAACTTTAAAGATCGGCCTAACTCCCGGGTAAGCCAACGGTAATAAAGAACGTAACCCCGGCCGCCGCGTTTCCAGGGCAGCAGCGCGCCGCCATTAAGGCTCTTGTTCCGATCCGGGATTATTAAATCCGGATCAAACTCAAGCTTAGTGCCTAAACCATTACATTCAGGACAGGCCCCGTAAGGAGTATTAAAGGAAAAATTGCGCGGTTGAATCTCGCCGTAGCTTATGTTGCAATTTAAACAAGCATATTTCTCGCTCAAAACTAAATCTTTGGCTTTCCCTGCGCTGATTATCACCGTCCCCGCGCCAACCTTAAGCGCGGTTTCGACAGAATCCGTAAGGCGCTTGACAGCCTGCGGATTAATCTTTAAACGGTCGACAACTACTTCAATATGATGGATTTTATATTTAGCTAGTTTTATATTGGCAGGCAGCTCATAAACCTTCCCGTCCACTCTGACTCGCACAAAACCGGATTTCTGTATTTGTAAAAAGATATCCCGGTGCTGTCCTTTTTTTCCCTGGATCACAGGAGCCAGTATCACAACATCCTGTTCGGCATTAACCTCCAAAATGGTTTGGACTATTTCCTGGGCACTTTGGCTTTGAATAGGTCGACCGCATTTATAGCAAAAAACTTTTCCGATTCTGGCAAAGAGCAGTCTTAGGTAATCATAAATTTCAGTTTGCGTGGCTACTGTTGAACGGGGATTGCCTCCGGCAGAACGTTGCTCAATAGCAATCGCCGGGGATAATCCGGAGATAAAATCCACATCGGGTTTCTGCAGCTGTTCCAGAAACTGCCGGGCATAGCTGGAAAGGCTCTCCACAAACCGGCGTTGGCCTTCAGCATAAAGCGTATCAAAAGCCAGGCTGGATTTTCCGGATCCGGATAAACCGGTCACCACAATTAATTTATTACGCGGCAAGACCAAATCAATATTCTTAAGATTATGTTCCCGGGCTCCGCGGATAATGATATTTTCGTTTTTCATTTAATAAGCTATTTTTAAGCTTCGGATTAAAATACCTGATTAGACCCTTTAGTTTAGAATAGCATAAAATTGCAAAATAATTAGCTAAAACCTTACTTGGGATATCCGGCATTATACCAAAAAAGTATGCCCCTGCAAATCCATGAAGATGCTGATTTAGCAGGGGCATTACTTTTTAAGACAGTGGATTACTTCTTTTTCTTCTTTCCGCCTCTTTTCATCTTGGCGCAGGAAACATCACCCTTTTTGTCCAAGAAATAAAGGTATCCGACTTTTCTTTTAATACCGCATTTGGCTACCTTTTTGGGGCTACCTCCTTTTTTCGCGCCTCTTGCCATTTTAGCGCAAGAAACATCACCCTGCTTGTCGATATAGTAGAGATAACCTTTTTCCCTCTTGACTCCCACTTTCATTACTTTATCTGCCATTTTTTAATTCACCCCCTTTCGTATGTTAATTATCTAGTACTGCTTTAAAAACGCTTTGCCGGCCGAACGCTGAATCTAGCAACTAACAAACTGCTTACGTTCCGATTTTAACCGGCTGCAAAATTTGTCTTAAAGTCGCCACCGCCGCCAGAACCGCCAGATAAGAAGTCTTGGGGTTAAGCGGGTGTAAAACATTTTCAGTGCGCGTGAATATTTTAGCCGCCGGCGATTCAATTAAAATTTCATGAATGTTTTTATGCACACTGGGGCTGGCAATTATCCGCACGCGGGTTTTATGCATACCGATGCCGGCAAGCCCCAACACCGCGGCAACATTGATATTCTGAGGAAAATATTTTACCGCCTCTCCGGCTGTGCCGTTAAACAAAATTTTATCTTTTTTTAAACCCGCAAGTTTAAATCTTTTTGCCACATACTCCACGCCGCAAAAAGCATCCGGATGCTTGCGGGTAGTCAAAACTACGCTTTTTATTCCGGCGATATTTGCCGCCTTTAAACCATCAATACCGCAAACCGCTCCGCTGGGAAAATAAACCTGCCCGCGATGCTTTTTGGCTAAAATAAATAACTGATCTAAATGACCAACCATCCCTCCCACACTCATCACCATAATTTTGCATCCGCCCGACAATGATTTACGGGCGATCTCCCAGGCGGCTTTTCCCGAAGAAGCCTCGATAACCAAATCCGCTCTTTTAATTAAACTATCCAGGTCGCTGGCGCATAATCTTGAACTTTTAACTATTTTTTTAGAAAGCAGCAGGCTTTTTTCCCGTTGGATATCAAAAAGCCCGGTCAGAATAGCATCTTGGCGGAAATTTCGGCTAATTTCTTTAGCCAATGAACTCCCGATCGCCCCGCACCCAACGATACCAATGCTTAATTTTTTCATTTTAAATTCCCGTCCTTTAATAATTCTTCTGCGTCGTTAATATTATCTTTTAACCCCTGATCGGCAGGATTTAAAAGCAACCCCTCCTGCCAAACCCGGATCGCTTCTTTCAATTTACCGGTATTACCATATAAAACACCCAAGTTCCTGTGCAAATCAACAGAATTAGGAAACCGGGCTAAGGCCTCTTTAAAAACACCTTCGGCGGAAACGGCATCTTCGGTCTCGGCCAAAGTAATACCTAAATTCAAATAACCCTGAATACCCACCGGATTAAGTTGAATAGCTTGGCGGTAAAATTTAACCGCCTGATCAAATTCTCCCTTGCCTTTATAAGCATGGCCTAAAAGTAAATAGGCATCCCAAGCCCCCGGTTCCGCCTGCAATACCGCTTGCCCCTCTTGGATGGCTTGATCAAACATATATTTTTGCAAATAAGCATTGCCTAAATTAACCCTCACAAATGAATGATCTTTATCTACACTTAAGACCTGCCGGTAAAAAGTAATCGGATCTTTGTAATAATTATTATTAACCAAAGTTAAGAAAAAATAAAATAAAAACAACGCCCCGATAAAAAATTTAGCAATCATACCGGATTTCTTCTCTAAAAATATAACCAAGTTAGCTAAAATTAAGAATCCCCCGATAGCGGCTAGATATAAATAATGCTCACAAAGGATAACCCCGTAGTAGTTAATATGATCGATCAGATTTAAGGTAGGCAACAAACCTAAGAAATAAAAAAGCAAACCAAAGATTAACGGTTTATTTTTAAAAATAAACGCTCCGGCAAGGCAAGCCAGCGTGATCAGCCAGGCGGAAAATATCAAAACCGGTTTTATAAATACGGCCTGGCCGAAAAATAAATTGCGCAGACCTGCCGGCAGGATTAGCTGGCTTAAGTAATTTTGGGAGAGCAGGATAAAATCCTTGATTTTAAACACGGAAAATAGATTTAAAAAAGTACACTTACTGCAAGGCAAGAAAAACATCCGCCCAACGATATAGACAGCGGCAATCAGCCAAAACGGCAAAGTATAAACAAATATCTTTTTCCGGTCAATTTTTAAGAAAAACGCGCAGAGCACGGTAAAAAATGGCAATAAAATAGCCCCTTCTCTTGAAAGGAGCGCTAAAATAAATAGTAATAATGAAGAAATACGGTAAACCTTTTTTCCCTCCAAGAAATATTTTGCGCTAAACCATAGGGACGACAAGATGAAAAAAGCTTCTAAAATACTCCCCCGGCCGGTGATATAGGCAACTACCGAAACCTGGATCGGATGCACACAGAAGAAAACTCCGGTTAAGAAAGCCAAGATCTTATCTTTGAAGATCAACCCGAGTAATAAAAACAACACAAAACTATTTAATCCATGCAGCAGGATATTAATTAAATGATACCCCCAGGTATTGAACTTAAAAAACGAATAGTCGAAAGCATAACTTAAAGATTGCAGCGGACGGTAATACAGGTTAGAGGCCGTTAAATCCGGAATTTTAAAATGAAAAATATCCACCTTAAAAAGCTTGGGCACCAAGCTCCAGTCCTGGATATAAAGATTGCTGGTAATCAGAAAATCATCGTCTAAAATAAATGCGTTATTCAATACGTTGGAATAACAGAACAAGGAAAGCACAATAAAAACTAAAAAAAACACAATATTTAAATTTTTCTCTACCTGAATCATTTACCTGCCCCGGTTAATTTACCGCTTTTGGTAACAATCAAGTTATCAATTAGCCTGACTTTATTAATCCGCACAGCCAGAGCAATCAGGATCCGCCTGCTGAATTTATCCACCGGCTTTAGGCTTTTAGCATCTACAATCGAGATATAATCGATCGCAAACGGGCCTTTCTTCAGGATAATTTTTTTCATCCGCAGAATGATCTGCGGGTAATTCCGCAAGCCGCTTTGTATTAATTCCCGGCCATAACTTAAAGCCTCCCAAAGAACGCCGGCTAATTTAATTTGATTAGCATTTAAATATAAATTTCTTGAACTGATGGCTAAACCGCTATCCAGCCGAACAGTAGGCATTACTTTGACTGCCACGGGAAAATTCAAATCTTCAACCATTCTTTTAATCACCGCCGCCTGCTGGGCATCTTTCTGGCCTAAATAAAGTACAGCCGGAGCAATTATATTAAGCAATTTGGCCACTACCGTAGCCACTCCGCGGAAATGACCCGGACGGGTCAGGCCACAAAGCACCTGCCCCATTTCCCCGACATTAACAAAAGTAGAAAAACCTTCCGGATACATGATTTTTTGATCAGGCAGAAAAACAAAATCTACTCCGGCTTTACGGCACAAAGCCAGATCGTTTTTAAGCGGCCGGGGATACTTATTTAAATCTTCTTGCGGCCCGAACTGGGCAGGATTAACAAATATGCTCACTACCGCTAAATCATTGTCTTTAACAGCCTGCTTAATTAAACTTAAATGCCCTAAATGCAAAGCGCCCATGGTCGGAACAAAACCGATTGACTTGCCCTTACGGCTTTGCGCTTTAAGATTTTTATTTAATCTTACCGGATCACGGATAACCTTCACCCACTACCTTCTTTCCTATTTGATCTATCAGGCCACCTGGTTTTAATAGCTAAAATTTAGAAGGCGCCAGGTTCACAGCACCTCTATTAACGGTTTAATTACAAAATCACGGCTAAACATGCGCGGATGCGGAATAGTTAAAGTTTTACCGTAAACAGACCGATCCCCATGGAGCAATATATCTAAATCAATAACCCGCGGCCCGAAACGCGCAGTCTTTTGGCGGCCTAATTCATTTTCTATTTTTTTTAATTTTTTTAAGAGGCTTCTGGGAGAGAAATTAGTACTGATCTTGATAACGGCGTTTAAATAATCCGGCTGTCCGCCCGGCCCGCCGCAAGGCTGAGACTTAAGCAACTTTGAGGTTTTAATTATTTTAGTATCTTTCAAAGCCCCGATCTTTTTAACTGCCAATTTTATGTTCTTTCTGCGCTGGCCCAGATTTGAGCCAAGGCCAAGATAACAAATAGACATTAGAATATTTTTTTTATACGTTCTAAAGCTTCTTTAATCCTTTCAACGGGAACCGTCAAAGCCATACGAATATAACCTTGGCCGTATTGGCCGAATCCAACTCCGGGGGTAGCCACGATATCGGCTTCTTTCAAAAGATGAGCCGCAAAGCTTATGGCATCGGCTTTAGGAGGCAGCTTTATCCAAACATAAAATGTGGCTTTTGGTTTTACCGCCTGCCATCCTAAATTATTAAGCCCATCCACCAAAACATCCCGCCTTTGCTGGTAAAGCGCGCACATGCTTTTTAAATAATCCTGAGAGCTCCGCAAAGCAGCAACCGCGGCCAACTGGATTGCCGAAAATATTCCGGAATCAATATTGGATTTAACTTTTGCTAAGGCCCAGACTAATTGCGGATTACCGCAAGCCCATCCGGCACGCCAGCCGGTCATATTATAAGTTTTAGATAAAGAGTGAAATTCAATCACCACTTCCCGGGCGCCGGGAAACTCTAAAAGGCTGCGCGGCTTATATCCATCATAAGCCATTTCAGAATAAGCTAAATCCGAAATAATAATAATTTTATTTTTAACCGCGAAATTGATCAACTCAACGTAAAAATCGTCACTGGCGCAGGCGCCGGTAGGATTATTCGGATAATTCACAAAGATGATCTTGGCTTTTTTACGCGCAGCTAGCGGGATCTTCTTTAAATCCGGCAAAAAATAATTTTCCGCGGATAAAGGCATCAAATATGGCTTACCTCCGGCCAAGATTGTCCCGCCCTTATACGGCGGATAACAAGGATCAGGAACCAGGGAAATGTCGCCAGGATTTAAATACGCCAAAGGAAAATGAGCAATGCCTTCTTTTGATCCGATCAACGGTAATATTTCCGTTTCCGGAGACAAAACTACATCAAACCTGTTTTTATACCAATCCCGGATGGCATTACGCAGCACCGGCATACCCTGGTCTAAAGCATACCGGTGATTAGCCGGATCCTGCGCTGCCTGGCTTAAGCAATCAATAATGAATTTCGGCGTAGGCTGGTCGGGATCCCCGATCCCCAGGTCGATAATATCCCGGCCTTGGGCACGGGCCTGGCGTTTGGCTTTATCAATCTCCAGAAATAAGTATGGCGGTAAGGCTTGAATTTTTTTAGATAATGTAAACATGCTTATCCTTTCAAAACATCCTGCATAGAATATAATCCGGCGGGTTTACCCAAAATCCATTTGGCGGCTTTTAAAGCGCCGACCACAAACAAATCGCGTGAATGCGCCTGATGCTTAATCTCGATCCTTTCAGAATTACCGCAAAAAATTATTTGATGATCACCGAAAATATCCCCTAAACGGATAGAATGCATAGGAATATCTTTTTTAGTAACCTGGCTAATAACTTCAGCCATTTTTTTAGCGGTCCCGCTGGGGGCGTCTTTTTTCGCCTTATGATGAGCCTCAACAATTTCTACGCTATAGTCCGGGCCTAATCTTTTAGCCAGCTCAGGAAGAACGGAGAATAGGACATTTACCCCTACGGACATATTGGGAGTAAAAACCACCGGCACAAGTTTAGCGACCTCTTCAACTTTATTTTTCTGGGCATCGCTTAAGCCCGTGGTTCCTAAAATATAGGCTTTTTTATATTTCGCTACATAATCCAGATGCGTATCCACAGCTTCAGGTAAGGTAAAATCCACTAACACATCGATCAGGAATAAACCGTCCAGATTAGAAGAGACTTTTATTTTGCCCAGATCCTTACCAATTAAAGGCGTGCCCTTCTTTTCTAAAGCCAAAGCTACTTCGAAATCTTTATCCTGACCGGCAAACTCATAAATTCGCCTACCCATCTTTCCGCAGGAACCGGTTATGCCTAATTTGATCATTTTTACCCTCCAAAGCGAAAACTAAAAAAACGCTTATATTTTTTTTAAAAGCCGCAAATTTTACGGCTCTACTTTAAAAGACCGTAATCCTTTAAGGCTTTCTTTAATTTCTCTAAATTAACATCCGACATGCTGCACATCGGTAAACGCAATCCCGGATCGCACATCCCCAGCAAACCCATCGCGGTTTTAACCGGGATAGGATTAGTCTCTAAAAATACGGCTTTGATCAACGGCAATAATTTAAAATGTAAATCTTTAGCCTTTTTAAGATCTCCTTTTTGAAAAGCGGACACCAAATTTGCCATATCCGCCGGCACAATATTAGCGACCACAGAAATTATCCCGGTCCCCCCGATGCTTAATACCGGCAAAGTCAAAGCATCATCCCCCGACATTAAACTAAATTCTTTCGGGCAAAGCTGCTTGATCCGGGACATCTGGTCTAGGCTTCCGGAAGCCTCTTTTACCGCCACAATATTTTTGCAATCCCGGGCTAACATCGCAATGGTCTCCGGTTCGATATTCACCCCGGTGCGCCCGGCGATATTATAAAGAATGATCGGGATATCCACGGACTGGGCGATCGCTTTAAAATGTTCATACAGGCCTTTTTGAGTAGGCCGGTTATAATACGGGCTCACCTGCAAAGAGGCATCCGCTCCGGCGGCAGCGGCCTGCTGCGTAAGCATGATCGCTTCCTGGGTAGAGTTGGATCCTGTCCCGGCAATTACCGGTACCCGTTTCTTGGCCTGCTCAATAGTTATCCGGATGACTGCTTCATGTTCATCGAAATTAAGCGTCGCGGATTCTCCGGTCGTCCCGCAAGGCACGATACCGCTGGTGCCGTTATCAATCTGAAAATCAATTAATTCGCGTAACTTTTTTTCATCAATAGTTAAATTTCCACCGTGTTTGGCATCAGAAAAAGGGGTGACAATGGCGACAATCGAGCCCTTAAACATAGTATTCTCCTTTGTAAACTATCCTTACACCGCCGGCTAACCAAACTTTTTTAAACTTATTGTTTTCTTTCTCAAAAGAAATCTTCAGGATCTGGCCGCTTTGCGTTTGGACTTTAATTAATTGGTGCAAATCATTTTTTAAAGCAAAGACCAGCGCCGAGGCCGTTGAGCCTGTCCCGCAGGCCAGCGTCTCATCTTCCACTCCTCTTTCATAAGTACGGATCCGGATAAGGTCTTTTCCTCTTACTTCGACAAAATTGACATTTGTCCCGCGCGGCGAAAATTTTGGGTGGTTCCTGACCATGCCGCCGATGCCCCGCACATCCAATCCCTCGATTCCGTTTACAAAAATTACCGTATGCGGAACACCGGTATTAATAAAATTTACCTTAAGCTGGCGGCCATTCACGGCCAAAGGAATATCCAATTTAATATCTTTAGGAGAGGTGAGCTGGACTTTTACCTGATTACCGGAAACCTCCGTATTAATAACCCCGGCTAAAGTTCGCAGCCTGCCTTTAAGTTTACCGCTATAAAAAGCGGCGCAGCGGGATCCGTTTCCGCACATCTCTGCTTCTGAGCCATCCGCGTTAAAAATACGCATGCGTAAATCCGCACCGGCACATTTACCCAGCAAAAGCAGGCCGTCAGCCCCGATACCGAATTTCCGGTCGCATAAGGTTTTGGCTAATTTGGGAAGATTTCCGGCCGGCTTTTTATCGATAACGATAAAATCATTCCCGGCTCCTACCATTTTAGTAAATTTAATTTTTTTCATCAGCTCTTTCTTTTTGATTCTATTATGCCCGCATCTTCCATGAAATAAGATTACTTAAAAAGCGCAGGATTCATTGCGTATTAAATCCTCAAGCGTTTCTCTCCGGCGGATTAGGGATACCTTCCCCTTGATGACCATCACTTCGCCGGCACGCATCCGGGAATTATAGTTACTGGACATGCTAAATCCATATGCTCCGGCGCTCATTACCGCCAGATAATCCCCTTCTTTAACCTTAGCAATTAAACGCTCCTTAGCTAAAAAATCCCCGCTTTCGCAAATCGGCCCCACCAAATCGGCTTTTTCGGTTCCGGATATTTTAGCCAAAGGTAAAATATTATGGTAGGCAGAATATAATGCCGGGCGGATTAAATCATTCATCCCGCCGTCAACAATAATAAATTTCTTTTTCGGCGTATTTTTGATATAAAGGACTTTGACCACCAGGATCCCGGCGTTACCGACAATAAACCTACCCGGCTCCATGATAATCTTAAGCTGAGTTTTCTTTAAAAGCGGAATAATCTGGCTGGCGTAAATCTGCGCAGTCTGAGGAGCCTCCTGATCATAAATGATCCCCAATCCTCCGCCGATATTTAAATATTCCAATTCAATGCCTTTGGCCTTAAGCCGCTGGATAAATCCGGAAACTTTCTTAATCGCCTCCACAAAAGGAGCGCTCTGAGTGATCTGCGAACCGATATGGATATGTAAACCGCAGATATTCAAATTTCTAAATTGGCCCCGCAATAACAGGATCTTGTAAGCGCTGTTTAAGTCAATGCCGAATTTATTGGTAATTTTTCCGGTAGAAATATATTTATGTGTTTTAGCTTCCACATCCGGATTAATCCGGATAGCCACCCGCGTAATTTTATTCAATTTCCGGGCGATCCGGTTGATATTCTTTAACTCCGCTAATGACTCGACATTGAAAAATAATATGCCGCCGATAATCGCCGCGCGGATCTCCTGATCGGTTTTACCTACTGAAGCATAAACGATCCTTTGCGGAGGACAGCCGGCTTTTTGAGCCCGGAACAACTCGCCTCCGGAAACAATATCCAGGCCGGCACCTTTAGCGATCAAAGATTTTAATATCGAAAGATTAGAGTTGGCTTTTACCGAATAGCAGATCAGCGGGTCAATTTCAGAAAATGCGGATTTTAACTTTAAATAGTGGTCAGTTAAAGTATGATAGCTATAGACATAAAGCGGGGTGCCGAATTTCTTCGCTAAATCCTCTACCTTTATATCTTCGCAATAAAGCTTATTATTTTTGTATTTGAAATCGTGCATTAGATCCTTATTGATTGCTTAAGACCTCTTAACCGATTTTCGCTATAATTGTTTATCCCACCTGCTTAATTGCTTAGAGACCAATTTCGGGTTCGTGCTGCCGTAAGAAGACTTCAACCCCACGGAAGCTTTAGCATTTAAGATATTTCTAATATCCGCGGTTAATTTATCCGAATATTTTTTCAGCTGCGCATCAGATAAGCTGGAAATCTTTTTCCCTTGGTCTAAGCAATCGATAACCATCCTGCCTACAATATCATGGGCCTGGCGGTAAGTTAGGCCTTTCTTGATCAGATATTCTACAATATCAACCGAGAATAAAGACTCATCTTTAATTTTGCCGGCAATCGCCTCTTTCTCAACGACAATATTCCCAAAAAGCACCATAAAAATCCCCAGAATATCTTTGACCGTATCCACAGCATCAAAAAGCGGCGGCTTATCTAACTGTAAATCCCGGTTGTATGAAGACGGCAACCCTTTCATCAGGATCATCACGCTGGATAAATCTCCATGGATCTTGCCAACGGATCCCCGGATCAACTCCAGGATATCCGGATTCTTCTTATGCGGCATGATACTTGAACCCGTGCAAAAAGAAAAATCAATATCAATAAAATTGAATTCGTGGGTGCTCCAAAGGATCAGATCTTCGGCGATCCGCGATAAATGCACGGAAAGGATGGTCAATCCGGCCAGCACTTCCAGAATAAAATCCCGGTCGCTAACACTATCAATACTGTTAGCGGTAAGGCTAGCAAAGCCTAATTCTTTCCGGACTAACTCCCGGTCAATAGGCAGGCCGGTGCCGGAAAAGGCACAGGCCCCCAAAGGCATAGCATCAATTCTTTTTTTTGCATCAAACAGCCGGTTTTTATCTCTTTCCAAACCCTCAAGATAACTCAATAGATGGTGGCTCATTAATACGGGCTGAGCGATTTGTAAATGCGTATAGCCGGGGATAATCACCTCAAGATTAGATTTAGCGAACTTTAAAATAGCTTTCTGTAATTGGCCGATATTTTCAGCCAACTCGTCAATCTCGCTTTTAAGATACATTCTGATATCCAAAGCTACCTGGTCATTTCTGGATCGCGCGGTGTGCAATCTAGCCGCCGGTTGGCCGATTTTCTTAACCAGCAAATCCTGGATATTTGAATGTATATCTTCGGCATCTGGATCAAATTTAAATTTTCCGCTTAACACATCTTTAAGTATTGCGTTCAAACCTTTCACAATGACTTGGGCGTCTTTTTGCGGGATAATTTTTTGTTTGCCTAACATTTTGGCGTGAGCAATACTGCCTAAAATATCATACTTAGCCAGCCGCTGATCAAAAGCTACAGAAGAAGTAAATTTATCCGTAAGCGCAGCAGTCACCTTGCCAAATCTTGTTCCCCACAATTTCTTTGCCATTTTATCTCTCCTCCACTAGGAGGACACCCGCGCAATACCAA
>DAONDX010000009.1:0-77677 GCA_035402765.1 Candidatus Omnitrophota bacterium
CGGCTAATGCTGCTTATACCTGGAATAATATCCCGGATGCGATCAGCAGCGATATAAAAATAAGAGTAATTGATAACAGCAATACCAATGTTTACGGAACCAGCGCAAGTTTTGATGTTGTTGGTAAAATTACCGTTAATGAACCGCATTTAAATGAAAATATTCCGGTAGCCGGCACTAAAACCATTACCTGGGCTAAGACTGGTACTCTGGGTAACGTAAAGATTTACTATTTCCATGATGGGGCTTATGAATATATTAATACCGTAGACAGCAATAACTTTAGTTCCTATAGCTGGACTCCTATTCCGGCTCAAATTGAGAATGGGTCGTTGGTGAAAGTGGCTCAAGAAACCGGTGAAGGTACTACGGATGAAGTTTTCGGCATTTCCCCCGCCTATAATATTATCGGTAGTTTTACCTTTCTAGCCGGAACTAAATCGCCGGGAACTTTGAGCAGCGGATCATCTGTTACGCTTACCTGGAATAACTACAGTCTGCAAGGAGAAATTCCTAATGCCAAACTGGAATTTTACGATGGAACTACTTGGCATAATATCGATTATAAGACTACTAATACCGGGATCGTTTCCAACACGGGAAGTTATGGTTGGAGCGTGCCGGTGGATGTGCGGGCGGTTAACTGTAAATTCCGGGTATCTGATCCGAATAATTCAAACGCTGTTGATACTTCCGATGATTTTGAAATCCGGCCGGTGCTTTCATTTATTGCGCCTACCTCCACGGATAAATGGGTTATCGGGACTAAAACCGGCAACAACATTGTTTGGTCGATTACCGGAGTCGTTCCGTTAGTTAGAATTGAATATTCTAAAGATAATGGCTCTACCTATACTTATCCGATTGCTTCTTCTGTAGCCGGGAATTCTTCGCCTTATGAATGGGATATTCCGGTTAATCAGGATATTATTACCGACCATACGGTAGGTTCTGAACAAAAAGCCAGGATCAAGGTAACGGACACTTCTTTAGGGGCAGTTTATGGAATATCGCAGTTATTTATGGTTAAAGGATCAATTACGGTTACTGAGCCCAGCAGTACCACGGCGGCCTTGAAAGTAGTTGAGGCGCATAATATCGCCTGGACCACTCCTTGTACGGGTGCGGCGAATATGGGGAATGTGAAGATCCAATTTAGAAAGATCAGCACGGATGCCTGGACGGATGTGGCGACGGTGGCTTTTAATAGCAGCCCTTATGCTTCCTGGGCTCCGCCGATCGATGGCATTACTGGTGATGCCAAGAGCGCCCAGATTAGAATTACCCAGTTGAGCAATACTGAAGTTTATGATGATTCAGATGCTTTTGAAATAGAAGGTAAGATCGCGCTTATCCAGCCTAATATTGAAGGTATCGTTTGGGCGGTAGGAGAACCCAAGGATATTATTTGGACGCCGCAAGGAACCTTTAGCTACGTTAAGATCGATTATTCTACGAATGGTTTCAGCGATGAAACTCAAACGATCGTGGAGGCAGCCAGTTATCCGAATTCCGCTCATGGCGTTAACGGTGTGTATGCCTGGACAGTCCCGGATGTTATCGGTGACAATGTAAAAGTACGGGTTACGGCTACTAATGATTCCGGCGTTAAAGCGATTTCAGTGTATCCTTTTGAAATTAAAGGCGCCCTTACGCTTACTCAGCCAAACGGCGGAGAGACCTGGTATGTCGGCGAGACGACGCGTAAGATTATGTGGTCGGCCAACGGTTCTATCCCGACGGTCAAGCTGGAATATTCCAAAAATAGCGGCGGCGCCTGGAATGAAATCATCGCTTCAACTCCGGCCGGCAAAGGCGCAGGGGAATATGCCTGGCCTTCAGTCGTGGATGCGATTAGCAACCTGTGTTTAGTCCGGGTATCAGATACCCGCGATGCTACAGTTAAAGATGAGTCTAACGGTGTGTTCTATATTAAAGGTAAATTGCAGATCACCGTTCCTACCGGAACTACCCGTTGGACTGCTCGATCCAGCGAACATGATATCGAGTGGACCAGGACCGGTAGTGTTTCGGATGTTAAGATTACTTATGCCGTAGATGGAGGGCAGTTTACTAATGTAATCGCCACCTCAACCAGCGGCGGTAACTTAAAATACCGTTGGGATAATCTGCCTAATCATGTCAGCAATACTTATAAGATAAAAATTGAAGATGTGCTGGATTCGGATGTCTATAGCACTTCTCCTGATTTTAAGATCGTAGGAAGCATTGTCGTTACTAAACCGGACAGCTTAGTTAAGGTTAAGGTGGGGGCTAATTATAAGATTGAATGGACTATGGTTGGTGATTTCGCCAATGTCCGGATCGAATATTCACCGGACGGCGGGACAAGTTACACTAAACAGGTTATTGAGTCTACTTCTGCCAGCAATCTTTTCTATTGGTGGAATAATATTCCCACGGATACTGTTTCGGCGAATGCCAAAATCAAGGTTACCGATGCTAACGATATCCTGACTTTAGGTGAATCTGCGGCATTCAAAGTGCAGGGTATCTTTGATATTACTTCGCCGGATCTAGGTACTGAAAAATGGATCGTGGGAAGCACCCATGATATTACCTGGACTACCGTCGGTAATGTTCCGAATATTACTTTAGAGTATTCTACCGACGGCGGCGGAACCTGGATCGCGGATAAGATCGCCCAGAATATTTCAAATAACGATATTAAATCCTGGGCTATTCCGGCGACACTTTCCAGCCAGGCGAGGGTAAAGATTTCTGATGCCAATGACGCTGAGGCGTATGATATTTCCGCGGCTAATTTTAAGATCCGGGGAGATTTACAGATTACTGCTCCTACTAGCAGCACGGAGCCTTTGGTCGTCGGTACCACCTATAATATTGCTTGGAACGTTACCGGCCCGGTGACTAAAGTAAAGTTACAATATTCAGTTGACGGAGCAGCGTATCAGGATATTGCCGGAGCTACGGATTTAGATGCCATTCCTTCCAGTTTCCCCTGGACCGTTCCCGATAACATCTCCTCCGCCGTTAAGATTAAGATCATTGATAATAACGATCCGGTAGATACGGTTGATGAATCGGATACCTTTACGATTACCGGAAAGATAACTTTAAGCGCTCCGGTGGGCGGAGAAACCTGGTATGTCGGCGGATCCGGTTATGCGATTACCTGGAGTAAGACCGGGACAATCCCTACGGTTAAATTGGAATATTCAGTAGGCGGAGCAGCTTATCAGGCAATTCAGGATGCGGATAATTTAAGCGGCAATAGTTTCACCTGGGTTATTCCGGCGGATGCCGTGCTTAGCTCCCAGGTTAAAGTAAGGGCCAGCAATACCAATGCCGCTAAACCAACGCTTGCCGGGACATCGGATTCGTTTACAATTAAAGGTAGATTAATAATTACTAATCCAGTGGCAGGGGCAGTGTGGGATGTCGCCAAATCTAAAGATATTACCTGGACTAGAGAAGGCCAGGTGGGTACGGTCAATCTGTCATATGATTATGGCAGCGGATTTAATGCGATTGCCGGAGCCCAAGGTTTAGATTCAAGTTTACTTAAATACAGTTGGACGATTCCGAATAATATTAGCAATAGTGTTGTGATCAGAATTCTTCCGACTATCGCCGCTCAATTAGATCCTACCGATTCGGCGGCTTTTAAGATTGCCGCGGATATCAGCCTGACTTATCCGGCCGGAGGAGAAGTTTTAGTTGTGGATAATCCGGAGACGATTGTCTGGACAAAATCCGGTACAATCAGTCAGATCGTGCTTAAATATGATACTAACGCCGGGGATGATAATTATCCAAATACGATCGCTACTTTGCCGGCGACAGATTTAGGTTATACCTGGCCGGTACCGGATGCGATCAGTGATACGGTAAAAATTAAAATCGAGGATGCGGCTGTCGGAAGCAATACCGAACCCCAAGAATCCGGAAATTTTGTGATCCGCGGTTCGATTCTGGTTACCAGTCCTGCCGGAGTGGGAGTTAATAAAAAGGTTTGGATCTGCAGAGAAGCTAATAATATCAATTATACTGTTCATGGATCAATTCCCAATGTCCAACTGCGCCTTTCCTTAAATAACGGTTCTACTTATCCTGATGATAAGATTATTCTTAATTCTGTGGCCGCCGGACCGGGAACGCATACTTATAGTTGGACCGTTCCTGACGACACCTCTACGCAGGCGATGGTTAAGATTTCTCAGGTAGGTAAAGCGACAATCTATGATGAAAGCGATCCGTTCACTATCCGCGGTGGTTTTACGATCAGTGAGCCGAATAGTTCAACACGTTGGTTAAGCGGCAGTATCGGCAATACAATCAGCTGGACGACCAAAGGTATTATCCCGCTCATTTATATTAGATATACGATCGACGCCGGGGCGAATTGGAATTTTATTAATGATGGTTCTCAAATCAACAACCTGGAAACTTATACCGCCACAGTTCCTTCAGTAGTTTCCTACAATCAGGCACAAATTAAGATTTCCGATGCTAATGATCCGGTAGCCACAGATACTTCAGCTGCTTTTACTATTCATGGTAATTTGACCTTGCTATCTCCTAACGGCCAGAATAAATTTAAAGCCGGCCAGAATGATGTCGATTCCCGGATCACCTGGAGTATGGTGGGCCCGATCGAAAGTGTCATTCTGTCTTTATCGACTAACGGTTCGAGCGGTAATTATTCAGATATTAATACCAGCGCTTATCAGGCTAGTTTATATGCTTATCAATGGAGCGTGCCGACGAACGTTCTATCGAATAACTGCTTTATCCGCATCCGCGATTCTAAAGATAGCACGGTAAAAGATGAGTCTAACGCCGCTTTTAAGATTATGGATAATTTCAGCATCAGTTCTCCGGTGGGCGGGGAGCGTTGGGTAGTCGGCGCTTCACAAAATGTCACCTGGAATTCCCTGGGCCTGGCTCCGAAAGTCAGTATTAAATATTGTAAAGAACCTACTTTGACCGATTGGTTAGTGGTTACGCCTTCTTTTATCGCCAATAGTACTACCGGCAGTTATCTCTGGACGGTTCCGGCGACCATTTCTACGACCTGCCGGGCTAAAGTGGTTGCGGTAATTGATGAGGTTGAAGATAGCGATTCTTACGCGGTATCGCCGGCGGATTTTGTAATTAAGGGGATAGTCACCGTAACTGCTCCTAATGGCAGCTTGATCGCTGCAGATAAAGAAAAGTGGGGTTGCGGTACTCAACAGTGGATCCGTTGGACCGCTCCGGGAATTGAAAAGGTAGATATTCATTATTTCAACGGAGCAATGTATGTTCCGATTGATGAAGCTCAAGGGTTGAATAACTTGGGTTCATATGAATGGACTATTCCCAGCATTGCTACTGACCTAGCCAGAATCAGGGTCAGGGATAGCAATACAACTTTATTCAGCGACGTTGTTGACACCTCCGATAATACCTTTAGGATTATTCCCAGAGTTGTAATTACCCGGCCTAACGGTTTGGAAACCTGGTTAGCCGGAACTAATGAAGCGATTACCTGGACTAAGTATGGACCATTAGATACGGTACAAATCGATTATTCAATTGATGATCCGGCTTTTTCCACGCCGGCTAAGATCTTTTCAATTTCGACCAGTGCCCAGAATAGCGGTACTTATGATTGGTTGAATATTCCTTCAGAGGCGGTTTCCGGTAAAGTCAGGGTAAAAATTTCTAAATCCGGAGACGCTGATATCCAGGATATTTCAAATGATGATTTCCGCATTCGGGCAAGATTTACGATTATTACCCCGGACGGCGGCCAGAAATGGACAGTCGGTACTCAACAGAATATCGTCTGGAATCAGGTCGGCCGGACTGCCGGTGTTAAGTTCACTTATTATAGGCAAACTGACCCGGCTACTTACGATACCTTTACTTTAAATAACACTTATGAATCGGGAAACAACACTTATGCTTGGACGATTCCGGCTTTTATCCAGTCAGACTTGATCCTTAAAGTGGAAGATAAAGACGATAACGGAGCTTTTGATATTTCGACTAATACTTTTAAGATCATGCGCGGGATACAGGTAACTTCTCCGACTAAAGATTCTAAGTGGTATGTCGGGGATCCGGCGACAATCACCTGGACTTATACCGGGACAGATACTATGTTGGGCATTTATTATTCACTGGCCGGAGGCGCGGTGGATACCTGGAATGTAATTCCCGGCAGTTCAGTTGCCGCCAGCGCAGGACAATGGACATGGGCATCGGTTCCTAATTATATTACCGCGCAGTTAAAGATCAAGGTCGGGGATGCTAATGATGCGGATGCTTATGGTATCGGCCCTGCGGGAGCAGATATGGCTAAAATCAGAGCGAAATTCGCCATCAGCGCGCCAGCAGGTTCCGAGGAATGGATTATCGGTTCACAACATAATATCACCTGGAGTAACAGCGGTACGGTAGAAACAGTAGACCTGCATTATTCTACGGATAATTTTGTCAGCGAAGCCCGGGAAATTATTTCCAATCTGGCTAATGGCGCACAGGAAAAAGGCGCTACTTATAGTTGGACGATCCCGGATATCTTTCAATATCATTCCAGCGATCCAGCCAGCGCGCATCAAGTCCGGGTAAGGGTGCAGAGTTCTACCGATAGTGATGCCTATGCTATTTCTAATCCTTTTAGGATTAAAGGTGAAATTTGGGTAAAGGCTCCGCTTTTGAATAATTCCTGGGAAATTGGTAAGTCCAGCGATATTAAATGGGGCTGGAGAGGGACTGCGGCAGAAGTAAAAATTACTTATTTTATCACCAAATATACTACCGGCAGCGCTACCGTAGCAGTGGGCAGCCCCATCATCAGCGGAACAGGTACTGCCTGGTCTACCAATGTGGCATCCGGAGATTCCATCGGCATCGGTACAACGAATTGTAAGAATATTACAAAATGGTATACCGTTTTGTCAGTAACTAATGATAATCAGATTATTTTAAGTACGGACTATGCTGAAGGCAACGCTGAAAATCAGAGCTATTGCATCGGAAGATGGGCGCCGATTGCTGAAAATTACGGAACAGCTAATGACGGGGTCGTGGCTAATGGCGCCGGTTCAGGCGGAACGGCTTCTGAATTCTTGCGGAGTTGGGTTGTCCCGGATCAGGCTAATGATAATGTGTTGATCAAAGTAATGGATGCCCGGTCTACAGAATCCGATACTTACAATATTTCAGATTTATTCAAGATTATCGGTTACTTGATTATTAAAACTCCGGCTTTAGACGCTAAATTAGCCGTTGATAGCCAATATTTGGTAAAGTGGGAATGGGGCGGAACGATGCCGCTGGTCGGTATTACCCTTTCGACTAACGGATTTGCCGATGAAGATCACAATATTGATTTAGGCAACGTGCCTAACGGCGCCGGACAGGGTGGGACCGGATCAGAGCAGACCTATGATTGGAAGGTTCCTAATCATATTTCACCGAGCTGTAAATTGAGAATTTTTGATCCGCGCGTGCCCAGCGTGCAAAGTACTTCTCCGACATTTAAGATCCAAGGCGCGATTACTTTAGTTACTCCGGCGGTGGCCTTGAATGAGTCCGGTGTTTATGAATGCCGCTGGATCGTAGGAGAGGTCCGGGAAATAAAATGGAATACATTTGGTACAATACCTAATGTGGACCTGGTTTATTCTAAAGACAACTTCCAAACCGAAATTGCGATGGCCGGGGGCACCAATCTGGAAAACGACGGGACTTATAATTGGACGATACCTAATGAACGGTTAGATGTGTCTCCGTATTATGTTAATGTTAAGATGCGTGTTTATGACCATAATGACCATGAAGTTTATGTCCAAGGTCCGACTGCCGCCGGCGGAGTGGATACCTTAAAGATCGATTATTATAAAATTACCTGGGATATCCGCGACTTGGTAACTAACCAGGCTATTTCCGGATTAAAGGTTAATGATACTTCCGGTTTGAGCGCCTCGCCTTATACCTCTCCCTGGGTGGCGGAAGGTTTATCCAGCCCGGTAGTCCATTGGGTTCGTGCAGGCAGCTGGAGCGCAACTTTTAGCCACAATGATTACGGGCCGATTTCTGAAGATTATCTGGTGGGCTGGGATCCTGAAAAGCATATTTGGAGAAAAGACCGGACGATCTTTAAAACCATGGAAACTTTAGTTGTACACATCTGGAGTGTTTCTTCGGAATTCTCTTATGATGTTAACACAGATACTTTGTCGATGGTTACCTGGTTGGAAAGAGACGGCGGATTGGTCCCCGGTTCTCAGGTTGTGGATGTAAGTATCTATGACGGTAATTATAAAATTAAGCGTAAAACTACCCTAGTCGATGAAGCCAATAACAAACATCTTTATTATACAGATATTCCTGCGACCGTTAAACTCTGGACAGGAACGCGTTTGAATAATAATGGAACGCCTAATGATTCCGACGATGATTATGAAGAAGTGCGTACGATGGATAATGTCATTGCCGACTGCGCTGCCTATAAAACCGGAGAGGCTCCGATTGCTTCCGGATTTGCCGGGTTCTTCACTCAGACTTGGAGCCCGACCACTTATTCCGCCGGGACCAACTATGCTAAGCTTCAGGCCGGTAAGGTTTATACGGTATCCAGTTATGCCGGTTTGGCCACCGGAGCCAGCTTTACTACCCCGGTATCTTTTACGGTAACCATTCCTGAACAAATGGCGGCGATGAAGGAATCTTTGGATTCTATGTCTACCCTGGTTACCTGGGCATTGGATAAGCCTATTTCCGTAATGGATTCTAACATGCAAAAAATCTTAGCCGGAAATAATGCTGACCCGGATGCGATTGCTGCCCAGGGAGGTATTAAGGGTATAATCGAGGATAAACTTAATGCCCAAGAGGGTATTATCCGCGGGGCTACTGAAGATATGATGGAGGCTTTCAGTTCAGTTTTGGTGAGTTTTGAAGAAAAGACTTCCGCGGCGATTACTTTAATGGACAGCAGCGCTAAAACTGCGGAAACTGCCGGCCAAACTCTTAAATCCACCGCGGAGAAATATTCCTGGAGTGTGGCCTTGTCGCCTAATCCGGTTTTGTCCGGAGATGATGTAACAATAACCTGTACCGGATTGGAAGGTAAATCTCCGGTGGTGAGTATTTATAGCTGGGATAATCAGATCTTATTTAATAACGAAAAAATGAAAGTAAGCGCCGGCAATAGCAATGTTTACACCTTTACATTTAATGCCGATAAGAAATTCGAGTCCGGTAGATCTTATACTTTTATCATGCAGGATGCCGAGACGGATGGTTTTGAAGTCGGATCCGGAACGGTAGAATCAATGAGTTTAACCACGATCGCCGGATTGGCTTCTTCTGCGCCTCAAGCCGAACGTACGGCTAAGAAAGCCTTGGATGCGATTAAAGCTGTGGAAGCAGTCTTGGTTTCCGGTGACAATATCAATATTGCTCTTACCCTGAAGAATCTTAAAGATTCCGTGGATGCTCTGCCTGCGGAATTAGCTAAAGATGGTCCTTCTTCACGGTTGAATAATACGGTGGATGAAATATCCAGCCGGTTAAAAGCCCTGGGCGGCAAAGAAGGATTGGATTTAAGCGCATTATTTGAAAAAGCCCTCTCTACTTCACCGACGGTCAGAGATATGCGCACCAAGACCGATGAGATCGGTTCAGTAATTGAGATCTTAAAGCAAATATTTGAAGCTAAGTTCGGCGGTAAGGATGCTCCCGTGGTTTCTACAACGCTTGCCCCTGGAAGCGTGAAGTTCAGGATTGTGGCGGTTAACCCTTCACCGACTAAAACGCAAAAAGTGCAGGTTAAGTATGATCTGCCGGGAGAAGTCGCGCCTAAAGATATCGCCGATCTGGGCGGTCTAGATTTAGAATATGATTCTGCCCGGTCGATCCACTATGTTTATAAGACGGATGTAGAATTAACTCCCGGTGAGGTACGGGTATTTGAAGTAGATGTTGAAGATATCTGGCTGATCGGCCAGGATAAGATCGCCGATCTCAAAGGCCGGGTAGATTCAATACTTTCCAAATTGGAAAAAACCGCTTATTATACTAAGGCCAAGGAAATATCAGATACCATTTATCCGAAGTTAAATGACATCTTGACTTCGCAGGCGGATGATACGGTAAGCCGCGAACGGCATATCGGAATTTACCGTCAGAATTTAGAGGTCCTGGCGCAGGTTAAGGAAGATATCGGCAGAATGGAAAAAATTCTGGTTACCGCCGGCGGTCCGCCATCCCCGGAGATGCTGGCTAAAACCAAGATCAAAGCCGATGAACCGAATAAAACAATGACTTGGATTATTATTTTTGTTATAATTATATTTACAGGTCTTCTGGCCGGCGTGTTATTCTTTAGCTGGAATCGCCAGTCACGTATGATTAAAGATGAACTTTTAGGAGCTAAAAATTCCGCCTTTCCTGAGTCCGGATCCGGGCCTGATGAAGAAGATAAACCTTAAGGAAGGTTAATCTTAATGCTGTTGAATGTTTCAATCTTAAACTTAAGTAAAGTCCTTTTTGAGGGGCAAGCCGGAAGAGTTATTTTGCCCGGGGAAGAAGGTGTATTTGAAATACTCCCGTTCCATAAACGTATTATGAGTCGTTTGATTACGGGAGCGGTAATTGTGGATCAGCAAAGTATTCCGATAAGAAGGGGAGTAGTTAAAGCGGATCAGAATACGGTAACGATTATTCTGGAAGAAAAATGAGTAAAAATATTGCTTTAGTGATAATTTTTGCTTTATGTATATTAGGGCCCTGCGCGGTTTTTGCCGCGGGCAGTTACTCCAGCATTAATGCGCTGGGCCGTAATCCGTCGTCGGCGCCTAAGATCTTTACCGCGATGATTATTGGATTAGTTTTTGCGCAAAGTTTGGCGATTGTCGCCATGTTGATCGTATTCCAGTTGTTTGGCGCCTCTTAATACTTAAAGGAGATTAAAAAGATGTTGATGGCTTCGTTTATTATTTTTATTTTGCTGGTTTTTGTGGTATTGGTATTTATGTTAAATAAAATTATGACGCAAAATGTTACTTCGGCTACCCAGCATATTGACGAGTTGAATCAGGATTACACTAAGAAAGACGAAGATATCAACCGCCGTTGGGAAGAAGTTAAAAGGCAGGCCGAGGATATTGTCCGTAAGGCTCAAGAGGAAGGTGAAAAAACCAAGATCGAATTAATTAAAGGGGCTGAAGCCGAGAAAGAGCAAATTATAAAACAAGCCCGCGTAAAAAGCGAAGAGATGGTGGCACAGGCGGAGAAATCTTGCCAGGCTTTGCTTTCGGAGATCGAGGCGCGGATTGCTAAAGAGGCGATGAATAAAGCGGTGGGTTTGATCCATGATGTCCTTCCGGATAAGTTCAAACGCAACGTGCATAATGAATGGGTAGACGGATTGATCGCTAACGGTTTCAATCAGCTTAATAATATCGGTATTCCGGATAATGTTTCGGAGGTTTTGATCTCAGCCGCATTTCCTTTAACCGCTAATCAGCGGGAGGAATTGATCAAAAAGCTTTCCAGTGTTTTGAATCGTCAGATTACCTTAAAAGAAGAGGTTGATCCAAAATTAGTTGCCGGTTTAGTGATTACGATTGCCAGCCTGGTTTTTGACGGAACCCTGAAAAACAAAATTATGGAGAAAGCCCGCTAAATGTCAAGCGATATAAGATCTTCGGATCCCGGAACAGTTTTTGAGATTCGTGAAGTAGGTTTTATACAGTCTGTCCGTAAGTTCATTGTTGTGGCTAAGGGGATGCCTAGCTGTATTAACGGCCAGATCGTGGAATTTGCCAGCGGCATACTGGGTTTAGTGATGGGGTTTACCGAGGATAAAGTCCAAATCCTGGTGTTGGGTGATCCCGTCGGCATCCGCGCCGGCGATGAAGTTTATAATAAGGGAAAGTCCCTTACGCTTCCGGTCGGAGATGCTTTTGTCGGCAGGGTAGTGGATGCGCTTTGCCGGCCGCTGGATGGGCAAGGCCCGGTGGCAGCCCAGGGCCAGCTTCCGGCATTTATTGTCGCTCCCGGGGTTATGGATCGACAACCGGTAAATCAAACTTTGGAATCCGGTACTTTGATTATTGACGCGATTATCCCCTTGGCCAAAGGTCAAAGGCAGCTTTTAATCGGCGACCGGATCACCGGGAAAACCAGCGTCGCTTTAGATGCGATAATTAATCAGAAGGGTAAGAATGTCATTTGTATTTACTGCTGCATCGGCAAGCCTTATTCCAGCCTGGTTAAAGTTTTAAATGTCCTGCGTGAAAAAGAAGCCTTAGATTATGTGATTATAGTTTCCGGGGTAGCCAGCGTTTCAACCGGAGAACAGTATTTGGCTCCTTATACTGCCTGTACTTTGGGTGAGTATTTTATGAGCCAGGGCAAAGATGTGCTTTTAGTTGCCGATGATCTAACTAAACATGCCTGGGTCTATAGGCAAATTTCTCTTTTGTTGGAACGGGCACCCGGCCGGGAGGCATATCCCGGGGACATTTTTTATTTACACTCTCAGATGATGGAACGTGCCGGGCTCCTGAAAAAAGACCTCGGCGGCGGTTCAATGACCTTTTTGCCGATCGTGGAAATCCTGCAGGGAGATTTAACCGGATATATTCCCACCAATTTGATTTCCATGACCGACGGACAACTTTATTTCTCTACCGGCCTTTTTAACAAAGGGGTAAAGCCGGCGATCGATTTTGGTTTATCGGTTTCCCGTATCGGTAATAAAGCTCAATGGCCGGCGGTTAAAGGCTTAAGCAAATCTTTACGTCTTGATTATCTGCAGTATAAAGAACTTTTGCAGATGACCCAATTGCGTACTTCCGGGCTTTCCAAAGAAGCCGAAGCGCGGTTGCGTCGAGGGGAGGCGATCAGCCAGCTGATTACCCAGGATAAAAATCGTCCGGTATCTGTTGAAGAGCAGATCATTTATTTATATTCGCTGAATCATGGTTTGTTGGATAGTTTATCTACCGCTCAGATCCGCCAGTTTCGTTTGAATATTTTAGCTTATGTTCAGCAGGTCAAGCCTGAATTCTGTTTAAAAATCCGGCAGACCAAAGAACTTAGCGAAGATCTCCGGGTGATGCTGGAAGAGGCGCTCACGGCATATTTAAGAGAAGAGGTTAAATAAGCTTATGCAGACCATGGCGGTCATTAAAAAAGATATGGAGTTTAACCAGGGGCTTTCTTCTTTAATTGAGGTGTTGAAGAATATCGCGGTCTCCCAATACCGTTCTTTAGAGCATAGATTCGGCGGTTTTGATAAGTTTATGAGCGCTGTGGAAAGTTATTTTGAATTTATTGATTTTAAAGCTGTCCGGCATCCATTCCTGGCTCCGACCAATAAAACTCAAGTGGTTGTGGTAGTTACCTCCGACGGCGGTCTTTTGGGCGGTTTAAATATGCAGGTAGTCTCCCGGGCTTTAGCGGAACTGGCGAGTAATCCCGGCCAATTAGTGGTGATCGGTGAGCGGGGTAAAATGTATGCGCGGGAAAGCGGAGTTCCCTTTGTAGCTTACCCTGGGATCAACGACGATGACCGGTTGAACCAGGCTTTTCAGCTAAGGGATTATTTGTTCAGGAACGCCCTGAGGGGAAAGTTCGGATTATTGAAAGTAGTGTACCCTCACCCGGTATCTTTTACGGTTCAGCGGGTTGAGACAGTAACTTTTTTTCCTTTTTTACCGGAATTTTTAGCCGCTAAACCTCAGGGTCCCGAGAAACTTGCGATTTTGCAAAATGTGATCTTTGAATCAAAAATCAGCGATATTGTGGAGTATCTGGTTTATTTATGGATGGGCCAGCGGCTTTATGATATTTTTGGCTTAAGCCGCCTGTCAGAGTTTGCCGCCCGTTACGTCCATCTTGAAGACAGTCTGCGGCGGCTTAAAGAGATGGACGCAAAGCTAAAGCTGCAGTATTTCCGTGTCCGGCATGAAATTATCGATCAAAGCATGCGGGAATTGTTTAGCGCCAGGCAGTTGTTTAATGCTTAATGACCAGATCTGAGATTTTTTATGGGAAGATAAACTATGAATAATAAAGCTAAAGGTAAGATTACCGCGGTGCAGGGCCCGGTGGTCGACGTAAAATTTAATTCGGCCGATGATGTGCCGAATGTTTACGCGATGTTACTTACCCATACTATCGAAGGCAGCGAAGTTTTTTTGGAGGTTGCCGAACATTTACCGGGTAATGTCGCCCGGTGTATTTCGATTAATTCTACGACAAATATTCAACGTTATGCCGAAGCTATTTTTTACGGTTCTTCCATTCAAATTCCGGCCGGGGACGGGCTTTACGGTCGCTTGATTAATGTCGTAGGTCAGCCGATTGACCAGGGAGGGCCGGTTGAACATCAGGAAAAAAGCTCGATCCGTAAAACCGATATGGGCAGCCGGGTCCGGGTCAGTAAAAATAAGGATGAGCGCCGCAGTTACGAAGTTATGGAAACCGGGATCAAGATTATCGATTTGCTGGCTCCGCTGGTTAAAGGAAGCAAAACCGGTATTTTAGGAGGCGCCGGGTTAGGCAAAAGCGTGCTGACCCTGGAGATTATCCAGCATATCGTCAAGCGTTATCAGGGGTCTTGCGTTTTTGTCGGTATCGGAGAACGTATCCGCGAAGGGAACGAATTGTATTATGAATTAAAGAATCATGATGTTCTATCTAAAACAATGATGGTATTCGGCCAGATGAACGAGCCGCCGGGGGCGCGTTTTGCTGTGGCAATGACCGGGATCACGATGGCTGAAGCGGTGCAGAAAAAGAACCAGGATGTTTTGATGTTTTGTGATAATATTTTTCGTTTTGTCCAGGCCGGTAGCGAAATCTCAACCCTTCTGGGGCGGGTGCCTTCAGAAACCGGGTATCAGCCTACTTTGCTTTCTGAAGTTAGCGAATTTCATGAACGGATCCGTACGACTAAGGATGCCGGAGGGTCAATTACTTCTATCGAGGCCGTTTATGTCCCGGCTGATGATTTAACGGACCCTGCAGTTGTGGCGATTTTTAGTTTTTTGGATTCAGTATTAGTTTTGTCCCGCGAACGGATCCAGCTGGGTTTGTACCCGGCGATTGATCCGCTTTTATCCAGTTCTTCCAATCTGGATATCGATATCGTCGGAAAACGCCATTTTGAGGTTGCCCAAGGGGTAATCAGGATGTTCCAGCGTTACGAAGAATTGCGGCGCATTGTCCTGGTAGTCGGGATCGACGAACTTTCATCCAGCGACCGGATTATCTATGAACGGGCCCGGAAAATGCAAAATTTTCTTACGCAACCGTTTTCCGTTGCGGAAGCTTATACCGGCAAAAAAGGGGTTTATGTAACGATTGAACAAACTCTGGAAGGCTGTGAAAAGATTATGTCCGGCAAAATGGATAGCCAGCCGGAGCAGGGATTTTATTTGATCGGGGCTTTACCCTAAACCTTCGGAAAATAAACTAAATTCACCTAATGACCTGTTATTTAAAATAAAATATGCCTAAAAAAATTGATTTACAATTAGCGGAAATTTTAGTTGAAAAAAAACTGATCACCCGTGAAAATGTCGCAGAGCTTCTGCTGGAAGCTGACCGCCTAAAACAGGACCTGCGGCAGGTTTTAGTAAAACATAGTTTGTTCTCTGAACAAGCCGTCCTGGATTTATTAGCGGAAAAATTAAAACTTACCTGTGTTAATCTTAAGGAGTTATCAATTGACAGATTAATTATTAACAAGGTTCCTTTAAAAATAGCTTCTTATTATAAATTCATTCCGTTATTCTTAAAAGGCAGGACTTTAACCATCGCTGTAGCTTATCCCCTGGATATTATGACGCTGGATGAAATCAGGACTCAGTTAGGTTTAGACATTGAAACGGCTTTGGCTTGTGCCGCCGATGTGGCGGATGATTTAAAAAAATATTATGGTTTAGCCGCTGATACTTTGGAAAAAATAAATTCACAGCAGGTTTCAACTTCGGCTAATGACCAGCAGAGCAGAAACCAGGAGGGGGTAGAGGATATTGAGAAACAGGCTACCGATGCCTCGGTAATTAAATTAGTTAATCAAATAATTTTAGAGGCCTGGCGGAAACGGGCCACGGATATTCATATTGAGCCTTACCGGCAAGGCCTGGCGCTGCGTTATCGGATTGATGGCCTGCTTTATGATGCCAATATTCCCGGTGAAATAAAAAATTTTATGAATGCGATTATTTCCCGGATTAAAATCATGTCTAACCTGAACATTGTTGAACGCCGGCTTCCCCAGGATGGCCGGGCAATTGTCAGAGTTCAGGATCAGGTTTTGGATTTGCGGATTTCGACTATTCCCACTCCTTTCGGCGAAAGTTTGGTTATCAGGATTCTGCCTACCCAGATGCTTTTTAGCTTGGAGAAATTAGGTTTATCCAAGAATGAGCTGCAGATTTTCGAAGGTTTGGTACAGAAACCGCACGGTATAATTTTTGTTACCGGTCCGACGGGGAGCGGTAAGACCACTACGCTTTACGCCTGTTTGAGCAGGATTAACACTAAGGACCGCAAGATCATCACGATCGAGGATCCTATCGAGTATGAGATGAGCGGGATTACTCAGATCCAGGTCCAGCCGGAGATCGGTTTGGATTTTGCCCGCGGGCTGCGCAGTATCTTAAGGCATGATCCGGACGTGATCATGGTGGGAGAAGTCAGGGATTTTGAAACAGCCGAAACCGCTATCCGGGTGGCTTTGACCGGACATTTAGTATTTTCTTCCGTGCACACTAATGATGCGGCTAGCGGCATTGCCCGCTTACAGGATATCGGAGTTGAGCCGTATTTAATTGCTTCCAGTGTTGAGGCTTTTATTGCGCAACGGTTAATCCGGGTTATCTGTCCGGAATGCCGGTTTGAAGATAAGCAGGCGCCTTTAGAGTTAAGAGAATTAATCGCCCGTGATCTGGGAATAAAATTAGAAGAAGTTAAAATCTTCCGGGGTAAAGGATGCCCTCATTGTAATTCTACGGGTTATTTTGGCCGCACAGCAATCTATGAAATTTTAATTGTGGATGAACTGACCAAAGAAATGATTCTCAAGAAAGCTTCTTCCGACCAGATCAAGCGGTTGGCTGTATCTAAAGGGATGCGTACTTTAAGGCAGGACGGTTGGAGAAAAACCATTGCCGGGGTCACTACTTTTGAGGAGGTGATCCGGGTAACTTCCGCCGAAGAGGAGGTTAGTATTAAAAAAGATACCTCAACCGCTGAAAGCAGCTATCCTTATCAAGAGGCCAATCCTGAGCCGGGGACATTAAGCCGGCGGGTTTACCGGCGGCTGGATAAACAGGTGAATGTGAGCTATAAGGTCTTTGAAGTAGAGAATGAATTAATTAAACGCAAAGATGCTGTTGAAGAGGCAACGGCCAGTAAAAATATTTCTGCCGGAGGCCTGCTCTTTGTAGCGAAGGATAAATTAATTATCGGTTCAATACTTGAGCTAAAGATCCAATTACCTAATAGCGATGAGCTGATTGAATGTCTAGCCAGAGTGGTCAGAGTGGAAGAGCTGATTGAACAAAGAGAATATGATGTTGCCGTCTGTTTCCTGGATTTAACCGGCGCCGAACGGATAAGATTAGATAAGTTTGTAGGGCAGAAACCGGAGGGCAGGTTATAATCATGGCTAATTATAATTATCGCGCTAAAAAAGGACTGCAAGAGATAATTAACGGTACGATCGAAGCGGTTTCTGAAAAAGAGGCAATTGAAAAAATCAGTGCGCTGGGTTATCTTCCTATCTCTCTGGAAGAAGCTAAAAATCAGCAGAAATTTTCTCCTGCTCCTGTAGCGTATAAAACGCACGGCAGGATCAAGGGCAGGCAAATTACTACTTTTTCCCGGCAGCTTTCCAGCCTTTTAAAATCCGGAGTCCCCATACTGTCGGCGATAAACATTATTAGAGAACAGTCGGAAAACGTGAATTTAAAAGCCGTCCTTTATGATATTTACAATGTAATTAAGAACGGGGGAACATTTTCTTCGGCTTTGGAGGTTTATCCGAAATATTTTCCCGTTTTATATATTGCCATGGTGCGTACGGGGGAAAATAGCGGAGCTTTAGCCGCTTCGCTTTTGAGGATCGCCGATTACCGGGCTAAACAAGAAGAACTGATTTCACGTTTCCGGATGGCGATGGCCTATCCCATATTGATGGCCCTGGTGGGGATAGCTACGGTAGTATTTATGCTTACTTATGTAATGCCCAGATTAATGGGGATATTCTCTAGTCTAGGGCAGAATTTACCGTTGCCTACCCAAATTCTGTTAGCCCTGAGCAAGGGGTTGCGCCAATGGTGGCCTTGGATGATTTTAATTATCTTGGCCGCAGTTGTTTTGATCAAGCAGCAGTTAAATACTAAAATGGGCAGGTTAACCTGGAGCGTTTGTAAACTGCGTATTCCTATATTCGGAAATTTCGCGCTCAAAGCCGATCTGGCTTGTTTTAGCCGGACTTTGGAATTACTGCTTAAAAGCGGCCTGCCGATTTTAAGCGCTTTACAGATATCCGTGCAGGTATTGAATAATGAAGTGATCAAAGAAAAATTGATGAAGAGTTACCGGGATCTAGAGCAGGGTGGATCTTTGGGACGGAGTTTGAAAGATTCTAAATTGCTTCCCTTGTTTATGGTGAATTTGATCAGCATCGGAGAAGAATCCGGGAATCTGGCTTCTTCTTTGGGGGAAGTCGCCGATTCCTATGAACGCGATACCGATGAAATGATCAAGGTGATGAGCAGTTTACTTGAGCCGCTAATGATTTTAGCAATGGGTTTAATCGTCGGTTTTATTGTGATCGCGATGCTTTTGCCGATCTTCGAAATTAACCTGATGTCTAAATAACTTAATGTATAATAGAAAATTAAAATTATTTTTATTTATTTTTTTAGGAATTTTCAGCTTAACTGCCGGTTATGCCGATGATTGGAAGGAGAAAAAAAGCGAACATTTTATCGTGTATTTCGAGCAGGATGATGCTTTTGCCCAGTCAGCATTAGACGGCGCGGAAAAAAATTACCGCAATATCGCTAATGATCTAGGATATGCGCGTTATTCCGAATTTTGGACTTGGGACAAAAGAGTAAAGATCTATATCTATCCGGATCATGACGCTTTTTTAAGAGCTACCGGCCAGCCAAGTTGGTCAGAAGGCATGGCGGATTATACCAATAAACAAATAATCAGTTATGTCTGGGGTAAAGGTTTTATCGAATCTCTCCTTCCGCATGAAATAGCGCATTTGGTTTTCAGGGATTTTGTGGGTTTTAAAGGCGAAATCCCCCTGTGGCTGGATGAAGGGGTGGCCCAATGGGAGGAGGAAGCTAAAAGAAAAGAAATCAAGAATTTGATCCAGCGTTATTTTCAACAGGATAATTTGTTGTTGGTTAGCGATATCATGAAATTGAATATTTCGAATTTAAAAGATAAAACCGGGGTGTTGATCAGGGCGACCAAGACCAAAGACGGCAAAGATGGGGTGTTGTTTTTAAGCTCAAACAATCTAATCGAAATTTATTATATGGAATCGGTTTCTCTGATCGGCTACTTGATCGAAAAGTTCGGTTCCGCTGCTTTTTCCGGATTTTGCCGTGAATTGCGCGACGGTAAAAGCGTAGAGGATGCTTTGAAAATATCCTATCCTTTATACATACACAATATTCAGGAATTTGAGGATGGATGGAGAGAATATCTGAAGGCAGGCAATTAATCAGAGGCTATCAGGAGGAAGACTATGAACAAATTGTATAAGTTTCAAGCGGCAGTGAAAAATCCCGGGGGGTTTACCCTGATCGAATTGATGCTGGTGGTGGTAATTATCGGAGCGTTAGTGGCGATGGTTACGCCCAGACTTGCCGGTAGAGGGGAACAGGCCAGAGCGGCAGCCGCCAACGCAGATATCAATGCTAATATTGCTACGGGCCTGAAGCTTTATGAATTGGACAACGGTAATTTCCCGAGTACTTCAGAGGGGTTGAATGCTTTATTGGTTAAACCTGATTCCGCCCGGAATTGGAACGGCCCATATTTAGAAAAAAAACCCGTTGATCCCTGGGGTAAAGAGTATGAATATAAATCTCCCGGAGAGCATCGTAAAAGCGATTACGATCTCTATTCTTTAGGCAAAGACGGAACGGAAAGTGCCGATGATGTCAATAACTGGGAATGAGGGGTCTTGCAATTTAAAGATGCCGGCCGGTAAAATATCCAATCAAAGATCTAAAAAAAAAGGTTTTACTCTTCTGGAAGTAATGATCGCTACTGCCGTTCTGGCGTTGGGGGCGACATTAATTTACCAGTCTTTTTTTATCGCCGTTAATTCTTTTAATTACTACTCCACGCTTTTGAAAGTATCTCCCTGGATGAATGAAACGATCTGGCAGGCTCAGAATCGCCTCCGACATCTGGGTTCGGGCGCGACGCTGTCTTCCGGCGGGCTGCTGAATATTAATAATAAAGATCTAAATTGGAGTTTATCCTATAATTCCCTGGATCAAACGGATAGTTTTTACCGGGTTAATTTAACGGTGGTTTGGCCGCAGGGAACCCGGCAGGTGAAATTATCAAGGTCTGCATATGCGATTTATACGAAAAAATAAATTAGGTTTTAGCCTGGTGGAGTTGTTGGTGGTTACCGGGATGCTCGGGGTAATTTCTTTAGCCATATTTGCGACTTTTAACAATGGGTTTAAGATCTGGAAAAGGATCAATCAGCCATTGGCGGATGAGGATTTGGGATTTCTCTTCGATAAACTGGCAGTGGATTTGAACAATTGCCTAAAGTCTAACAGCATTTCTTTTTCCGGTAGTGAAAATAATTTAAGTGTTCCTACCCTGGTGGATAGCCCGGATCTGGCGGCCAGGACCGTGGGGGCGGTTGTTTATTCCTACGATCAGCCAGCCGGTTTATTGATCCGGCAGCCTAATGATTTCAGCCAGCTTTATCGCCACCATGAGGATAGCGGAGTTGTCCTGCTTAAAAATATCAGGTCCTTAAAATTCGAGTATTATTATTATGATAAACTAAAGTCAGAGTATATTTGGAAAGAAGAATGGTCACAGGCGGGCTTGCCGCTAGCGGTAAGGGTGAGTTTAAATTTAAGGGATGCATCTGAAAATGATAAAATTATCCGGACGTTTAATATTCCTATCGGAGGCTAAAAGCCGAGGCAGCATCCTGATCGTTGCTTTGTGGTCGCTTTGTCTACTGTCGGCATTTGCGGTTATTTTGAATTATCAGGTGCGGCAGGAGCTGGCTTTAGCCATTCGCCTTGATCAGCGGGACCGGCTGCGCCTGATTGCCGAAGCCGGAGTCGATCAGGCAATTATGGAATTAAAAAGCAACCCGGAAAAAATGTATTATTGCTTAGCCGATAGCTGGAGCAATAATCCGGCCGCTTTTAAAAATATTCAAGTGGGCAGCGGAGAGTTTAGCCTGACCCATAGCTATCCGGAAAAAAAATCCGGTCTGATGCAGACCGGTTACGGCTGTGTCGATGAAGAAAGTAAAATTAATATTAATAAGGCTGAGTCCGGAGTATTGGAACGCCTTTTTAGAATTGTTTTAGCTTGTGATGAAATCCAGGCCCAGGAGTTGGCAGCTAGTATACTGGATTGGAGAGATGAGGACAGCGCGCTCTCTATTCCGACGGGCAGCGCGGAAGATGATTATTATACTAACCTGCCTTTTCCTTATGCCGCGAAAAATTCAGCATTTGAGGTATTGGAAGAATTACTTTTAGTTAAAGGATTTAGTGATAATGTTTTTGAAAAAATAAAAGACTATGTTACTATCTATGGAGAAGGCAGAGTCAATATTAACACCGCAAATGAAGTTGTGCTTTTTGCTTTAGGGCTGGATGAGAAGATCGTGGATAGGATCGCAGCTTATCGCGCCGGAGAAGATGAATTGATCGGCACGCTGGATGATAATGTTTTCGCAGCCGCTTCGGACATTGTGCCGACCTTGAGTCAAATTTATCAGTTCAGTCCTTCCGAGCTGGAGCGGTTTAATCTGGTGGCTAATTTGTTTTTAGGAGTTAGCTCCAGCAATTTTTTAATTAAGGCTACGGCTAGTTTGACGGAAAAGAATTCACAAACCGTCTTTTGTGTAGTCAAGCGTGACGGTAAGATTCTTTACTGGCGGGAAGATTAAATAAATGTTTAAATTTAATATGGATAATTTAAAACTTTTGTCCGGATTAACTAACCAGGAATTGGTGGGGGTTAATTTTAACGGGAACAGCTTAAAAATCTCCCATATTAAAATTTCGCCCAATCGTAAAGAAGTAGTTAATCTGCTGAATTTAGACATTACCGCTCTTAACGATATAGATATCGCTAAGGCGATCCAGGTTGCCATCGGCGCACTCCGGGGCAGAAAAGTTGAGATCGTGGATGTGGTTCCGACACAGCTGGTGATCACGAAAAATATCGAAATTCCCTCCATTGACAAGAAAGAGATTAAGGAAATTCTTAATCTGCAGGCCGGCCGGCATACCCCCTATTCAAGAGAGGAAATCATTGTTGATTATGTCGAGATCGGCACCTATAAACATAGCTATACTAAGGTGCTGTTGGTGATTGTTGCCCGCTCCGTGGTCAAACGGCATTATGAAATATTGGACCGGGCGGGTTTTAAGTTAAAAAAGGCTCTTTTGGCTTCTGAAGGGATGGCACTGGCAATTTCTAAAACCTTAAGGCTAGAGACAGATAATGCGCCGGTTAATATACTGCACGTTGATGAAAATTTTACGGATTTTAGTATTGTCCTTAAGAATAAGGTTATATTTATTCGTTCTATTCCTATCGGGACTTCTCAATTAAAGAATGAAAAAGAAGTTTATCAGATTAAATTTGTAGATGAACTGAAAAGGTCTCTGGAGGCTTATTTAGGCGGAGACATTGAAATAAGTCCGCATATGTTAATTCTAACCGGCGCGGAAGAAGAACTCAAAGAGATTGAAAGCCTGCTGAATAACACGCTGCATTTACCGGTAAAAACTATGCCGTATGCTAATATCTTTGGTATTTCAGAATTGGCCCGCGGAGCAATGGCTAAATTCCGGCAGCTGTCTTTTTTTGATGTGATCGCGCCGATTTTAAATTGCGGAGAGATGAAAATTGACCTTATCCCGGAAGAAGCCAGGGTGCGCCGGTCCATTGAAGAGAGAGGCAAGGATTTGATTAAAACCGGGATTTTTATTTTATCCATTTTGATTGTCACTTTTTTTATTCTGACCAGCAAAATTTATTTTAAGGGCGCGCAACTGAATAAATTGGAAAGCAGGTATGCGACAATTAATCAGGAAGCGAAGAAATTAGAAAAAGATCTTTTAAAGGTCGGTTTGGTAAAAAATTACCTGACCAACCGCGGGTATTCTTTAGAGATACTTACGGAATTGCATTCTTTGGTTTCTGAAGATATAGAGTTAAGCGAAATCCGCTATGATGGGGATAAATTTTCGGTAAAAGGCACGGCCAATGCCATGTCTTCAGTTTTTTCTTTTGTTGATCTTATGGAAAAATCAAAATATTTCAAAGAAGTTAAAACCCGCTATACTACTAAGCGCAAAGATGGTTTAAGAGACTTGACGGATTTTGAAATTGTGGCGCAGACCGAAAGGCCGCAAGAATGATAAAACTGCCGAATCTTAAGGCGCTCCAGGTGTTCCTGGGGCGTTTATCAAAAAAAGATAAAATAATTTTTTATATTGCCGTTTTTGTTGTTTCTTTGATGGTCTTGGACCGGGCGATCATCTCGCCGGTATTTAATAAGATCAGGTCCTTGAATAAAGAAGTTAAAGATGAGCAGGCGACGATTAAGAAAAATTTACGTATCCTGGCCCAGAAGGACAGGATATTATCGGAAGGTGCCAAATACAGTTCTTTTCTGGGCGATGCCCAACTTAGCGATGATGAACAGATAACTTTGGTTTTAAAGGAAATTGAAAGTTTAGCCAGCAAGAGTTCGGTATATCTGGTGGATATGAAACCTTCCGGGACAAAAGAATCAGGTTCTTCAAAAAGGATCATGATCAACTTGAATTGTGAAGCCCAGATGGAGCAGCTGGTTGATTTTATGTATAATTTAGAAAATTCGAATATTTTGCTTTCTATCGAGAAATATCAACTGACTCCTAAAACTAAAGAATCCAGTGTAGCAAAATGCAGTATTTCGGTTTACAAGGTAGTTGCGTTATAATGTTTAAGTAAATAAAAAATTAATTTTTAACCGCGGTTTTGGATGATGAGCCGGTTTGGCAGAACGGCCGGGGCGAAGCGCGTAGATTCATATCGCGCGATCCGCTGGATAGTTATCTCCGGCGCTGTTAAGTACTGCGCCGGTATCCGCTAGGTAGCGGAGAAAGGGGATGGAAATGAAAAAAACATTTTTTTTAGTTTTAGCTTTAGTGTTGGCCTGGAATTTTTCCGCGCAGGCTTTGGAGACCACCTTGATTGATACCCGCAATGAGATTCTAAAAACATCGGAGGAGCTAAAAACATATTTTACTACCACCCGGGATCCGGTTTTATTGAACAGCCTGTGGGATTCTTCAATTATGGCGGTTTCGCAGCTGGATGCCTATTTTTCTATGTTGGGGATATTTAATACGATAAAAAAAGAAAATTTAGACCAAGCTGCGTTTACTTACCTGATTAAATGGTTGAACCAATTAAAAGACTCCACTGCCTCAAATATAAAAAGCTTGAGTTCCATCAAGAAGACTACTGATGCCCGCAGTAAAGCTTACGTATTAAAATTAAAGGATATATTTAGTAACCTGGAATCGCGTATTGATAAAGAACTCCAAAGCGTTACGAAGTATTCGGAATCAATTAAGCAATAATCGGCTGCAGGTTTTAATGTTTTAGCTTGGTAAATGGCTCCAGACAGCTTAAGCTGACAGAGCGCCATCGATCAAGTGGCCGGCTTTTTTAGTTATAGCTATCGAAGATTTACCGGGCTTAAAGGGTAGAAGGCCTTAATTAAGGAGAGAAACGATGCGTAAATTCATCTTGCTATTTCAATGTCAAGACCGCAAAGGGATTGTGGCCAAAATTTCTGATTTTATTCTCAAGGTAGGCGGTAATATTATTACCGCTGATCAATACAGTACAGACCCGGAAGGCGGGTATTTTTTTATACGGATAGAGTTTGTTTTGGACAGCCAACAGGCTAACTTGCAAAGCCTGGCTTCAGCTTTTAGCCCGCTAGCCGATGAGTTCGGTGCTAGTTGGAATATCTATGACCGTTCTGAAGTCCTGCGTATGGGTATTTTTGTGTCTGAACCGGATCATTGTTTAGCGGATGTTTTATATTTATGGAACGCGGGTGAATTAAATGTAAAAATCCCGTTTGTTTTAAGTAATTGCGAAAAACACCGCAAGTTAGTAACTGGATACAACCTGCCTTTTTATTATGTGCCGGCCAATAAAGACAATCGCCGCGAGGAAGAGCTATTGGCTTATGCTTCTGATGCGACAGATTTTTTAGTGCTGGCCCGTTATATGCTGGTGCTTTCGCCGGATTTCCTGCGCAAATATAATAAAGATATAATTAATATTCACCATGGGTTTCTGCCTTCTTTTAAAGGAGTGGATCCTTACGCCCAGGCACTTAAAAAAGGAGTTAAGGTGATCGGTTCTACCGTCCATTTTGTGAATAATCAACTTGATGAAGGTCCGATCATTGCCCAAGAAGTTGAGTATATATCACACAAGGATAATCTTGTTGATCTGGTCCGTAAAGGAAAGCAGACGGAAAGAAAGGCCTTGGTGCATGCTTTATCCAGCTACATCGATTACCGGATAATTAAACACGAAAATAAAACTATAGTTTTTTAGGCGTTTACAAATATAATCAGGCTGGGATTCAGATGTTTTTTAATTTTTGAATGACCTCTTGGATGCTGGATTCCGGAGTAGAGGCCCCCGCAGTAATCCCCACGTTTTTGGCATTTTTTAGCCAGGTCTTCTTAATTTCTTGCGCGGAGTTTACCCAATAACTATTTTTGTTCAGAGATTTTGAGATTTCGTAAATTCTTTTGGTATTGGCGCTGGTTTTTGAGCCGATGATAATCATCACAGAGTTTTTTTTCGGCATAATTTTGACTTCATTCTGCTTGATTCTGGTAGGATTACAGATGGTGTTATGGAAGTCGATTTTGGGAATATATTTACGCAAGATTTCCAGGATCGCCAGGGCATTATCCAGGTTTTGAGTGGACTGAATAATTATTCCGGCTTTTTTAATCTTTTTGATTTTAGCTAAGGGAATGCTTTGCAGCTTATCGATTACCAGGGCTTTAGTTTTAAGCTGCCCGATGATCCCCCGGACTTCATCATGCTGTTTGTCCCCGATTATAATTATTTGATCGCCATTATTTTCTAAACTGCGGGCGATTCCGTGGATTTCTTTTACCATCGGGCAGGTTGCATCAATAACCTGCCAGCCCAGGTTTTTAGCTTGCTGTAAAGTATGCTTTGATGAGCCGTGCGCGCGGATGAGCAATGTCTTGCCTGCTCCCGAAGTAAGACGGCGGATTTTTTTAATTCCGGCATTGCGGATTGATTCTACCACCTTTTCATTGTGCACAATATCTCCGAGCATGAATACTAATTTCCTGGTTTTAGCGGTTTCTAAAGCTTTAGTGATCGCTTTTCTTACTCCAAAACAGAAACCCGCGGATTTAGCTAAGTTAATTTTCATCGGTTTTTTAAGCTATATTGTTAATTGATAATTTTCGTTGGCAAGCTGCGGAATCAGACTTTCAGGATCTTCCGGGAAAAATCATCCAGCGCCTGTTTATATCTTTGGTCCATGCCTAAACTATTAATTTGAATTAAGGCCTGTCGGTGCAAGTCTTGAATTTGATTCTGGGCGTAAACTATGGCTCCGCTAGCCTTAATAATCTTGCGCATTTTAAGCAGTTGTGATTTTTGAGTAATCTTATTTTCCATAATTCTTTTGATTATCTGTCGGTTTTGGGAACTGGTGTGGTGATAGGCATACCAGATCAACAATGTCCTTTTGGCTTCCTGAATATCGGTAAGATTGGATTTGCCGGTATCCTTAACTTCGCCGAAAGTTCCGATGATATCATCTTTGATCTGAAAGGCTCTGCCCAGAAGTAAACCGTAGTCATTTAGTCTTTTGATCTGCCAGCCGTTTGCTCCCGCTAAAATCGCGCCCATGGTCAGAGGGGAAGAGAAGGTGTAATTAGCCGTCTTATAATCATAAATTTTATAAATATCCCGGCGGGTGACTTTTTCGATCGGTTTGGTTCCCAGCAATAATTCAATGAATTCTCCGCTGCCGGTATACAGAGCGGCTAAAAACAGTTTTCGCAGTGCCGCTTCCTTGCGGGCCGGAGCTTCTTTAATTGCCAGAAAGGCGTCCAGAGCCATTGCGTACATTACGTCGCCGACAACGATCGCCAGATCTTCTCCGTTAAATTTAATTTTTTTATTTTTGCCCAAGGTATTTTTCAGTAAGGTATGCATGGAAGGTTTGCCGCGGCGCTGGTCGCTCTTATCGATAATATCGTCGTGGACAAGCATAAAATCGTGGAGCAATTCCAGAGATAGGGCGCTGCGGTAAAGCCCGGAGGGCATTTTTTTAGAAAATCCCAGGTAACCGATACAAAATAATATCGGCCGGACCCTTTTGCCATCGCGGCAGATAAACTCTTTAATATTTTTAAAAAGAATAGGAGAGAGTTTATTAAGTGCGTATAGTTTATTGATTGAACCGGTATAGGCTATGAGCTCTTTTTCAAGTTTCTTTTTTATTTTCAAAAACATAATTTATGTTAACATATAAAGAGTAATTATGCAATTATTTTGGCGGGGTTAGAAAATGAAAAAAATCGTAATTATCGGCGCTGGTTTTGCCGGTTTAAGCGCTGCCCGAAGATTATCCCGTTGCGGTTTACCCGTAGAAATTACTCTCTTTGACAAAAAGGGCGAGTTTAATTTTTTGCCGCTTTTGCCGAACTGCCTGGGATGTTTGATTAATCCGGATTTTTTGGTTAATCAGGTTGCCGGTTTCTGCCGTAAACTTAAGATCAAATTTAATCAAGAGGAGATTGTTTCAGTTGATTTAGCAGCCAGGGAAGTTAAAAGTGGCAAGGCTTCTTATGATTATGATTATTTAGTTATTGCCAGCGGCAGCCAAACGAACTTTTTTGCCAATTCCGCTGCCCAGGCTTACGGATATTCATTAAATAGCGTGGCGGATATCCAGAGTATTCTTGCGCGCTTGAGGGAAAACAATTTTGAAAATTTGGTTATTTGCGGTGCCGGGTTCACCGGGATTGAAGCAGCGGCTAATTTGTGGCTATACCTAAAAAAGAAAAGATTATCTAAAAAGATCATTATTGTTGAACGTGCCCCGGATATTTTATCAGCTTTGCCCGGCTGGATAAGGGAGTATGTTTCGGAAAATTTAAAGGATTTGGGTATCGAGGTGTTGACCAATTCCATGATCGAAAATATCCAGGCGGATAAGCTGGAGATTTCCGGAGGAAAAATATTCCAACAGGCAATGTTGATCTGGGTGCCCGGAGTAAGAACCGCAGATTTTATTCAAAAACTAAAGATTGCCAAGAATCCTCAGGGCAGAATTATAGTAGATGAATATTTAGGCGCCGGAAGTAATTGTTTTTGCGCCGGTGACGCTGCGGCTTTTGGCAAAAACAGCATTTTTTTAAGAATGGCTGTTCAGTTTGCGATTACCCAGGGCCATCAGGCGGCCGGGAATATAATTCGGAGCCTAAAGAATCTTCCGCTTAAAAAATACTGTCCCCAAGATCTAGGCTATATTATTCCGATGGTTAATAATCGATCCTGCGGCCAGGTTTTAGGTTGGAATGTTTCAGGGTTCCTGGCGACATTTTTGCATTTTACCATGTGTATTTTTCGTTCGCTGGGCTGGAAGAATCGTCGAGGGTTAATGAGCGATCTTTTGAAAGGAGGCGGAAAATGTTAGATTGGGGAATTTTGGTCTTGAGGCTGGGGATTGGCGTTATGTTTTCAGCGCATGGCTTGCAAAAAGTCTTTGGTTTTTTTGGCGGCCCGGGGATCAATGGTTTTTCGCAAATGCTTTCCAGTTTAGGGTTTGTCCCGGCTGCGCCTTGGGCTTATCTTGCCGCTTATACCGAATTATTCGGAGGTATATTTTTGATTTTGGGGTTGTTTACCCGCTCTAGCGCTGCCTTGCTTTTTGTACTTATTGCTACTGCTGCCGTGAAAGTACATCTTGGCAAAGGGTTCTTTTTATCTAACGGCGGTTTTGAATATACTTTTGTTATCGCAACTGCCTGTATCGCGCTTATGCTATGCGGTTCCGGAAAATTCAGCATTTTTAAACTGATGTAAGCTGCTGGATAAAAATATTCAGTTGCTTGAAGAAAATAAAGTGCTATATTCTTGGTGTTTATCTTTTTTAAGGTTGAATCTCAACAAGCGATGAAAATTTGATGAAGAAAAAAAAGTGTAATCTGGCTGTTTTGTTATTAATTTTACTTTTACCGGTAAAGATCTTTGCGGGTGAGGATGTACAGCCGCCTAAACTGGTTATTTTTTATTCGCCTAGTTGCCATGAGTGTCTGAGGGTTAAGCAAGAGGTGATGCCAAAGATTGAAAAAGAATTCCAAGGAAAGATTATTTTCCAGTATAGTGATGTCAGCCAGATAGAGAATTATAAGATACTGGTAGGTTTATTACAAGATTATTCCTCCCGGCTTAAATACCAGGTCCCGCTTTTTTATCTGGAAGGTAAGTTTTTAACCAGCGAAGGGGAAGTTGAGAATAACCTGCGTAGTTTTATTTCCGCCGGATTAAATAGAAAGTCCCCGCCAGGATCAAAGCCGGTAGATTTAGTGGCTTACTTCAAAAGTTTTGTCCCGGCGGCAGTTATCTTTGCCGGGCTTAGCGACGGGATCAATCCTTGCGCTTTTACCGTTATTGTATTTTTTATTTCTTTTTTGGCTTTACAGGGCTACCGTAAAAAAGAACTGATTTTAATCGGTTTAACATTTATTCTTGGGGTATTCCTGACTTATCTTGGCCTGGGGCTGGGAATTTTTAATTTCTTTTACCGTTCTTCAGGATTTTGGATAATTACGCAATTATTAAATATCATGATCGGAATCTTAAGCATTGTCCTGGGGATTTTCGCGGTTTATGATTTTATTGAATTTAAGAAAACCGGCTCGACCGCAGGGCTGCTCCTGCAGCTGCCTAAGCCCATAAAAGAACGCATTCATATCCTGGTAGGTTTCTTTTACCGCAAAAGCCATCAGGAGAAGCAGGAAAAATCCAAGCCGGTTTTAGCCAAGCTTATTTTGAGCGCCCTGATTACCGGATTTTTAGTTTCACTCCTGGAAGCGGTTTGCACAGGCCAGGTATATCTGCCGACGATATCCTTTGTTCTGAAATCTACTTCGTTAAAACTGGAGGCCCTGGGATATCTTTTGTTATATAATATTATGTTTATTATTCCGCTGGTTGTAATCTTGATTTTGGCCCTGCTGGGTATTACCAGCGGGCAGTTTTCCGGCTTTTTAAAGAAGTACCTGGGATTGATTAAAATTTTAATGGCGGTTTTGTTCTTTAGTTTAGGGATATTCCTGCTTTGGAGGGCTTAATGCGTAAAGGAATAATATTATTTTTATTAGTTTTTTTTATGTTGCCGCCGGTTTTTGCCCAAGAAGCGCAAGTCGATCCTAATCAGTGGGATTTCGGTAAGGTTAAAGCCGGGGTAGTTTTGAGGCATGATTTTATCCTTAAAAACCAGACCAATGATATCCTAGAAATAGTTAATATTCATACTTCTTGCGGGTGCACTGTTTCGCAATCGGCTAAGAAATCTCTCTTACCGCAAGAAAGTACGCCGATCAACGTAAGTTTTGATTCCAAGGGGTACTCGGGTCAGGTTTCGCAGTTTGTATACGTGCATACGGACAATCTTGATTTTGGCATTATTAAATTTACAATTAAAGCCGAAGTGGTAAAGGATTAAGCTGCCGGAAGTCTTCGGCCTTAGAAGCTATAGCAAAATTCTCTAAAATTTTGGCATATGCGGCGGGATAAATTCGCAGACGGTCTATACTTACGCGGCTATCGCTCTGTAAGTTGTTTGCTCATTTAAAAAAGGAGTAGTCAAATGTGGTCATTGCAGTTAAGAATGTGGTTGTTGGTATCCCTGCTTTTTGGGATTATTTATGCTTTAGTGGTGGTTGTGGGCAGAAGTGTTTTACACACGGGAGGTTTTAGTTTTTATTTAATTATCTCGTTGGTTATGATGCTGATTCAATATATGCTGGGTCCTAAAATTGTTGAATGGAGCATGCGGGTAAAATATATCAAAAGGGAAGAAAATCCGCGCTTATTTCAGATGGTTGAGAGTTTAAGCCAGCGCGCCAATATCCCGATGCCCAGAATCGGAATCGCTCAAATTGAGATTCCTAACGCTTTTGCCTTTGGCCGCGGCATCAAAGACGGCCGGGTTTGCCTGACCAGCGGAATTATGAATTTGCTCGACGAAGAGGAATTAAAAGCCGTGCTGGGGCATGAATTAAGCCATTTAAAGAACCACGATGTGCTTACGATCACTTTGCTTTCGGTCATCCCGATGGTGATGTACCGGATTGCCTGGCAGTTTTTATTCTATGGCCGTCGGCGCGATGAGCGGGGAGGTAACACAATCTTAATCGGTATAGCAGCGTTTCTCTTTTATTTCATAACCAATCTTTTAGTGCTCTATGCTTCGCGGATCCGGGAATATTTTGCTGATCGGGGCTCTGTGCTTTTGGGAAATCAACCCAAGGCTTTAGCCTCCAGTCTTTATAAGCTGGCCTACGGAGCGGCGAGAATGAATAAAGAAGAGTTAAAACAAACCGAAGGCCTAAAAGCCTTCTTTATCAATGATCCGTCTCAAGGGCGTAAGGAAGTGCTGGAATTGGCGCAATTAGATATGGATAAAAGCGGCACCATTGATTCTTCAGAGCTGGAGCTGCTTAGAGGATCAAAAATTCGTTTAAATTTAGGGGACAAGATGATGGAGATTTTAAGCACTCACCCGAATATGCTTAAACGGATAAAGAAGCTTTCAGAATATAAGGTTTAATAAGTAAAAGAAAGTTAACAAAAGATGGGGAGGTTGATTTTATGAATCTTCCCTTTTTTGTTTTTTATTAAAAGCTAAATTTTATAGATTAAAGGTGCCTTGGGTATTTTCGCGGCGGCTTTAAGGCCGGAAAATATCCAAGCGCCGGCCGATTTTCCTAAAGAAATCCAACTTTCTCCGTCCTGTTTTCTTTTGACATAACCCCAAATATACTATATAATTACTAAACTATGGATATTAACGAGATAATACAACAGCGAATAGCTAAATTAGAGGCGTTGGAGGGTAAAAACGTGCTAGTTTATCCTGCTAATGTGCCTGAGCACATCAGGATTAAAGAGGCCTTAAGCAGCTTTGAAGAAGGCAAAAAAGTCACTCTCTGCGGTAGGATTATGGCTAACCGGGGGCACGGTAAAATAAGCTTCATGGATTTTAGAGATGCCACCGGTAAGATCCAGCTTTATATTAAGCGGGATATCATCGGAGAGGAAAAAGCGGCATTGCTTGATCAGTTGGATATTGCCGATATTTTGAGTGTTAGCGGTGAACTGTTTAAGACGCATACCGGAGAATTTACGGTGAAAGTTCAGGATTTTACCGTTTTAGCTAAGGCTTTACGGCCCTTGCCTGAAAAATGGCATGGTTTAAAGGACGTAGAATTGCGTTACCGGCAGCGTTATTTAGACTTACTTACTAATGAAGAGGTCAAAAAAGTTTTTTTATTGCGCTCCAAGATCATCCAGTCTATCCGCAGTTTTCTGGATACCCGGGGTTTCTTAGAAGTAGAAACTCCGATGATGCATGATATAGCCGGGGGGGCTGCCGGACGGCCTTTTAAGACTTTTCATAATGAATATAGTATGGATTTATATTTAAGGATCGCTCCGGAGTTGTTCTTAAAACGTCTTTTGGTCGGCGGTCTTGACCGGGTCTATGAGATTAACCGCTCTTTCCGTAATGAAGGCGTCTCCACGCGGCATAATCCGGAATTTACTATGCTGGAAGTTTACCAAGCTTACGCCGATTATGAAGATATGGTTAATTTGACCCAGGATTTAATTTGCCATGTTGCCGGCGAAGTTTTAGGCACCCAAGAATTGCTTTATCAGGGTAAGACGATCGACCTGAAAACTCCCTGGAAGAGACAATCTTTTGCCGGGTTGGTTAAGGAGAAATTTGGTATCGAGCCGCAGGATGACCCGGCGGTGATGTTGACTAAATTACAGGCGCATGGGTTAGCTAAGGATCAAAACCGCTTGAGCCGTTCTCAGATTAATAAGATTGTGGAAGATGCCCTGGAACAGGATCTCTGGGTTAATCCGACGTTCATCACGGATTATTTTACCAGCCTGTGTCCTTTAGCCAAAACCAGAAAAGATAATCCTTTAATTTCTGAGCGGTTTGAACTTTATCTGGCCGGTATGGAGATCGCCAACGCTTATTCTGAGTTAAATGATCCTCAGGAACAGCGCCGGCGTTTTGAAGAAGAAGTTAAGGGCCTCAACTCTGAAGAAAATAAAAACGTAGATGAAGATTACCTCCTGGCTTTAGAGCACGGTATGCCTCCGGCCGGAGGGTTAGGCATCGGTATTGACCGTTTGGTAATGTTAATTTGTGATCAACCGTCAATCCGGGATGTAATTCTATTTCCTCTTTTGCGTACGCAAGAAGAAGAAAAAACCTGACATGTTTTCAGAATTATGGCTTAGCCAGAGATATCTGCGCGCCGGGAAAAAAGAGAAGATTATCTCGATTACCGCGTTGATTTCCATAATCGGAATCGCGATCGGAGTGATGGTGCTGATCGTGGTAATTTCAGTCATGAGTGGATTTGACCGGTTCCTCGAGGAGAAAATGGTGGGCACGAATGCTCATCTAGCGCTGGAGTTTTACAGCGGGACAAGAAATTCATCCGAAGTAATCGCTAAATTAAAAACTTTTCCTTACGTTAAAGGCGTTTCGCCTTTTATTGACGGCCAGGCTTTGGTGAAGGCGGGTAAGTCTTTTTTTGGGGTGGCGGTTCGCGGGATTGACCCCCAGTCGCAAGCAGAGACATCCAAATTTAATGAATATTTAAAAACCGGCAGCTACGCGCTAGCAGGTAATCAAGCGGCTTTAGGCAGCGAGCTGGCTTTACGCCTGGGGATGGGGGTGGGGGATACTTTGAGTTTGATCTCCCCGGTAACTTTAGATAAAACTGATTTCTATATTCAGGGAATTTTTAATAGCGGGATGTACCTTTACGATTCCAGTTTAGTGTTAACCAGCATTAAAGGAGCGCAGGATTTTTATAAAATGTCCGGAATGATAAGCGGGATTGCTGTTTCTGTCCCGGATGTTTATAAAGTTGATAATATCAAAGAAGATATCTACCGGGACTTAACCGGTTTTGGCCCTTACCAGGTGCGTACCTGGATCGATGCGAATAAAAATTTTATTGAAGCTTTGAAACTTGAGAAAATCGTCATGTTTATCGTGGTGACGATGACTACGGTTGTGGCGGCATTCGGCATTGTGAGTACTTTAATTATGTCGGTGATGAGCCGGGTTAAGGACATCGGCATCTTGCGCTCGGTAGGCGCCAGAACTAAGAGCATTCTGCAAATTTTTATTTTTCAAGGTATGGCGATCGGGGTTACCGGTATTCTGGCGGGGCTTTTGGCTGGAATTTCCCTGGCGCTTTCATTAGATAAAGTAGTGGAGATCATATCTAAAATTATCGGCAGGAGCCTGATCCCCAAAGATATTTATTATTTCGACCGGATTCCGGTTAATATTAACGTCAGCGATGTAAGCGTGATCATAATTTCCGCCTTACTGATAACTTTAGGGGCGAGTATTTATCCGGCATATTACGCCAGCCGGATAATCCCCAGCGAGGCGGTCAGGCATGAATGAAGAGATAATCAAAGTTAATTCAATTTGTAAAAGTTACCGGGATAATGCAAATGATCTGGAAGTGCTCAAAGATATAAATTTTACGGTTTCCGCAGGCGAGTTTTTAGTAATCCAGGGGCCCAGCGGGGCCGGGAAGTCGACACTTTTACATATTCTGGGCGGGTTGGATAGCCCTACCCGGGGCAAGGTTTATTTCCGGGGTATGGATATTTATGCGATAGACGAAAATAGGCGTTCTGTTTTTCGCAATAAAGAAGTCGGTTTTGTTTTTCAATTTTTTCACCTTTTGCCGGAATTAAACGCTCTGGAGAATGTTTTGCTCCCGGGAATTTTAAAATCCTGGTGGGAAAGAAAAAAATTTTTAGGCAGCGCGCTTGAGCTTTTGGAGGAATTAGGGCTGTCCGCCAGGCTTAAACACCGGCCAGGGGCTTTGTCCGGAGGTGAGCAGCAGAGAGTAGCTCTTGCCCGGGCGTTAATTAATCATCCGAAGCTTTTACTTTGCGATGAACCTACGGGTAATTTAGATTCGGAAAACGGAAAAAATATTTTAAGGCTTCTATCCCGGCTTAATCAGAGCCAGAAGATCACGATTGTTATGGTCACTCATGATCCGGATATCGCTTGCGGCGCCGGAAGGGTCATGCATTTAAAAGACGGGGTTATTTTAAATTAATTTTAAAATGCTTTAGGTCCTGCTTCGCCTTCGGCTACGCAGGATTTCGCTAGATAAAAACTTTAAGTGCTCAAGGAGGAAAAAAATGAAAATTTACATCAATGGAAAATTTTATGATAAAGAAAATGCTAAAGTTTCCGTGTTTGACCACGGACTGCTTTACGGTGACGGAGTTTTTGAGGGCATCCGTTCTTATAATTGCCGTGTGTTTAAATTAAGCGAGCATATTGACCGGCTCCTTGAGTCTGCTCAGAGTATTATGTTAAAGATCCCTTTGAGCAAAGAGCAGTTAATCAAGGCGGTCGTGGATACGCTTAAGGCTAACAAATTGGAAAATGCTTATATCCGCCTGGTGGTTTCCCGCGGCGTAGGTGATCTGGGCCTTGATCCGCGTAAATGTAATCAGGGGCCGACAATCATTGTGATTGCCGATAAAATTGCTTTGTATCCGGAAAAACTTTATCGTGAGGGTTTGGCAATTGTTACCGTGCCGACGGTGCGTAATCTGCCGGAGGCGCTCAATCCTCAGATCAAGTCTTTGAATTATTTAAATAATATCATGGCTAAGATGGAAGCCGCCAACGCCGGTTGCGATGAAGCAATCATGCTGGATTCTTTAGGGTATGTGGCGGAGTGTACCGGAGATAATATCTTTGTGGTAAAAAACGGCCAGCTTTATACCCCTCCGCAGTGCATGGGGACTTTACGCGGGATTACCCGGGATGCTATTTTGGAAATTGCCCATCAGAATAAGATCCCGGCGCATGAGCATGTGATTACGCGCCACGAGGTTTATATTTCCGACGAATGTTTCCTTACCGGAACCGCCGCCGAGCTTATTCCCGTGGTTAAAGTTGACGGGCGGATTATCGGTTCAGGTAAACCGGGTAAGCTGACCTATGCTCTGATGAAGAAATTTAAAGAACTGACCGTTAAGGATGGAGTTAAATATTAAGATGTTATGTGATATCTGCGGTAAAAATCCGGCCACCGTGCATTTGACCGAAATTATTGATGAGCAAATGAATGAGCTGCATCTGTGCGAAGATTGCGCCAGGAATAAGAGCGCGGCGATGGAGCAGCAGTTTGGCTTAAGTGATTTGCTGGCGGGGATGGCGGATTTTGAGAAGCCTTCCAGCAAAGAGGAAGAGGTGGTTACTGTTAAGTGCCCTAGTTGCGGTTTAACCTATGCTGACTTTAAGAAAATCGGGCGTCTGGGTTGCGGTGATTGCTACAATACTTTTCGTAAATACCTGGCTCCTTTGTTAAAACGTATACACGGTTCCAACCAGCATATTGGCAAGAACCCGGCCAAAATTAAAACTTCCGCCAGGGTTTATAAAAAGAAATCCGGTTTACCGGAATTAAAGAATCAGCTGCAAAAGGCGATTTCCGAAGAAGCTTTTGAAGAAGCAGCGCGTCTGCGCGACCAGATCAAAGAGTTGGAAGCTAAACAGGAAAAAGAAAGCTAATCAGATGCAGATTAACGATTTAATTAATCATACCAGTGAATGGTTAAAGGGCACCGGGCCGAATTCGGACGTGGTGATCTCCAGCAGAATACGTCTGGCCAGGAACCTGAATAAATTTCCTTTTCCGCATTGGGCATCCAAGCCGCAGTTAAACGCGGTGTTGGATAAAACCAGCCAGGCGATGGAAAAAGTAGACGCGCTTAAGAGCTCCACGCTTTTTGTTTTGGCCAGTTTAGACAGTATTGATAAACAGCTGCTCGTTGAAAGGCATCTGATGTCGATTGAGCATACGCAAAAGACAGAACAAAAAGCGGTGCTGATTAATGATGAAGAAAATATTTCCGTGATGATCAACGAAGAAGACCATCTGCGTATTCAGCTGATGCAGTCGGGTTTTAATCTTTTCGAGGCCTGGGAGATTATTAACGGTATTGATGATGCTTTAGCCAAGCTTTTGGATTATGCGTATTTGGATGATTTCGGTTATCTTACCGCCTGCCCGACCAATACCGGTACGGGTATGCGCGGCTCAGTGATGTTACATTTGCCGGCATTAGTAATGAGCCGGCAGATCGAGCGGGTGTTAGCGGCGATTGCCAAATTGAGTTTTACTACCCGCGGGCTTTATGGCGAAGGCACGCAAGCCAGCGGTAATTTTTTTCAGATCTCTAACCAGGTTTCTTTAGGCCATAGCGAGAATGAGATTATTGAGAATATTAACGGTTTGATCCGTCAGATTATCGAGCAGGAGACGCAGGCCAGGGAGATTATGCTGGCTAAAAGCAAAGAGATCCTGGAGGATAGAGTCGGCCGTTCACTGGGCATTTTAAAAAGCGCCCGCATCATCACCAGCCAGGAGACGATTGAATTATTATCAATGGTCAGGCTAGGAAGCGATTTGGGCATGATTAAAGATATTGACCGGCGCACGATCAATGAACTTTTTATTATTACGCAACCGGCACATTTGCAGAAGCTGGAGAATGTCAAGCTTTCCAGCGACCAGAGGGATTTAAAAAGGGCGGAATTAATAAGGAAGAAGCTAAATTTATTATAATGATCCTGTACCTAGGCACTCGAAAAATTCTCTGGAATTTTATCGTAGGTTCAGGATAAATTCGCGGAGGCTCCGGTTTGCCGGAGCTATCGCTGGCATCATCATTTGATGTTGCAAGCGATCCGCTCATTTAGGAGATCAACCATGTTTAATCGTTTTACGGAAAGAGCAAGAAAAGTAATCATTTTAGCTAAGGAAGAGGCCCGGCGTTTTAATCACGATTACATCGGTACTGAGCATATCCTTTTGGGATTAATCCGCGAAGGGGAAGGAGTAGCGGCGGCGGTATTGCAAAAGCTGGAGGTTTCACTTGAAAATATCCGCCTGGAGATTGAAAAGCTGGTCCAACCCGGTCCGACTACTCAAATTATCGGGGATATTCCTTTTACTCCGCGGGCTAAAAAAGCTTTAGAGCTTGCCGCCGAAGAAGCCCGTTCTTTGGGGCATAATTATATCGGTACGGAACATCTTTTACTGGGTTTAATCCGGGAAGGCGAGGGGATCGCTTCGCAGGTTTTATTAAATTTAGGCATGGATTTAAATTCTGTGCGAAATGAAGTGATGAGCCTTTTGGGTTCGGCTTTACCGGGGATGAGCCCGCAAGGGGCCTCCGCATCAAAATCTAAGACTCCGGCCCTGGATGCTTTCGGGCGGGATCTTACGGCTTTGGCCCGTGAAAATAAATTGGATCCGGTAATTGACCGTTCGCAGGAAATTGAACGGGTCGTTCAGATCTTAAGCCGCCGGACTAAAAATAACCCGGTACTGTTAGGTGAAGCGGGGGTAGGAAAAACTGCGATCGTGGAAGGTTTGGCGCAGCTAATTATCCTGGGGAATATCCCGGAGGTTTTAAGAGGCAAGCGGATTGTAGTTTTGGACCTGGCTTTAATGGTCGCCGGTACTAAATACCGCGGACAGTTTGAGGAAAGAATTAAAGCGATTATGGAGGAGATTAAACGTTCCCAGGATGTAATTATCTTTATCGATGAATTGCATACCTTAGTGGGGGCAGGCGCGGCCGAAGGGGCGATCGATGCTTCTAATATTATGAAGCCGGCGCTTTCCCGCGGAGAGATGCAATGTATCGGGGCCACGACCATCAATGAATACCGTAAATACATCGAGAAGGACGCGGCTTTAGAGCGCCGTTTTCAGACGATTATGGTCGAACCGCCGACGGTAGAGCAGACGGTTGAGATCTTAAAAGGCCTGCGCGATAAATACGAAGCGCACCACCGGGTTACTTTTAAGGATGAAGCTCTGGAGGCTGCCGCGGTATTGAGTGATCGTTATATTACAGGAAGGTTTATGCCCGATAAAGCGATCGACCTGATTGATGAAGCCGGATCCCGCGCGCGTTTAAATGTTTTGATTGTTCCGGACAATATTAAGAGGATCGAAGCTAATGTCGAATCATTAAGAAAAGAAAAAGAAGCTTATATTAAAAGCCAGGATTTTGAAAAAGCGGCTTCCCTGCGGGATCAGGAACGTTCCTCCCGCCAGGAGTTGGAACGGTTAAATAAAGAATGGAGCCAGGCTAAAGATAAAATGCGCCCGGAGGTAACCGCCGAGGATATTGCCAAAATTTTAGCGCAATGGACCGGGATTCCCGTTTTCAGATTAGAGGAAAAAGAAAGCGAGAAGCTGCTTAAGATCGAAGAGGAACTGCATAAGCGCGTGGTGGGCCAAAATGAAGCAATCGAAGCCATTGCTCACGCGGTGAGGCGTTCACGGGCCGGGATTAAAGATCCTAAGCGGCCGATAGGTTCATTTATCTTCCTAGGTCCTACCGGGGTTGGTAAAACTCTCCTGGCCCGCGCTTTAGCGGAATTTATGTTCGGCGATCAGGATGCGTTGCTGCAGTTGGATATGTCGGAATATATGGAAAAATTTAATGTTTCACGTTTGATCGGTGCCCCTCCGGGGTATGTAGGATACGAAGAGGGCGGACAGCTTACAGAACGTGTACGCCGCAGGCCTTATGCGGTTATACTTTTGGATGAGATTGAAAAAGCTCACCCGGATGTTTTTAGTTTGTTGCTTCAGGTTTTTGAAGAAGGCCGCCTTACCGACAGTTTCGGCCGGAAGGTAAACTTTAAAAATACGATTATTATTATGACTTCGAATGTCGGTGCTGAACTTATCCGTAAGACCGGCTCGCTGGGTTTTAAGTCGCAAAAAGAAGAGGGCACTTACCAGGATATGAAAGAGAAACTCCTGGAATCTGTTAAACATGCTTTTAAGCCTGAATTTTTAAACCGTATCGATGATATTATTGTTTTTAGGCAGTTGATCCGCGAGGATCTGACTAAGATCATCGATATTGAAATCGGTTATGTTATTCAGCGCCTAAAGGAACAAAAAATAAGTTTGGAGGTCAGTCAGGAGGCCAAAGATCTTTTAATTGAAAAAGGATTTGATCCGGTATTTGGCGCCCGGCCTTTAAAAAGAACGATTCAAAGGTACCTGGAAGATTCCCTGGCTAATGAGATTATTTCCAAGAAATTTAAGGAGGGCTCTTTGATTAAAGTAACGCGTAAAAATGAAGAGCTTATTTTTGAATAATGTTTAATCTATTTTTCATGGATTTGGGGCGTAAAGTACTTTCTTTTATGTACTTCTTAGGCGGTTTAGCCAGCTTAACCGGCCAGACGGCGTATCAGACTTTTAAACCTCCGTATAAATATGACCATATCATTGAGCAGTCTAAAAAAGCCGGTTATGACAGCCTGCCGATTGTTTCGGTTGTCGCTTTGTTTATCGGTTTTATTTTCGCTTTGCAGTTCGGTTATTTTATGCAACGCATCGGTTCGGAGATGTATATTGCCAGTCTAGTGGCTTTGGCGATTGTGCGGGAACTGGGCCCGGTAATTACGGCTTTGATTGTTGCCGGAAGAGTCGGCGCGGCCAACACCGCAGAACTGGGGTCAATGCAGGTCACCGAGCAAATCGACGCTTTGGAAACTTTAGCGACTAACCCGGTAAAATATTTAGTAGTGCCGCGTTTTGTAGCGTTAGGGTTCATGCTTCCTTTGTTGACTTTATATGCCAATCTTGTCGGGATCGCGGGCAGCTATCTTATCTGTGTTTTTAAATTAGGAATTACCAGCAGCATGTATCGGAATATGACTTTTTCCGCCCTGCTGCATAAAGATCTATTTACCGGATTATTTAAGGCCTGGATTTTCGGGATGGTAATCGCCCTGGTCAGTTGTTATGAAGGCTTTAACGTTGAAGGCGGAGCGGTGGGGGTAGGCCGGGCGACTACCCGTTCGGTAGTTTTTAGCTTTTTGATGATTTTGGCCGCGGATTGTATTATTACCGCGCTATTTTATTTTATCTTTCCTTAAAAATGATCGAAATACAGAATTTAAGTAAAAAGTTTAATAACAATCTGGTTCTGGATGGATTAAGCCTGGATGTTGCCACCGGTCAAACCTGTGTAATTATCGGCAGATCCGGTTGCGGTAAATCCGTTTTACTTAAGACTATCGTAGGATTATTGAAACCGGATGCGGGCCGGGTTTTAGTTGAAGGTAAAGAAGTGGGTAAGCTACAGGAACTGGAGCTGGTGGCTTTACGTTCAAAAATCAGCATGGTTTTTCAGGGCGGGGCGCTTTTTGATTCAATGGATGTGACGGAAAATGTCGGGTTTTCGCTGCTGGAGCATACGCACTTAAACCGTAAAGAAATTTTAGGCCGGGTAGAGGAATCTTTGTCTTTGGTTGGTTTAGGCGGTATCGGTAATCTTATGCCCTCAGAGTTAAGCGGGGGGATGAAGAAGCGCGTGGCTTTGGCCAGGGCAATCTGTATCCGCCCGGAAATTATTCTTTATGATGAGCCGACCACCGGAGTTGATCCGATCACCGGTGATAGTATTAATGAATTGATCCGTTCCTTGCATGATAAATTGCAGGTTACTTCAGTAGTCGTTACTCACGATATGAAAAGCGCTTATCATATTGCCGATAAGATTGCGATGATGTATAAAGGAAAAATAATTTTAGAAGGCGCTCCTGATGAGATTCAGAAGACTCAGGATCCGGTGGTACACCAGTTTATTAACGGGCTTTCTAAGGGTCCGATTACTGAAATTGTCGATACTTTTAAATAAGCGGAGGTTTAAATGATTTTTGGTAAAACTAAATTAGAGCTTAAGGTAGGCACTTTTGTTTTTATCGGTCTTATCGTTTTAGTTATTTTTGTGTTATCCATCGGCGGATTTAAAACCTGGAGTTCGGGTTATAAGGTTAATTTGATTTTTAATTTTGCCAACGGGGTGAGGATCGGAGCGCCTGTGCGTTTTGCCGGTGTGGATGTGGGGGTAGTCAAAAACATCAATCTGCAGTTTAACCCGGATAAAGACCATTCGGATGTGCGTCTGGAAGTTTGGATCAGGGATACGGTTAAGATCCCGGTTGATTCTACGGTCTGGATAAATACTTTGGGGTTGTTGGGGGAGAAATACGTAGAGGTGATGCCGGGTAAAGATTCCGCTCATATCCTTAAGGCGAATCAGGATTTAGCCGGGATTGATCCTGTGCCTACACATGAGTTATTTAGTAAAGCCGAAGCGATTATGGGGAATTTAGATAACGGAATCGCTAAAATCGTAAATAAAGAAGGCACGCTAGGCCGGCTGCTTTATGATGAAAAAATTTATAATGAATTAGAAGCCTTAGTTACGGATGTGCGTAAAAATCCCTGGAAGTTATTAATTAAGACTAAAGAAAAAAAATAATTAACCCCGCACCTTCTTTTAATTAAACATCAGAAGGCGCAGGGTTTAGAATTAATGAATAGAGAGAAGGCGCATGGTGAAGACTAAAACCATTTTTAGCTGTTCGGCTTGCGGTTATCAATCGCCTAAATGGCTGGGGCGGTGCCCGGATTGTAACAACTGGAATACTTTCAGTGAAGAAGACTATGCTCCGGTTTCTTCAAACAGCAAAGAGCGGGTGAGTTTATATAAAGACGGACCGGTGCTTTTGAAAGATGTGGTGGCCAGGGATGAAGACAGGCTAAAGACTAATATTGTTGAGCTGGACCGGGTTTTAGGCGGAGGGATTGTCCGCGGATCCGTAATTTTGATCGGCGGAGATCCCGGGGTAGGAAAATCTACTATCTCTCTGCAGGTTTCCAATCACCTGACTAAGCAGGGGATCGGAGTGCTTTATGTCAGCGGTGAAGAATCGGTAGCCCAGACTAAGTTACGCGCAAAACGTTTAGGTGAATCCGGAACCGATAACCTGTATATCGTCAATCAAACAGATCTTTCTTTAATCATTGAATATATAAAAAAATTAAAACCTCAGGTTGTGGTGATTGATTCTATCCAGGTGGTTTTTGATCCAATGATCAGTTCCTCTCCGGGCAGCGTAAGCCAGGTCAGGGAATGCGCCGCCAGCCTTACGCAATTAGCTAAAACTACCGGAACTTCAATTTTTATTATCGGCCATGTAACCAAAGAAGGCACGCTGGCTGGCCCGCGCGTTTTAGAGCATATCGTAGACACCGTGCTTTATTTTGAAGGCGACCGTTTTGCGATCTACAGAATATTGCGCGCGGTAAAGAACCGGTTTGGCTCGACTAATGAGATCGGGGTATTTGAAATGGCTCCGGAGGGGTTACTGGAAGTAAAAAATCCTTCCGAGATCTTTCTTTCTGAGCGGCCGTCTAATGTTTCCGGCACTATTGTTACTTCCATCCTGGAAGGTTCCCGGCCTTTATTGGTTGAGATCCAATCTTTAGTTTCCAGAAGCAGTTTTGGTTATGCGCGCCGCCGCGCGCAAGGTTTTGATTTTAACCGGTTATCTTTATTGGTTGCGGTTCTGGAAAAACGCATGGGTTTGGCTTTGGAGGCTGAAGATATATTTATTAATGTTACCGGCGGGATTAAGATTGAAGATCCGGCGGCGGATCTGGCGGTCTGCGCGGTGATTGCTTCCAGTTTTCGCGATCAGGAAGTGCTGCCTAAAGCGGTAGTTTTGGGAGAAGTAGGATTAAGCGGAGAAATCAGAAGCATTTCGCAGGTGCTTACGCGGATCAATGAAGCCGAGAAGTTGGGCTTCCAGCATTGTATTCTGCCCAAAAACAGCATTAAGAACCTTAAATTAAAAAAATCGGATATGGAGATTATCGCCGTTTCGACTTTAAAAGAAGCCTTAGATATTATTCTAAAATCATCAATCAAGCAGCAAGGCATTTCTGGTTAAGAAGTTACCTGGCGTTTATGGTTAAGCCGCGTTAAGTTGAATTGCGTGGGTGTCTGTTGGGTAACGGAGAATAGCGCTGGTGTCCCTTAATATGGGCGCGTGGATATGCCATTGCACCCGACGCTAGTTGGAATTGCGTCGGTGTTGTGTACGTACACAAGGAGGCAAACAGATGAATTTATTATTAGCACGGCTTTTGTTTATTTTTGGCAGCATGTTTATCGGCTATCAGGCAACGGTAGTCGGAGGTAACGGTCTGGCGGGTATAATGATCGGTGCGTTGGCAGCGATGATAATGATTTTTATTGAAGTAGGCTTGCGTAAAGTTTCAGTCAGCGGTTTATCCAGCGCGGTATTCGGCTTAATTTTAGGTTTGATCATGGCTAAGTTAGTCGGAGATGCTTTTAGCCTGGCTCCAGTGGATGCCGGTACGCTTTCCCGGATCCGGGTGGGATTAACTTTGATCTTTTGTTATTTGGGCATGGTAATGGCTTTGCGCGGAAAAGATGAATTTAATATTATTATTCCTTATGTGCGCTTGCGCCGGCAGGATCAATCGCAGGATGTCATTCTCCTGGATACCAGCGTAATTATTGACGGAAGGATCGTGGATATCTGTAAAACGCGTTTTTTAGGCGGAAAAGTAGTTATCCCTAAATTTGTGCTTAGAGAATTGCAGCAGATCGCGGATTCTACCGATCCGATCAAACGGCAACGCGGCAGACGGGGTTTGGAGATTTTGAATACTATTCAAAACGAACCGGGGATGGATATTGCTATTCATGAACAGGATTTCACGGAGACCTCAGAAGTAGATGCGAAATTAGTTTTGTTAGCTAAGTTGCTGGAAGCTAAAATCCTGACCGTAGATTTTAATTTAAATCGCGTAGCCAGCATTCAGGGGATTAAAGTATTGAATATTAATGAGTTGGCCAATGCCCTTAAACCGGTGGTTTTCCCCGGGGAAGAGATGAATATCAAGTTGATTAAAGAAGGCAAGGAGCATAACCAGGCGGTAGGCTATCTGGATGACGGTACGATGGTGGTAGTGGAAGATGCCCGGCGTTTAATCGGCCAGGATGTTAAGGTAGCGGTCACTTCAGTTTTGCAAACCCAGGCCGGCCGGATGATCTTTACCAAAGTTGAAAAATAATGCTTAGCGCGATTATTGTGGCTGCCGGAAGCGGCAGGCGATTAAAATCTGTCGTCTCCAAACCTTTGGTTAAAATCGGTAAATTGCCGGTAATTAATTATTCTTTGAGTGTTTTAGACAAACATCCGGCGATTAGCGAGATTATCGTGGTAGTCAATGCTCAGAACCGCCCGGCGATCAAACGCCTGCTTAATAATTGCTCTTTTAAAAAAGTTAAGCCTTTGGTGCTCGGTGGGAAGCGGCGGCAGGATTCAGTCTATCGGGGGTTAAAAGCGGTCAGCGTAAACAGCGCTTGGGTGTTGATCCATGATGCCGCCCGGCCGTTCATCGATAAGGCAATGATATCTTCAGTCGTTTCGGCGGCTAAAAAAACCGGCTCAGCCGTTGTGGCTGTGCAACCAAAAGCAACGATAAAATTATCGCAAAAGAATAATATCGTTCAGAAAACTTTAGACCGGGAAAAACTTTGGGAAATTCAGACTCCGCAGGTTTTCAAAAAAGAATTAATTTGGCGGGCCTATGAAAAGTATGCCGGTAGCTGTGTTACTGATGATGCGGCTTTGATCGAAAAATTGGGCAGGCCAGTTGAGCTGGTCAGGGGTAAGTATGAAAATATCAAGATTACTACGGCTGAAGATCTGCTGTTGGCCGGATTAATTGCTGAAAGGTTAAAAAATGCGGTATAAAATTGGTATAGGTTATGATATCCACCGCCTGGTTGAAGGAAGAAAGCTGCTTTTAGGGGCAGTGGAGATTCCTTATTCTAAAGGCCTGCTGGGGCATTCCGACGGGGATGCGCTCATCCATGCGCTTTGCGATGCGATATTAGGCGCTTTAGCTTTCGGTGATATCGGCGAACATTTCCCGGATACGGATCCTAAATATAAAGATATTGCCAGCAGCCAGCTGTTAACCATGGTTAAGGAATTTTTAGATGATAGCGGATATAAAATCAATAACCTGGATGTAATTATTATTGCCCAGGAGCCCAAATTGCTGCTTTATAAAAAACAAATGCGGGAAAATATCTGTGAACTTTTAGGGATCCGGCGGGATCTTTTAAATATCAAAGCCAAGACTAATGAAGGGTTAGGGGAGCTGGGCCGTTGCGAAGCAATTGCCTGCTATGTTACAGCGTCATTAATTAAGGGAGAGTGAGATGGCTTATCTTATCTGCATTTTTATTATATTATTAACGATATTTCTAATTAAGCTGATACTTATTTCCGTATTCTTTTATGCGGATATCCGGGCGGCGCAGAAAAGAGATCCGGCAGCCAAGAGTTTTCTGGAGGTAATTTTACTTTACCCTGGCTTGCACGCTTTAATTTATTATCGTATTGCGCATGCTTTCTATAGCATAAGGTTATTTTTTTTAGCGCGCCTGTTATCTCAAATTGCCAGGTTTTCTACCGGTATCGAGATCCATCCGGGAGCTCGAATCGGCAAGCGTTTTTTTATCGATCATGGGCTAGGGGTGGTGATCGGAGAGACGACGATTATTGGAAATGATGTTTTGCTTTATCAGGGCTCGACTTTAGGCGGTACCGGGATCGTCGGTGGTAAGCGCCATCCGACGATCGGTAATAATGTGGTGATCGGCGCCGGAGCCAAAGTTTTAGGCAATATTGTAATCGGAGATAATTCCTATATCGGAGCAAACGCGGTAGTGGTCAAAGATGTACCGCCGAATTCCACAGTGGTCGGTATTCCCGGTAGAATTACTAAACAGGATGGCAAAAAAATGGACACCGACCTGGACCATGCGCGGATACTGGACCCGATTATGCAGACGATTGAAGAACTGCAGGATAGAATTAAGAATTTAGAGAAAAATTAATCAGCGGTAAGTTGTAAGCCGTAAGCTTTAAGCTTAAAACTTACGGCTTATCGCTTATAGCTAACTTAGATTTCGGATTTAACCATCATGCCTATCTTTATATATAATTCCCTCAAAAGAGAAAAAGAAGAATTTATTCCTCTGGACCCTAAAGGCAAAGAGGTTAAAATGTATGTCTGCGGCCCGACGGTTTATGATGCGCCGCATATCGGCCACGCCCGCAGCGCTTACATATTTGATGTAGTCAGAAGGTATTTAGAATACCGGGACTATAAAGTTAAGTTTGTCAGAAATGTGACGGATGTTGATGATAAAATTATTGATAAAGCGAAAAAAGAATATGCGGGAGAAGATCTGAATTCTGCCGTGAGCAAAGTTTCTGCCAAATATCTTGATCTCTACCATGAAGATATGAAAAGCTTAGGCATTCTTGATCCGGATGTTGAGCCTAAGGCTACCGAATATGTATGCCCGGATAAACCTTTAATGCAGAAATTTATCCAGCAATTGATTGATAAGGGCTGCGCCTATGTTTCCGAAGGCGATGTGTATTTTGATATCAAAAAAGCCAAAGGCTATGGCAAGTTGTCTAACCAGGCGATAGAAAAAATGGAATCCGGAGCAAGGATCGCGCTCGGTGAAAAAAAGAAAGATCCGCTGGATTTCGCGTTATGGAAATCCGCTAAGCCCGGAGAGCCGGCTTGGGATAGCCCTTGGGGGCTTGGCCGTCCGGGCTGGCATATAGAGTGTTCGGTAATGAGTTCGGATATTTTAGGGGATGAATTTGATATTCACGGGGGAGGAATTGACCTTATTTTCCCGCACCATGAAAATGAAATCGCTCAGTCTGAGGGCGCCGGTAAAAAATTTGCCCATTACTGGATACATCACGGTTTACTGACCATTAATGGCCAGAAGATGTCCAAGTCTTTAGGGAATTTTATAACGGTAAAAGATTTTATTAATAAACACAAATATTCTGATTTATTGAAACTGTTATTTCTTTCTACGCATTATTCCCACCCCGTAGATTATACAGAGGAAAAGGTCGAAGAAGCCAAAAGCGCCTACGCCGGGATTATAAACTTAATGCATAGGTTAGATAAGGAATACGGCTCTCGACAGAAGATTAGCGGAGGCGGCAGCGGAGCCATCCAGCAGTTTAAAATAAGATTTGATGAATACATGGATGATGATTTTAATACTCCCCGGGCTCTTTCTGTGCTTTTTGAAATGGTAAAACTTTGTAATATAGAGTTTGATAGTAAGGATGTCCATAAGGCAGAAAAATTAAATTACGCATTTTCAGTAATTAAAGAAATGGCAGAAATTTTAGGCTTGGATTTTATTATTGATGTCCCTAAAGAAATTTCTGATGATGACATAGAGTTTAAGATTTCCGCAAGGAAGGTTTTAAAGGGAGAAAAGAAATTTACTGAGGCTGATCAGGTTAGAAAAGAATTAGAGTCCAAAGGTATAATTCTAGAAGATACTAAAGATGGCACAACTTGGCGAAGAAAATTATGAAAGGCAAATTCATCACATTTGAAGGCTCCGAGGGCTGCGGCAAAAGCACGCAGTCTGAGATGCTGTTTACTTATCTTAAAAGTAAAGGGCATAAGGTGATTTATTTGCGTGAGCCCGGCGGGGTAAAGTTAAGTGAAAATATCAGGACAATCCTGCTGGATCCTAAAAATAAGATATCGGCTCCGGCTGAAACTTTACTTTATATGGCTGCCCGGGCCCAGGTTGTTGATGAGATAATTAAGCCGGCCCTGGAAGAGGGTAAGACAGTGGTTTGCGACCGGTTTCTCGATTCAACTGTCGCTTACCAGGGGTTTGGGTTGGGTGTAGATATAAAGTTAATTAAAGTTATCGGTGATTTTGCTACTCAAAGTATACAACCGGATTTGACTATTTTTTTAGACTTACCGCTTGAAAAGGGGCTAGAGTGCCGTAATAATTGCCCGGACCGCATTGAACAGCGTAGTTTAAGTTACCATGAAAAGGTCCGCCAGGGGTATCTGACGCTGGCCGAACAAGAGCCGGGCAGGATTAAAGTCGTAAAAGTTTTAGCGGATAAACTGGATACACAGAATAAAATCCGGGAGATCGTTCTCAATGCGTTTTAATGAAGTTTTAGGACATGACCGCGCGTTAAGCATTGTTAAAGCGCATTTAGCTAATAACCGTTTTTCCGGAGCATATATCTTCAGCGGCCCGGAAGGGATCGGAAAGAAGATGGTGGCTAAAATTATCGCGCAATATCTTAATTGCACCGGCCAAGGCGATTGGCCGTGTGAAAATTGCGGTTCATGTTTAAAGATCCAGAAAGAGCAGCATCCTGATCTGCATATAATTCAAAATGAACAGTCCCAGATTAAAATCGAGGATATCCGCCAGATCCTAAGGCAGGCAAATTTTCGCCCGTATGAAGGCAGGGCTAAAGTTTTTATTATCGATAATGCGCATAAATTAAATATTGAAGCGGCTAATTCTTTACTTAAAGTGTTAGAAGAGCCGCCTAAAGATGTGCTGATTATTTTAATTACCCATAAGCCTCAAAATATCATTAAAACCGTGCTTTCCCGCTGTAAGGTCATAAAATTTCCGCCTTTGGTCAGGTCTGAGTTAGAAGAAATTTTAGTAAAGCAATACGCTTTAGATAGGACTTCGGCGCATTTTTTGGCTTATTACGCAGAAGGCCGTTTAGGTTTGGCTTTAAAATTAAAGGATACTCCTTTGTTGCAGGAAAAGAATAAGCTCTTCGATGCTTTTATCCTTTCGGCAAAACCTTTGGATCGGAGTATCATGAGCCAGAATAAAGAACAATTGCAGGTAAGCTTGAATATTCTGGCTTCCTGGTTTCGGGATATCTATTTATTGAAATGCGGAGCAAGCGAAAAAGAGACAATTCATTTAGACCGGCATAGCGATTTACTAAAGCTAATACCCAAGTTTTCTTTTAAGCAGCTGGATGATATTATGCTGGCGCTTTCAGAAAGCTCTTTGTATCTGGAAAAGAATATTAACAGTAAATTGCTTTTGCATAATTTGGGGGCGCAACTATGGAAGGTATGATCCTGGTTCAACTTAATAATTCCGGTATTGTTCAATTTTATCAGGCGGGTAATTTAAACTTAAAAGTCGGCGATTATGTGATTGTTGAACATGACCGAGGCCTGGATTGCGGCTGCGTAATCCCTAATTGTAAAGCGCATTGCGGGCATGAAGATATGCCTAAAGAGCTGCCTAAAAAAATAATCCGCCTGGCCAAGGAAAGCGACCTTAAGCAGGTTGCGGATAATGCTATTCGCGCCAAAGAAGCGTTTAACGCCTGTGAAAAGAAGATCTTTGAGCACAAGCTGGATATGAAATTGGTAAAAGCGGAGTATTCTTTCGACCGCTCCAAGATCCTGTTTTATTTTACTTCTGACGGCCGGGTGGATTTCCGTGACCTGGTTAAAGATTTAGCTAAAGTATTTAAAGCTCGCATTGAATTAAGGCAGATCGGAGTCAGGGATGAAGCCCGGCTTTTCGGCGGGTACGGTTCCTGCGGACGTGAGCTTTGCTGTAAAAAATTCTTAAAAGATTTTGAGCCGGTAACCATCAAGATGGCTAAAGAAGAGGGGCTGCCGCTTAATCCTCCTAAAATTTCCGGATTATGCGGCAGGTTAATGTGTTGTTTATCTTATGAATATGAAACTTATAAGCTGCTTTCTAAAGGATTGCCGCGCGAGGGTGAACATTTAAGTACCCCTGAAGGCAAGGGTAAAGTAATGAATGTAAATGTTTTTAAACGCCTGGTCGGCGTGCAGCTGGATGAAGGCGGTTATATCGAGGTAAGCTATAAGGAAAAAGAACATGTCAAATAAATTCTATATTACGACGCCTATTTATTATGTGAATGCTTCTCCGCATATCGGGCATTCTTATACCACTATCGCCGCGGATGTTTTAACCAGGTTTAAACGCCGGGTTTTGGGTAAAGAAAATGTCCGGTTCCTGACCGGTACCGATGAACACGGCCAAAAGATCCAGAAAGCCGCCGATGCCGCCAAACTTTCGGCCCAAAGTTTTGTCGATCAAACAAGCCAGCAGTTCAGGGACCTTTGGAAATCGCTGGATGTTTCTTATGACGATTTTATCCGTACGACACAGCCGCGGCATGTTAAAGTCGTGCAGAAGTGTTTGGAGATCATTTTTAAAAAGGGCGATATTTATGAAGGTAAATATGAAGGATTATATTGCACTCCTTGTGAAACATTCTGGCTTGAAGCCCAGGCTGTAGGAGGCTTGTGCCCGGATTGCCATCGGCCGGTGGAGCGGATTGTGGAAACCAACTACTTTTTTAAATTGACCAAATACCAGGATTGGCTTTTAGGCTATCTTAGGGAGAACCCGGATTTTATTAAGCCCGGCAGCCGCTACGAAGAAACTCTGCGCTTTCTGGAGTTAAATAAATTAAATGATTTATGTATTTCCCGGCCTAAAGAAAGGCTTAGTTGGGGGATACCTTTACCTTTTGCTCCGGAGCATGTGACCTATGTTTGGTTTGACGCTTTAGTCAATTATATTAGCGCAGTCGGTGAATTCGATGCCCGGGATAATTATGTTTCTAAATGGTGGCCGGCTGAATTACATTTGATGGCCAAGGATATTTTAAGGCAGCATACAGTGTATTGGCCGATAATGCTGCACGCTTTAAATATCGAGCTTCCTAAGAGAGTGTTTGCGCATGGCTGGTGGATGTTGAATGAAGATAAGATGTCTAAATCCAGGGGTAACGTGGTTAATCCGCTTGAGATGGTGGAAAAATACGGTTTGGATGCCTATCGATATTTTCTTCTGCGGGAGGTTCCTTTCGGCCTGGACGGTAACTTTTCGGAAGAAGGGATCATTAAACGTTATAACAGCGATTTAGCCAATGACCTGGGGAATTTAGTTTATCGTACCCTGACAATGGTAGAGAAATATTTTGACGGAAATATTCCTGATCTAAAATTAAACGGCAGTACCAAATCGGTTGCAGAAATTTTAGCAAAGATAGAGCATTTGCCAGTGCGGGTTTTTTCGGCCCTGGATGAACAAAATTTTAGTTTGGCGCTGGAATCAATTTGGGAATTAATCGGCATGGCCAATAAGCATGTTGAAGAAACTAAACCTTGGAATTTAGCTAAAGAAAATAAGCAGGAAGACTTAAAAGAATTTATCCGCCTGTTAGTTGATGTGATCCGGGCAGTAGCCGATAAACTGGAAATTTTTATTCCCCAGACCGCTGCATCGATCCAGGAGCAGTTTGTTGGAGATAAGGTTAAAAAAGGTAACCCGTTATTTCCGCGCATCGAAACTAAAAAGAAGTAGTCATGCTGATTGATACGCATTGTCATTTAGATTTTCCCGCCTTTGATCCGGACCGTGACCAGGTTATCCGGCGCGCCTTGGATACAGAAATAAAATATTTTATTAATATTGGCGCCACCCTGGAGTCTTCGGCCGCCGCAGTAGCCCTGGCCGGCAAATACCCGGAAGTTTATGCCAGCGTCGGCGTGCATCCGCATGATGCGGATACTTTTGATCTGGCCGCGGAAGGCCTGTTAAGGCAGCTGGCCGCCGGAAAAAAAGTAGTGGCGATCGGAGAAACGGGGCTGGATTATTACCGGAATCTCTCCAGCCGGGAAAATCAAAAGCGGGTATTTTGTAAACAGATTGATCTAGCCAAAGAGCTGGATTTACCACTAGTAATACATTCTCGGGAGGCTTTTGAAGAAACCCTGCAGATTTTAAAGCCGGCTTTACCTTTGCGGGCTGTAGTGCATTGTTTCTCCGGAGATGAGAATTTTTTAAAAGCCTGTTTGGATTACGGATTTTTTATTTCTTACACCTGTAATATTACTTATAAAAAAGCCGCATTTTTAAGAGAGATGGTTAATTTAACTCCCTTGGATAGGTTGATGCTGGAAACTGACGCTCCTTATTTGTCTCCGGAAGGGTCGCGCGGCCAGCGCAATGAACCGGCTCAGATTGAATTATTAGCCCGGCAGGTCAGCCAAATTAAAGGGGTTAGTTTTGAGAAAATAGCGGATCAAACTACTTGTAACGCCAAAGGATTTTTTAATCTGAAATGAGCGCAAAGATCTCAGTTGTTAAATGTAATGGTTATCATCCGGAGTTAGTCTTGCAGGCAACCAGAAGATCGCTTGAGCTTTTGGGCGGGATTGAAGCGTTTATTAAACCCAATTCCAGCGTATTAGTTAAGCCGAATCTTTTATTGTCAAAGAGCCCGGAGTATGGGATTACTACGCATCCGGAAGTGGTTAGGGCGGTGATCCGGATATTAAAAGAAATTGGCTGTAAAATTACCGTAGGCGATGGTCCGAGCGTCTGGGGCCAGTATATTGAAAATGCGGATGAAGTCTATGCCGCTACCGGGATAAAAGGAGTTTGCCGGGATGAAGATGTAAGGCTGGTAAATTTTGATAAACGCCGGATGCATAATAAATTCCCCCTTACCAGCTGGCTGGATGAGTGTGATTATTTAGTCAATCTGCCTAAATTTAAAACTCACGAGTTTACTTTAATAACCGGAGGGATAAAAAATCTTTTCGGTTTGGTTTCCGGTACCTTTAAAATTGAGCTGCATAAGAGTCATTTTGCGCCGGCGGATTTTTCAAAAGTCCTGGTCGATATTTATCAGGAGGTAAGGCCGCATTTAACGATTATTGACGGGATATTAGCCATGGAAGGGGACGGGCCTTCTACCAGCGGAAAAACCCGCCAACTTAATCTCCTGCTTGCCGGTTATGATTGCGTAGCTTTGGATACAGTAATGGCCGAAATAATGGGCATTGCTCCGGGAGCGGTGCTTTCGACAAAAGAAGCGGTATTACGTAATTTAGGGGAAGGCCAGCTAAGCAATATCCGGATCGTCGGTGAAGACATTAAAAAATTAAATATCCGGCCGTTTATTTTACCGAAAAATTCAACCCTGGTAAGTAAGATCCCCGGCCCGATTAAGAAAATAATTAAAGCGTTAGTTAAATATTATCCTTATTCACTACGCCTGAAATGTACGCGTTGCGGTCATTGCGTTAAAGTTTGTCCGCAAAAATGCATCCGGCTGAAAAAACAAGGGATTAATTTCGATTATAAAAGATGTATTGCCTGCTTTTGCTGTCAGGAAGCTTGTCCGGAAGCCGCCATCGGCGTAAAGAAGAGCCTTCTGGCTAAATTAATTGAATTTATTTAATTCATGCGTATCCGCACTATAGACTGGAAGAATAATAAGATCAGGATTATTGATCAATCGCAAATACCGCTGAAAGTAGTTTATCTTGATCTTAATTGTCTGAAAGATCTTTGGCAGGCGATCAAGTCCATGCGGGTGCGCGGCGCTCCGGCTTTAGGTGCCGCCGCCGGATTAGGAATGTATCTGGGGGTAAAGAGTTGTGTTTGTTCTGATTGGACCGGATTCAGCCGGAGATTGAATACGGTAGCAAAATTCCTGGGTAGTTCCCGGCCGACTGCCAGGAATTTATTCTGGGGGATTGAAAGAATAAAAGCAACCGCCCTGGCTAATAAAGAAAGGCCTGTCGCTAAGATCAAACAGGCTATTTTAGCCGAGGCCCTGTCGATTATGCGCCAGGATATGGCCGCTTGCCGTAAGCTCGGTGATTACGGAGCCAAGCTGCTTAAAAATAATAACCGGGTATTAACGATCTGTAATGCCGGAATATTGGCGACCATTGATTATGGCACTGCCTTGGGAGTTATTTATTCTGCCTGCGCGCAAGGCAAACAGATAAAAGTTTTTGCCTCAGAAACGCGGCCTTTATTGCAGGGTGGGCGGCTATCCTCATGGGAGTTGCATAAACAAGGTATCGATGTTACTTTAATTCCGGATAATACTGCCGCCAAACTCATGCAAGATGGCCAGATCGATATGGTGATTACCGGAGCAGACCGGATTGCTGCTAATGGTGATACCGCCAATAAGATCGGTACTTTAAATCTGGCAGTTTTGGCTAAATACCACAAGGTGCCTTTTTATGTTGCTGCGCCTAAAACTACCTTTGATTTGGCGCTTCAAGATAAAACCGGAATCAAGATCGAAATGCGCAAAGCCCAGGAGGTAAGCAGTATTCTTTTCAGAAGAAAAGTCGCTCCGCAAGGAGCCAAAATACTTAATCCGGCTTTTGATGTAACCGCGCACCAGTTGATTAGCGGCATAATTACGGATGAGGGGATTATCCGGCCGCCGTATTTACAAAATATCAGGAAAATTTTAAAGGAAAATAAATGCAAATAAAAGATATCGGCGAATTTGGATTAATTAAAAGATTTCAGAAAATGATTAAAGTTAATTCTTCGGTCATTGAGGGCAGCGGTGATGATTGCGCGGTTTTAAAATACAACCGGAGCAGTTATCAATTATTTACCTGCGACATGATCGTAGAGGGGGTAGATTTTTATAAAACCGCCGATTTTAGATTAGTGGGGAGGAAGGCTTTAGCGGTATCGATTAGCGATATTGCTGCCTGCGGCGGAATCCCAAAACATGCGGTAGTATCCTTAGGCCTGCCTAAACATACTCCGGTTAGCCGGGTAGATCTTTTAGCTAAAGGCCTATTCGGCCTGGCGAATAAATTTAATATTAATATTGTCGGAGGAGATATTTCGGTTTCGGATAAATTGATTATTGATGTGAGTATGCTGGGAGAGGTGGCTTGTGATAAACTTTGTTTACGCCGGGGGGCTAAGCCCGGTGATATCCTGATGGTGACTGGAGAATTCGGCGGATCAATTAAAGGCAAGCATCTGAAATTTACGCCGCGTTTAAAAGAAGCGCAATTTTTAGTGAATCATTTTAAGATTAATGCCATGATTGATGTTTCCGACGGCTTGCTCCAGGATCTCGGGCATATTTTAAAACAGAGTTCGGTGGGGGCGGTTTTATATGAGACCCTTCTTCCTTTAAGTAAGCAGGCTCAAGGCACGGATGAGGCGCTTTGTTCGGGGGAAGAGTTTGAGCTGCTTTTTTGCGCTTCCCGTGATCAGGCGGGTAAAATTATCAAGAACGCGAAATACCGTTTTAAGGTCATCGGGGAAATTATGCCGGAAGCATTCGGTCTAAGATTAATTAACTATAAAAATAAATATTCTAAGCTTAAGCTGAAAGGTTATCGCCATTTTTGATGGAAAAATTGTCTATATCGGTTAATCAAACATTAAGATTAGGTAAACGGATCGCCGCTAATCTTTCCGGCGGAGAGATTATCCTTTTATCCGGACAGTTGGGAGCGGGAAAGACGATTTTAGCCAAAGGAATCGCTCAAGGGTTAGGGATCAATAAGGATGATGTGGTCAGTCCGACCTTTGTTTTATTGAGGCTTTATCCAGGGAAGCTTCTCTTACAGCATTTTGATTTTTACCGTATTAAAAGCCCGCAAGATATTTTTGCTTTAGGTTATCAGGAATATTTGTATTCTGATGCCGTAACGGTTATCGAGTGGCCCGAACGTTTAAAATTCCTCTTGCCAAAGGAATTTTTAAAGATTAAGCTAGTGCTTAAAGCTAAAGATCAAAGATATTTTAAATTCACGGCTAAAGGCCCCAGGTATAAAGAATTGCTAAAAAAGATTCAGGCCTCTTGTATTTTCTAAATAGTTATTGTTTAAAAAGAAGAAGGGAATGGTTATAAATAAAAGAAGGCAGGGATGAACCCCGCACCTTCTAGTTATCCAATATGAAAGTCGCATGGTTTTATGATTAAATAGAAAGAAGGTGCGGGGTGAAGATACTCGGAATTGATACTACTACTAAACTTCTTTGTCTGGGGTTGTATATAGACGGTAAGTTCTATGAATACAGCCTGCAGGCCGGCCGCAGCCTTTCCAAATTATTGGTTCCTACGATTCAGCGGGTAATCGGCGCTTTAGATCTAAAAATATCGGATATTGATTATTTTGCCTGTGGTTTAGGGCCGGGTTCTTTTACCGGGATGCGTATCGGTTTGGCTACGATAAAAGGATTAAGCGTGGTCGCCAACCAGCCGGTGCTTGGGATTCCGACATTGGATATCCTGGCCAGAAATGCTGATGTTTTCGACCGCCCGATCATTACCGCGCTGGATGCCCGGCGGGGCCTGATCTATTGCAGTTGTTATAAATATGAAAAAGGTATTTTAAAACGCAAGAGTGATTATTTACTCTTGCGTCCGGATGAATTGGCCAAGAAGTTTCCGGCTAAAGCTGTGATTTTGGGGGATGCTGCGGCTTTATATAAGGATCAGCTATTGTCGCGTATGAAAGGCGCCATAGTTTTGGACAAAGATTATTGGAGCCTCCGGGCGTATCATCTTATAGATTTAGCGCAAGCCAAGCTCCGGGCCAGGCAGTTTTCTTCCGCTTTAACGATCAAACCGATTTATTTATACCCAAAAGAATGCCAAATCAAAAAGAAATAGGTTACCGGCCCACCTGGGCAGAGGTTAACCTGAATAATCTGGAGTATAATTTTAAAAAGGTTAAATCTTTGCTGTCGCCTCAAACTAAAGTATTGGTTACGGTCAAGGCTGATGCTTACGGGCATGGTTTGATTCCGGTAGCCTCCAGATTAGTTGCCAGCGGCCTGGATTATTTAGGCGTAGCTTCTATTGATGAAGGAATAAAATTAAGAAAAGCCGGCATCAGCACGCCGATTTTAATTTTGGGGGTGATTTTGAAGGAAGCTATCCGGCCGCTTTTTACTTACCGGCTGACTCCGACTGTTTGTGACTATAAAATGGCGTTTGCGCTTAATCGTTTCGCCGCGGCTTTTAAGCAAAGGATGCCGGTGCATATTAAAGTAGACACCGGAATGGGCAGGATCGGGGTTTTACCCGGCGAAGCTTTCAAACTGGTAACTGATATTTATAAGCTAAAGCATATCGAAATCCAGGGCATCTTTACGCATTTTCCTCTGGCGGATGTTGACCAAAATTTCACTTCCAAACAAATTAATTTATTCAATAAATTGGTCGGCAGTTTAAAAGAGCAGGGTATACATATTCCTTTGGTGCATGCTGCCAATAGTATTGGATTAATCCGTCATGCCAATAGCCATTTTACTATGGTGCGGCCCGGTTTAGTAATCTACGGGTTATATCCGAAAAAGAATTTAGGCCTGAATTTAAAACCGGTGTTAAGCCTTAAAACCCGTATCGTTTTTATTAAACAGGTAGGAGGGGCAGTTGGGATAAGTTACGGATTAACTTATCGCACTAAGCGCCCAACGCGCATTGTAACTTTACCGATTGGCTACGGCGATGGCTATCCGCGTAATCTTTCTAATCTTGCCTGGCTTTTAATCGGCGGCAGGCGTTTTAAGATCAGCGGTAGGATTTGTATGGATCAAATTATGGTCGATGTCGGAAATTTCCGGCCCCAGGTCGCCGATGAGGTTATTTTGATCGGGAAACAAGGTAAACAAAAAGTTACTGCCGAAGAGCTCGCTAAGTTATCCGGGACAATCTCTTACGAGATTGTTTGTGGATTAGGAAGCAGGATCCCGCGTGTATATAAGCCTTAATCCCGCACCTTCTTCTTATTAAATAACTTTAGAGATAAAATTTTTAGAAACGGAATATACAGAAGGTGCGGGATTAAGGTAATCGCGCGATAAGATAGAGGCTGCCGGTTAGAATAATAATATGGCTTAGTGAAGCGGCTAGAATAGGGGCCAGCAATCCGGATTTTCCGATGGCCAGGCAAATAGCATCCAGGACATAATAGAGGAACCCTACCATAATCGATACTCCGATCGCCGACATGCCGGTAGCGCGTTTGCGCATGAGTAAAGAAAAAGGGATGCCCAGGAGTATGATAATGATGCTGGTGAATGGCGAAATAAAACGCTGGTAAAGATCTACTTTTAAATTCCGGATTACGGTAGTTGCCCCGCTTTTTGAAAGTATCCAGATATAATCCTGCATTTGGCGGATATTCATCTGTTCCGGCTTTTGCCTTAAGGAAGAAAGATTCTCGGGGGTTTCCGGGATACTCATAATTTCTTCTTCAAGATAATTCGGCTCATCGATTACCTGCCCGTTGTTGTCAAATTGATAGGTAATGCTTTGATAGAATTTCCATAATCCATCCTGATAAACTCCTTTGGTGGCGATAACCTTTTTAGTCAAATTCTGATTTTCATCCTGCTCCAGGATAGTGATCCCCTCCATGGTTTTGGTGGCCGGGGAAAACTTGCTGATAAAAAACAGCCGGTTTCTTAAACCGTAGAGGGTAAGATTGGTGATTGATTCGTTTTTCTTGGATTTATTTTTGTTTGTGCCTTCCTCGATCTGAATCTTAATCTTTTGATTTTCCGCGGAGGCTACGGGAACGAACCGGTCGCTTACCCAGAATACCGCTAGGCTTATCAGGAAGCCGAAAATCAAAGCATTGCGTGCGATTTCAAATATGCTTAAGCCGCTGGAACGCATGGCAATTATTTCATTGTTATGATTAAGTTTTCCGAAGGTGTAAACCGTGCTTAACAGGCAGGCAAAAGGAGAGACTTGCACAAACATGATCGGAAGATAGGTAATGTAGTAACGCACCAGGAGCGTAAAAGTTGCCTGGTGCTTTAATATTTCATCTAAATTAGAAAGCAGGTCGATGACAACATACAGAAATAGAAAGACAAAAATACAGGAAATAAATATAGAAATAACTGATTTTAAAATGTAGCGGTCTAAGATGCGCATAGTTTATAGGTTAAATATGTTCCGATACCGGCAAAGAGAATATTCGGCAGCCAGAGGGCAAAAGCAGCCGGCAAGACCCCTTCCATGGCCAGCGCGGTTAAGCCGATGTACATAGGATAATAACAGACAATGATCAATACGGCAATTCCGATATTAATGGTTTTTTCGCGGCGCCGGGTAATAATTCCCAGGGAGGACCCCAGCAGCATGAAGACAAAACAAGAGAAGGCCAAAGCCAGTTTTTCATGAATTTTAGTAATGATGGGGGCCGGGCTAATGCCTTCGGATTTAAGTTTAAGCGCCTCTTTTTTCAATTCATGGATGGTCATCTCTTTATATTTTTTCTCAACTACCTTATCCTGCATTTGAGCGATATCCAGGTTCATGAAATAAGTCCGGAAATTAAGCTTATAAAAGTTGGTAGGATTCTCCGGATCCGGTTCATCGCTGGTTCCGTCAATAAGTTTTAATTTTATGGCATTTTGCCCGGGGATCGTGATGAATTCTCCGGCTTTGGCCACAATTGTGCGCGTTGGCCGCTCTTCCCCCTGAGGTTCATAGATGCGGATGTTATTCAACCGGTTCTTTTTTTGATCGACATGGTAAATAAAGAGGATGTATTTTTTAAAGGAATCGATAAATACTCCTTCTTCAAAGGCAGCGGTAGGATTTTTAATACCCATTTCTTGTAAAGTCTTACGGTAAGCAAAATGTGAATAAGAAGCTGCCTGGTCATTAAATACCGCTAAGGCCAGGCTTAAGGCCAGGCCGATTACTAATAAAGGCAAGATTAATTTAAATAAATTTATACCGCTGGCGCGTATAGCGATTATCTCGTTATCTCCGCTTAATCTGCCCAGGGCCAGTAATATAGCTACCAATATTGATATCGGCAGGGTATAGGTAACAATATAGGGGGTAAGATAAATAAAGATCTGGATTACGCTAAATATATCTACGCCTTTATTGATAACCAGATCCGCAATGCGCTTTAAATTGCCGATCAATACCATCACAAAGGTTAATAACCCCAGGCATAATAGCAGCGGCCCGAGGAATTCTTTTAAGATGTAATTACGCAGGATTTTCACCCTGTACCTTCTTTCCGGTTTGTTTATCAATCCGTACAGCTTGCCGGTCTTAATATAAACTGCACGGGTTGATAGGTTAACTAGCTAAAGTCAAAAGGATCACTTTGTGCGCCCCTGCTTCTTTTAAACATTTGGCTGCCTCATTTGCGGTAGCCCCGGTAGTGAGAACATCATCAACCAGTAATAAATCCGCCCCCTGAATTAATTCCGGACTGGAGACGATAAAACTTTTTTCCAGGTTCAGGCAGCGCTGCGGGAAATTTAAATTCGTCTGCGTTTTGGTAGGCTTAACCCTGAGCAGTACATTGGTTAAGACTGTTTTATCAAATTCGCCGGCGATTTGGCGGCTTAAAATTTCCGCCTGGTTAAATTCTCTTTCCCGTTTTCGGCTTTTGTGCAGCGGTACCGGAAGAATAAAATCCAGGTATTTGACGGGAATCTGATAATCCCGGATAAAGGCGTTTATTAATTTACCTAAAAACTCACCCAAATAATCTTTACCCGAATATTTAAATTCCCGGATCAGTGTTTTTACGGATCCGGTATATACGCAGGGGCTGAAAGCCCGGTCAAAATAAAAATTTAAATTTGCGCAAGCCGGACAAATATTTTTTTCAATCGCTTCGCTAGTTAAGTGTCTGCCGCAGTTTGCGCAAAAAGGGGGAGGATTTTTCTCGATTTTATCCTGACATCCGGAACAGATTAATTGCTGTTGGTCAGGAGACTGAATTCGATTCTTGCAAATTAAGCAGAAATTAGGATAAATTAAATCCCGCAATCCTTTAAATAACCCCCGCAGCATAAAGATATGATATCAATGAAAATTAGGTTTGTCAAAGTAATTGGACGCATTCGGCGACAAGTATTCCAGGCTTGTCGCTTCAGTATCAATACGAATTGATACGAAGGTGTTGACAGCCCGCTTTATCGATAGTAGAATGAAAACCATGGAAAAACTGACTACCGCGGAATTGAAAGAAAAATTGTTTAATTTACTCAATGAAGTGGCTTTAAAAAGAGGCAAATTCGTGCTTTCCTCCGGCAAGGAGAGTAATTATTATTTGGATGGACGTTTAATTACTCTGAGTCCGCAAGGTGCTTATTTAGTGTCCAGTATAATTTTGGATATGATTAAAGATGAAGCTTTGGATGCTATCGGCGGACCAACCTTAGGGGCGGATCCTATTACCGGAGCCCTGGCAGCATTAAGTTATATCAATGGGCAGCCGGTTAAAACTTTTATTGTGCGTAAGCAGGCTAAAGAGCATGGGACCCAGCAGCAGGTGGAGGGGCCGGAGCTTAAAAGGGGCAGCCGGGTAATTTTGATTGATGATGTCGCCACCAGCGGTAAAGCGATCCTGGAAGCTAAACAAGCTTTGGATAAAATCGGGGTAATTGCCGATCGGGCGATTGTAATTGTCGACCGTAATCAGGGCGCCGTAACTAATTTAGCTAAAGTTGGCATAAAACTGCAATCAATCTTTAAGATCGCGGACTTCGGTTTATAGAATATTATCGTGGAAAAAATAAGAATTGTAGTCGTAGGCGGCGGGCCAAGCGGTATGATGGCGGCGATCCGGGCAGCAACTCTTGGCCGGGAAGTTATCCTGCTGGAAAAAAAGAATGCCCTCGGCAATAAACTCCTCTTGAGCGGCAAAGGCCGCTGTAATCTTACCAATACGCAAGATCTCTCCAATTTTCTTAAGCGTTTCTCTAATAACGGCGATTTTTTAAGGGATGCTTTTAAAAAATTCTTTAATCAAGAATTGATCTCTTTCTTTGAAGAGCGGGGTTTAAAGCTTAAGGTTGAACGTCAACTGCGGGTATTCCCCCAAAGTGACAGATCATCCAGCATCCTGGAGGTATTAGAAAAAGAAATGATTAAGTTGGGGGTGCGGGTAATTTGTCGCAGTAAAGCGGTAGAGTTGATTATCTCCGCCGGCCGGGTCAGCGGGGTACGCTTGGAGAATGGCCAGGATATTCTGGGCGAACGGATTATTTTGGCTTCCGGGGGAGCAAGCTACAGTTTTACCGGTTCGGATGCTTCAGGCATCAATATTGTTAAAAGATTAGGCCATACTATTGTGCCTTTGCGGGCGGGTTTAATTCCGCTGGATGTTAAGCAGGGCTATATTAAAAAATTGGAAGGGTTAACTTTACGCAACATTGAACTTAAATTCTCAGACGGAAAAAAGGAAATTATTTCTGAGATCGGGGAGATGGTTTTTACCTCTACCGGGATTTCCGGACCGTTGGTGATTACTTTGAGCGGCAAAGTTATCGATTTATTGTCTCCGGAGAAGTCAGTTTTTGTAGATATCGATTTGAAGCCCGCTTTATCGATGCAGCAGTTGGATGCCCGGCTGTTGCGGGAATTTAAATTAAATTCAAAAAAAGGCATCAAAAATATGCTCAAGGAATTATTACCCTTGCGTTTAATTATGATTTTTATTACTGTTGCCGGAATCGATCCGCTGAAAAAATGCAGCCAGATCACCCAGGAAGAAAGAGAGAAGATCGTTTCTTTGCTTAAAGGTTTCCGCCTGGAGATCTCCGGGCCGCGTCCGCTGGAAGAGGGAATGGTTACCCGCGGAGGGGTAAGTCTGAAACAAATAGATCCGCGTACGATGCAGTCGCGCCTGATCAAAGGTTTGTATCTTTGCGGAGAAATGATCGATGTGGATGCCGATACCGGAGGATTTAACCTTCAGGCAGCTTTTTCGACCGGTTATCTTGCCGGAGAAAGCGCCGCGTTAAGTTAGCGGTTATTAAGTTTTGATTTGCCCGGCCTGCCGCCGGGAATGCCGCCTGCAAATAAATCATGCCTTATGGAAAAGATATATTTAGCCTCCAAATCTAAAGCCAGAAAAAAACTATTAGAAAAATTTGGCCTGAAATTTAAAGTCTTGCCGGCGACAGTTAAGGAAAAAAGCCGGCGGGGTAATTTATCTTATTCTCAACTTGTCCAGAATAATGCCCGGCAGAAAGCCGAAGCGGCAGCCGCCAGGGTTGCCGGGGGAATTATCATTGCCGCAGATACGATTTGCGTGCAGGACGGTAAAATATTCGGTAAACCGAAAGACCTGCCGGGTGCCCGCCGGATGCTTAAAAAATTATCCAGTAAACCGCAATGGCTTTATACCGGCTTGGCAGTGATCCATAAAACCCCGGGTAAACAGAGACGGATTTTGGGTTGTGAAAAAACAAAAGTTTACATGGATAAGTTAAGCGGCAAGCAGATTGACCGTTATTTTAAACAGGTCTCTCCTTTAGATAAAGCGGGGAGCTTTGACATCCAAGGTCAAGGGGCATTTTTTATTAAAAGAATTGAGGGATGCTTCTATAATGTCGTTGGCCTGCCCTTAAGAAAACTTTATTTAATGCTTGAAAAGCTTGATCTTAAGCTGTTCTCGCTTTTTCTAACTAGCGCCTGCTTATTATCTACCGTTATTCTATCCGGATGTTCCACTGAGTATAATTTAGTTACTAAACAGGAAGAAAAATATTATTACAGTACCGATAAAGAAGTGCAGATGGGCCAGTCGATTAACCGGCGGGTAGAGAAGGAATTAGTATTTTCCGGTGACCCTTTGCAGCAAAAACGCGTAGAAGAGGTGGGTAAAAAAATAGCCGCCGTCAGCGACAGGAAAGAGATTGATTATTATTTCCGGGTGCTTGATGATGAACAGATTAATGCCGTCTCTTTGCCCGGAGGTTATGTTTATGTGAATAGCGGGCTGCTGGATAAGGTGGATAATGATAACGAATTGGCTTGTATTCTGGCGCACGAAGTCGGCCATATTGTTGCCAGGCATAGCATCAAAAAACTTCAAGCTATGCAAAGTTATTCTATTTTAAGAGTGCTGGTGGCGGTTGCTCCCGCCGGGTCGGCTGAAGTGGGAAGCGCTGCGGATGCCGCTTTTACCCAATTTCTGCTTGGTTATAGCCGCGAAGATGAGTTATTGGCAGATCAATTGGGGGCCCGTTATGCTAAATTAGCCGGTTATGATCCGCATGGCATGATCGTTTTTTTGACTAAATTACAGGATATTAACCGGCGAATGCCGGTTAGGGAGCAGTCATATTATAAAACTCATCCCTATGTTCCCGACCGGATCAGGGTGGTTAAACAGGAATTGGGGGAGCAGATTGATTTCGGAGATTATATCAACATTGAACAAGAAACTCATCAATAAGATAATCTGTTGTTCGGCGGTGATTTTATTAACTTTTTCTGCCCTTCAAGCTGCGGAAATTCCGCGTAAGGAAAATATGAAAAATAATCCGGCTAAAAATTTAAGTCAAGCTAATTTGGAGAACCCCTTCGGAGTTTTAGAATTTCTGCATTGGAGCCACTCCTGGAATAATTATAAATATCCCGGTGACCGTGATCTGAAAAAAGCTATTTCTTTAATGCAAAGTGCCGGAGTAGGCTGGATACGGTTAGATTTTTTATGGGAGGATATTGAGCCGCAGGAGGGCAGGTTTGATTTTGCCAAATATGATAATTTGGTCAAATTGCTTACCGATCGAGGCATTAATATTTTAGGCATATTGCATTATAGTACCAATTGGGCTTCTTCCTGCGGGGAATGGAACTGCCCTCCTAAAAATAATAAAATATTTGTTAATTATGCCGCTCAAGTTATTCAGCGTTATAAGGGTCAGGTTAGCTATTGGGAGGTTTGGAATGAACCGGATTCAGCGATCTATTGGAAACAGCAGGATTGTCTGAAATCCTATTGTGAGTTATTAAAAGAAGTTTATGTCGCGGCTAAAAAAATCGATCCGGAATGTAAAATTCTAAACGGGGGGATTGCTAACGGATTGGCCAGTATTAACCATCTGTATGACAATGGGGCTAAAGATTATTTTGATATATTGAACTTGCATTTTTTCGAAAGTCCGCTGCATGGTAAGAATGCTATAAAGGCGGTGGCTAGTTACCCTAAGCTGGCTTATAAAATAATGGTACGTAACGGGGATGCCCGCAAGAAAATTTGGATTACTGAAATTGGCTGCCCGGGGGTTAGAGCGGGATTAAAAACTAATAATTGGTGGCTGGGCCAGAATCCTAATGAGCAGCAGCAGGCGGTATGGGTAAAGGAAGTTTATGCTGAATTATTAAAAAATCCGCAGGTGGCCAAGATTTTTTGGGCTTTTTTCCGCGATACCAAAAAACATTGGGATAACGGAGTCGATTATTTCGGTTTGGTGCGCTGGGATTACACGCCTAAGCCTTCTTTTAAAGCCTACAAAAAGTATTTTGGGCAGTGGAAAAGTACGAAAGGAGTTCCATCGGATTCTTGAGTGGGACTTTCCTCAGGACATATATGCGGGAGGAGCCCCATCGGATTCTTGAGTGGGACTTTCCTCGGGAGATATATGCGGGAGGAGCCCCATCGGATTCTTAAGTGGGACTTTCCTCGGGAGATATGTGCGGGAGGAGGGAGTTGAACCCTCAAGGGTTTCCCCACACGCTTCTGAGACGTGCGCGTATGCCATTCCGCCACTCCCGCGAAAATCCTCATAAGTATATCTTAGCCTTCCTCTTCTGTCAATTAGTTATCGGGAACTAGCAGATATCGCCTGCTCGAAGGAGGGAACCTTATTTTTCGGGCAGCTTGTTTTAAATAAATTGCGGCAAGGTTTCTTTGCTGTTATAATACTATTTTAATAAAACTGGTGTTTTTAAACAAGCGGGGAGGATAATGTTCCTAGAACAATTCAAAATTACAGGCCTGGCAATGGTCCAGATATTTATTTTAGGCGCGCTGGGTTATATTTTAGTTAGGAAAAATATACTTTCCCATGGAGGCTTGGAGGCCTTAAGCCGCCTGGTTATCCAGATAATTTTTCCGGCTTTGGTTTTTGCTCAGATGCTCAAAGGTTTTACTTTCAGCCTGTATCCTGATTGGTGGATTTTTCCTCTGGTCAGCCTGGTGATTACCCTGGCGGGTCTGGTTGTCGGTTGGCTGCTGCTTAAAATTTCGGGGTTAAAAAACCATAAACTGCAGTTTTTGAGTTTAGTGGCCTTTCAGAATTCCGGGTATCTTCCTTTAGCCATGGCCGCGGCAATCTTTACGGGCCAGCAGGCCAGTGACATATTTATTTTTATCTTTTTGTTTTTGTTAGGTTTTGATTTAGTGGCCTGGTCATTAGGTATTTATATGCTTACTTATGAAAAACACATTAAATTCCGGCTGCGCAGCTTGTTTAGTCCGCCGGTAATTGCGAATTTAACCAGTTTAATTTTAATTGCTTTGGGGTTAAATAAATTTATTCCTGAGGTTGTATTTAAACCTTTAACCATGGTGGGCAACTGTACGCTTCCTTTGGCAATGTTAGTGGTCGGAGGCAATGTGGCTTTAGTCGAGCTTAAGCATATTGATAAAAAAACCACGTTGATATTATTATTGGGAAAATTAATTATTCTCCCGGCGCTGGGTATAGCACTGGTGTTAAAATTTGGCTTACCGTATTTATTGGGTTTTTTGATCGTAATGCAGCTGGCGATGCCTTCGGCAACTTCTTTATCCGTAATTATCCGGCGTTTTAACAAGCATGACGCTTTGATCAGCCAGGGGATATTTTTCAGCCATGTTATCGGATTGTTTACCATACCCTTATTTTTAAGTTTATATTTATACTTGGTTATGCTAAAATGAGCAATATTATTGCCACTAACCGTAAGGCTTACCGGGACTATGAGGTGTTGGAGTCTTTAGAGTGCGGTATTGAATTAAAAGGCTCCGAAGTGAAGTCTTTACGCGCAGCCAGAATTAATTTGAATGATAGTTTTGCCCGTTTTGAGGAGCGGGAGATCTTTTTATATAACGCGCATATCAGCCAATACGCGCAAGCCAGCTATCTAAATGTTAATTCGGACAGGATCCGGAAACTGCTTTTACACAAGAATCAGATTGAAAGAATCAACGGTAAACTTACCCAAAAAGGTCTGACCTTAATTCCATTAAAAATTTATTTTAATGAACGGGGTTTCGCGAAAATAGAGCTTGGGCTTTGTAAAGGTAAAAAACTTTATGATAAGCGGGAAGATATTAAGCGCAGGGAAACGGATAAACAGCTGCGCCGGGTGATCAAGAATCGAAGAGGCTAAAGGAAGTTTTCCGGGCATTGTTATTTGATAATTTGGGGGTGAAAGGGTTCGACTTAAGATATGTCGGATAAAAGCAGCATGCCGCGGATGTAAGGTTAGCCGCGTTAACAATCCTTGCACAATATAAACGCAAACACGACAGTGTTCAACCGCCTAGCACCAATGGCAACATTGATGCCAGCGGGCGTACCAGCCTTAGCGTTTAATTAAACGCTAAGCCCCTGACTGTCCTGCCTACGGGATAGATTAGGGCTCAAGTAGGATAGTTCCGGCGGTTAGCCTTCCAAACCGGAGCGAAATCGAAAAGGCTGCCGTTTGCAAATCCTGCCGGGTAGGAGTTGCAAAACTAAGTGTTAAATTACCGGGCTAAGCATGTAGCGGCTTCTATGCGATTACTTAAGGACGGCGGTCCAATTCCGCCCACCTCCACCAAAATTTTATGAATTTTTCACAATGATTAAAAAATTAAATATACTATTCTTCTTAACGATACTTTTCTTTTCCGGATGCGTGACTGTTCCTACGGGTGAGAATATTGCGTCTTATTCCATTGACGGGGTAACTTATTATCCTCTGGTTACTTTATGCGATTTACGTTCGGTCTCGATGCAGTATGATCCGATTTTGCGTACCGCTTATTTAAGCAAGGATGCTCAGCACGTAAGTTTACGGATTGGCGATGCTTTGGTCTTGGTTAATGATAATGCCCTGCATTTGAATTCTCCGGTGGATGTTTACCAGGGCGCAATTGCGGTACCCCGTCAATTTAAGGAGCAGGTTTTTGACTTGTTGTTTAGAAAAACTACCTTTGTGCATCGTCGTCCGGGAGCGGGGAAAATAAAATTAAAAAAGGTCGTCATTGATCCCGGACATGGAGGCAATGACCCCGGAGCCTTGAGTAGAAGCGGGCTCAGAGAAAAGAATGTAAACTTAGATATTGCAAAAAAATTAAGCGCTCTTTTGAGGGCCGAAGGGGTGCAAACTGTGCTTACCCGTTCAACGGATAAGTTTATCCCGCTTTCTTCGCGGGTGAGTATTGCCAACCGTTCCGGAGCGGATTTGTTTATCAGTATTCATTCTAATGCCGCCCGTTCGCGTTCTTTATCGGGATTTGAAGTTTATTATGTCGCTCCCAGCGTGAGCGATTCTAAGCGCGCTGCTTTTACCGCGCGCAGTACCTCTTTGAATCTAAAAGATACTGTTTTTTCCAGTGATACCCAGGATTTAAAAGCGATTATCTGGGATATGATCTATACTAATAGCCGGGCAGAGTCAATTGAACTGGCGCGTTCTTTATGTAGAATCATGGATTCTAATATTGACGCTAATATTCTGGGAGTAAAGAATGCCCGTTTTCAGGTATTAAAGGGGATTACTATGCCGGGGATATTAGTAGAGGTGGGTTTTCTCTCTAATGCAAATGAAGAAAGACTGTTAAGAACCGATGCCTATCGGGAAAAATTAGCGGTAGGCATATTAGAAGGGATCAGGGATTATTCGCAGGATATGGCTTTAGTGGAGATGACCTCAAGATAGCCCGGTTTAATGCCGTGCGTTTTTAAGCTTAAGGCTTAATGTATAAGAAAGAGAGTATATAGCATGAGCGCGATTGGAGTTTTTGATTCTGGTGTAGGCGGGCTTACCGTAGCCAGGGAAATAATCCGTCAGCTTCCTGATGAGAATATAATTTATTTTGGTGATACTGCCCGGGTTCCTTACGGCATTAAATCTCCTCAAACCGTGGTGCGTTTGTCTATCGAAAATATTCTATTTTTATTAAAACATGATGTTAAACTGATTTGCGTGGCTTGTAATACTGCTTCCAGTTTTGCTCTTCCGGTCATTAAAAATAATTTTCGTGTGCCGGTTATCGGTGTGATTACTCCCGGAGCCAGAGAGGCAGTTTATGCCTCGCAAAATAAACGGATTGGAGTAATCGGAACTAAAGGTACGATTAAGAGCCGTACCTATGAAATAGAAATTAAGCAGCTTGATCCTAAAGTTAAGGTTACGGCGGTAGCTTGCCCATTATTTGTTCCTTTTGTCGAAGAAGGCTGGCTCTCTGGAGAAGTAGTCCTGAGCGTAGCCAGAAAATATTTAGCCCCGCTGCGCCGGGCCGGGGTGGACACGGTAATTTTGGGCTGTACGCATTATCCTTTACTCAAGCCGGTAATTCAGGAGATCCTGGGGAAAAAAGTTACGTTAATTGATTCGGCCAAACAGGTAGCTTTTGAAATTAAAAAGATCTTAGTGAGTGAAGATCTGCTTAACCGCGGTAAAGGCGGCCGGCATAAATTTTATGTCAGCGATAATCCGGAATGGTTTAGTTCGCTGGCGCAGAGATTCATGGGCAAAAAATTAATGCAAGTGAGAAAGGTGGACAATGTATAGTTTAAAAGTGCAAGGTACTTTCAGTTCTGCGCATAATCTCAGGGGATATAAAGGCAAATGTGAGGATTTGCATGGCCACAATTGGCTAGTGGAAATCATTGTTAAATCCGCAGAGCTTGATGATATCGGTATGGTTTTAGATTTTAAACTCCTCAAGAAGAAACTCAACGCCTGTTTAGAGGAAATGGATCATCAATACCTCAATAAGTTAGATTATTTTAAAAAGATTAATCCGACATCCGAGAATATCGCTAAATATATCTATAAACAACTTAAAACCCGAATTCCTTTACTGAGCTGCGTGACGGTTTGGGAAAATAGTTCAAGCAGCGCTAATTATGAAGAATAAAGTTTCTAAAAGGGCGGTCGTGCTTTTGTCGGGGGGTTTGGATTCGGCTACGGCGTTATATTCTGCCAAAGCTTGCGGGTTTGACTGCCAGGTTTTAATTTTTGACTACGGTCAAAGACATAAACAAGAAATAACCCGGGCGGTGAAGATCGCCCGAGCCTGCGGTTGCTTTTACAAAATTCTTAAGATTAATTTTCCCTGGAAGGGGTCGGCGCTTTTAGATAAAAAAATTAAAGTGCCTGAAGAAATCTCTTCCGGAATCCCGGCGACCTATGTGCCGGGGCGTAATATTATATTTTTAAGTTTTGCTTTATCCATGGCTGAAGCAACCGGCGCCGGAGCGATCTTTATCGGTGCGCATGCTCAAGACTACTCGGGTTATCCTGATTGCCGGCCGGATTTTTTTAAGGCTTTTATCAAAATGGCCGCAAAAGGGATCGCCGCGAAACATAAAATCCGGATTCTTGCTCCTTTATTAAGAAAGAGCAAAGCTCAGATTATCAAATTAGGTGCTAAACTGGGTGTGCCTTTTAATTTAACCTGGTCATGTTACCGCGCCGGGAGGAAGCCTTGCGGAAAATGCGATAGCTGTTATTACCGGGCTAAAGGCTTTAAAGAGGCCGGTTTAGCCGATCCATTAACCAGTTAATGGATCGATATATCTTCTTTGTATTTAGAAATTAAGCAGATGCAATGGTCAGGGTAAATTAATTAAGGAGAAAGTGCAGAGTGAAAGCCAGGATCAACGAAATATTTGATAGCGTACAGGGAGAAGGGCTTTATTTGGGAGAGAAACAGATTTTTGTGCGTTTCTTTAACTGTAATCTTAGCTGCGCTTACTGCGATACTAAAATGGACCGGTTTACAGAATATGATCCCGGTGAGCTTTTTGAAGAAATCAAGCTTTACCGTGATAAGTACCATTCGATTTCTTTCACCGGCGGCGAGCCGCTTTTATACGCAGATTTTCTAAAAGAAATCCTTAAGCTTACTTCGGCTTGTGGCCACAAACATTATCTGGAAACTAATGGCACGCTATTTTCTGAATTGGAACAGCTGATTGACCGGATCGATATTATTGCGATGGATCTAAAGTTTCCCAGTTCAAGCGGGATGGGTAATCTCTGGAATTTGCACAGGAAGTTTTTAAAAATTGCCGCCAAAAAAGAAGTGTTCCTTAAGGCGATCATTTGTCAGTCAACCTATGAAGAGGATTTACGGGAAGGGCTGGCGATAATTAAAGAGATCAGTCCGGCCAGTGTTTTGGTTTTGCAGCCGAACAGTTATGAGAATCAGACTGTCTTACATGAAAAATTATTAAATTTTAAAGAGATTGCTAACCGGCAAGGGGTGATGACTTGTGTTATCCCCCAGATCCACAAAATAATGGGGTTACGATGAAAAATAAATCTGATTATGAAGGTTTGCAAAATAATGTCCGGAAATTAAAGACTCCGGAAATCGAGGTCTGGCGGAATCAGTATGCGGATAAGCTTTATATGATTAATCTGGACATCCCGGAGTTTACTTGTATTTGCCCCAAGACCGGTTTACCGGATTTCGCGGTTATCCGCATCGAGTATTCTCCGAACAAATTCTGTGTCGAATTGAAATCTTTTAAACTTTATACCATAGCTTTCCGCAACATTGGTATTTTTCATGAGCACTTGATTAACAAAATGCTTGAGGATTTTGTAAGTTCCGTCAAACCGCGCTGGGTAAAGATTAGCGGGATTTTTAATCCCCGCGGAGGAATTACGACTACGGTATCTGCGGAATATAAAACCAGATGAGACAATTAAAAGCCAAAGCGATAACCCAAGCGATTGTCGAATTAGTAAAACGTGCTAATTTCTTTCTGCGTAAAGATGTCCTGTTTGCCCTGCGCCAGGCGAATTTGCGTGAAAAAAACAGGCGGGCAAAAACTATTCTCAAGGCGATATTGGATAATGCTGCTTATGCGCGAAAAGAAAATCTGGCGATCTGCCAGGATACAGGCATGCCGGTAGTTTTTGTGCAGGTCGGTCAGGATTTAAAGATATCCGGAAATCTGAAAGCGGCGATTAATCAAGGTATCGCAGCCGGGTATAAGAAATATGCTTTAAGAAATTCTATCGTTAGCGATCCTTTGCAAAGAGGGAAGCCCGGATTTTCTCCCTGTGTTATACACGCTGATATTGTTTCGGGCAATAAAATAAAATTAACTTTATTACCCAAAGGTTTTGGCTGTGAGAATAAATCGCTCCTTAAAATGTTTAAGCCGACCGCCAGCTTAGCTGAGATTAAGCAATTTATTATTGAGGCAGTCAAGAGCGCCGGGCCGGATGCCTGTCCACCGTATATCATCGGAGTAGGTATTGGAGGTACGGCGGATTATGCAGCGCAGATGTCTAAAAAAGCTTTACTGATTAAATTGTCAGCCAAACACTCAAAGCTGGAGAAAGATTTATTAAAACAAATTAATCAAACCGGTCTGGGGCCTATGGGATTGGGTGGCAAGACTACGGCTTTAGCGGTGAATATTCTGACTTACCCTACGCATATCGCCGGGTTACCGGTTAGCGTAAATATCAGCTGTCATGCTTTAAGGAGCGCGGAAATAGTTTTATGAAAATAATAAATACGCCGTTAGATTTTAATAAAATCAAGTTTTTAAAAGCCGGGCAGGAGGTACTGTTAAGCGGAACGATTTATACTGCCCGGGATCAAGCGCATAAAAAGTTAGTTCAGGGGATCCAGGCGCGCCAAACCCTGCCTTTTAATCTGGTTGATGCGGTTATTTACTATTGCGGTCCTACGCAAACTCCCCGCGGTAAGGTCATCGGTTCTTGCGGCCCGACGACCAGCTCACGCATGGATACTTTTACAGGTTCTATGCTGGCTAAGGGTTTAAGGGGGATGATCGGTAAAGGCAGCCGTTCTGTTGAAGTCAGGAACGCAATTAAGAAGCATAAGGGGATTTATTTTGTCACGTATGCCGGATGCGGCGCTTTATTAAGTAAATATGTTAAGTGCGCTCAACAGATTGCTTATGGTGAATTGGGGCCGGAGGCGGTTTTTAAATTGGAAGTTGAGAACTTTCCTTTGATCGTAGCGATTGATTATTCAGGAAACGATATTTATAAAGGGACAAGCGCCCTATAGTTTTTATCTAGCGAAGCCCTCCGTAGCCGGATTATTATCTTGCTGACGGAGGCGCAGGAGGAGTATTTATGGCCAGGATTGACGGACGCGGCAATGATAAAATAAGAAAAGTTACGATTACCAGGAATTATATTAAATACCCCGAAGGATCCTGCCTGATCGAATTAGGCAATACTAAAGTAATTTGCACGGCTTCGGTTGAAGAGACTGTCCCGCCTTTTTTAAGAAATTCCGGCACCGGCTGGGTGACGGCTGAGTATGGCATGCTTCCGCGATCCTGCGGCAGTCGTATTCCCCGGGGTAAAGATTCCGGGCGCACTTATGAGATCCAGCGTTTGATCGGCCGCTCACTTAGGTCAGTTACGGATATGAAGCAAATAGGGGAACGTACGATCTGGATGGATTGTGATGTTATCCAGGGGGATGGAGGTACGCGCACCGCGGCGATTACTGGAAGTTTTGTGGCTTTAGTCGATGCTTTGCAAAAACTTAAAAAAGAGGGCAAAATAAATAAGGTCCCGGTTGCCGATTATGTTGCCGCTACCAGTGTGGGCATTTTAAATGACACGCTGATTCTGGATCTATGTTACGAAGAAGATTCTAAGGCGGAAGTGGATATGAATGTGATCATGACCGGCGCGGGAGAATTTATTGAGATCCAGGGTACGGCGGAACGCAAACCTTTTTCTAAAGATAAAATGGATACTATGCTGGATTTAGCTAAAAAGGGGATCGCAGAGCTTTTTGCAACTCAAAGAAAATTAGTCGGGGATATCTTGTTATAATGAAGCAGCTGGTAGTGGCGACAAAAAATAAAAAAAAGTTATCCGAGATAAAAGATATTTTAAAAGGAATGGGTTTAAAATTATTCTCTTTGGATAACTATAAAGATGTTCCCCGGGTAGTCGAGAATGGTAAAACTTTTCAAGAAAACGCGATAAAGAAGGCGGTGAAACTGGCGCGTTTCACCGGAGAATTTTGTTTGGGGGAGGATTCGGGCCTTTGTGTTGATGCTTTAGGCGGGGCGCCGGGGATTTATTCAGCGCGTTTTTCGGGAAGAGATAAGAGCGATATTAAGAACAACCTGAAATTGTTAAGATTATTAAAAAGTTTCCCCGCCCCTAGAAGAAAAGCGCATTACGTTTGCGCCGTGGCTTTAGCGGATAAGCACGGTTTAGTTGCAGTAGTGGAAGGTAATTGCTCCGGTTTGATCGCTTTTAAACAAGCCGGCAGCGCAGGATTTGGTTATGACCCGTTATTTTATATTCCTAAATATAAAAAAACATTCGCCCAGTTGGGGGAAAAGGTCAAGCATAAAATGAGCCACCGCTATTATGCTTTAAAAAAAGCTAAACGGATTATCGAGAAATATATTGAGAAGCAAAAGAAGAGTTGATATACTGAAAACTTATAGTTAAGCAGAGGCCCTCGCCACTTCGTGGCTCGGGACGTTTTGCGAAGCTTAAAATTGTGGCAAAACGGGGCGTGGCTCAGTTTGGCTAGAGCGCCTGCTTTGGGAGCAGGAGGTCACAGGTTCAAGTCCTGTCGCCCCGACATTTAAAATTTATATGCGCCTGTAGCTTCCGCCACAAATCGCGGCGGACCCGCCAAGAATTCTGGCGGGCAATTGGATTTGATAATTTAAATGCGCCTGTAGCTCAATTGGATAGAGCACCTGCCTTCTAAGCCGGTGGTTGGCCGTTCGATTCGGCCCAGGCGCATTAGATAAAAATACGCAGGCTATGCGAATCGAACGGAAGGGGGAGCGGGGGAAGATTACCCCGCGCTTTCGGGGTAACAGCGAGTGAAACGAGCGCCATAGGGGCGGAGCCCCTTTGGGGAGCGACGCCGCAGGCGGAAGCGACTAGTTCGATTCGGCCCAGGCGCATGATTTTAACCGACAGAAGACTTAAAAAATCACTCCGAGCATTAGCTCTAAGCTAGCGAGGAGATAAATTGGGGCTACTTGTTCGCTGTGCTCGCAAGTACTGCGCTGGATACAACCTATAAGGTGCTTGCAGGCGCATTAAATAAAACCGGGAAAACTTGATTTATGGAAGACTGGAAAAAAATATTTAAAATAATTGCTATTGCGGTTATTGTTTTTAGTTTAATTTACACCGTGTTTTTATTGGCAGCTAAAATAATCATTGCCGCCAAGATCGAAAAGGCAACTGGCTTAAAGACAACAATCAGTAAAATTGATATCCGTCCCCCGTTTAATATTGAGGTGAGGGGGTTTGAGATCGCCAACCTGGTAAAAGCTGATCGCATCCGTATAGCGCCAAGTATTCGCAGTTTATTGTTCGGTAAACTCGCTTTTAATAAAATTGTAATTGGCAGCCCGGAAATCATTTATCAGCGCGATCCTGTTTTGATTGAGCCGGTTTCCGATCCTCGGGCTCCGGTTGTGGAAAATCAAAATGCGCCGTCTGCTCCAGCGGCCAGTCCGGGTAAAGTTTTTCCTGTGGAAATAAGGAAATTAAAAATTTATTCCGGCAGATTAAATTTTATTGATAATTCGGCAGCTAGCGGAAAAATAAATATTTTGATCAAAGATATAAATTTTTACATTACCAATCTATCTACTTATGGCACAAAAGATGTAAGTAATTTTGAGTTAAAAGGTAATGTCTCTTGGAATACCAGCGAGCCCGATGGTAAAATTTTGCTGCAGGGCTGGGTAGATTTTTATAAGAAAGATATCTCCGCTGTTTTAAAAGTCGAAGACATCGATGCTATTGTTTTTTATCCGTTTTATTCCAACTGGGTAAATTTAGAGGATGCCCTTATCGATGGGGCTAACCTGAGTTTTAATTGTAATCTTCAGGGTAAAAATAATGATGTTGCGGTTACTTTTCACTTAGAATTGGTAGATATGGTGCGTAAGGTGCGCCCACCCGGTGTGCCTCAGAAGAAAGCCGAGAGGATTACCGACGCGGTATTAGACGCGTTTAAATCTATGGATCAGGAAGGCAGGGTAGCTTTAGATTCTACCTTCCATACCAAGATGGATCAACCGGAATTTAGTTTTGCCAATATTAAATCGGCTTTCGAAGGCAAACTGATGCAGGCCAGAGCGAGTGCTGGATTACGGCCCCGGGATATGCTATCATGGCCTGGCCGCTGGGTACGCAGCGGTTTTAAAAGCGGCACGGATTTATCAAACGCATTTATGGATGGAATGTTTGATTTAGGCAATGGTATCAAGAAATTCTTTGAAGATAGAATGAACAAGCCTGTTCCTGCTCAGGCAAGTTAAATTTTCTGATAGATTTATGGTGGCTATAGCTCAACTGGTTAGAGCGCTAGACTGTGGCTCTGGAGGTTGCGGGTTCGATCCCCGTTAGCCACCC
>DAONDX010000010.1:0-33874 GCA_035402765.1 Candidatus Omnitrophota bacterium
GTCCTTTTCTGCGGTAAATCTGAATTCGCTTTAAGTGATATTTGCATTTTAGCCGCGTTATTGCTGGTATCCCGAAGTATATGAGTAATATTATATTATCATATAAAAAGTATTTTTAACCAAAATTAAGCCGGTTTTACTTTTTGGCTTAATCGTTCCTCTTGATTGTTAAGATGTTTGCGTATCCTGGATTTGCAGGATATTACAGGAGTGTTTTTAAAATTTCGTAAAAAATTTGTTTTTTATCTTCCGACCGAGTTAATTTATAAAGGTTTCCAGAAAAGTGTTGGATCAAAATTATTGAAATAACCTTGATTGGGTGAAAAATAAGGTGTAAAATAATTATTAAGAATAGCTACGTAACTTCGCTACCGATCCCTTTGGGAGAGAAAGGAAGATACGTGAACAGTGGTTTTTATTCTCCGCTAAAATCCTCGAACAAATCTTTCACTTTAGTCGAACTAGTTATCGTTATTATTATCGTCGGGATACTTGCTTCGATCGGCCTGACCCAATATGAGGCAGTTGTTGAGAGATCCCGCACTGCGGAAGCTAAAATACAATTTGCCTTGATGCGTGACTATGTTGTGTCATATTATTTGGAGCATGGGACAGTGGCTGGTATGCAAAATGAGGATGTCGGAGTGGATGATACATGTGTGCCTACCCATTACTATAGGTATGGTATTAGTAGTTTATATTGTGAAGATCCTGCGGTTCCAATATCTTTGCATGCTCAACGTTGTAAGTCTGATGGAAAAACACCTAATGCCCGCTCACCCGATGAATACCTTCTTACTCTAGAATATTGGGTGGCTACGGGTGCGGTTCATATGCATTGTCAATATAATCAGGGTGGCCGGGAAGGCCAGGGATGCGTTGGAATGCCGTCACCATGATAGCATTAATTAGAACGTTTAAAATATGCTTTGGTAAGTTGTCAGGGCAGTATACATTGATCAGTTTACAGTTTATTTTTCTGCGAGTTGGTATAATTTCAGGATAGTTCAATTTATGGCTTTTAATGGTTTCATCAGGAATTGCCTTTTTGCGTAATAATCCCGGCCCCATTTAAATTATGAACATATTCTATTTCAAGCCTGTTTCGCCTTCTCATGAAGGGGAATTGTTCTACAATAATCGATCTTGCCGTTTTAAATATAATAACCTCTGCTTCGTTAAGTTTAAAGCTAGGCGCATTTTCTTCAAGAACCTCTAGCGTTTAAGTATCGATTTTTTTCGATCTTTTCGCCGATGCCGTGGTAAAATATCAAGTAGGAGCTTTCGGGGGTATTAAATAGGAGAGGTAAACATGACAATAGGTAACGAAATTCCACTTTTATGTTTTATAGGGCTTTATGCCTGTGTAGCGGTTGTTTATAATATAGATGTGCGGCTTCGGCGCAGGTCATATAAGAAAATAGCGCTGGCTTTAAATGCCCGGTATGAACCAGCAGGCTTTGAAAGAGCCGGGATAATTTCCGGCCAGAGTAACGGCATAAAGTTTAACATAGAAGATAAGTCTGTGGGTAATGCAGAGGCTATTGTTACCGAAATATCAGTTAATTGTCAGAATAAAATACTTCCGCCGTTAATTATCTATGGAAGATTTTTAGATAATTTCCCTAACTGGAGACATGCGGTTTACCAAGGCAATCTGTTCCTGGGCCCCAAGATAGAAGATAAGCATAAGCCGCTGGTGCAAAGTTTATTCCAAGATATAGATATAACCTTGCTTGAACCTAGCTTTATAAGAAAAGGCTGTTTTGAAATTCGGCCCGATAAGATTAACTTTCATAAAAGCGGAATTATTTTTAATGGTATTATTACAGATATTGAAATAATTAAGCAAACTATTCGATTGTTGGCAGAAATTTCCCGTCGTATTGAATCCGCTGATATTTCGACGAAGATGGGTATGATAACGGACCAAAAAGAGGCTAAAGCGGGTAGCCTGAAAATACAAATGTCAACGCCGATAATCATAATGGCCGAGTTGACGCTATTGTTTGGGGTGTTTACTATTGCCGTTGGTATTGTTTGGATGTTTAGGCAGGCAATGAAGTAACAATTAAGCGGATTAATTCAAATAAGCCGGAGTATCGGTAGTTGTTTTTTATTGCTAAGGGGCAAAGTATGTTTTGGAAGATTTATGCCTGGTTTATATTCCTAATTTTTTCCGTCGCTTATATTACTACGAAACCATTCGGTGTAATTAATGTTATTGATTTAATTATTTCGTTTCCCTCTCTTGTTGGTTTATTCCTATATGCCTATAGAAAGAGATGGCTTAGTGTTGTATTCTGGAAAACCTACCTTCCTGTGTATTTTCTCTGGGATATTTGCTTTAATTACGTGATTATTCCTAAAATTGAAAACAGGAATTCGGATTTTTTAACCATCATTAGCGGTTTTGTGCTTATTTTCCCTTTGTGGGTTGCTCTGTATCTATATGTTTTTAAATTCTTAGCTGAAAAACAGGAATAAATAATAGATCATTGCAACTTATTGATATTTTAACGGGAAAGATAATTATTAAACAGGATCCCCGCGGCTTTGATTTGTTTTTTGTAATTTGCGGTATTTTAAACCTCAAAGTGTTCCTCTGATTTCACTTGAAGAGGTAATTTTAACTGTGGATGAGTGCGAGGCGTTATGTTTTGCTGATCGGCAAGGTATGTATCAGGTTGACGCAGCCAAGAAAATGAAAATTTCCCGCCAAACCTTCGGGAATATTATTGAATCGGCCCGTAAAAAATCAGCTGAAGCAATTCTTTGCGGTAAGGCTCTGCGTATAGGCGGGGGAGCATACTTGGTTACGAATGTAAAAAAACAAAAAGGCCGAAAATATGCGTAAAGAAAAAGCAGTAAATTATTTTTTAGGCAAGAACGGGCAGGCAAAGCTTAATTGCGCTCAGTCAGTGATCAAGGCGTATCATGATAAGTTTAACATTTCGATAGAGGAGATTGATAGATTTGCTAATCTTGGAAGCGGTAAGGCTCCCGCTGGCAGGTGTGGAGCGTATTATGCTGCCTGGTATTTATCCTCAAAGAAAAATGACCTTAAGCTGGATCAGCTTGAGAAGGGCTTTATTAATGCCGCTGGTTCACTTAAATGCAAAGAGATCCGTAGCCAACGTAAACTTTCCTGTCTGGGGTGCGTTGAAAAGGCCGCAGATTTACTTGAAGGCGGACAAGGATGATAAATATGCCGGAACAGAGAAGATTGAATTATTTCTTTAACAGGAGGCTATAGCATGACACAATTATTCTATGTAATTCTTGGAGTAGCCGCAGGAATATTGGGCGGTATGTTTGGTATCGGCGGCGGCGCGATTATAGTTCCCGCATTAGTATTTATATTTGGTCTTACCCAACATCAAGCGCAGGGCACAACTCTTGCTATTTTGGTTCCGCCGATAGGCTTGCTTGCTGCGATGCGATATTACCAGAGCGGGAATGTTAAATTATCAGTAGCAGCATTTGTATGTATCGGATTTTTTATTGGCGGCCTCATTGGTGCCAATATTGTGCACAGTTTTTCTGATGTTTTACTTAAAAGAATGTTTGGTGTTTTCTTTTTATTAATATCTTTGCAAATGATTTTTACCCAATGAAGAAATCGCAAATGATTATGATCTGGTTTTTGCCCCTTATTGTGATCGGCGGATTGTTCTATCCGTTTTTAGGTTATTTTGTTTTAGCAATGATGGTAGCGCTTCTGATGATGTCATTATTTAAGGGAAGGTATTGGTGTTGGAATTTTTGTCCAAGAGGCGCTTTTTTAGATATTATAGTGTCAAAAGTGAGCCTGAAAAATCCCCTACCAATAATTTTTACTAAACAATGGTTTCGTTGGTCGATATTTATTATATTTATTAGTTTTATTACTTTCCGTATTATTCACACAGGCGGTAATTTGACCGCTATCGGTGCGGTCTTTGTAGCAATGTGTGTATTAACTACGATTATTGCAATTATTTTGGGTGTCATAACAAAGCATCGGGGATGGTGTATGATCTGCCCGATGGGGACACTTCAAGAAAAGACCGGTAAAATATTTAACCATAAATTGAAGGATTAGGCTAAAACAGCAGCCAAATTATCTAAAGAAAACCGCATGATTTCTGTAATCCAAATAAGTTGTTTTACCGTAACTTGTTGATTATAATGATATAGGAGAATAGGGCTCAATTCTCCTATGACCTCATTTTTAATGCACGCTATTTGAACTTTTAAGATCAAGATTACTCAAAGTAAATCAAAGAATATCAAGATGGTTAAGAAAAGCAGGATGTTTTTTGCTGGCAGAGAAAGAAGGCGAAAGATTACGAAGGTTTTTATAAGGCCGATGATCCCGAAATATCGAGAAGGCAGAAATTCTCGAAGGCAGGGTGTTGTTTTTTCAATTAAATGCGGTAATCATCTTTCAAAAGAGGTGTGGTACAGGTTCTCTAGCGGCCCTGTATCGCAGACCTCTGACTTTATTCTTCCCGTATGCCTTCTGCCAGCTATGAAAAATCAAACATTACTTAAGATTCCCGGCAAGGTTTCAACACATCTTTTACAAGGGGTAAATAAAATTCAGCAGATCTTTTCATCAAGGGATCCCAAATTCTCGATTTTAGAAATAGAAACAGGCGGCCCATGGCAAGATCCCCAGGCGTCAGCCGGAAAGGTGGGCCAGTTTTTTAGCGGAGGTGTTGATTCATCGTATACCCTGCTTAAGCATTCTGACGAAATCGATACAATTATTTTTGTGCACGGATTTGATATACCATTAGCTAATCAAGCTCTGCGCTCAAAAGTTTCGGAGGCAATTAAGGATACAGCTTACAAGCTCGGAAAAGAATTAATCGAAGTTGAAACTAATCTGCGCGATTTCTCGGATTTATACACAGATTGGGGCCAAGACTATCACGGTTCCGCCCTGGCAAGTATTGCTCTTTTGTTAGCTCCGCAGTTTAGAAAGTTTTATATTCCAGCTACGTATTCTTACAAAAATCTATTTCCCAGAGGTTCGGATCCGCTGCTTGATCCTTTATGGAGTACTGAAAAAGTCAAAATAGTGCACGATGGATGCGAAGCAAACCGAGTGGAAAAGATTAATTTGATCTCCAAGAATGATATAATTTTAAAACACCTGAGAGTGTGCTGGGAAAATCGTAAAGGTGCTTATAACTGTTGTGAGTGCGAGAAGTGTTTAAGAACAATGGTGAGTTTAGCGATAATCGGAGCGCTTGAGGGCTGTCCCGCTTTTCCGCAGCCCTTAGATTTATCATTAGTGGCAGGAATGAAGATTAATGAGCATCTGAAAATGTTCGTCGAGGATAATTTAAAAGCAGCTAAGCAGCTTAATAATTCTGACTTGGCAGCGGCATTACAGAGATGCCTGACTGGTTATCTTAATTCTTAATGAGCAGATTATTTTATTTTGTGCTCAAAATGCGCTCATTTATATAGAGAAATAACTAAGCAGCCGGATTTTTAACTTATTAACAATAAAAGCATCGGTTATATAATAGTTTGTAGCGTCGGAAGCCAGGCAAATATAGGCGGCAGAACTCTGTTTTAATACACTTTTTAATTAGGTGTTTAGAATCTGCTGCCATTTTTAGATGGAAGTGGTATAATTAAGCAAAGGAGGAAAAATGGATCTAAAGGTAAGTAAAACCGCACTAGTGATTTTAGTTATGGCTTTAGCTGTTTTGTTTGTGGCAAGTAATTTTATGTATGGAAAAGCGAATGAAACCGTATTGATTCAAATCGTTGAGCATCAAACTCTTGAGACTAATAAACTCATGAAAACAGTGCTTGAAAAACAAAAAGAGTTAGATAGGGTTAGAGAAGAATTAAATAGTTTAAAGGCTAGTGTTGTATCAGCGGCTGCGCCTTTAGCAGCGGAAAATAAGCAGTAAGAAATTTATTACGAGCCGTGGGCTGGACTTAATTGTCCAGCCCTTTTTATTTGTGCCTAAAATGTGTTCACCTAAGTTAAAAACATCAGGTTGTAGAGAGAAGAACCGAATGCCCCGCCAGATCCAAAGTTACCCTTGCAATAAATATTATATTGCTGTAACATGTTGATATATCGACGGGAGGGAGGCTATTCCGGGTAAATTCACTGATCTTGAGATTTCTTTTTCTCCTGCAGAATTTAACAATCCCGGCGGGATCATGCAATAATCGCGTTTTTATTTGTTTAAACATCTTTCAAGTTCAAGCTTAAGTAATCCAGTTTATCATTTATTGGAATTATATATGAATAAGACAAATCCGGCTCTTCTTCTTTTGCTTATTGTAATTCTATCCGGTTGTTCCACCCGGGCTTACCGGCAGGAGGATATCCCGTTTGGACAATTTGAGCTAGCCGGTACCCTGCAAAATCCGATTATTGACAGCAACGTTACTCTCTCTGAAGCTTTAAAAAAGTATGCCCCGCCTGAATTAAAAGAAAAGCAAGAACTCGTAGAGGTTTTATACTATTCATTCGACGGCAGGATTCATCAAGGCCAACTGGTTATAGATAAAAGGCTTACTGAAGATATCCGGCAAGTTTTCCGGGTAGCCCGGGAAAATAAATTTCCCATTGCCTCGGTCATTCCGATCTCTTCCGACCGGTTTCTGAAAAATGGAAAATGGAATGAAGATGACCAGTCTATGTTTGCCAATAATACATCTGCTTTTAATTACCGGACCGTAACCGGCGGAAAATCACTTTCCAAGCATGCTTATGGTTTTGCGATTGATATTAATCCCGTTCAGAATCCCTACATAAAAGGAAAGATTGTATTACCTCCCAATGCCGCATATGATATACGTGAATCCGGAACGCTTAGTTATGATTCTCCGGTTGTAAAATGTTTTATTAATTTGGGTTGGACTTGGGGAGGTAACTGGAAATCTTTAAAAGATTACCAGCACTTTGAGAAAGATTTGTTAAATTATTAAGCAGAATATGAAAAAACTTCTGAATTTATGGCTAATTATAAGTTTAACATTCATTTTGAGTTCTTGTGCTAGTACGTCCATTAAGCCGACAACTTACCGAGCGCAAGAAATCTATCCGCATACAGGCCCTGTGTTAAGACAGGATATTTTTCATGTGGTGGCTCCCGGGGAAACAGTTTGGCGTATAGGTAAGATGTACGATGTTAATATCAGGGATATTGTCCGGGCAAATAATTTAAAAAACCCTAAAGAATTAGAAATAGGGCAGCGCCTGCTTGTCCGGCATGCAGCACCGATCAGGCCGGTGGTTGCTTTATATCATTCCAACCGGTGGGAATATATCATTATTCATCATAGCGCAACTGATGAAGGAAGTTCGCTTAATTTGAATGAATTGCATAAGCGCAGGGGTTGGGCGGGCATAGGTTATGATTTTGTTATCGACAACGGGACGGGAGGTAAAGAGATCGGGCAAATTGAAGTTTCGCCCCGCTGGATAAAGCAGGAAAAAGGCGCGCATTGCCAGGCTTCAGATATGAATTCTAAAGGAATTGGTATTTGTTTGGTGGGTAATTTCAGCGAAGAAAGAGTCCCCGCAAAACAAATGGATTCATTGGTTTATCTGGTAAATATTCTAAGAAAATATTATAAAATTCCAGTAAAGCATATCATTGGGCACGGCCAGGTTCCCGGAGCCAAAACTGAGTGTCCTGGCATATATTTCTCCTGGCAGGAATTCTATAATAAATTAAACTAAATTTAATATTCAAAATCCGCCCAAATAGGCAAATGATCGCTGAAACTGCGATTTGTAATCTTTCCGGCCCGGATTAAATTTAACCCTTTATAAAAAATATAATCCAGAGCTGATTTACGGTTAAATAAATACCAGTATTTGTAGGTCCAGCCGGTATTTTTAGTGGCTAATTTAAAATTTCCCTCCTCTAAAGCCTGCATTATTGCCCGGATGTGTATTTGAGCGTAAGTATTAAAGTCTCCGGCAATAATGCATTTTTCAGCTGTTGGCGGAATAGCCGCAATTATCGCGCGGACTTGCTTTTTTCTATGCTCAGGGGAAATCATAACCCCTAAATGCGCGGAGAAAACATGAATCTTTTGAGTGTTAACCAGTATCACCGCGCCAACCGCGCATCTTTGGAGTTTGAGGTATCTGTCTTGCGATGAAAAAGGCAGGAGTACTTTTTGATCTTTTTCAATCGGCCACCTGGAAAGTATCGCCTGGCCGAAATCTTTTTGATTACCGGGATGAATAGCGCTGGGATAATATACGTAATTATACTTAAGCTTATGAGCGAGAAATTTTAGTCCTTTAAGATTCATTTCCTGCAAGCAGACGATGTCGGCATTGGCTAGAAACTTGTTTTCTTCCAGGAACCTCTCGACTTTTTCGACTTTTTTACAAAGATCTATATTATAGGAGACAATCTTTATGGTTTGTTTATTCGGTTCAGCCGGACTGTTTGCCAGGTCTAATTTTACGTAGCGTGGAAAGTAGGGATCGCTGAAGCCGGTCAGCTGGTCAGCTGAGATACAGGAGCTAAAGAGAAGAGAACAGCCAATAATTAAGCCGGCAGCATGTTTAGTCATTACCACAAATCTAGCATATAGTTTATTTGGTAACAATTGTTTTTTTTATGATAAAATAAACTAATTAGATTTTAGTTAAAAAAGCTCTTAAATAAGATCGGCTGAAATTGAAGGAAAGCCGTTTATTTTTAATGTATGAGATTGGGTGTAATTTTTAGCGGGGATAATTCTACATGGTGATTGAAAATATTTTGTTATGGGTTGCAGTATTAATGTTTGTGAGTGTTCTTTCAAGCAAACTTTCGGATAGGCTGTCGATTCCAGTTTTGCTGCTTTTTTTAATAATCGGAGTGCTTGCTGGTTCAGAGGGGATCGGCCGTCTATATTTTGATAATGCGCAGTTAGCTAAATCCATCGGGTTGGTTGCCCTTATTTTTATCATTTTTTCCGGAGGCTTGGATACCAATTGGAAAGATACTAAACCGGTAGTTTGGCCCGGCATTGTTCTGTCTACGGCAGGAGTCCTGCTGACTGCGGTCATCACAGGTTTTTTTGCCATTTATATCTTAAAATTTTCTTTTCTGGAAGGGATGCTGCTTGGTTCTATAGTTTCCTCAACCGATGCCGCCGCAGTATTTAGTATTTTAAGGTCTAAACGGATTAGCTTAAAACAGCCCCTAAAACCTTTACTTGAATTTGAAGCCGGAAGCAACGATCCGATGGCCGTATTTTTGACGGTCGGTCTTATCAGCGTTTTGACTGTGAAAAATATGAGCGTATTTGCTTTGATCCCCAGGTTTTTCCTGGATATGGCCATGGGGGCGCTGGTGGGCTATCTTATGGCTAGATTCATCGCGTTTTTCATTAATCACTTGAAACTATATTACGAAGGTTTATATCCGGTGGTCATGATTTCACTGGTTCTTTTAACTTACGTAATTGCCGTTTTCTTAAGAGGCAATGGGATACTCGCCGTGTATCTTGCGGGTTTGATGCTGGGCCAGGCTGAATTTCCCAACAAAAAAATGATCGTCAGGTTTCATGATGGTTTGGCTTGGCTTATGCAAATTGTGATGTTTGTGACCTTGGGTTTGTTGGTTTTTCCCTCTCACATCGTTCCGTTAATCGGGGCAGGATTATTACTTACACTTCTGCTTATGGTAATTGCCCGGCCAATTAGTGTATTATTATGTTTATTGCCGTTTAAGATCGATCTCCGGAAAAAAATTATGATTGCCTGGGTTGGGCTTAGGGGGTCAGTCCCGATCATTTTGGCTACTTTTCCTTTTGTGGCGGGTATTCAACAGGCGGATACTATTTTCAACATTGTTTTTTTTATTGTCATCACCTCGGTTCTCATCCAAGGGGCGTCAATACCGGTTATCTCAAAAATATTGAAGTTGGATGCTCCTTGGGTCAATAGAACGAGTTATCCGCTCGTTTTTGAGAAGACAGAGGGCGTGGATGCGGAGTTAACGGATATTATCGTTCCATATAGTTCAGAGGCTGTGGGTAAAATGATCCGCGATCTGAACGCTCCGGAAAAATGTTTAATTGTGCTTATTTCTAGAAACGATAAATTTGTTATTCCAAGCGGGACTACGATCATAGAAGGAGGGGATGTGTTATTGGTGCTTTCAAATACCGAAGATCTTATGGTCATTCAAAAAGCGCTGGCACATCTAAAAAATGAATAAAGCCAATAAAATGTATAAAGTAGTTATAGCTTTATTGATTACGATGTCGGTTTATGCTTATGGTTTTGCGGCCGAACGGCCGGGTTTTGTTGAATCAAAGATTTTTAAGGGCAAAGTAGATTCAATCATCTTGCCTGATCCTGTGAACGGAGTAAAACACCAGATTGTGGTAAACGGTGACAGCGGGAGAATGAAATTTTTTCTGACCTCCGGAATTGGTGTTTTTAATAAGGATTTGGAAGTATTAAGCTTGAAGAAAATTCAACCGGGAGATAAAGTAACGGTAGAGTATACCCCCGCTAAAGGCGGCGGCATCCATCGGGCGATCTCCGTGATCATAGAATAGGTTATTTCTCAAGAAACAAGGTTTTAATCCGGTAATTTTTTAATTTTTTTAATCAATCCGCCTCCGGTTTTTAGTTTTTGTTTTATTTTTTCGGGTGTCTGTGGTATAATTTTATATAATTATTTATAGAATATCCAGGGTAGAAAATAAACACATTTAGGTTTAATCAAAAGTAATTGATTTACGCAATATCAGCAATTCTTATCCGGAGGAACCTTTGAAAGCTGCTAGAACAAGAGTCCCCAAAAAAGCAATGCATGCCGCGCGAGTTTTGAATGAACCCATTGATTATCAGAAGTCGTTTTCCCGCGGGATAAGAGTTGAAATGGGGCAATATGTTATGCTGTTTATATCCGGTACCGCCAGCCTGGATGAAAAAGGAAAGTCTCGGCATGCAGGTGATATCGCCGCCCAATTAAAACGCACCTTTAATAACATTACTACGCTGCTTGTTTCTGAAGGGGCAACTTGGCATGATGTCGTGCATACCCGCTGTTACCTAAAGGATATGCGCGATTATGCTATTTTTAATCAGGGCCGGAATTATTTTTATAAACAACAAAAACTTTCTCCTTTTCCCTCCAGCGTTTGTGTTGAAGCAGGCCTTTGCCGCCCGGAACTTTTAGTCGAGATTGAAGCAACCGCGATCATTAAAAACTTTCCTAAAAAATAAGTATGCCTATTTGTAAAGCTTCATTTTTTCCTCTTTACTATTTTACCAAAAACACCATAAATAATATTCCAAACCAACGTAAAACCGAAAATCGGCTCAAGGCTGCAGCCTCAGGGCCGCGGACTGTAAAATTTCAACTCCGGGCCCGGGGTATTCTATTGATAAGCCTGCTTTTTTTGTCTGGTTCCATAGGCTGCATTCCGGTGTCTGCTGAAGAATCATGCGCATGGGAAAACAAAATAGCAGCTTTAGATCCTTTAAAACAAAATGATCAGATTGCGCTTAATCGATCCCTGGTTGCCGGTAGCATCCTGGATTATTGTAAAGTCAAAGAGAAACTCCTTTTGCTTACCTATGAAGAATTGCAAGGTCTTATAGCAAGTACAAATAAAAATCCTTCTTTAAAAACTCTGCATAATCTTTTGAAATTTTCCCTCCCTACCCCGAAAGATATTTATTTTTTAGTCGAGGATATATTTATTAATAATAAACCTTTATTGGAGGATTCTCCTTTTTATAGCAAGACACTGTCCGGCGCATCGATTACCGGTATGAAACGGCACGCCGAACAAATATATGTGAATAATTTAAAATTGACATACCAGAAAAACGTTTTTGTAAAAGAAGAGGACGGCCTTTGGGTGGGGGATCTGGCCTTAGAATCTAAACCAGCGTTTAATTCCAGGTTAAAACAGGATCAGCAGGAAATGTTTTACTGGGAAAGAGGACAGAAAAACCCATTGGTATCTTTGAATTGGTCCTGGCAGCTGCAAGATGATTACCGGCATGATTTCTTTCATAGCGTTAGGCAGTATATGAAACATTATGAGGGGCCTCTTGAGCAGCCGGTTATTTACAAAAATACGGTTATCGCGCAAAATGCATACAGGTTTTTTTGCCGGGATTTATCCAGCGGAAAAGAATTATGGTCCCTGGGACCGGATAACGGAGGAGAGGAATTTTATCATATTTTTAGGCATCCTCACCAGAATTCGCATGGATACGGTTTTATTCTTTCAGGCGATATTTTATTCAGTCAGCTAGGCGGAAAATTGGCCGCGGTTGATGTTGCGGATATCTGCCGGCCTTATCTTAAGTGGACCAGGGAACTTGGCGAATATACGCTTTGTACTAAACCGGCGCTGGCCGGGAACAATCTGGTTTGCGGCCTGGTCAATGCCCGGGGTGAAGTATGGTTTTGTGGTTTCGATATCCAGAAAGGGATGCTCCTCTGGAGCAGGTATATTGGTACATCTTCGTTTTTGGCCCCGGTGTGTACGCTTGCGGCGGTTACCGGCGACCAAATCGTAATCGCCACGAATCATGGGTTTCTGGTCTGTCTTGCTCCCGACAACGGCCAGATTATATGGTTAAAAAAATACGCTCCCCATCGTTACAATGAAGGGGATTACTGGTGGGAGGGTTATTACAAAGATGTCTTTCTGGATACGGGGAGTATCCCTTTTGACACCCAGTTTTTGCAACAAGCTGATAATGGACTGATATATTATAAACCCCGTGAATCGGATTATTTTTATACGATTAAGCCAAACAACGGAGAGACGGTTCAAAAAATTTACGTTGATCCCGCGTTTTTATATATCCTCGGTGTTTATGGTGATAAGGCGGTTTTTCTGCAAAAAGGGGATTTCCCAAGCCAAAACCGGCGGCTAATAGTGGCAGATTTGCGAACTGGCAAACAACTTTTTGCCACTGCTCTGCCCGATGGAAAACTTAAGGGTATTTTATACCCTAAAGCCAGTCAAATACTTTTTAAGGTTGATAAAAATCTCTTTATTTTAGATCTTGCTGATCCGGTTATTTCTTTAAACAGAATTTCTTTGCGCCAATCCGATTGGCTTTTGGCTGTAGCACCGCAGTCGGTTTTGGTGGGGGAAAATAGAAATATGAAATGTTTGAATTTAGGCAGCCGCGCGGGTTTAAAGGATTTTCCTCTTGGAGACCCGGTCTCTGTATATTTTGATTCCCAGGAACGGGTAAAAAAGGAATTTTCAGAGTTAAATAAAGCTGAACTCCAGCCAAATCTTTTGCTGGAGGAGATTAAAAAGGCAGGGTTTTCCGTAAACGATATTTTTCTAATTATCCAGAAAAACCTTAATTTTCTGCGGGATCCCGCATGGCGGGGGTTTGTAGAGGAAGTAAATAATATTTACGGTAAAGGCGTGATTACTTATCGCGATGTTCAAATGACTTTAAATAATTTTATCGCCGGTTCTGGATTGCAACCGAAAGCGGTTTATCAGAAGCCGGTTGGATCTAAGCCCAAAATAAATTTAAAAGCTATGCAGAAAGGATACCGGGCCAATACGGGCAATACTTTGCTTCTGGGTGTGAAAGTTATCCGGGGTGCTGACCCGGCAGATTTTTTTATTATTTTGAACAGCGGCCAGATCGTATGCGTTGGAGAAAATGGTGATATACGATGGGAAAGAAAAATATTCTTCGGTTCGATTTGGCAAAGCGATATGGAGGAGGATAAAGACTGGCATCTTTATTCAGATGATATAGAAATTTACCTTTACGATGACACGCTTATTGTTAATGACCGGGTTAACGTTATTGCGATGGATGTGAATACCGGCGCCTATCTCTGGAGTATGACGAACAAGCAAGATGTGCTTAATAACGAGAGCCAGCTTCCGACATTTACTTCAATCTGGTCGTATGAATCAAGGTTTTATTTTGCCCAACAGATCATGATGCGGGTTGAGTTTTTAGATGATACGCTTATCGTATCGCATGGAGGCATGTTGTACGCGCTTGATCCTAAAACCGGGTATTGTAAAACATCTTGTCCGGCGCCCGTTTCCTGTGTGATGGATATGAAAACGGCAGAAGGCAAGCTTTATGTGGCTTCGCACGCTCCTAATGCGCAAATCAAGGTTTTTGATAAAAATCTCAAAGCGTCAGGAGATTTTTCCTCCTCTTCGGTAGGCGAAAGCAGAACGGCCTGGCCGCAGCTGGTATTTTTACCAAATTATGTTCTTTTACATATACGCCCCAGTCTGCATATTTTCGATAGAATAAGCGGCCGTTTTCTACATACTTTTAATATCGAAGATGTCGGCCGGCATTATATTGAGCCCTATCAGGACGGTTTTATATTAATCGCGCCGTTTTTAAAAACATGCGGCTATAGCATAAAAGACGGTATTCCGCAGCAAAGGTGGGAGTATGCGCTTCAACCGCAGGATCAGCGGGTGGTATGGGATCTAACTTGTTTGCGGAGTTTTTATTATTTTATGGCCGGTGATCGTGTTTTAAATTTTGTGAGAAAGCAGGATGATTATTGGCTGGTAGCTCTGGATCTTGCTTCGGGCAGAAAGGTTTGGGAAACTAAACTTGAGGGGATGCAAGGCCGTTTTTTTAATCTTTCAAGTAGCATACAACTTCAGGGCCGGTTGCGGTTCATTACGACCTGTGTTTACATGAACGGCGAGAAATATACAGAGGATTTGGATATTATCCCAAAATTAATTCCGGGAACCGGGTTGTATGCCGCTGATCTTGATTCGGTATTTTTTTCTTTGGATCCGGTAAGCGGCCGGCTTTGGCAGGCGCAGCGATTACCCTCTTGCCGGTTGATCGGATTCTTGAGAGAGGATGTTTTTCAAACCCAGAACTTTTTTCAGTATAACTTGTACCGTACATCGATAAGGTGCCTAAACAAGAAAGATCAATGAGAAACAGGAATATGGAATATATAAAGGTTTGTTTAGCGGCCTGTTGTTTGACCGGGTTATTATTTTCTGAAAACGCCTTCAGTGAATCCGTGCAAGACCCGGAGAGAAATATCCCCAATGTCATTATCATTACTTTGTCTGGGGTGCGTAATACTGAAAGTATTTCAGATCCTGAGCATCAGTATTTCCCACATCTTTGGAAAGATATGATTAAAGAAGGCATGCTCTATACGGATGTAATTTGCGTGGAACAGGAATTTCATATGACTGCTTTTAATGCGATTAACACAGGCCAAAATGCCCTACTTTTTTATAAGATAAGGACGCCGACTATTTTTCAGTACGTTCGGAAGCAATATGGATGGCCGGCACATAAATTTTTGATGGTCGGTCACTGGCAAGGTATTGAAGGGTATTGTGAAACCGACGAATTCCGGGAGGATACATATCCCAGCGAGATCTCTCTGGGAATTCAATTTTCAAAAGAATTTGAACGAGAACTTTCTGAGCAAGAATTGCTTCTTTTAGAGTCATTGCGCCTGGGGCAGAAGAAATTTTCCGGTTTTAATTTTAATAACTGGGATGCTTTCGATTGTTTTTCCTACCGGTTGTTTAAAAAACTTGTCCCAATTTTTCATCCTAAACTAATACATTATTCTTTAGGGGGAGCAGATGTGGCGCATTATGACAGCTATAGCCGTTATGTGCTAACACTCAAGATGGATGATGAGATAATTTATGGAATATGGCGGATGATCCAAACTGATCCTTTTTATAAAGACAATACTTATCTTTTTGTATGCCCGGATGATGAAAGGAATGCTTACTATCGGTATCATGATTCTAATGCCCGCGACAATCCTTGTCATGTCTGGTTATATGCGTTTGGTCCGGGGGTAAAAAAAGGCGTAACGGTAAGCCGGCCAATCTACCACATTGATATTTTTTCTACAGTTGCCCGGATTATGAAGACAAATGCTCCGCCTATAGATAGTAAGGTTTTATCTGAGGTTTTTTCATTCGGCAGTAAAGAAATATTTTGGCAGAAAGTGGTAGAAATATATTCGGCCATAAAATCTTCCTTAAATATCCCGGGACAAAGAAAATTAGCCAATTGTCCCCGTGCCGGAGGCAGGATATTAAGCAATTCGTGTTTGTAAGTATTACCGGGATTTGAATGTTAGCTACTTACAAAATTGCCGCCTAAGTGGTATAATAATAGTATAGAATGACGGCTTAGGTAATCAGGTAAAATCTTAAGTAAGGAAGGGATTAAAAATGGGTCTATTTAGTTTTTTTCAGAAGAAAAAAGAGCTGCCGCCAAAGTCGGCCTTTACCGAGAAAAGGCTTCTGCCAAGGTGGAAGATTACGGCTCAAGCTAAAATAAAATGGCCGGGTGCGCTAGACTATGTAGCTTGTGAGGTCCGGGATTTAAATATGCGGGGTTTCTGTCTGGTAGTAAAAGATAAAATTCCCAAATATGACACTCAGGTCGAGCTTTATTTTAATGATAAATATTTTTTTAATGTTGAAATTTCCGTTACTTGGCATAAAGAAGCGGATGGAAAGCAAATTTACGGCATAAAGTTCTTAAGAGTCCGTGATTCAGATAGGGAAAAGATCTACCAGATGATGAAAGAGAATTTTGCCGGCTGTTTTGGAAAGATCATGTAATTGTTTGGGAGAAAAATGGTTATGTCCAGGTAGCATCAACCTAAACCAGCCCGGCAGGATATAGCCAAGGATTGTTTCTATTATTGAGGAGAGGATATGCCTAAAAAAGAAGGTAAAACTACCAAGGCGGATATCTTAAAGAAGATCGAAATTATATTAAGGCAAAACATAGATTTAGACGCCAAGTCGGTATTTACCAAAATCGAGAGTTTTTTAGAGCCGGAGGCTAAAAAAGAAAGTTTTGTTTCCGGGAATATCGGTTATGTGCATATTGATGAAAAGCGGCGAACGGAATATTTAGAATGGGAAAAAGGCATTAAACAGGAATGGCTGGTAATTATTGAGAGTATTAAAGAAGGTATTAAGAGAGAGCAAAATAATTCGCTCACCTAAGTAAAAGCATATAAGGAGGAAGTATGAATAAGGCTAAAATAGGGCAGAGTACCATGGAATATATAATTATTTTTGCAGTTATGGCCGGAGTGATCGTTGCTGTTGCCTGGGCATTCAAAGGCAAAGTGGGCAGCGCCTATAGCGGTTTATCCGGCAAAATGAATAGTGCAGTTTACGGGGATGCCGCAGATAAAAAGTGAAGGCCGCTTTAAGGGCTGCTGATAGCGACAGATATTAACCGGGATACATTTTATAAATTATAGAATTTACCCACCAGGAGGAATCCTCTGGTGTTTGAAACCCGCCCCTTCCAAACCAAAACGCCCAAAAAGATATTCTTAACCATTTTGTTTGTAATTTTTGTTGCCGCCGCTTTTTTAGTTTCTAATAAGACCTCAATTAAATTATCAGAATCTTTTGCCAAAAATGAGTCGTTCCCGGCAGAATTAAGAGAAGCACTGTATTGGCAGGATGCCGGACAGGGGAAGGTGCGATGTTTTTTATGCCCTAGACAATGCTTGATTTCTGATAACCAGCGGGGTTTTTGCCGTGCCAGAAAAAATATTAAAGGTAAACTCTATTGCCTTACTTATGGCCAGCCTGTCGCTATTCACATTGATCCGATCGAAAAAAAACCTTTTTTCCATGTTTACCCCGGGACAAAATCATTCTCGATTGCCACTGCCGGATGCAATTTAAGGTGCAAATTTTGCCAAAACTGGGAGATTTCCCAGCTTGACCCGGCATTTGTCAAAGTAGCGTTTGTATCAGCTCAGGATATGGTCAGAGCAGCCAAGGAAAGCGGATCAAAGACGATCGCTTTTACCTATACGGAACCGACGATTTTCTATGAGTATATGTTGGATATTGCTAAATTAGCCAAGCAAGAGAATATCGCATGCGTTATGCATTCTTCAGGTTTTATTAATGAAAAACCTTTGCGTCAACTGGCTCAATATTTAACGGCAGCCGATATCGACTTAAAAGGATTTAGCCAGAAATATTACTCTTCTTTTTGCGAAGGCAGTTTAATCAGTGTTCTCAATTCCTTGAAGATATTAAAAGAAGAGCATGTTTGGCTAGAAGTCACTAACCTCATTATTCCTACGGCCAATGATTCCGATGAAGATATCTCTAACCTTTGTTTATGGGTAAAAAATAACTTGGGACCGGACACCCCGGTACATTTCTCAAGATTTTTTCCGATGTATAAATTATCGGATTTATCTCCCACTCCGCTTAAAACCTTAACCGGTGCCGGTTCAATTGCTAAAAAAAGCGGCTTGCGTTATGTATACCTGGGTAATATTACTCAGGATCTAGGTGAGAATACGATTTGTCCGGTATGCGGCAAGCTTTTGATCAAGCGTGCCGGTTATACGGTAATTGAGAATAACCTCAACCAGGGAAAGTGTAAATTCTGCGGCGTTGAAATTTCCGGGGTTTGGGATTAGCGCCGCAGGTTTTTTAAAGTAAAAATAGCGTTTAAACAGATTAAGGCTAAGAGGCTGTCCGTTATTCCTAGAAACGGAATAAGCAGTATTCCACAGGCTAGCGTGCCTAAAAACGCCCCGCATAGATCCGCAGAGTAAATGGTCACAACAATCTCCTGATCCTTTAACTTGTTTTTGAATAATTCTAAAGCAAAGAACGGATAGGCGCCGCCGGTCAACAGGCCGCCTAGCCCGGCATATAGATATAAGATAAACTCCGCATAATCTGATCTGTCGATCGTTTTAAGATTTAGAAATAAAATTATGATCGCGATCATCCAGAATAAATAAATCCGGTATAGTTTTGTGGAGGTTGAAATTATTTTCTCCGTAGAAATTATCCCGATGACTACTCCGGCCATGAACAATGCGATCAATAAACCTAATTTCCAAAATAAGGCCGCGGAAAAAAGCTGAAATAGTATTAAGATTATCGAGCTTAAGCTAATCGAGGTAAAACCGATTGCTCCGATGTCTAAAAGGCAGGAAGCTTTTGGGGATAGGCGGCTGATTATGATGATGGCTAAACCGCAGAGCGACAAAAAGATGATTATGTCCAGACGGATCTTTTTAAGGTTAATTTTAAGGTCAGGGTAAAATTTAATTTGTTCTAAAATGAGGTAATTCAGGAATCCAGAAGGATAAAGATCGGTATTCGCCGGGATTTTTCTATCCAGCATATTTTCAGTATAATTGAGCATGGAGGCCGATAAATAGTCTTTAAAGTGATAGATGGTAAAAAAATCAGTGTCAGGCTTTGCTTTAGCGAAATTTTCCAGTAAGCGCTGGCCCTCAATTTTTTTTCCGTTAGATGCAATGATTATCATGGAATCGGAAGGAATAAGCAGCCGGCTATTAAATGCTTTGTCTAAAGCGTTAATTATGCTGGAATTGAATTTAATGAACTGAGGGCTTAGAATTTCCCGCTTGGAAGGAATAGTGAAAGCAAAACTGCCTTTAGGTTTTAAGCGCGCGGCAACCAGCTTAAAGAAATCTTCGGTAAAATAGCGGTTTAAGGCTAAAGTGGAAGGCGGCGGCATATTCATTAAGATTGAGTCATATTGCTTGTTACTTTTTTTAAGGAATCTCCGGGGGTCATCAGTAATAAAGTTAACTTGATTATTTAGTTCTGCCGAATGTAAATGCTTGGCAAATTTCCAGATCAGAGGGTTGATCTGCAGGCAATCTAACGAACTTAATTTATATTTGCTGATTTCTTCAATTTGGCCGGAAACGGCTGCTCCGATAAAGAGAATATCTTTTTCGGCTTCCGGGTCTTCGGCGCACAGGCTTAGATGGATAAATTCTTCAACTGAGGCTTTATCTTCACTTGTCGCTAAAAGTGATCCTCCCGAAAATAATGAAGTTACGCCTGCTTGCCGGGCGACAACCACCGGACCGTAGCGGGAGCCGAGATTCATCAAAATCCGCGCACCGGCAAATTCTTTTTTAATCATTGAATTAAAACTCATGATTGAGAGGGCAGCGATAATGATTATAAATGAAGCGGATAAGACCTTAAGGTAAATTTTGTTTATTACCGGTAATAAAAGTAACGGCAATAAAGAAAAAACCAAAGGATTAGGATAATCTCTGAAGAAAAACGTAAAAGCTGTTCCGCCGGCGAAAAAGCCAGCCGCTTCCCAGGCAAAGAACTTAGTTGAGATGTTTTTCGCAGAGGGATGGATTTCAATAAAATTTCCGGTAAACTGCCTGAACGCCAGCCCTAGAATAAAGGCGGTCGGGCTGACTAGGATCAGGCTTAAAAGGATAACCTCTCCCAGGCTGGCAGCCTCGTAATATTTTAGACCGGTTAATGTTTTTGCTAAATGAATCAGACAAATAGAAAAAGAAAAACCAAGGCAGGCGCCAATGGCAAGTTTTGGGTTGGGCAGCTTTTTGGGGAGCTTGGCGATACTTCCTAATGAGCAGGCGATAATCCAGACACCTGATGCAACCACTAAGACCAACTCATGCTTAGCGATTGAAAAACTGAATTCACGCAAGACCACGAGTTGGAATATGGAAGTAATTATCCCCAGAAATACAAAGATTATCATGGACAATGCCTTTGCTTAATATTATATTAATCCAGTGATGAAAGAAAGTCTATATTATTTATTTTTAAGCGGTTTGATTCTTGGTTGCGGACCGTGCCTGGGGTTTTGCGCGCCGATTTTAACGGGGTTTATTGCCACCTATAAGCCGTCGCTAAAAAAAGCGTTGGGTTCATATCTATCTTTTTCTTTGGCTAAACTGGCCAGCTATATGATCCTGGGCGCCTTATGCGGCGTATTCTCAGGTATGCTGAAAAGTAGTCTTTTTACCGGTTATCTTGATGCTGTAAATATAGTTTTAGGCTCTTTTGTTCTGCTTATCGGCATCTTAACGCTTATATCTAATGAACCGCTGGGAAACAGATATTGTTCTTTTCTGACGCGGGGAAATTTAAGGAATGCCGGGATATTAGGGCTGCTGGCGGGGTTTTCTCCTTGCCTTCCGTTTTTAGGGATTTTAGATTATATCGTTATCATTTCGCATTCTCCGCCGGAAGGATTATTTTATGCTTTTATCTTCGGGCTGGGCACTTCGATCTCCCCGGTTATTTTAATCGCGCTCTTATCGGGTAAATTGGCCGGTGATCTCTCAAATAATAAAAAAATTAAGGCATTGATCCGGATTATCTCCAGCCTGACCCTGATCTGTTTAGGCGCAATAATTATTTTGCAAAAACTTATCCGGTAGGGTATAATATTTTCTATAAAATTCCCCGGAGCAAATTTCTCCTTTATTTGGAGAGTAAAAAATTTTAGATTTAGAGGCAAGTTTCCAAGTACCGGATAATTAAATAGCCGTCCCTGAAGAGAGATTTTATATGATCAGAAGAATAATGATACTTTTAATAATTATTTTGGTGGGGTATATTTTTTACGCAGAATTTATGGCAGATTCATGTGAGCCTTTTTTTAAAAAATTCGGTTCGCAACAAACATATCAAATCGGTACTTCTAAAATACCGCTGGAAGAAAATTTAACCCCTTGATCTCTAAGCGCCTAGCCGCAGTTTTTTTAAAAGCATGTTTTTTAATCGGGTTTTATCTTAAAATCAATTTTTCAGAATTTTTTACCTGGATAAAAGCCTAAGACCGAAGTCGCGGGAATTCTAACGCGGCCGTCTTTGTATGCCAAATGGGTTGCACGAAAGCCAAAAATTAGTTATAATTAGCATATTGCCAGATAATGGCGGCCTGGTTGTTTTACCGGAAATAACTATTTTAGGCTTAGGGTTATTTTGTAAAAAGGATTAAAAGCATAGTGAAAAAAGGAGGTACAAATGGAAGATTGGGCCTTTTTTGATGCAATGCGTGAGATTATTTTTTGGACTAGTCCGGTAGTTTTTCTGATGGGGATAACTTTGCTGGTTTATAGTAACTATAGGAATTTTGAAGGGCTGTTGGCCAGAGAATTCGGTTTAAGAAAAAGGCTACTTCCGAAACTGGAAGCAAATATTTATTCTTTTCATGAGTGGTGTTTAAAAAAACATACCCTGATCGGCCTGATTTGTATCATTTACGCTGTGGTTGTATTTTTCTCTTGAGGAATATTTCTTCCCTTAGCGAGGTAATCGGGGAAGTTTATTAAACCGGGGTTTTTGCTATTGGAAATAGGCAGTTTAAAAAGCGTCTCCTATTTTACAACTTGGTTATCGGTTTTTGGTGAGATTGACTTCTTTACCCTCCGTGATAAACTATAAATTCGGAGGGTTTTTATTTAGAGCAAGCCATCGTCTATTTATGCGTGGTTAAAACTTAAATATGAATTTACTGGGTTTAGCTTTTAAAAATCTTTGTCACAGAAAAATCCGCACAGGTTTGACCATACTCGGGGTAGGCACCAGTATTGCTGTTTTTGTTTCTTTAGTAGGGTTAGTCGGTATCTTTACGGATCAATTCCGGCAAATGTATAAATCTCGCCAAACCGACTTAATTGTGCGGGAGAAAGGTAATTTCGACTTTTTGTCCAGCGGAATTGATGAGGCGTATGCTGATAAAATCATAAAAATACCGGAAATTGTTAGTATTAGTAAGATACTCATCGATTTTTCTTTATTCGGAACGAAAAATTATTTTCTGGTTTTAGGCTGGGATCAAAATTCCAGCCTTTTTTCTAAGCTCAAAATTCAAGGCCGCCGACCGGAGAATGAAGATGAAGCTTTAGTTGGCTTGACTATTTCCAGAAAATTGAACAAAAAAATCGGCGATTCGATAGAGGTAAAAGGATCCCGGTTTACGATTGTCGGAATTTTTGAAAGTAAAAGCATGTTTGAAGAAGGTAGCCTGGTTATTTTACTGGAGAAGCTCCAAAAGATTAAAAAAGTTCCCGGAAAGGTCACTTTGCTTAATTTAGTGGTTAACAAAGATGGTTTTTACGGCGGTAAGCCGCTCAGGGAAAAAGAAGCGGAGAACCGTATCCGGTCTTTAATTACTCAAATGCTTCCGGATATTGAAGTCAGGAACGTCGATGAAATGGTTTCGGCTGATAATACCGTAAATTTATTTTTGAATTTTGCTTGGGCGATTTCTGTTATTGCTTTTATTACCGCGATTCTAGGAATAATCAATAGCATGGTTACTTCCGTGTTGGAACAAACCAGCAAAATCGGCATTTTGCTGGCGATCGGCTGGAGAAAATCTAGAATCTTGTCTTTAGTTTTGTATGAATCTATATTATTAGGGGTATCGGGGGGGATTTTTGGTTTAATTCTAGGTTACGGCATAATGAATGTTTTAATGTGTTTACCGCAATTACAGAATATCGGAAGAATTGATTACAACCTTATATTTATGGCCAAAGTAATTATAATTTCCCTGGCTGTGGGTTTCTTGTCGGGGATCTATCCGGCGGTCAGGGCAATTCTCATTAAACCAATTGAGGCGTTACGCTATGAATAAAGAACCTTTAGTGGAGGTAATTAACCTTTCCCGATATTATAAGGATGGAAATGTTTTGGCATTAGACAGGGTTAATCTCAAGGTGTCTGGCGGTGAGTTTCTGACAATAAAAGGCTCCAGCGGAAGCGGAAAATCTACTTTGCTGCATATAATCGGAGGATTGGATCTGGCGACCTCCGGAGAGATTTATTTCCAGGGCCAGCCCGCCGGTAATGTTTATCGTCAACAAGGGTTCAGGTTGAATCATCTAGGATTTGTTTTTCAGGCTTTTTATCTTTGGCCGGCACTTAATGTTTTGGAGAATGTTCTGTTGCCTTTAATGGAATCTTCTTTAAGCCGGCAGCTGAAGCTGCAAAAAGCGCAAAGTGCCGTAGATTTAGTGGGCATGAGCGATAAGCTTAATACGCCGGTCAACCACCTGTCGATCGGGCAAAGGCAAAGAGTGGCGATTGCCCGGGCGCTAGTCATGGATCCTAAGCTTATATTGGCGGATGAGCCGACCGGGAATCTGGATTCCAAAAATACCGAAAATATTTTAACCCTTTTTAGGGACTTAAAGAAACACAAAAATGTGACGATCGTTATGGTTACTCACGAAGAGAAAGCTTTGACTTTCTGCGACCGCTGGATCCAACTATCTGACGGCCGGATCCAATAGAAATAATCTCAATACATTCTTTAGGCAGGTAAAATGTTAAATATAGGAATATGGTTTCAAATTGTAATATTATATTTATCCCTCAGCAGCCAGGGAAAATGTTTTTTAAAAAAAGCCGTTAGCCAGGGCCGCCGCGCTGGCAAAATATTCCAGCAGCCGGCGGCATTAGGCCCGGCGAAAATCCTGTATTTTATTAAAAATTTTAAAGTTTGCGATAAAGTATTCAGCGCTCAGGCCACCGATAAATTATGTATTGATTTAGGCAGAAATAGATCTGCAATGTATGCCCGGTTTGTTTCTTACGGTTGGGTTTGCCTATTAATGTGGGGTAAGGTGCTTGACGCTTTTAATCTGCCATATGATGAAAGCGCAAAAGAACGCTGCGTGCTGGTGGCTTTTACTCACCGGGAATGGAACGATCTTTTTGACAACCAGGGGTATTCTTTTGGCGAGCTGTTTGCGGCTTTTGATTATCAATCAGCGATTCCGAAAGAGTTGACTTTTTTAAGAAAGATCAAACATCTGGAACGTAAATTAGCCCCGCCGGAACGTTTCGGGAAATTTTATGAACAAATGCAGGGTTTTAATATTTGCAGTCTTTTTGAATATACGCCGGAAAAAGCCGAGGTAATCTTAGATCAGGTTGCCCCGTTTGTGGCTTTGTTATTCATATACATTATGATCCCGGAAATTCCCGGGGGCTTAAAAGACGCGTTAAAACCAATTGCCCGCTGGTTATATATGCTGGATGAATTCGCGGATTTAGAGCATGATAAGCAAAATAACCGGGTAACTTATATGATCTTGGTTGATGATCCTGAGGCGGCAATGCGGCAGCAGTATGAGCGGTGCCGGCAAGCTATATTGCGTAAGGCGCCGTGTCCTGATCAGCTGATTAAATTCATGGAAACAGTTACAACTAAAGTTATTGATGCCAAGAAAAAGGGAACAGATATTGAAAGTAGTTTTTTTAACCTTGGTTAATGTATAACAGTCAAAGGAGCCTTGGCCGCGATGAAGACACCTGGTGAGAAAAAGCTAATTCCAGAATTAGCCGAATTGTTAAAGCAACAATTTCCGCATGAATTAGCGCATAACCAAAGCAGGATAAACAAACTTGTTTCTGATCCCGGCGCCCAAAAACAATTTTTAGCCCAGTTGCTTAAAATTATGGCATTGATCTTTAGCCCGCGCATCAGAGCAGCGTTTTTTCGCGCTTACCTGAGGATCTATGCATATAAAATTAATAAAGATGGCCGGCATGGTTCGGTAGTTTTGGAGATAACTAAGCATTGCAATCAGCAATGCCAACACTGTTATTCCCAGGCTCAACGGAAAAAAAGCATGCCCGGCCAGCATATCGAGCAAATAATAAAATTTGTGCGTAATAATTACAGGCATATCTTTATTACCGGGGGAGAGCCGTCTTTGGATAAGCGTGTTTTAGCGATCGCTAAAGCCAACCCGGATATTATGTTTTTTATGTTTACCAATGGCGGGCCGATCGATCAAGCTTATGCCAGAAAATTGTCAGCTCTCGGTAATCTGATACCGGTTTTGAGCATTGACGGTGATTCGCAAAAACAACATGATTATTTTAAAGGCCCGGGCAGCTGGCGGAAAGTTATGCGGGCAATTGAAGTCTTAAACTCGGTTGGGATGCCTTGGGGGTTTTTATCCATGGTCACTAATCTTAATGCCCGTCAGGTTTTAAGCAAAAAATTCATTAAAACTATGAAGCAGAAAGGCGCGATTCTGGCCAGGTATTTGGAGTTTATCCCGGTGGGCCCGCGGGTAAAGCCCGCGCTGGTGCCTTCGGCGGAAACTTATTATTTAATGGAAAAAAGAAAACAAGAAATTATTAATAATGCTGAAATATATATGCAGGAAACAGCTCAGAAAAAATGTTTAGGCTTGGTATTTTTTGATGTAGACGGAAATATAAAATGTTGCCCGTTCTTCCATTACTCTAAGCACCATGTCGGCCAGGGGAATATCGAAGAATTGATCAAAGATTCATCCGCAGATTGGTGCCGGAATAAATATTCCGGGGAATGCCCGGTTTATTCTGACCAGGAAGGATTAAAGGAGCATCTTCTCAAACGGTCTTGGAAGCCGACGGTTTCATTTAACCCGGAAAATTCTATTACTCCGCAATTAGCTAAAGTGATGTCGGATAATTACCGGTCATTTTTAAAAATTAAATCCGCGCGGGGATTATGATGAAAAAAAACCAGCTTCCTACCCGTTTTAAGCCCTGGGGGATATCTAAAACTGCCGGCGGCACGGTCAGTAAACTTTCGAAAAAATCCCCGGTTAAGTATGTTGAGTTTAATATTACCGGCAGATGCCAGGCAGGCTGCATTACCTGCCCGACTCCGCGTATTTACCCGGATGAAAAAATATCCAAGACTACCGATGACCTTATCCGGGAATTTGAGCTTTTTCAGCGTTACTTTAAAACCCTGAAAAAATTAGGGATGGAATTTGTGACCATTTATGGCCGGGAACCTGCGCTTTGGGACCAGGAAGCGGCCCCGCCAAATAAATTCCTAAAAAACATGATCTCTTGGCTGGCGCAAGATTTAGGAGTCCGGGTTTGCCTGGCTGCTTCCGGGATTACTTTAGAGGAATCTGTGCTGAAAGTTTTATTTGATAATCAAGGCGTATTATTTATGAAAGATTGGGGAAGCCGGCCGGCTGTAGAGAAACTGATCAGAAATCAAGAAGCTTACGGGAAAATCCGCAAGAGTTGGAATTTGGTTAAGAAATTGAGCAGGCGTTATAAGAAAACCAGAGTCGTGGCGGAGTTTTTATATACGGGCATTAACCGGGCAGATTTGCCGGCGTTTTGGAAAGGTTGTTTGAAGAATGGGTTTTTACCTTTTGTGGAAGTCCCGGTAATCAAAGGCAGCTGCGCTAAAAATTATAAACAACTGCGCATTCTACCCGAAGAATATGTAAGAGATATCTATGAGCTTTCTCTTTTGAACTTATCTTTGAAATATGGATTAAGTAAAAAACAAGCCAGGCAATCGGATATTTGGCAGCCGCCTTACGGCAGCGTTTTTCCTTCACCTTGCGATAAGTTAACTTATGCCAAGGGGGTATTTTTGGAGAGGGACGGCAATCTTAGCGCCTGCTGCGGAGTGGATAAGCGTTTGGGTAATATCAACGACCAGGATATCAGGCGCAAGCTTAAAAATAATTTTCTGCTTAAACGTATTCGCCTGGCCTATGAGCATTTAAAAGGCGCTTGCGGGGCTTGTGATTATAGCAGAAAATTCCAGCTTTGTTATGGCTGCCGGGGCAACGGTTATACTTATCCAGACAGCCATCAGGGGGTATTTGCTCATGACCCGATGTGTTTTGGCAAGATAGCGCACGGATTAGCGGTCAAGGGCAGTCTTAAAAAGTTTATGAGCAAACAACATATACAGAAAATATTGGAATATTTTAAGGATTAAAATGATACCGGGGATGTTTAAAATTTTTGGGTTATACCTTTCATTATCCGGCAACGGTAAACAGTTGTTCAGACGATTGTATAGAATGTTAAACGATGCCAAATCCCTTGCGCATTACCAGGGAATGATGGCCAGCATTAAAGATACAATAAGCGCCGATCGCAAAAGATGGTTTTCCTGCATTAGAGCTAGCGACGCCGGATTTTGCGAATTTATCCCGGGCTGGTATCTTGACGAATTTAAGACTAAGCCAGAGCAGCTATATTACCGGTTTTTCAAAATGGGTTCGATCCTTTTATATGAACACAGCAGTTTATTTGCCGCTTACAACATATTGTGTGATGCCCAAGCGAAAAAAAGATGCATCCTTCTGGCCTTTTTAAAACGCGTGTACGACGATTTACTTGATAATGAACATATCGATAAAGAGGTTTTATTTAACGGCTCGCTAAATAAAGAGTTGAGGGATAACCCTGACTACAGGTTGTTTTTGGAATTTAGAAAAAAAATCAGGGAAATAGCCCCTTCTTCAGAGTTTGGCAATTACTATGCGCTTCTTAAAAAAGTTAACGATGCTCAAGGCCAGGCAGCAGACAAGAGCATCTCTTATAAGATAAAAAATGGTTTTCTTTTGGATATGTATATTATGATGAATAATTTGCCGCAGGAACTTATTTGCGCTTTAGATGTTACCGCTGAATTTTTCGCCTGCTTGGATGATTTCTATGACTGTAATGAAGATTTGGCCAAAGGCAAAATTACCTATATCAATCAAAGCCTAAATCCTAAAAAAGCTTTAGAGCAAAAATTTGATGAAACTTGCTTATACCTGCGGAAAAATAGTCCTAACCCGGATGCCTATCTAAAGGGGCTGGGAAATTTAATGAAGAATGTATTATTTATCCGGGAGAATAAATTAAATAAATTATCTTTATTTATCTAAATAAAGATAATTTATTAGTTTCTGAAAAAAACCGGCCCCGGTCAGGAATAGCCGAAAGAATAGAAAGGAAAGCTATGAAAATTTGCCGTTTTTGTGACAAGCCGATCGGTGACCAGGATAAGATCTGCGGGAATTGCGGCTATAACCCGCAGACCGACACGATGACTGCATCTTTTATAAAAAAGAAGAATAAAGTTGAATCGGCGATTAAAAATAACCGGGTTAGTTCCGGAGTTAAAGCTTTTGCCTATTGGTCTTTGGCGGTAATTATATTTTCGCTGGGATTTCAATACCAGCGTAAGCTCGGCGATCTGGCATGGGAATTAAAAGACATCCTTTTGGGCAAGCGGGGCAACCAGGTAAAAAAAGTTTCGGTTAAAAGCAGCCCCAGCCAATCGACCCGGCTTATTGATGTGCGTTCGTATAAAATTTCTGCGGGTAAGCCGCTGGATAAGGGCATAAAAGTGGAAGGGATATTTTATGACCCCCAAGGGAAAAGTTATGTTGTGATTAATGACCAATTAGTCTCTGAGCAGGAGAATTTTGGTGCTATGTTGATTACGAAAATAAACAGTAATTCGGTAGAAGTTATTGAAAACGGTAAAGTGCAGGTGTTGACGGTTAGTAAATAAAAAAAATCGGAATAATTTTACTTCCCCGCGGGTTTGCTTTCTGGAATCGGAAGCGCGTTTTTTATCCTAAAAAGATAGTTTTATCCTTATTTTTAAGATATACTTTAAATAGGGCAGAAGGGCGCGGCTGCTTAGCAAAAGGCTTAAGAATGGAAAAAAGATCTAAACAGGGCTTTGTTTTAGTTGAGGTGCTTCTGGCCGCCGCCATCTTGGCGTTTGCTGTATGCGGTTTATTGTTAATGTATGTTGCGGGACTGGATCTAATTAGAACTTCGAAAAATGCCAGCATTGCCACCGGCGCTGCCCAAGGATTAATCGAGGAAATCCGCAATACCCCCTTTCCGGACATCGCCACAAATTATAACGGTCTAAAATTTACTGTCAATAATATTCCCTCAAGCAGCGGTATTGTTTATGTCGACGAGACAGACCCGGAGTTTTTATTAGTGACGATTAGCGTATGTTGGCTTCAGGGCGATAAAGTTGTGGGTGAAGATACCAATCTTAATGGCGAGCTGGATGCGGGAGAGGATACTAACGGCAATCTGATCATTGATTCAACTGTGGAGTTAGTCACGCAAGTGGCTAACCGTTAATAGATGAAAGGTTTAACGCTGATCGAGGTTTTGGTGGCTATTTTGATTTTTTCGATTGTAGCCATGGGTTTAGGCTCGGCGGTAGTTGCCGGAAAGAATGCTTTGCTGGTTAGTGATATACCGACCCAACTTCGACAAAATGTGCTATTTGCGCTTATGCCGATGGTCCGGGAATTACGCCAGACTGCTGCCTCAAAAATCAGCCTGGCAGATGGCGCATCAAGCAGCTCAATCACTTTTAAGCTGCCGTATGATATTGATGCTGATGAAGATGTGGTGGATGATATCGGTAATATAGAATGGGGCCAGGATATTGTCTATAGTGTTGATGGCGCCGGCCAGCTGATCCGTACTTCGGCAGGGACAACTTCAGTGATCGCCCCGAACATCGCTACTTTGCAGTTTAGCCGCCTGGCCGGGGAGGATGCGCTGTTACAAATTGATATTACAGTCGCCAAGGAAGACGGCCAAGGCAATTTATACCAGGATGCGGAACAGGCGACCGTAAAAATGAGGAATTAGGATGGATAGTTTTAGTAAGAAAATTTTAAACAAAAAGGGAGCGGCGCTGATTACCGTTTACATGGTTGTGGCGGTATTATTAGCTTTCGGAGGGTTTGTAGTTGATGTAAGCAATTCTCAAAATAGCGCGGCCAATACTTTTAAAAAACAGGCGCAGGCAATCGGCATTGCCGAGGCCGGTCTTGACCGGGCGTTGGTTTGGCTGCGCACTCAAGGTACCCCTCCCACAGGAACTATCGCTAGTATTAGTCAAAATCTTCCTCCTACCGGCACTCCCATCGGCAGCTATACCGTTGCTTTTACTGATCTTGGTTCGCCGGGAGGATCGGCAAGCATTAGAAGGTATCGCATACGCAGCACCGGAACGATCGGGTCAACTTCTCAGACAGTAACCAATTATCTGCAAACCGATAACTATGCCCGGTATATTTGGTTTACGGATAGTGAGAGTTATCAGGGCACGAATGTTTGGTTTTGGGATGAGGATCATTTAAATGGCCCCACCCATACTAACGGGCATTTTAATATCAAAGGGAATCCTTTATTCGAAGGAGAGGTACGTAGTGTAGATAATTATATTCGATATTACAATAATGGCAGTAATATCAACTCCTCTAGTTTAAGTAACGCTCCTTATGATGTCCCGGATTTCCGGGACACCGTTACTTTAGGTTCAGATTCAATTAATATGCCTACACAGGCTCTAAATTTGCGCGCCGCCTCTACTAACGGCGGTTTAAGGCTTACCGGCAATAGCACGGTTCTTTTAAAAGCAGACGGTACAATGAATGTGACTAATGCTGCAAAAGGATGGACTAACCGCAATATGGCTTTGCCGGCAAACGGGGCTCTGTTTGTCAGCCGGGGCAATTTAAATATTTCAGGAACCCTCAAAGGGAGATTGACGGTGGGGTCCAGCGCAGATATCAATGTTACCGGCAGCATACTTTATGCTGATGATCCGCGTGTTACCGGATCGACATCAACGGATACCCTGGGAATTATTTCCGAGGGGGATGTAATGATCAGTAAAACCGCCGGCTATGATGTGGAGATCGATGCTTCGATCATGGCTTTAAATACTTCATTTATGTTAGATGAATGGTGGACTAACGGTGCCAAAGGGACTCTTTCTGTTTTTGGCGGGATCATCCAAAAACAAAGAGGCCCGGTCGGGACTTTCAGCGGGGCAACTAAAATATCCGGTTATTCTAAGGATTATAATTATGATGTGCGCCTGTTAAGCTCTCCGCCTCCTTTTGTTCCGACTACAGATGATTATATTACGTTATCCTGGGAGAACTAGAAAGATGAATAATAAATGGTTAATTGTTTTATTTATATTACTGTTTAGTGTTTTAGCTTTAAGTTTTTTGATTATCCGCCGAAGCCAAAAAGCCGTCGTTCTATCTGAACAAGAAATTTTAACCGTTGAGCAGACAGCCAACAGAATTCCGCCGGTTTATTCAGCTGCGGGGCGGCAGGCAAGCAGCCTGAAGCCGATAGCAGCGTTACCTGCGGGAACACGCGGGATTACTATAGTTTATTCTCCTTCAGCTGAATCGGGAGGGAAAAGTATTCCGGTTTCTAAAAGTTCGGATAAATATATTAAAAATACTACAAGCTCCAATGTTGCATCCAACGTTACAACTAAAGATAGCTTGCCGACCGGGATTACTAAAGCGGGAAAGCAACCTACTTCTAAAGAAACCCAAGAAATGAATTCTCACGGTGTAATCCTTTACTGAGTGATTCCTCGCCCGCCAAGCTTAATTCATTGACAATAAAACAGTTATGTTATAGTATGTGTAGCGACGAGAACCGGGGCGAGGATTTGCCCGTCATTAGATAATTTAAAACCAGGTATGCAAATATTAAAGTCGATTAAAGTGCAGCTGGTTATTTATTTAAGCTGTTTGGCTGTTTTTCTGGCGTTTCAAGATAAAAATAGCACATTTTTGCTGGTTACCGGGTTTGCCGTACTTTTGACATTATGCGTTGAAGCCGGCGCGTTATATTTTAGAACTAAAACCTTCAGGCTGACCTCCAGTTCGATAATTACCGGTTTGATTATTGGCTATGTGTTTTCCAGTGATCAGGAGTGGTGGAAGATTTTAGCGGCTTGCACATTAGCCATACTTTCTAAATATCTAATTGTTTTTAAGAAAAAGCATATTTTTAACCCGGCGGCTTTTGGTATTTTTCTGACCCTTATTCTGTTTGGGGCTTTTACCCAATGGAAAGGGACATATCTTTGGTATATACTTTTACCCGCGGGTATTTATTTTGCCCGAAAGTTCAGGAAGGTAAAGATAGTTATCAGCTATTTTTTAGTTGCTCTGATTTTATTTGGAATTCAGGCTATCCTGCAAAAAATCCCCTTAGGGCATATCCTAGGGTATTTTAGTTATTTTTATATTTTTGTGATGATCATTGAGCCAAAAACCTCTCCGGTTAAATCCCGTGAGCAAATTATTTTCGGTTCCGGAATCGCAGTTTTGATTTTTATACTTACCGCATACGGAGTCAGGTTTGATGTCGAGTTGTTTAGCTTGCTGGTTTTAAATATGGTTGTCCCGTTAATCCATAAGGTAACGCCTAAGGCAGGAGGTGTATAATGAAAAAGATATTATTAGGATCGGTTATTTATTTCGCATTGAGCGCGGTCGCCTATGCCCATCCTCCTTCGGATATTAAAATAACATTTGATCGCCAAACAAAAATATTGCAGGCGGTAATTATGCACGATGTAAGTAATCCGAGCAACCATTTTATCAAAAAAGTTGATGTTTCTTTGAACGGAAAAGAAATAATCGGGCAAAGCATTTCCCGTCAAGATAATTTTAATACTCAGACGGTAAGCTACCTTATCCCGGATGCTAAAGAGGCCGATGTATTTTCCGTGGAAGGTTATTGCAGCATAAGCGGTAAATTAGAAAAGCAGTTAAAATAAGGTATAAATAGTTTGGCGAGGGGGAATAAATGAATATTTTTGTAGGTAATTTATCTTTTGAAGCTAAAGAAAAAGATGTCGAAAGGGCTTTTAGTGCTTTTGGCCTGGTTACTTCTGTAGCCATTGTGATGGAGAAAAAAGGCAAGAAATCCCGGGGATTTGGGTTTGTTGAGATGCCTGATGAGCAGGAGGCATTGGCCGCAATCGCCCAATTACAAGGGCAAGAAATATTAGGCCGGCCGGTTAATGTTATGCCGGCTTTATCTAAGGAACCAAAAAATAAGCCTGTTGAATCTACCGGCAGAATAAATCGAAATTCTGCGCCGCCGGTAAATGACAACTCGCCCCAGCCGCCTGATGGCGCAAGTAATTTTCGGTATGCGCCTCCTCTCCGACGGACGGGTAAATATAAAGAAGGTAGGCGTACGCTTAGTTACTTAAGAAAACGCATGGAGGCTGGAATTACCGCGCCAGTTCCTAAACGCAGTCATAAATCCAATCCTATGCGTTGGCGCAAGAAATCCAGATGGGAAAAACCTGCCTTTGGATCTGAAGGTGAACTTAAACCTTGGCAGAGGCCGCAAACTGAATCAAATCCTTGGAAAAAACCCCGGGCTAGATCAGATTCATGGAAAAAACCCGAAGGCGAGTCTAAACCTTGGATTAAATCGG
>DAONDX010000010.1:33974-73578 GCA_035402765.1 Candidatus Omnitrophota bacterium
AAAGGAAGCCGTCTGGTCCCTGGAAAAAACCCGAAGGCGAGTCTAAGCCTTGGGAGAAAAGCCGGGGTGGATCTAAGCCTTGGATTAAATCGGAAAGGAAGCCGTCTGGTCCCTGGAAAAAACCCGAAGGCGAGTCTAAGCCTTGGGATAAGCATACTAGTGAAGTTAAACCTTGGCGTAAGAGCGGCGTTGACCGCCAGCCATCCAGGTTTAAAAAGCGCAGCCGATTTAGTAAATCATAACCAATGAAATTAAAGCTTAATCTTTTTCCGGTAGTTCCGGATATGGAAGAGAAGATCGCCGCCATCCTGCAAGAGGCGGTTGAGGGTCGTGCCAGCATTGTTGAAATTGCTTACGGGACAGCCGCTGATAGCGTAAAAAAACGTATCCTTAATTTTTTAAACAAAAAAGAGAACCGCCAGCTTTATTCCAGGCTTGAGAAAACCGACAAAGGCTGGGGGAGAATTTATCTGCATTTTAGGTGGAAGTAAAATATACGATGGGGAAAAATAATTTGATCGATGAATTCTATTCATTAGTCCAGGTTGATGACCGCGACGGCCACTACGCTAAAGATATCAAGGATAACGATTATTTCGGTATGCCGCTGGAGGCGATTGTTAAAGCGGAAAAAAGGTTGCATTCGGCCCATGAGCGCTGCATTGCTTATTTCTCAATGGAATATGGCCTGGCTACCAGCTGTTATAATAAATTATCCAGCCAGCTGCCGCTTAACGCCTCTAATAAGGCCCCGGAGAACGCGGTTTTTTCAAATTTCCGGGTGGCAGATTATTTTTTTGCTTTACGGCAGAATAATATTATTGATCTTCCTATTTACAGCGGCGGTTTGGGGGTTTTAGCCGGTGATACGGTAAAAACTATGGCGGATTATAAACTTCCGGTAGCCGCTATCGGGATACTTTGGGATTCCGGATATTTCAGGCAGAAATTTTGGTTTAAATACGGCCAGGCTCCCGAAAAAATGAGTTGGGATCCGGATACTTATCCCGGGCTAATTCCTTTAAAAAACAGAATTAAAGTTTCCCTTAAGTCGGAAGAGGTGTATTTAAAGTTATGGAAATATTATGTTTACAGCCATAAGCATGATGCGGTTGTGCCTTTGATACTATTGGATTCAAAAATTGAGCCTAATAGTGAAACTGCCCAGCTTTTTACGGATCAGCTTTACCGCAGCGACAATGTATTTTTAAAATTATTACAAAGAGTTATCCTGGGGTTTGGCGGGATAAATGCTTTAAATGAGTTAGGTTACCATATTGATACTTATCATCTCAATGAGGGGCATGCGGTATTTGCCTTTGTTGCCAAAGCCAGGGGGCTGAATAGCGATGAATTGCAGAAATTAAAAAGCAAATTTGTTTACACTTGCCATACTCCGGTGGAAGCCGGCCATGACCGATTCTCTGTCGATGATTTAAACCGGGTGCTTAAACGCGAAGATACCGAGATCATTGAAAAATTCGGGAAAGAACGCTCAGGCACCGCTAACCTCACTTTGCTTTCGATGAATATTTCTTCGGCGATTAATGCAGTTTCCCATAACCATCAGAAGGTAATGCACATTCAGTTTCCCAGCTATAAAGATCAAATACAGTATGTGACAAATGGCGTGCACCCGTATACCTGGATGTCGCAGTCCTTCGGTGAACTTTTCAGTAAATTCCCGGAGACTTTTCCTGATTACACCGCTAATCCAATGATCTTGTCCAGAGCCACAGAACTTAAGAAGAATACTAATTTCCGTGAGCAGTTGTGGCAGGCGCATCAATCGAACAAAACAGAATTGAGTAAATTTCTAGGAAAGTGGAAGCTGGATAAAAACCTCTTTACTATTTGCTGGGCTAGAAGAATAGCCGCGTATAAGAGGCCTAGCCTTATTTTGCATGATATCAGCAGGTTAGTGCGGATTGCTGAGGAGATCGGACCGATGCAAATTATCCTGGCCGGCAAGTCGCATCCCAACGACAATTTAGGGTTTACTTATATTAATGAAATGCTGGATAAAGTGGATAAGCTTAATGAGGATTATGACAAATTAAAGATTATTGTATTGGAAAATTACGATATTTATTTGGGTAAGCTGCTTACTTCCAGTGTGGATGTCTGGTTGAACAACCCTTTGCCGCCTTTTGAAGCTTCCGGGACCAGCGGGATGAAAGCGATCTTAAATGGTGTTCTGCAAATGAGCACGGTTGACGGCTGGGTAGCCGAAGCTACGGATAAAAAAATGGGGGTTTTCTTCGGGTATAAAAATGGCGAAGGTAATGTAGGCAATGAATCTGATTTACACATGAATGATGATGCCGAGGAACTTTACCGCGCTTTAGAGGGGATGGTCAGCTTGTATTATAAAACTAACCAGAGCGGTAAGGCGGATGTTTCTAGCGGTTGGATAGATATGATGATAGAATGCCTGGTTGCTGCAGCGCAGTTTAATACCTATCGCATGGTCGATCAATATAAACAGCAAATCTGGAAGATTGCCTAAAAACCATCTAGATTTATCTTTTAAATGTGATAAGATAATTACGCTTTTGCGCCCATAGCTCAACTGGATAGAGCACTAGCCTACGGAGCTGGTTGTTGCTGGTTCGACCCCAGCTGGGCGCATAATTTATATAATTAGATTACACGATAGGCAGTTCATGCTAAAAATTCAACAGTATTATATGCAGGAAGCCTTGAAAGAAGCGCAGCAGGCTTTCCAGGAAGATGAAGTCCCGGTTGGAGCAGTGATTGTTCACCAGGGCAAGATTATAGCCCGGGGCCATAATCAGGTTGAACGCCTAAAAGATCCCACCGCTCATGCTGAAATAATTGCAATTACCAGCGCCGCCAGCTATCTAGGGACAAAGTGGTTGAACCAGGCTAGCCTCTATGTTACAATTGAACCGTGCAGTATGTGCGCTGGGGCATTAGTTTTGGCACGGATCAAGAATTTATACTTTGGCGCCAGCGATCCTAAAACCGGGGCCTGTGGTTCAGTAATCAATATTGTAAATCATAAAAAACTAAATCACCGCATTAAAGTAGCCAAGGGCATGTTGCAGGTAGAATGCAGTTTGCTGCTTAAAGAGTTTTTTAAGAAAAAAAGAAAAAACTAAGAATTTTTCTACGCGTTACTGGAAAAATAATCTGTAACGTGATGGTTTGTTTTCGTACGTATCCAAAGTAAAATTGAGGAGAGGTGGCTGAGTGGCCGAAAGCAACTCACTGCTAATGAGTTAACCTGGGCAACTGGGTTCCTGGGTTCGAATCCCAGCCTCTCCGTTAAAATTTTGCGGCAAGCAAAATTTTAACGGATGTCGCAACGAGTGTTGCGAGGCGACAAGCCGCGCAACGAGTGCGACGCCATACCTTGTAAATAATTTTGCGGCAAGCAAAATTTTAACGGATGTCGCAACGAGTGTTGCGAGGCGACAAGCAAAATTTATATTTAAATAAAACTTCTAATCAAATAAATATATTAAGAAAATGTCTTATACTGTATTTGCCTTAAAGTGGCGTCCTCAGGATTTTGAAAGTATTATCGGGCAAGATCATATTGTGGGCACCTTAAAGAATGCCATTGTAAAAGACCGCCTTGCCCATGCTTATCTTTTTGCCGGGCCAAGAGGCGTAGGCAAAACTTCAACTGCCCGCATCCTGGCCAAAGCGCTTAATTGTAAAGAAGGTCCGACTTTAAAGCCTTGTCAAAAATGTCCTTCTTGCCTGGAGATCAACCAGGGCCGTTCACTGGATGTGATCGAAATTGACGGTGCTTCCAACCGCGGTATTGATGAGATCAGGGCTTTACGCGAGAATGTAAAGTTTTCTCCCACGCATGGCAAATATAAAGTTTACATCATCGATGAGGTGCATCAGATAACTCCGGATGGTTTTAACGCTTTGCTTAAGACATTGGAGGAACCCCCGGAATTTGTGAAATTCATTTTTGCCACTACTCACCCGCAGAAAGTCATGCCGACGATCATTTCGCGTTGCCAGCGTATGGATTTTCGCAGGATCACGGTAATTGAAATTATCTCCCAGCTTGAAAAAATAATCCGCCAGGAAAAAATCGCCGTAGACAAGGAAGTGCTGGCGGCAGTAGCCCGCAGCAGCGATGGTTCATTGCGGGATGCGGAATCGGTTCTTGACCAATTAGTATCTTTTTCCAAAGAAAATATATCCTTGAAAGATGCTATTTCTGTTTTAGGCATGGTCGAGCAGGATGTCTTATTTACGCTTACCGATAAAATAATCCTAAAAGATCCCGGCGCAGCCCTGAGGCTTTTTAATGAAATTATTGATGACGGAAAAGACCCGGGGGTGTTTTTGGTTAATTTGATTGAGCATTTTCGCAACCTGATGGTAGCTAAAGTTTCCCAAGGGGAGGCGAAATTGGTGGATTTGCCGCAGGAGATTTGTGACCGTTTATTCAAGCAGAGCCAGTCGATGAGCCTGGAGGAGATTTTCACGGCTTTTAATATTTTAATCGCTACGCAGGAGATGACTAAACGCTTGGATAGCCAGCGGATACCTCTGGAGATCAGTTTAGTCCGGCTGGCGCACAGCCGTATGGATAGCCGTAATTTGGTTGCCGGCAAACCGCAAAACAATGATCCGGCGCTTCAGCACAAAATCTTTAAAGGGGATAACGGACCGGTTTCTGATAAATCGCAAGATCAAAACCATAAAGCTTGGCCGGATTCAGCCGGAGCGGTTGGACTAAAAACAGCCTCTCAGTCTCCCGAAAAAAAAGAATTGCCTCCGGAAATCCGGGGGCAGGCAGCTAAAAATGCTCCGGTTTCGCCGGTGGCCGTTCCTTTAGAAAAAGTAAAAGAGGTTTGGGGCAGCATTGTAAATAATCTATCCAAAATTAAAATGTCGGTTTCGACTTATTTAAGCGAAGGGGAACCGACCAAAATTCAGGATGATTTGATCACCGTGGCTTTTCCAAAAAGTTGTTCTCTGCATAAGGAATCTCTGGACAGAAAAGAAAATAAGGCGCTGGTTGAAAAAGCCGCCTCCGAGCTATGTAATGCCGACCTGAGGATGAATTTTATTCTAACCGCCGAGGTCAAGCAGTCTGCAGATGTCCGGAGCAACCCGTTTATTAAATCTGCCCTGGAGATGTTCGGAGGAAGGGTGGTTAAAGAGGACTAATGGCTAATTATACGGCTTCTATAGAAAAGTTAATTGAATGCTTAATCAAGCTTCCCGGAGTAGGCCGGCGCAGTGCTGAACGTATTGTCGCGCATGTCCTAGGAGCTTCTTGTGAAGAGATCAAGCTTTTGTCGGAATCTCTAAATAAAGTAAAGGAGAGCGTGCGTTCTTGCCAGATTTGTAATAATTTAAGCGAAGAAGACACTTGTAAGATTTGCCAGGATTTAAGCCGGCAAAAAGATATTGTCTGTGTCGTGGAAAAGCCCAGCGATGTTACGGCGATCGAAAAAGCGGGTAATTTTCACGGTTCTTACCATGTTCTTTTAGGTTCCATTTCTCCGCTGGAGGGGCGGGGTCCCAGTGATTTAAAAATCGACGGCCTGATCCAGAGAATAAAACAGGGCAGCCTTAAAGAAATAATTATTGCTACTGACGCAGATACGGAGGGTGAAACTACGGCGATGTATCTGACGAAATTACTTAAACCTCTGGGTGTGCATTTAAGCCGGATTGGTTTAGGAATACCCGTAGGTTCGAATCTGGAATATGCCGATGCTACTACTCTTTCTAAGTCTTTAGAATCTCGCCGCGCAATTTAATACCAAATGATAAATATCACTAATCTTTCAAAAAATTACGGGTCTAAGATCCTTTTTAAAAATGTTTCCCTGAATATTAATCAGGGTGAAAAGATCGGTTTGATCGGGCCCAATGGCACCGGTAAAAGTACTCTATTTTCTTTGCTTCTGCAGGAGATCGAAGCTTCCGAAGGGGAGGTGAGGTTAAATAAAGGCGTGCATATCGGTTATCTTCCCCAAGAATCGAGTTTTATTTCCGAACGCACGGTTTTGGCGGAGTTGACTGAAGGCGATGAGCGGATTCTGCGTTTCAAAAAAGAAAAAGAAGCCCTGGAAACAGCTAACTTGGCAGGGTCAGAACGTTATGGCGAGGTTTTGCATGATCTGGAGACTTTAGGTTTTTTTGAACTGGAGCATAAGGCTGAAAAAATACTTTCCGGGTTAGGATTCAAAGAAAAAGATTTTTTACGTCCGATTATACAATTAAGCGGCGGATGGCAGATGCGCGCTCTTCTGGCCAAACTGCTTACCTATCATTATGATCTTTTACTTTTGGACGAGCCGACCAACTATTTGGATTTGAATGCGGCTTTGTGGCTCAAGGATTACCTGGCAGGTTTTCGGGGAACCTTTATTATGATCTCGCATGACCGGGCTTTTTTAACCGATGTTACCAACTATACTTTAATTTTGGAAAACGGAACAATTACCAAAGTGCATGGTAATTATGAGCATTATGAAGAAATAAAAGCTCAGAAACGCACGCATCTTATCAAGCAATCTAAAGAGCAGGATAAAAAAATCGAACAGCTTGAAAAGTTTGTTGCCAGATTCCACGCTCAGCCGAATAAAGCCGCATCTGTCCGCGCTAAACGGCGGGTATTAGAAAAAATGGATGAAGAGAAGATCGTCGTACCGGTTGATCCCCGCCAAAGCATCGGTAATTTTACTTTTCCGCAAACCCGACGCAGCGGGCATTTAGTGATTAAATTAGAAGGAATAGCTAAAGCCTACGGAGATATCCGGGTTTATGAAGGGCTGGATTTCGAAATCACTCAAGGTGAGAAAGCTGTTTTAGCCGGCGAAAACGGAGCAGGTAAATCTACCCTATTAAAAATCTTAGCCGGGATTGTGGATATTGACAGCGGCAGCCGGGTGGTTGGTCATAATGTGGATATCGGATATTTTTCGCAGACCCGTACGGATGTTTTAAATATTGAGAATACTGTTTTACAGGAGGCTTACAGTGCCGCTCCCGGTTATATGGCCGAAGAATCGATCCGGACGATTTTAGGGGCATTTTTATTCAGCGGAGATGACGCGGAAAAACAGGTAAAAGTGCTTTCCGGCGGAGAAAAAAGCCGCCTGATCCTGGCAAAACTTTTAATTAACCCGCCGAATTTCTTGCTTTTAGATGAACCGACTACTCATTTGGACGTGGATGCGGTGGATGCTCTGGTGCGGGCGCTTAAAAATTATGAAGGAACGATTGTATTTATTAGCCACGATATCTATTTTGTAAGTGCGGTGGCGAATAATGTTTTTGAGGTGAAATCCGGCCGGATCAGGAAGTTCCCCGGAACCTTTGATTATTACCTGGAGAAGCGGGATATTTTAATGGATCAAACAGATACGGTTAAGTCTAAGCCGAAAGCTCTTAAGTCGGTTGATGAAGCTAAGGAAAAGGCCAAGCAAGATGAACAATTGCGCAAAACCCAGGAAAAGAAACGTAAAGCCAATAATTCGGTAATCCGGGATAGGATCAATAAGATTTTAAAGAAAAAAGAAGAATTGGAGTTGGAAAGTTATGCTAAGGCCCGGGCTTTATCCAATCCGCATTTTTACCGCGATGAAGAAACAGCCAGGGAATACGGCCGCCGGATGAAAGAGATTGAGAAGCTGCTCAACGAGATGGATGTCCAGATAAAAGCTCTTGAAAATCAGATTATTTAGTGTTAAAATGCCTCACAATTTGACGCATTTATAATTTATTCCCCCTTAGCTCAGTCGGTAGAGCGAGAGACTGTTAATCTCCAGGTCCGTGGTTCGAGTCCACGAGGGGGAGCCAATTTTTAAAAGCCCGGCGTTTTTCGCTGGGCTTTTTGTTTCCCGCCGTCTTTTTTAAGGGCATCAGCTATTGATTAACCTGCTGCGATAAAAAACTTGTTGTGGTTGGGTTTTGTTTAGTATAGAATTAGGTAACGAAAAATAACACTAAGATATGATCGGTCAGATAAATGATGTTTTCTCTCGTTTGAGGGAATATCTAATAATAAGGAGAGAGCTATGTTTTTTAAATTTCTTCCCAAGGAACATTGTTTTTTTGATTTATTTGATAAACAGGTTGACTATGCTGTAGACGCGGCAAATTATTTTAAAGAATTAGTCCTTAAAGGAAGCGTTGATCAGGCGTCATTGGAAAAGATAGGTAATATTGAGCATCAAGGCGATGACGTCGCTCACGACATCTTTAAGCATCTGAACAAGACCTTTATTACCCCTTTTGACCGGGAAGATATCCATGCCTTAGCTAAAGAATTGGATAATATAACCGATATGATTAATACAATCTCCAGCCGGATGATGATTTATAAACTTACCCCCGACAATAAGAAATTGGCGGAGTTTGCTTCTTTAATTCAAGAATCGGTAAATGCGGTATGCCGTGCGGTAAAAAATCTGCGCAATATTAAAGAATCCAAGATTATCCAGGAGGCGTGTATCGAGATTAACCGTCTGGAAAATGTTGGGGATTCTTTAAGGGATGCCGCGCTGATGGAGCTTTTTGAAAAAAATCGGGATGCCATTGAAGTGATTAAATGGAAGGAAATCTATCAGGATGCTGAAACTGTCTTGGATATTTGCGAAGACGTAACCCATGTGGTAGGAGCGATAATTTTAAAACAAGCTTAAGATATGACACTTGCCGTAGTAGCCCTTATTTTGTTAGCCTTACTTTTTGATTTTTTGAATGGCTTCCATGATTCCGCGAATTCCATTGCTACGATTGTTTCCACACGCGTGCTTTCTCCGCGTTACGCGGTTATGTGGGCGGCTTTTTTTAATTTTGTCGCTTTTCTTTTTTTCGGGCTGCATGTCGCCAACACTATTGGTAAGGGGATTATTGATATAGCGATTGTCGATAACGCGGTTATTTTCGGAGCCTTAATTGGGGCTTGCGGCTGGAATATTATTACCTGGTTTCTAGGCCTGCCTACCAGTTCTTCCCATGCTCTTATCGGGGGGATGATGGGTTCCGCATTGGTAAAAGCCGGGCCCCAGTCGCTGGTTTGGGGAGGCATTCTAAAAACAGTGATATTTATTTTTGTTTCACCGGTATTAGGCCTAATTCTAGGGTTGGGGATAGGTATTTTGGTTTATTGGGTTTTTCGCAGAAGCACGCCGTTAAAAGTAGATCATATCTTTAGAAAGGGGCAGTTGATTTCTGCGGCGCTTTATAGTCTAGGGCATGGCGGTAACGATGCGCAGAAAACTATGGGCATTATTGCCAGCCTTCTTTTTAGCGCCGGATTATTGGGAAACAAATTTTACATTCCTTTTTGGGTGGTGATCTCCTGTCAAAGTGCCATTGCGCTGGGAACGATGTTCGGCGGGTGGCGGATCGTTAAAACCATGGGACAAAAGGTCGCTAAACTTAAACCTGTTGACGGATTTTGTGCGGAAGCCGGAGCATCGATTATGTTATTTATTTCTACGGCATTCGGTATTCCTGTCAGCACAACACATACTATTACCGGCTCGATTATGGGCATAGGTTCATTAAGGCGGTTAAGCGCGGTGCGCTGGGGTGTGGCAGGCCAGATTATTTGGGCCTGGGTTTTGACGATACCGTGTTCGGCGTTAATATCGGCTTTGGCTTATTTTATTATCCGTAAATAAATTACCGTTTTATTTAGAAAATTAAAGGTTAATAAATCAGAGCCATAAGCTTCCAGGAGATAACGATTACCGCGGATAATTAGTTCGAAATATGTTTAAATCGAGAGTTTGCTTTTACACCCAGGCGTATACCTGGGTGTTTTTATTTCCGGTTTTTTAAAAGGGGATAAGAGTTAAAAAGCGTATATTATTCAGCAAGCTCAAAGTCGGCCATTTGATTCTGGTATTGTGAATCTACTTCATTATAAACTAAGCGGGAAATATCAGCAATAACCGTGGTTAGATTATCGAAATTGTCCCCTTTAGTCATAACCCCGAGTATGTAGGGGTTTTTGGGATAGTAGATGATACCGATGTCATGGAGTTCTTTATTGCCGGTTTCTTTAAATGTCCGTTCACCGAATTTGTGCGCGACGGTGATATTTGGAGGGACTCCGGAGACCAACCCTTTTTTGTATTCCGATTGTGAAAGATAGTGCAGGGCTTTTTCCGACATTTCGATGTTTAGGTATGAAGCGTTATATAAGATTCTGAATAGGCTGCAGCAGGTTTTCAGCCCGATGGTATCGCCGGGTTTATAGTTTATTTCCGGTAATCCCAGCTGGCTAAATGTTTTTGTGACTGCCGCTGACATCGGTGCGTAGCGCTGAAGAAATAATAAGGCATCATTGTCGGATTTCTCAATCATAATTCGTATAAGCTCACCGATAGAATATTCTTTTTTCAAGTTTTTTATCGGAGCTGCCTGGATATGTTGGACCCCAGGCTTAACAGAAAATGAAAAGGGGATGTTTAAAGTTAGTAATTCCGGATTAGTTTCGGCTTCCTTAAAATAAGCCATCATGGTGGGGATTTTTAGAATACTGGCCGGAGCGAATTTTTTCTTTTCGTTTATTCCTATCCAAATACCATTGGTAAGGCTGCGGAAATAAACCGCTGCCTCTTGGCATCGGCCGGCCGCCATTTCTTCCTGTAATAATTCTTCAATTTTTTGCTTGAATGGACGTAATTCTTTAAATTTGATATGTTTAAGCAGAGGATTAGTTAGCTTTTGGCCCGGCTGGTTATTGATGATCTGGGCAGAGGCGGGGGGAAGGAAAAAACAGAATACACACAGATATAAAAAAAGAATTGCCGGATAACGGAAGCTTTTAAAAAAAGTAACCGGAGTTTGAGGCATGGCTTGGATAATTGTTATAAATTAATACTTATAAGTATTGTACCGCGCAAGCATGCTTAGTCAAGACAAAGGATGTTTGCGCCTGTAACAGAAAATTATCTCAAGGGCTGGCGACTGCCTTCTCCATCCTGTAATCATCCATTACAAAACCGTTGCCAATATCTGTGACAAGCCAACCAGAAATTATAAATCCCAATTTTTCGTATATTTTAATAGAAGGCGTGTTGTTTTTATTTACGGTAAGACTTATTTTAGTAAGTTTTTTATCTTTAGCTATTCTTTCGATGCAAGTTAACGCATATTTACCGTATCCTTTACCGCGATCTTTTGTATTTATATAAAATTTGCTTAAAAATAATTCCTTTTCCCGAAGAACGATTCCGATATATCCGATCCAGTTATTGTCTTTATCGTTCAATAAATAATAAAGATACCCTTCTTTTGCGATTTGATTCAGAACGGCTGTTCTTGATTGAAATTTATCAAGCATGTATTCTGTCTGTTGCCGGCCGATAATCGGAACATAATACTCCTGCCAGATACTCGATGCGAGGGATTCCACCAGCCTTGCAAGTTTTTCATTAGTTACCTTGACTAACTTTATTTTTTCCATAGTTAAATTCTACTCTAAAAAATAAACTCTCACAACTAATTTAGTTATAGACAGCTTTTTAGGCAGAAGCTTATCCGGGTATCCCCGGGTAAGCGTTTTTGTTCAGGTGATCTAAACTTACTACCATTTTGTAATAGAAGTGGTATAATTAGAAAGTAAAATGGTTAATTGCATTTTATTAAATAAAAAATAATTATTTTTTACCGTAAGGGAGCAAAATGGCTAAAGCGATTGATTTTGGACCAGTTAAGAAACTTTTAGATGATCCGGAAATCTCCGAAATTATGATCAACAGCTTCGATAAGATTTTTGTAGAAAAATGCGGCAAAAAGATACCCGCGGAATCAGTTTTTAAAAACAAGGAAGAATTAGGCGTTTTAATTGATAATATTTTTACTACATACAATAAGCGTATCGGCGAGGATTACCCTTACGCTGACCTATGCATAGAAGATGGTACGCGTATTAATGCGATTATTTCTCCGCTTTCCCGTTTCGGCTCAGCGGTTACTTTCAGGAAATTTTCCAATAAGATTAAGAATCTGGATGATTTGGTTAACCTGGGGATGCTGAACCGTAAAGCCGCGGATTTCCTGATTGCTTGCGTTAAAGGGAAAGTGAATATGATTCTTTCCGGAGGAACCGGAGTAGGCAAAACTACCCTGTTGCAAATGCTTTCACAATTCTTTGCCCCCGATGAGAGGGTGGTCACGATCGAAGACGCCGCTGAATTAAAGATCAACCAGGCCAATGTAGTTTCTCTGGAAACCCGCCTGCCGGACAGGGAGGGTAAGGGAGAGGTTACTTTGCGCGATTTGACCAAAAACGCTTTGCGTATGTCTCCGGACCGGTTGATCTTCGGAGAAATTAGAGGCGCCGAGGCAGTTGATATGCTTCAAGCGATGTCGATGGGCAATACCGGGGCGATTGGGATTATCCACGGGAATCTGCCGAAAGAAGCTATGACGCGGCTTGAATCAATGGTGTTGATGCTGGGGCTAAACTTGTCTTCCCTGGAAATCAGAAAGATGATTTCCAATACGATTAATTTAATCGTGCATGTGGAGCGTTTACGAGACGGCCAGCGGAGGGTCACTTATATTACAGAAGTAAGGGGAATGAAGAACGAAGAGATCTTCTTTAATGATTTATTTACTCTTCAGACGGCAAATGTAGACGGCAAAACCGTCACGGAATTGAAATCAGCTTTCCAATATTATCCGTTATTCTTTTCCAGGCTTGAAGAAGAGGGGCTAATTGCTGAAAATGCTTTTACCAGTTACTAAAGTGTTTTAGAGCATAACAAACGCCTGGATTTTTTTATTTAACTTTATATGACTAGCTCTATAAAGTTAGTCATATAATTGAGGGTGAGAATATGAAATTAACTTCACGAAGTGAATATGCATTATTAGCTTTAATTTACCTTTCCCGCCAAGTTTCTCAGGATCTTGTTTCGGTTGAAACTATCGCCAAAGCGCAGGATATTCCCGCCAAGTTTCTCGAGCAGATTTTATTAACTCTTAAACGTTCCAGGTATTTAAGGAGTGCTAAGGGGCAGCACGGGGGATACGCGTTAGCTAAATCACCGGATAAAATCAATCTGGCGGAGGTTATCCGTTTGTTTGACGGCGCCTTAGCTCCGACTGAATCCGTCAGCCGGTATTTTTATGAACCCACTCCGATCGAGAAGGAAAAGAAGATCATTAAGGTATTTAAAGAGATCAGGGATTACATATCCGGAAAGCTTGAGCATACTACGTTAGCGGATATACGCTAATTTATTTTTGATACTTTTATGACTTATCCAATAGGGTAACAGTGATAACCGTTAAATCGGCTTATTCTAAAAGGGAGAGTTCATGCATATTGAACAATTAAAAATCTTAGGCGGTGTCGGTAAAAGCGGTCAGAACGATTTAGTGGAAGAAATTGTCCTTAAAATGGGCGATGTAATTAGTATTGTGGGCCAGACAGGTTCCGGGAAAACCACGCTGATTAATGATATCGCGGTTTTTGCTAATAATAATACGCCTACTAAACGGCGCGTTCTTATCAACGGAGAGACCGCACCTGAAGAATTCATGAATGATCCTTCGAAAAATCCGGTTGCTTTTATAACCCAACATACAAATTTTCTTTCCGATCTTCCGGTGAAAGAATTTTTAGAAATTCACGCCGGTATCCGGCGCAGGGATAATACTCTTCTGGTGGTTGAGGAGACGATCGATTTTGCCAATCAAATAACTGGTGAACCGATCAATTCTAAAAACAGTATGACAGAATTATCCGGGGGTCAAACCCGCGCTTTGCTTATTGCTGACGCAGTGATTATCGGTAATTCTCCGATCATTCTGTTGGATGAGATCGAAAACGCCGGGATCCATCGTACAAAAGCGCTGGAGTTATTAAAAAGATATGAAAAAATATTTATTTTTGTCACCCATGATCCCCGGATCGCATTATTATCGGATTTCCGCCTGATTATGCAAAATGGCGCGATGATAAAAACGATATACGCTCATGACGAAGAATTAGCGGTGGCAGAAGAGATTAAGAAGTTGGATGACCTGATCTTGCATTTCAGAAAGCTGATTCGCAATGGAGAAAGGCTTAATGAAGGTATGCTAATGGAGAGATTTTCAGCGGTGAGGTACAAGGATAAATAGATTATTTAATAAAGGAGAGAATATGAAACTGGTTATCTGCGCCGGCCCTCCGACAACGGGTAAAACTATGGTTTTAAAACAGGTTACTAAGCGGCTGATCGCCGCAAAATCTCAGGTTGCTTATTTAAAAATGGATGTGCAATACGCCAATGAAGATGAAATTTTCGCGCAGGAATTCGGTATTCCTGTAAAAAAGATTTATTCGCAAGAATTATGCCCTGATCATTGTAATGTAATGGTTTTACAGGATGCTATTGAATGGGCGCAAAAGAATTCTTCGGATTTTTTACTGGTTGAAACTGCGGGATTGTGTTTACGCTGTTCGCCTTACATTGAGGGGGCGCTGGGGATAGTAATCTTAGAGGCGACCAGCGGGATGAACCTGCCTAGAAAAATCGGTCCGATGCTCACGCTTGCCGATATTGCCGTCGTCACTAAAATTGATTTAATTTCACAGGCCGAGCGGGAAGTTTTTAGGGCCCGCATTGCCAGTGCTGCGCCCGGAATAGCCATCTGTGAAACCAATGCCCTTTACGGTATCGGCATTGATCCGGTAGTCACAAAAATACAGGCATCCGCTCAGCTGGGCTACCCTTTAATATTACGCGGCAATCCTCCGGTTGGTACTTGCACGGTGTGTGTTGGTAAAAAAGAGATCGGCTGGCAGCAGCATTTTGGCGTTGTGCGTCCTTTGGAGGGAGATATTTTTTACCGGGGAGAATAACCGATGTTATTTAATTAGTATAAAGGAGTGATATTATGAATAATCCGGGTTTTTCAGTTAGTCAAATTGCAAAACAACTGCCTGGTTTAAATTGCGGTTTATGCGGGGAAAAATCATGTGAGCGGTTGGCGCAAGTTATCCAAAATTGTCCCGCAGAAATAAAAAAATGCATACATTTAAGCAGCTCGGGGATGAAAACGCTCAACTGCCAACCGCCTGCCAGCTTAGAGGCCTGCCGGAAGTGTAATGAAGTTAAAAGTTCCGAAGTTATTTCTTCCTGGAAAGATGCTCTTGGCCGGGAATTTGATTTTATATTGGATAAATTCATTAATGAGCCTGGCCCCCGCGAAACCATTCTTCCTCATAACCCCGCCAGGACTAAAGAATTGGATGTGAAGGTAGGCGATATTATTATCGGCAGGCCGATGGGCATGTCCTGCGGGTGTCCGATCACGCATTGCGGGATTGTGATGCAGGCGGATCTTGCAAACGGTGTGATTGTATGGTGTGTTACCGGCCCTCTTGATCCGCGTTCCCGGGAGCATAAAGATATCGGTTATTATTCCGCGCAGGCGTATGAAGGTATGGTTAAGACTTTCCATAAGGAATTAAAGATCGGGATGCGGTATTGGTTCCTGCCGCATCAATGCATGTTACAGTGGCGCCACAGCGGCTTGATAAATTTTATTAATAAAAGAGAGGATGGTTTTCAGATCCGGATCGAAGGATTATTTATTGGATAAAAATTGCCGTGTAGTCTTAATAATGGTGGATTGGCTTTAAGTTGCTTTGGGCAAGAGGGTAAAATAAAAAATACGGGTGGAGTTTGATTTCCTGATCTTCTGTGATAAGATAACAAACAGGGAATATGTTCTGGCAGAGGATAGGAAAGAATATGGAAATAAGGATTCCGGTTTACGGAATAAAAATATTTGTTTTGATTGCGGTATTATTCTTGAGTTTGGTCTCTGTTTATGCGGGCAGCGCTGAAGAATATTTGCAAAGCGGCGATTTTTACCTTAAGCAGGGAGATTTAGAACGGGCGGTTTCTGATTTTAGCGAAGCCATTAAAATGGACCATGGCCTGTCAAAGGCCTATTACAATCGCGCGCTGGCTTATGTCCAGCTGCGCAATTTTATCCAAGCGATATCTGATTATACCAATGTAATTAAAATGAAGCCCGAATGCGCAGAGGCCTATTATCAGCGCGGGTTGGCCTATGTTCAACAGGGCAATTCTTCTCAAGCCATCTTTGATTTTAGCCAAGTTCTTAGAATAAAACCTAACCAGGCAGAGGCCTATTATCAGCGCGGGTTGGCCTATGTTCAACAGGGCAACTTAGTTCAAGCCATCCACGATTTTAGTAAATCCATTGTTTTAAACCCCAATCCCCGGCTTAATCCTAACCTGGCAGAGGCCTATTATCAGCGCGGGCTGGTTTATGACAAACAAGGTGATTTTGCCGCCGCTATTTATGATTATGCGATGGCGATTGAAATAAATCTTAAACATGAGAAGGCTTATAATAGCCGCGGGCTTATTTATGCTAACCAGGGTAACATTCCTAAAGCCATCTCTGACTATACCAATGCCATTGAAATAAATCCTGATTTTGCGCCAGCTTACTATAACCGCGGGGTTGTTTATTATGCCGCTTTAGAATTTAATAAGGCCTGGTCAGATATACATAAAGCTGAGCGATTGGGATGGAGCGTGAGTCTGGATTTTCTTACCCGGCTTAAAAGGGATTCCGGGAGGGATAAGTAAGTTTGCCTGATTTAAATTAGAAAAGGAGGGGGATTTGAAGAAAATCATTATCGCTTGCTCATTTTTCTGCGCGGTAAATATTGCCGGTTATTGCGGGCAGGTAAGTAAAATTGAATTGGTTGACGGCAGCGTAATTAATGGCGAAATAGTTTCTTATCTTAACGGTGTTTACACAGTAAACACCGCTTCCGTCGGAGAAGTAAAAGTAGCAGGAGATAAAGTTGCTAAGATTGAAGCAGCAAAATATGCTTCATCCGGCACCCTGACTACTGATCTGGTTGTCAAGGCCGATGATCCGGCCTCATCTCAAGTTTCGGCTTACGGGAAAAAATTAATGAAAAATCCGGAAAATGTGGCAGTGATCAAAAATGTAATAGGTGATCCCAAGCTCCAAGAAATAGCTCAAGATCCCCAGCTTCAAGAAGCCGCCCAAAAAGGCGATATCCAGGCTTTGCTGAAGAATCCTAAATTTATGGAGATGGTAAATAGCCAGGAAATGCAGGAAGCAGTTAAAAAATTAAAGAAATAGTTCATTAACTTGAATGAGCGGGAATAATCATCTAAGTATTTTATAATTTTAAGGAAAAAAGTTTATTAATCAAAGGTGATTCCAGCAAACAAATGACTGAAACAGGGAAGAAAGCTCTGGGAATTATTATTATCGGAGGATTATTAATTGGCGGTTCTTTTTTTGCTTATTCGTATTATGATCAGATAAAGCAAATTAAAAAACAAAAGTGTATTCTCCGGCAAAGAAAAGCTGACTGGCAAATACTCAAACAGAAGTTAACGCGTGAGGTGGCAGGGTTTAAGGGGCAGGCGGGTATTCTGGTCAAAGATTTGCGGTTTAACTGGGAGATTTCCAGCAATAAAGACCGCCTGTTTCCTTCGGCTAGCCTGGCTAAGATACCGATTATGGCGGCGTGTTTTCTTGCCGCTGAAGAAGGCAGGATTAAACTGGACCGTCAAGTCGTTTTAAGAAACAGCGATAAATTGTCCGGTTCGGGGGTATTAAAAGATATCCGGCCGGGTGTTATTTTTACCGTTGAAGAATTGATTGGGTTTATGATCTGCGATAGCGATAATACTGCGACCAACATGCTTACCAACCTGCTGGGTATTGATTATTTAAACAGTGTTTTTCGTACTCTGGGATTAAAGAATACCAATCTTTCAAGACGGATCGCCGATTTTAAGTTAAGGGACCGGGGTATTGAAAATTATACCACGGCCAAAGATACTGCTTTATTGCTGGAGCAGATTTATCAGCGCAGCTTGATCAGTAAAGCGGTCTCGGAGAAATGCCTTAAAATTTTAAAGTTACAACACGTTAATGACCGGATTCCTAAATATTTACCGGTGAATATCACGGTTGCGCATAAAACCGGTTTAGAACGTAATGTCTGCCATGATGCGGGAATAATCTTTGGCTGTAAAGGTGATTTTTTAATTTGCGTATTGACCAAACATGCCAATCCTAACGCAGTTGCCTCCAAGAATTTTATTGCCAGAGTGGCGTTACATACTTATGTTTATTCTGAACAATCGTTGTAGATCAATTTTTAACAAAAAAGTGTAAATTAAGCATATTCAGCGCTCAATAAAACATTTTGTAACTATTCGGGTTAAATATGAGTTTATTAAAACTAAGGCGGGATTTAAGGAAGTGCGGCAATAAAAGGCAAGCTAAGCTGTTGCAGAGGTTTTTTAAAACCGGGCCCGGAGAATACGCTCAAGGCGATATCTTCCTGGGAGCAAAAGTCCCTAGCTTAAGAAAGCTGGCGGATCAAAATCAGGATCTAGCATTCCAGGAAACCCTGGAATTATTAAAATCCCCGATTCATGAAGAGAGATTGCTGTCCCTGCTTATACTTATCATAAAATATGAAAAATCGCTCCCGGCCGGCAAAGAAAGGATATATAAGGCATATTTGAAGCATTCACGTTATATTAATAATTGGGACCTGGTAGATATTACTGCCTGGCATATTGTCGGGGATTTCCTCGCGCATCGGGATAGAGCGGTGCTTTATAAGTTAGCAAATTCTGATGCCTTATGGGAGAGAAGGATCGCGATTATATCCACATTTTATTTTATCAAGAATAATGATTTCCGGGACACCCTGAAAATCGCAAAAATCTTAATGGCAGATCCGCATGATCTAATCCACAAGGCAGTCGGATGGATGCTGCGGGAAGTCGGCAAAAGGAAAATAAATACGGAAGAAGAATTTCTGAAAAGATACTGCCGGATCATGCCCAGAACTATGCTCAGATATGCCATTGAACGTTTCCCGGAGCCTAAACGCAAGGCATATTTGGCGGGGAGACCTTTAAATTCCTGGCCGGCTTAAAGCTAAATCCTGTTGACAGGATGATGGAGAAGGGTATAATTATCATCATCCTAATATCTAAAAAAGAGTAAAGAAGACAGAGACAATATCGGTTCGTTGGTGGAAATAACGGCTCCTTAGTGTATTTTCGAAGTTATAGTTTAAAAGTCCTGCCTTTTCTAAACAATCTTCTATAAACAAATGGAAAGCCTGAATTTTACTTTATTGCTCGATCCGCTCGGGTTATTTTTTATATCAGTTATCCTGCTGATTTCTTTGCCCTCGGCGGTTTATTCTTTAGGTTATCTCAAAGGCGAATATTCCTCCGCCAAAAAAGCTCTGGGCTGGTTTTTATTGGTTTTATTTATTGCCTCCATGACACTGGTAGTCAGTGTCAGTAACGCCCTGGTTTTTCTGATCGCCTGGGAGCTAATGTCCCTGGTTTCTTATTTTCTGGTGGTTTTTGATACTGAGCATGAAAAATCAATTCAAGCCGGGACAATCTATATTGTGATGACGCATTTGGGGAGCGCATTTCTGATGGCTGCCCTGATGATCATGTATAAATACGCCCATACATTTGATTTTTTTGCGATAAAAAATGCCTGCCTGTTAATGCCTGCCCAGGTAAAAAACATTGTCTTTTTATTATTCTTAATCGGTTTCGGGACCAAAGCCGGGATTGTGCCTTTGCATGTCTGGCTGCCATACGCGCATCCGCAGGCACCCAGCCATATTTCAAGCATTATGTCCGGGGTAATGATCAAAACCGCTATTTATGGTTTGATCCGATTCGTAATATTTTTGCTTGGCGTAAACTCCTGGTGGTGGGGCGGATTGATTTTAGTTTTAGCGCTGATTACTTGCCTGGTCGGAGTAATCTATGCGCTTATGGACCGCGATCTCAAAAGGTTGTTGGCTTATTCCAGCGTGGAGAATATCGGGATAATCTTGTTAGGGGTGGGGCTATCTATGTTATTTATAGCTAAGGATATGCCGTATTTGGCTATATTTTCATTGATTGCCGGATTATATCATTTAGTAAACCACGCTATTTTTAAAGGGCTTTTATTTTTATGCGCCGGCAGCGTGTATAAAGCCTGCGGCACCCGGGATATTGAGAAACTGGGAGGACTAATTAAGAAGATGCCTCAAACTGCCGTTTATTTTTTGCTGGGAGCGATGGCCATATCCGCGCTGCCTCCTTTGAACGGTTTTGTCAGCGAATGGTTAACCTTGCAGGCATTCTTTCTGGGCGCTTTTAAGCTGACCGGAGGCTTAAAACTATTTTTAGGAATTTGCGCCTCCTTATTAGCTTTAACCGGCGGTTTAGCCGCGGCCTGTTTTGTTAAAGCTTTCGGTATAGTTTTTTTAGCTCTCCCCAGGAGCAATTACGCCAGCCAGGCCAAAGAAGTATCTTTATCTATGCGGGTAGGGATGTTCTTTTTGGCTTCTCTTACGGTAGTTTTTGGATTAGCCGCGACTTTTATTGTAGGGTGGTTAGCTAAAGTTGCGGCGGCAGCTACCGGCATTGATATCAGCAGGATGAGTTTTGCCTTGAATAATTTAACCTTAAGCCTTAAGTCCGTAAAAAATGTATATTTGTCCAGCCCGCTTTTGGCGCTTATTTTAGCCGGGCTGGGATTTACCGTATTTATTGTTTACCGGTTATTGAGTAAAGAAAAAACGCTAGTTGATAATACTTGGGATTGCGGTTATTACAAGATCGGCCCGCGTAACGAATATACCTCAACAGCATTTTCCAAACCCTTTAGAATCGCTTTCAGTTTTTTTCTTCTGCCTTATCGCAAAACACAAAAGATCAGGGAATCATTCTATCATGTTAAATCTTTTGCCTATGAAACCTATACTACTCCGGTATTCAAGAAATATATTTATAAGCCTTTGTTGACTTGGGTACTCGGGAGCGCCAGGTTGATGAGGAGGCTTCAGCCTGGCAGTATTCATTTGTACCTGACATATATATTTTTGGCGCTCTTATTATTAATTATTTTTATGCCTAAATTTTAAGATGATAAAAATTTCATTAATTATATTACAGCTGCTCTTTTTTATCGGGGTGGCTCCGTTACTCAGCGGTTTAATTACTAAGTTAAAAAATAATCTCCGGATGCGCCGGGGCATGAGTATTTTACAGCCGTATTATAATTTGATTAAGCTGTTTGCCAAGGGGCAGGTAGTTTCCGGAACAACTTCCTGGATATTTAAAATTACTCCGGTTGTCGTGATTTCTTCTGCTCTGGCTGCGGCGCTGCTGGTTCCGGTGTTTATTTTTTCCACTCCTTTGCATTTTACCGGAGATTTTTTAGCCTTAATATTTATTTTTTCCTTAGGAAGGTTTTTCCTGGCCCTGGCAGCTTTAGATACCGGAAGCGCTTTCGGCGGGATGGGATCTTCCCGGGAGATGTTTATTTCCAGCTTAGTGGAACCGGCGCTTTGCCTGACGGTGTTTTCTATATTTTTACAATTCGGATCAACGGATATTTCGGTTTTTAAAAGCAGCACGCCAATCTCCGTTTCTTCAATTATCGGGGCAATCGCTTTATTTTTAGTGGCGATTGCCGAGACCTCCCGGATACCGGTGGATAACCAGGAAACGCATCTGGAGCTGACCATGATCCATGAAGCAATGGTTTTAGAGTATTCCGGCGGCGCTTTGGCTTTGATTGAACTGGCTGCGCATATCAAGCAGATGATCTGGTTTTTACTGATCGCGCAAATAATCTTTCCGGTGCAGGCTGTGGATTTAAGCAGTCCAGGCGGCCTGTTCTTTTGGACCGGCTGGCAGATAGCCAGGGTGCTTTTGATTGCCGGGGCTGTGTCTTTGGTTGAAGTTTCGGTTGCGAAAATGCGTCTTTTCAGGGCAATTGATTTTCTAGGATTTGTTTTTGTGTTAGGGATTATCGCTTCGATTTGCGCTATCTTGAGGGTTTAATATGCAATTTACAATTCTATTCGCGGTTTTGATTTCAACTTATTTAATGGTGATCGCCAAAAGGATGCCGGCTTTAATTCGTGCCTTTCGTTATCAATCTTTTTGCCTTTTTCTGGCAACCTTTCTGATGGCCATAAAACAATCCGAGCCGGATCTCTACGCCGTCGCCGCTCTGTTATTTATCTTAAAAGTTATTTTTATTCCGCAATTATTATACCGGACAGTAAAAAAGATCAAAGCCAAAGAAGATCTGGGGTTATTTATCAATCCGCAGTTATCTTTATTGTGGGCTTTAGGTTTTACCTATTTATCCTGGGAGTTTAGTACAAATTTTATCAGCCAGGGGAATGAGGTTAAAGCCGTTATGCTGACGATTGCTTTTTTTGTAGTTTTGGCGGGCATATTTTTGATGGTCTCGCGGATGACGGCTTTGGCCCAGATTATCGGGCTGCTGGCGATGGAGAACGGGATTTTTCTGCTTGCCGCTGCGGTTACCGGAGGAATGCCGTTTTTTGTGGAGATTGCCATATTTTTTGATGTTTTGGTGAGTGTTTTGATCATGGGTTTTTTTGTGTATCGCATTAACAAATTCTTTACGCATATTGACGTGAATAAACTTTCACGTTTGCGAGGATAACCGATGATAATATTTTATATTCTAGGGATTCCGCTGTTGTTGACCGCGCTATGTTTATTGATTAAAAAACCAAAACTTCTGGGTTTGGTTAATTGCGCCGGCTATTTTGCGGTTCTATTTTTTAGCAGCATACTTTTTAAACAGATAGCTTTATCCGGGGTTACGCTATCTTTTTTTAACTTTATCTGTTTGGACACTTTAAGTGTATTTTTTGTTTTAGTGATTTCCGTAGTGGTTTTTGCCGCGGCATTATACTCGATAGGATATATCAAAAGAGATATCCGTACCGGTGCGATCTCCGAAAAAAAGGCCTGTACTTATTACCTGCTTTTTAATTTATTCTGCTGCTCGATGTTTTTAGTCCCGGCAGTCAATAATTTGGGGATGCTTTGGGTGGCCATTGAAATGACTACTCTGGTTTCGGCGTTCTTAGTCGGGTTTTATAATAAAAAAGAATCCGTAGAAGCGGCCTGGAAATATATTATCATTTGTTCCGTAGGGATTATTTTTGCTCTTTTGGGAACGATACTTTTTTCCTATGCTTTCTCAATCTCCGGGCTTTCCAAAAGCTTGAATTGGTCGGATATGGCGCCGGTGGCCCATATCCTGGATAAAAATATTTTAAAAGTCGCTTTTATTTTTATTCTCGTCGGTTACGGGACAAAAGCCGGGCTGGCTCCGATGCATACCTGGTTGCCTGACGCGCATAGCCAAGCGGTAGCTCCGATCAGCGCGTTGTTGTCGGGGGTTTTATTAAAAACCGCCATCTATGCGATTTTAAGATTCGGTTTTATCGTGATCAAAGGAGTGGGTTTTGCGTATTTTGCGCATTTAATGATACTCCTGGGAATTATTTCCCTGATCGTTTCCTGTGCTTTTATCCTGGTGCAGAAAGATTTGAAGCGGCTTTTAGCCTATAGCAGTATTGAGCATATCGGTATTATTGCCATTGGTTTTGGCTTAGGTACGCCTTTAGCTATCGGAGGGGCGCTGCTGCATGTTTTTAACCATGCTGTGGCTAAATCTTTCATGTTTTTCGGGGCGGGGAATATCGTCGCTATTTATAAAACGCATAATATGCGCACGATCCGCGGAGTGCTTAAGGCGATGCCTTTTACGGGTTTGATGGTGATTTTAGGAGTATTTGCGCTCACCGGATGCGTGCCTTTTTCCATATTTTTCAGCGAACTATTAATTATCATTTCTGCTTTTGTCAAAGGTTCGTATTTTATCGCGGCATTGCTGCTTTTATTATTGGCCATTATTTTCGGGGCATTTATCTATCATTTTGGAAGAATGCTTTTCGGCAATCTTCCTAAAGGAATGAAGCCGGAGGGTGAGCCCTTGAGCGGTAAACTAGCGTTTTTATTCTTGTTAGTGTTGATTTGCGCGGGGGCTTTTATGTTTATATTTATAAAAAAGGATTGGTTATGGATGGGGCAGAAATTATTTCAATTATAAAAAAGAGGTTGCCGGATTTTAACGCCATATCTGTTGTTCAGGATTATCCGGACGAGATTTGTATTAAAGTCAAGCCGGAGGTTTTTAAGGAAACCTGTTTAACTTTGCATAAGATGCTGCTTTCTCCCGTGATGATGCTTTTTGCGCTTGATGAACGCAAAACCAGGGAGGTTTTTGCGGTGAACGCGGTGTTTATAAATTTAAAGCCGGGCCAGTGGATTATTGTTAGCATGGATATTCTTCCGGAGGATTGCAGTTTTGATTCTTTGGCTAAAAATATTCATTCCGCTGCCCTGTTTGAACGCCAGATCGCCGAGATGTTTGGTATACTACCCCAGGGCAATCCGGATTTAAGGCGGCTGAATTTGCATGATGAAGTCTGGCCGCAGGGGGCCTTTCCTTTGCGTAAAGATTTTAGTAAGATGGCGCCGGGTAATTTAAATGAGTATAAGTTTGAGCGTGTGGAAGGGACGGGGATATTTGAAGTTCCGGTTGGCCCGGTGCATGCCGGGATCATCGGCCCGGGGCATTTCAGGTTTAGTTTAGCTGGGGAGCCGATCGTGAATCTTGAGATCCGTTTGGGTTTTACACACCGGGGGGTAGAAAAACTTTTTGAAGGAAAATCCTGTTTTGATGTGCAAGGCTTGGTGGAATGTATTTGCGGGGATTCTGTTTTTGCTTATAGCTTGGCTTTTGCCCAAGCCGTTGAAAAAATTTCCCAGGCTGCGGTACCTTCCCAGGCCGCTTATCTAAGAGGTATCTTTTTGGAGTTGGAACGGATGTATAATCACGCCAATGACATCGGCGGGATTGCTTTAGATGTTGGTTTTAGCTTTCCGGCCGCTTATGCCGCGTTGATTAAAGAGGCTGTCCTGCAATTAAACGCTAAACTTACGTCAAGCCGGTATCTTAAAAAAGTAAATACTGCAGGTGGCGTTTTAGTGGATTTAGATGAAAACAAAAAACAGATGCTGTTGGATTCCATCGGTAAAATAAGAAAAGATTGCGCCGCATTGTCAACGATGTTGAATTCCAGTGTTTCTTTTATGGACAGGGTAGATACAACCGGGGTTTTAATCCAAAAGACTGCCCGCGACCTGGGAGTGGTCGGTCTGGCCGGCAGAGCTTGCGGGATTGCTGTTGATTTAAGAAAATGTTTTCCGGGGATTTACGGAGAAGTTAAATTTAGAATGATAACCCAGGAAGCAGGAGATGTCCTTTCCAGGTTAAAGATGAGATTTTACGAATTTGAAGAGTCCTGTCGTTTGATCGAAGAATTTACGGCTAAACTTGCGTCGAATCGGGAGATTAAAGTTAACCCCGGCAAAAAAGCGGCCAGCAGTTTGGGCTATGCGGAGGGCTGGAGAGGCCCGGTTTTATGTTACCTGAAGACAGATCAAGATGGTTTGATAGAAAGGTGTAAATTCGTGGATGCTTCAAGCAATAATTGGTTAGGCCTTAAATATGCGGTGCTTGGAAATATTATTCCGGATTTTCCGGTTTGCAATAAAAGTTTTGATTTATCTTACCCGGGGAACGACTTATAAGCTATGATCTATATACTGAAAAATAGAATTTTAAAAGGGGTTCTCTCCCGGCATATTGATTCGGGATTATCCCAAGAGGTTGAATTTTCCGGCCAAGAATTGAAAGCCTTGATCCGGAAAAAATTCGGCAGGTCTTTGCATATCCGCCAGGTGGATACCGGTTCTTGCGGAGGTTGCCAATCTGAAATTATTTCGGCGAATAACCCAATTTATGATTTACAGAGGTTTGGGATCAATTTTGTCGCTTCGCCCCGTCACGCGGATGCGCTTCTGGTGACCGGGCCGGTATCTAAGAACATGCTTTTAGCGCTTAAGAAAACTTATGCGGCAATGCCGGAGCCGAAATTTATAATTACCTGTGGCGAATGTGCTTTGGATGGGGGAGTTTTTAAGGAGTCTTATTACATTCAAGGCCCGGTAAATGATATTCTGCCGGTTGCTTTGCATATTCCAGGTTGCCCTCCGGAACCCCTGTCGATCCTTAAAAGCCTGCTCTCTTTTTTAAAGCAATGATCGCGTAATAAAAACCGGATCAAAGCTATGGTTACTGACGGTATTTGTAAATAAGATTAATTTCAAGCCTCCTGCCCGTTTTACCTGGATCAAACAGCCAAAAGTTATTTAAAATTTTTATGACGGTGAAGCTAAAGCGGATTTAGCTGAGCTATTTTTTAGTTTATCCTGCGGATTCGTTTTGTGAGGTTGAGGCACAAACCACTTGCAGGGGCTTTTTGTTTGCAGTAAAATAAGCAATGCGCTATGCAATATCCTATTTTGATTCAACCGGTCTGTTAATGGTGATAACTGATGGCTTGATGAATGCCCGTGATTTTATCGGCATGGCCGAAAGCCTCCTGCACCACCCTCATTGCCAGCCGGATGTTTCGGTTGTTTTTGACCACACCGCCTTAGAATTCCATAATGTTTCCGTTGAGGATTTAGAACAAATTAGAGCCTTCCATTTGGATAATCAGGAAAGAATCGGCAGCGGAAAATCCGCGATCGTGGTGGGAAGGGGTTTATCCGGAGACTGGCATCAGCTTTGGAGCCAGGGTAAAAAAATCAGGACCAAAAATAGAGTGCAAATATTCGAAAATTGCGCTGATGCGATCAGTTGGTTAAAAGAAGATAAATAAAATAGCAATGATGAAAGTTATTCGGCTGGTATATTTTATTGTTGAAATTAAAATGAAAGCTAAGCCTGAGAATAAACAGGCCTATGTTAAGTATGTGGAAAGAGTCCGGGCAATTGTCGAAAAATATGAGGGCCGTTATTTGGCCAGGGGTGGTAAGATTACTGCGGTTTTCGGAGGCTGGAAGCCCCAGAGGATTATCATTATTGAATTTCCTCATCTAGCGGCTGTGAAAAAATGGCTCAACTCTGCGGAATATAAGAAGATTGCGGTGTTAAGGGAAAATTCCGCGTTCACTAAAGCAATTGTTGTGGAAGGCTGCGCCTAAATTTTAGCCAGCAAGCAATAATTCTGGTTTCCGCAGGTTAAAAATATTTTTAACTGCGCAATTTCCGGGAGAATTTATCGTTAAGAAAGTTGAACTTGTCAGAAAGGAGCCAGTATGTCGATCATGCAAGAATTTAAGGAATTCGCGGTTAAGGGTGACGCAATTGATATGGCGGTGGGAATTGTTATCGGAGCTTCATTCAGTAAAATTGTTACTTCGCTGGTAAACGATGTGATCATGCCGCCGATCGGGATGCTTTTAGGCGGAGTAGATTTTAAAAATTTAAAAGTTATACTTAAAGAAGCAAGTAATGCGGCTCCGGCAGTGACTCTGAATTACGGCCAGTTTATAAATACGACGATCGATTTTTTGATCGTAGCCTTTTGTATTTTTATTGCGGTTAAAGGGATCAACCATTTGAAAAAGAAAAATTAATCTTGCTTTTAAAAATCCGCAACACTAAAAGGGGTAAATGGATATCAATAAAAAGATTTTCATTTTGTTATTATCTTTGGGGTTATGCGGGTGCGCCACTACCGCTAAATATGATCAGAAATTAGATGTTTTAGTCGGCCAAAGCGAGGATCTTTTGATTGCTACCTGGGGTGTTCCGGATAAAGAATATCATTTAAGTAACGGAAAAAAAGCTATCGAGTATGCGCGTAAAGATATTTTACGCAGCGGCGGCTATACTTATACTTATCCTCAAACGGTTTATCAATCAGGGATCATCGATGGTAAAGCCTACCAAGGCTCTGCTACCCAGTATGTGATTGAAACTACTCCAGATCGAAAATTCAAGTTATTTTGTAATACGAGTTTTATAATCGATAGCCAAGGTAAAGTTGAAAGCTGGCATCATGAGGGAAATAATTGTATTTCTCAGTAGGCTAAGGTGGGGGCAGGGGCTGCCCGCTTTAATTATTTGGTAAAATCAATAGACAAATGTCGGGTTATTGATAAAATATAAACAAGCCTGTGAATATCAGCAGCAGGATAACAACCAGCGTACTATTATTATCCGCATGTCTTTTTTAACGATAATCTATATTGTTACCCCCATCGCCAGCATTGTAATTGCTTTGCTTTTGATCCATTGGGCGAGATTATCAGAAGAAGCTAGAATAAAAGATCAGGTTGTCCGGAAAAAAGAGGGGTCTGTTGATCCCGGTTTAACCAGCGACGAACCGATAAAGCATACGGTTTATAAAGAGTTAAGCAGTGTTTTGGATTCTAAAGAACATGCACAGGAAGCTACCAAAATTGTAGCGGAGATTTTTAGCCAGGAGTTAAATAAAAGAGTTGAGCAAACGACTAAAGAAATTAGCAGGAAATATGAAAGTATAATTGAAGCGAACAGCAAAAATGAAGAAATAGTCTGGAATAAATATAACCGGGCTCTTTCTGAAAAGAAGCAAACTGACGCGGTTATCCGCAGCGTGGCCGAAGGATTGCTGGTGGTAGATGCTAAAGGTAAAGTGATCATGATGAATCCGGCTGCAGAGAGGCTGTTGGGGGTCAGTCGGAAAGATAAGATCGGCAAGTCCATAAATGACAGCCTTAAGGAAGAACAGCTGGTTTCTTTGGTCAAGGATTCTAAAAGTAATGACGGCAAAGAGATTGAATTATCCAGCCAGAATAATGAAACCTCAAAGACTATCCGGGCTTCCAGCGCAGTTATTGAAAATGAAAATGGTCAGACCGTGGGCATGGTTTCCGTATTAAGTGATATTACTAAACAAAAAGAGATCGACCGGTTAAAATCCAGTTTTGTAGCGAACGTAACCCATGAATTGCGAACACCTTTAGTCTCTATAGATAAAGCGATAACTTTGCTGCTTAGTAAAAATGCGGGCGGGTTATCCGAAAGCCAGGAGCAGTTTCTTTCGATCGCCTCTAGGAATTGTAAAAGATTGGGGCTTTTGATCAATGACCTGTTGGATCTTGCTAAGCTGGAAGCCGGCAAGATGGATATCAGATTGGCGCCTTCTTTTATCAACCAGGCGATTAATGATTCTGTGGAAGGTTTGGTTGCCTGGGCGAGCGCAAAATCTATTTCTCTGGTTAAACAGATCCCGGAAAATCTCCCCGCGGTTAAGATAGATGCGGATAAAATAGTCCAGGTTTTAAATAATTTAATCGGTAACGCTATTAAATTTACTCCGGCTAACGGTACAATTACAGTGAGCGTTCAACTCTACGGCGATCATGAAGTCATGGTCAGTGTGCAGGATACCGGGGTGGGCATTGCCAAAAATGAATTGGATAAGGTTTTCGATAAATTTTATCAAACCGGAGAAAGAGTGGCTACGGATGTAAGCGGTACCGGTATCGGTTTATCTATTGCTAAAGAAATTGTTCAGGCGCATGGTGGAAAAATTTGGGCAGAGAGCGATAGTGGTCAGGGGACGAAATTCAGTTTTACGGTTTCGTTAAATTAGTTTAATATAAATAAAGGAGGTAGAATCCATGAATGGTACAAGCATTAGAGTATTGGTAGTTGATGATGAAGCTGACTTTAGAAATCTAATGACTTTTTGGCTTGAATCAAAAGGTTATAAAGTGATCACGGCCTCAGACGGAAAAGCAGCGATTGAATTGGTCAAGGATAAAAAAGCGGATATTGTTTTTATGGATCTGAGGATGCCGATAATGGACGGGGTGGACGCGTTAAAGAATATTAGAACTTTTGATTCCACGACGCCGATCATCATTATTAGCTCATACATCGCTGACCCGAAAATACAAGAAGCCAGGTCTCATGGTATGTCCGGAGTATTCTATAAGGGAGCGGATTTTGACGCCAGCCTGCCATTACTGGAGGCAGTTTTGAGAACGCATAGAAATCTTAAAAAGTAATTTTAAATTAATCCTTGCGCAGCCAATAGCAATGTTCTATAAAACTTGGTTTATTTCTTGATTTTTCCATCCCGATTTAAGTTGAGATATTCACATATCCATAATGAGCTAACATCTTACGGCTTTTTAGTTTAAGTATAATTTAGCTTGACTAAAAGGCAAATTCTTGGTACATATATAGTATATATCATACTTATGATAGCTCATTAAAGGATGGTAAATGCTGAATAATAAAGCCGAAGAAAATGATATGATCACCGCAAAAGAAATTATGCGGGAATTTAATGTTTCTTATCAAATTGTAAATCATTATACTAATTTTGGGTTACTGCCGGTCCTCATTAAAAAAGCCAATATCAGGTATTACGATAAAAATACGATCAAGGGCAGGATAAAGAAAATAAGGGAATTAACCCAGCAGGGTTATTCGTTAAGTTTGATCCGTAAAAAACTGGTGGAAGATGTGGATATTCTTGAAAATTTTACTAATGATATCCACAGCAGTATGGCGGCGCCTAAGATTAAAACGCAGGAGCAAATATAAACCTGATTTCTTAAATGAGATCAGGTTTTAATTTTAATTTCTATAAGAGAAAGTATTTTAAGCCAGGGTTAAAACATGAGTTATTACAAGGTGTTAGGATTTGAGAAAGAGCCATTTTCTACCAGCCCGGATCCTGATTTCTTCTATTTATCCAAAGAACACGAATCGGCTTTAGCTAATATTTTGATTGAATTGAGGCTTAAAAGAGGCCTTTCGGTTATCCTGGGTGATGTGGGTACCGGTAAAACTACTTTATCGAGAAAATTAATTCAAGAATTAAAGGACCGCCCGGATTTTATTTTTCATATAATCCTGGATCCTTCTTTTGACAGCGAAGAGTCTTTGCTGATTTCTCTGGCGAAGAATTTTGAGATTAATATAAATAGCGATATGCCCGCAGGTATCGTGGCTTTGCGTGAAGGTTTGGAAAGATTTTTATTTCAAAAAGGGGTTACTGAAAACAAAACCGTTACTTTGATTATTGATGAAGCTCAAAAATTAAATGAAACTTCTTTGGAAGTTTTGCGCGTCCTTTTAAATTACGAAACCAATGAGTTTAAACTTATTCAATTAGTTCTTTTGGGTCAGCTGGAGTTACATGCTAAAATAACCGACATTGCTAATTTCTTTGACCGGATAAGTTTTAAGTATACCTTAAACCCTCTGGATTTTGAGGAAACCCGGGAAATGATCGAGTTCAGGCTTAAGAAGGCAGGGTATTCTGCAAATATGCATTTATTCTTAGACGATGCAATTAAAGAGGTCCATCAGTACACCCGGGGTTACCCCAGAAGGATAACCATGCTTTGCCACCGGGCTTTAAAAACTTTAGTTTTGAAAAATAAATTTGTAATTGACGCATCTTTAATCCAGGAAATAATTAATGAGGAAATAGAATCCGGATGGCACAGGAAAGATCTCTCACTCCAGAAAAACAGCTTCTAAAGATTATTGAGTCCTCGAAAGGCAACGCAATTGGAGTGCATGCTCAGACCACTCGGCGTCACAGTATGAGCTGGTTGAATTTCGGGGCCTGGCTGGGGAGGATCTCTTTTCTAAAAGTAAGGTTCGAAAAGTGGTCTCAGGGTTTTTCTCTGGAGCAGTTAGATGTAAAAGTTGCCAATCGGGTTTTGGGTTTTTTGGTGACCTTGTTGTGTTTATATTTTGCGGGGAACTTGTTTATTTCATTGGTTAATTTGAGTAAAGTGCCGCGCCTGGAATCGAATATCCCGGCGGCAAAAATTGAAGCAAGCTTCCCGGAACCCACCGGGCTGAAAAAAGCAGCCTCCTATTATTTAGATAAGGTTAGGGAGAGGGATATTTTTACCATGGGTTTGAAAAAAATAGCTGAAAAAAAAGAGGATAATGCTCCTTCGGCCAAGAGCCTGGATCTGGCGGGAAGTTTGAAATTAGTCGGCATCTCCTGGTCGACTGATCCGGACGCCATGATTGAGGATACGAAAAGCCTCAAGACTTATTTTGTTAAAAGAGGGGATATGGTTGGAGATGCTAAAGTGCAGGCGATCTTTAAAGATAAAGTGGTATTAAACTTAGATAACGAGGAGTTTGAACTCAGGTGAAAATTATTCAAAGAATATTTATTTTTATTATCCTGGTTTGCCTGACTTTGTTTTATAAAGTTCAAGCCGAGGATCAATCTTCTAATTTAGCGCAGGCGGCTGTATCTTCTCCTGCGGCCGCGCCATCTGTCCCAGCATCTGCGCCGGTTTCATCAGATATCCCGGCAACTCCGGCAAGCGCCTCACAGAATCCCCCTGCTGCTCCTGCGGCAGTAATTCCGGAAGCCGCCGCTCCTGCGGCAATCAAAGTTCCCGAAGCAGTCGAACCGATCGCCGGGGGAATGAACGGCAGGATCTCTCTGGATTTACGTAATATCGAAGTTACTGATGCTTTAAAGTTTCTATCAATTAAAACCGGCGTAAATATGATTTCGACTAAAGATGTTTCCGGCAGAGTTACGCTAATGGTTTTAAATGTTCCGGCTCGCGATGTTTTTGATATTATGCTGCGTTCAAACGGGCTGGCCTATACCAAAGAAGGAGAAATTTATAATATTATGTCCGGCGATGAATATAAAGCGCTCTTTGGTAAAAAATTCGCCGATATCCGTGAAGTTAAAGTTTTTAGAATAAAATACGCCATACCCGAACAGGTATTTGCGATGCTGGATGCTTTAAAGAGTGAGATCGGCAGGGTTCTGGTAGAGCCGGATTCCGGAACCGCTTTGATTATGGATACTCCGGAAAAGATCGCTGAGATCGAAAAGGCATTGTCGACACTGGAACAAAAGAATTTAGTGCGGGTATTTCAGTTAAAATATGCCAAGGCCAAAGACGTAGAAGAGCAGCTCAAGGCGCAATTGGATACCAAAAAAGTCGGTACGATTAAGGCGGATGAACGTTCAAATCAGGTGATTGTTCAGACTCTACCTGAAAGAATGGTAAATATCGAAAAAATGATCGCTTCGCTTGATCAAAAAACCAAACAGGTGTTAATTGACAGCACAATTATCAAAGTTAAAGTATCGGATCAATTAGAAACGGGAGCGGAATGGGAAGGCCTGTTGGCGGCGGCTTCCGAATATGGTATGGCTTATTTCGGGGCTAATCCTTTCAGCGTGATAAAACCCACCACGATGGACACCACAAATACTTATCAATCCCGGTATGATTATTTGACCAAGACGATGAATAATAATATCGGCTCATATCCTTCAACCGGCAATACTGAAAGTTCCTCCGCTACTTCGAAAACCGGCCCGGGCGTATTGCATCTGGGCATAATTGATTCTAAGCGCGATGTCGATATTATCCTTAAATATGTTCAGACTTTGGGGAATACGCAGATTCTTTCCAACCCAAAAATATCAATTGTGAATAACCAGGAAGCCAAGATTCATGTGGGGGAGCGGCAGGCCTATGTCACGTCGACCACTACCACCGGGCAAAGCACCTCTACAGTTTCGGAAGAGGTAACCTTCGTTGATGTCGGTATTCAATTATCCGTAACGCCGACCATTAATGAAGACGGTTATGTTACAATGAAGATTAAACCGGAGATCTCCAGCGTAGTTTCTTTTCTGGATACTCCCAGCGGTAATAAAATTCCGATTATTGATACCTCAATGTCTGAAACTACCGTAATGGTGAAAGACGGCTCAACGATCATTATCGGAGGCCTGCGCCGGGAGGATAAAACTGCGGCGACCGAGCAATTCCCGTTTTTAGGCAATATTCCGTTTATCGGTTATTTTTTCAAAAATAAGACCGCCAAGACCGAGAAAACTGAACTTTTGGTAATGATCACTCCGCATATTACTACTGGTGACATTTTAGTTACCGGAGATCGTCGTGAACCAAGATTTCACGATGAACCTAATAAAGAGTATAATAAGTATGAGTCTTTTGGTGAAAAGCCGGATTTTAAGGAAGAAGAGGCCCCGGAAAAAAAGATCAGTCCGAAAGGCGCCCCGGAAGATGAAGTAAAGTCTTATCGTGAATATCCCAGTTTTAAACCAGAGCAGGAATATCAGCCGACTTTTAAAGGAGATGCCAGCAATGAGTAAAATAAAGCTTTCGACAATAGCCACGGGAAGTTTAATCCTGATCGCCTGTATCGGTATTATATTTTTTGCTAATAAGTCCAAGCAGCTAACCCGGAAAATGCAGGATTTAACCAAACAGCTGGAAGATATCAGCCCAGGCTTTCAAAAATTAAGCCAGGAAAACACCGCGCTCAAAAATGAAAACTCCCAGCTGCTTAAGGAGAATGAAGCGGTTAAAGTTGACCGGGAAAATTTGATGGCGCAAATTAAAACTCTCCTGCCGGAAAGAAGCAAAGCGGCAGAGCTGGCGGTTGCTTTGGATAAAATTAATAAAGATTTATCCGTGTTGGCTAATGAAAAAAAAGCCTTGCAGGAGATTAATCTTACCCAGAAGGATGAAGTCAGCCGTTTACATGCCGCGCAAAAAGACTTGATTGCAAAATGGGATACGCTTAAAGTTACCTGTGATAAGGCTGAAGCTACGGTTAAGATCAAAGACCTTAACCGAAAGATCGGGGATTTACAAAAAGAGAAAACCGCTATCCAAAACAGCGCCAAACGTAACCAGAATGAGCTTGACCAAGTCAAGCAGCAGAGAACCAAGTTGGATTTGGAAAACACTACATTGAAAGCGCAAGTAAAAGATTATCAGCAGAAAATGGCTGAAGCCTTAAAGAAAAACAAATTGATGTGGGAGGAAGTGCAAAATGTTCCGAAGAAAGTTACGGAGCTTGCCCGGCAGAACAGGATATTAATCGCCCAAACCGCAGATATGCATTATAATTTAGGTATCTTTTATTCTAAAAATAAACAGTATGACCGGGCCGCGGTGGAGTTTGAAAAAGTGGTGGAGATCGATCCCAATCATGCCTATGCCCATTTTAACTTAGGTTACATCTATGCGGAATATTTAGTTAATCGCCAAAAGGCCAGTAAGCATTTCCGGTATTATCTCGGGTTAGCCAAAGAAGATGACCGGGATGTAGACTGGGTCAAGAAATACCTGCTTACCTGGGAGGCTTATGATGCCAAGGGGCGGGTGCAATAAGAAGAGTAAACAGTATAGGCGAATTTTTACGCCAAGCTGCAGATTAAGACGGTAAGTGAATATAATAAATTAGGATTAGTAACAGATAAGGAGGAGAAGATGAAGAAATTAGTTACGGTATTTTTGGTTTTAGGATTTTTAGTAATAAATTCAAACACGAGCTTCGCGGAGTGGTTTGCCAAGGGGGAAACGGAAAAAACAGCCGCCGCTGTCGCCGCACCCGTAGTTTCTAAAAAACAAGCTGCTAAAACTCAGGATATGATCGCCAAAAGAAAAGTCAGCCTTAATGGTACACAATGGGAGATTGAGATCAAGGCGATGTCCGGCAAGGCTAAAGCTGATAAGGATCTGATAAGCTTTGCGGATGGTAAAGTAAACTCTAGAAATATGGAAGCCAAGGGGTTTGAGGCTACCAATTTTTCTATGCGGCTGCTTGAAGATGGCGAGACTTATACTTGGGAAACAATGCAGGTTTCCGAGAAAACCGGCGCGGCTTTTTGGCGCGGTGACATTGGCAGCGATGGGATAATGCGGGGAGTCTTAAGTATCCGGGATAAGAAGAATAAAGTCTCGGATTTTAATTTCTACAGCCTGACGTCAAATAAGATCGTAGCAGAATCTGCTCCGGCTCCGGTAGTTCAAGCAGCAGAGCCTGCTCCGGCTCCGGTAGTGGCGCAAGCAGAATCTGTCTCTGAAGGTGCTGCGGTTAGCCAATAAAGTTATTGCCAGTAATTAAAAAGTTATAAGTATCTTGCGATTATAAACAGGGAATTTGCATGATCAAAAAAAACATATCTTTACTAAATTGTATAATTGCTGCTTTTGTGTTGGTTTTAGTCCTCAACAGCTCTGTTTTTTGCGCTGATGCGCAGCTTAAATTCAGCCTGATATTAGAAAAAACAGAATACGCGCCCGATGAACCGGTAAAAGTTATTTTTACTCTGAAAAATCTCGGTGCTACTGCGGTGGTGGTTAACCAGAGATTCTATATTAGCTCCCAAAAAGTGCCGGGCAACCAAAGAGAAGTTTATTTTGAATTAACCTCTCCTTCAGGCGGAAAATTACCCTGCCAGCATTTTTATGAAACCGGCTATCCTAAAACAGACTATTTTAAATTGCTGGCACCCGGAGAAGAAGCCAAGTCTGAATATCCGCGGGATTTAAAAGCATATTTTGATATCCTTGAGCCGGGGACTTATACGGCGGAGGCGGTTTATCAGAATGTTTTTGGCGCAGAGATCGGTTTAGATGTCTTTTCCGGACAGTTAGTTTCTGAACCGGTAAAATTTACAATTGTGAAAGCTAAAAAATAAAAAAATGGACTCTACCAGAAAAAACCGGAACTACCCAAATTTAAGTTTAGTAATTATAATTACCCTGCTTTTAATTCCTTTAATTATTTCTTCTGCCTGGGCTTATAAATTTGAGGATATTATCAAATTCGAAACCGTAGGGGAGGCTTTTGGCAAACCCATATCCCGGGCAACCTTCCTTAACTATTATAAAACGGCACTGCTTTTTACCAGGTCTGGGACAAAAGCCGAACGGACAGATGAGGATACGCGCCAGGAGGCCTGGCAGAATCTGGTTTTTATTAAAGCCGCCAGGGAAAGCGGTATAGTCGTGCCTAAAGATGAGGTAATTTCGGAAGTTAAAAGGTTACTGGCGGAAAAAAATGTCGAATACGGAGGAGAAAAATACCGGGTTTGGGTGATCACTAATTTCAACGAAGACCCGGGAGTTTTTGAAACCCGTATCGAAGAGTTGCTCATGATCAATAAGCTGCTTAAAAATAAGCTTGATCCGGAAGTTAAGGTTACTGAACAGGAGATGAAAGATAAATTTACCAACGGCTATAATTCTTTTGAGAGTGAGTACATCTTATTTGGTAAGGATCAGCAAAAAGAAGCCCAGGATTTTGCGCGTAAGGCAAAAAAAGAACCCAGGCTTTGGTATGATACTTATTTGCAAAAAAAGCCTTTAGGCCAGAAGGGAGCATCCTGGATCAATGTTATGTCTCTGGAGGCTTTAATTGATCTCTGGATGATTCCTAAAGAAGATGCTTACCGTATTTTAAATTCTAAACCCGGAGATTTTATCGCCGCTAAAAATTATTACGGCGATGTGGTTTTTCGCCTGCTTTATTCCCGGAAAGCGAATTTAAAGGAATATGACGCGGCTAAACAGGAATATTATCGTAAAATGCTAACTACCGGGCGTAAGCGTAAAATTGCCCAGGACTTTTTAGACGATCTTTTTAAACGGGCTAACTTAAAAGATTTTGTCAAAGATAAAGAAGACGCGGAAAAGTTGGTAGCAATGAAGAAAAAATCTGAAATTGTCATAATCACTAATCAAGGTCAGATTAAAGTTAAATTATTCCCTGATTTGGCACCACTGGCTTGTGAAAATTTTATCGGTTTAGTGGAAAAAGGATATTACAACGGAGTTACTTTTCACCGGGTAATCAAAGATTTTATGATCCAGGGCGGAGATCCTACCGGCACCGGAGGCGGGGGGGAGTCAATTTGGAAGCAGCCTTTTGGCGATGAGATCAATGAAAAGCTAAAATTCGATAAACCCGGGATTTTAGCGATGGCCAATTCCGGATCCGATACCAACGGCAGCCAGTTTTTTATTACGGTTAAACCTACCCCCAATCTTAATGGAAGGCATACTATTTTTGGGGAGGTTATTTCCGGTATGGAGGTGGTAAATAAAATTAATTCCGTGGCGACCAATAAAGAAGATAAACCCACGAAAGAACAGAAGATAATTAAGGCTAATATCAAGATTTAAGCTGGAATTTTTTCGGCCGGGCGGCGCTCTTTCAGGCGGAAAAACGTTAAAACCCCGGAGATTTTAGATTAAAACAACAATCGCATTGACAAAACGCCTTAAAATATGTTATATTTTTATCAGATAAAGATAATAATTCAAAGGGCAAACCTCGAGAAATCGGGGGACGCAAAGCCGTGCATCCTAGGATCCAGGATTGGCAGGTTGCTAGAAATAAAAAGTTTAGGCAGCTAACTAATACCAGCCAGGAAAAATGGCTGGTTTTTTTTGTGAATTTGAAAAAAGTGTCAGGCACAAATAAAAAGTGCCAGGTATAAAAGGTAAAAAAATGCCAAGGCCACCAAGAATTTCATTAGAAGATGCGCTCTACTACATAACTAGCCGCTGTATTTATAATCAAGAAATATTTAAAGAGGAATCGGATTATCAAGCGTATTTTGAATTATTAAAAAAATACAAAGAGCAATATAAATTTAAGTTATATGCTTATGCATTAATGCCTAACCATTTTCACCTTTTACTGGAACTGCCTGATCAGAGCCAAGAAGATTTTAAAGGCGGCATTTCAGAGATTATGCATGGGCTTAATTCTTCTTATACTAAATATTTTAACGGAAAATACGGCCGGAAAGGCCACCTATTTCGCGACAGATTCAAAACGGCTTTAGTTGAAAAGGATCCCTACCTTTTAAAACTTACCGCTTACATTCATCTAAATCCTCAGAAAACCAACCTCATTCTCTCCGCCAAAGGGTATCCTTACAGCAGTTATTACCTCTATATAAATAAAGAGATGCCTTTGCAGGAATTTATGCAGGAAGAAAAAAATATAGTTTTAAGCTTGCTGGGTCAAAAATCCTATGAACAATTTATGGATGAGTTGATTAAGGAAGGGGAATTGGATTTGCATAATGACCTGCAGAAGAAGGGAGTTTTGGGCGGGGTCGAATTTCAGAATCGTCTCAGGGCTAAATTCATTAACAAGGAAGAAAAGGAAGAAAAAATAGATGAGGATGAAGCCAGGGAGCCGGCCAGAAAGATTAATCTAAAAGTCGGGACTACTTTGCTGGTGATCGTGCTGGCAGGATTAGGAATGACTTTAGTGGCCAAATTTACTCTTAAAGAAAATAAAGCTGTTGTTTCAACAGAAAGACCCAGAGTTCCAGCTGCAGAAAATAAAACGGCATTTTTTAATCCGGAGGTAACCGCCTCTGCCAGAAACGCAGCAGCAGCTCCGGTTATCCGCCCTGTGCCGAAACCGCAGGATGTTTTAGAGGGAACTACCTGGCAGATTAATCTTACGCCCACCTCCGGAGGTATGCCGGAAACTGACACGCTTACCTTTTCCCAGAAAAAATTTGTTTCAACAAAATTAGACGCAAAAAAGTTTACCTCCTCAAATTATTCTTTGAGAAACGCAGAGAACGGAAAGATTATTTGGGAAACGATGCAGACCTCTCCCGAAGGTATCGCCTTATGGAGGGCAGATATCAGCTCGGATGGTAAGATGAAGGGGGTTTTAAGTTTACGCAAAGAAGGCCTGGCGGTGCGGGATTTTACATTTAGCGGCGAGTATTGGAGGGGTAAATAACCATGGCGCTAAAAGTATTCAAATATATTCTGATCTTAATTCTAGTCCTGGGTTTAAAAGGAACCGGATCGGCCAGAGAAGTGGTAATTTCTAAAAATCCGGAGCCAGCCCCTTCATTAGACGCTTCGGTAAAAGCCGATGAGCCTAAAGAAGAAACCCGCGAAAAGACTCTGGATGGAGAAATCGCCGGAGTCAGCCCGAA
>DAONDX010000011.1:0-39484 GCA_035402765.1 Candidatus Omnitrophota bacterium
AGTGGAAAAAGAGATTATTGTGGTTAATGATTGTTCTAAAGATAATACTGAGTCAATTTTACGGGGGCTTACGCTTGGCGGTTTAAAAGTTATCCATCATGTAAGCAACCGCGGAAAAGCGGCCGCGGTGTATACCGGGTTGCAGAATGCCACGGGTGAATTTATTTTCATCCAAAACGGAAATCCGGGATTTGTTATATCCGATTATCTTAAACTCCTGGAGGCGATTAAAGTTTCCGGAGCCGATATCGCTCTCGGGGCGCGTTTTGGGAAAATGCAGTCAGGATCCTGGCGGCTGCCGCAAGCAAAGGTTTGTTTTTTGCAGATGATGTTAAATGTTTTGTTTGGAGTTAAATTGCAGGATTGGTTCAGCCATTGTCAGCTTATCCGCCGGGAAAGTTTTTTAAATTTAGCGCCGCAGTTAAAAAATCCGGATTCCGGGTTTGAAATTTTAACTTGCGCGATAAGAAAAAAGATGCGCCTAACGGAAGTTCCCCTTTTTCATGATTAAGAATATATTAGCCATCCGTAACGACCGGTTTGGGGAGTTTTTATTGAATATCCCGGCTCTGCGGGCTTTAAAAGATAAATATCCGCTGGCCAAGATTACTCTGGCGGTTAGCGCGCAAGTATATGAGTTGGCCGCTGCCGCAACTTGCGTTGATCAGGTGGTAGTTTGGGATCAGATAAAAAGGGGTTTGAGGAAATATAGATTTGATCTTGGTGTTGTGCTTAATCCGACTAAAGAAGCGCACCGGAGTATTTTTTTAGCGGGTATCCCTGTGCGGGTAGGCTATAACAGGAAATGGGGTTTTTTATTGACCCATAAGTTAAAAGATACCAAGCATCTGGGTGACCGCCATGAAGTAGATTGTAATTTGGAGTTAGTAGGATTATTGGGGGCTAAAGTTTCCGATAAGTCGTTATCGGTTAGAGTTGATGACAATCTGTATAAATATTTTATTAACCAAAGCATTGTAATTATCCATCCTTTTACCAGCGATCCGGTTAAACAATGGCCGATTGAGCGGTTTAACCAGTTAGCCAATCGTATCCGGGCGGAGCTGGATTTAAAGGTAGTGATGGTGGGTTTATCATCAAACCCGATGGAGCTAAGCGATAATATTATAAATATGATTAATAAAACCACCCTGACTGAATTAGCGGCATTATTGAAACGGGGAATTTTAGTTATTTCCGGAGATAGCGGGCCGATGCATTTGGCTTCGGCTGTCGGAACTCCGGTATTGGCTTTATTCAGGAATGATCTGCCAGGTAAGACCGCTCTTCGCTGGGGGCCATGGGGGCAAGGGCATACTGTAATAGAAAAACCGAATTTAAACGATATTACTGTTGATGAAGTTTTCAATAAGGCTAAGGAGGTATTGAATAGATGAATTATGCCGTAATTTTAGCCGGGGGAGTGGGGAGCAGGTTTTGGCCGTTTTCAAGAGAGCTGGAGCCGAAACAGTTTATAAAAATTATTGGGGAAAACAGCCTTCTGCAGGCAACGATCCAGCGCTTAAAAGGCGCGGTGGATCCGGCACGCATCTACATTGTCACCAATAGAATTTATTTTTATGAAGTTAAGGCGCAAATTGCCAAGTTGGGTATTCCGGACAAAAATATAATTTTAGAGCCGCAAGGCAAGAATACCGCCCCGGCAGTCAGCTTATGCGCAAAATTAATCAGCCGGATCGATCCTGACGCCGTGCTTTTGGTTTTGCCTTCGGATCATTATATAAAAAATGTGGTAAATTTTAAAAAGACGCTTAAAAAAGCCATCGTTTGCGCTAAGCATAATCTTTTAGTGACATTGGGTATTAAGCCGGTTACGCCCTCTACCGGGTACGGTTATATAAAAGCAGGTAAGAAAAATAACGGTTATTGGCAAGTGGAAAAATTCCTGGAAAAACCGGATTTAAATAAAGCCAAGCAATATTTAAAAAATAAAGGTTTTTACTGGAATAGCGGAATGTTTATCTGGAAGGCCTCGGTTTTCCTGGAGGAAGTTAAAAAATATTTGCCCGGATTATATGCTAATTTGCAATTAATAAATTCCGCGGAGGATATTATCAAAGTTTGGCCCCGAATTGAAGCTATTTCGATAGATTATGGGGTGATGGAACATTCTAAGCGTATCGGGCTTATTTTAGCTGATTTCTATTGGACGGATTTAGGCAGTTGGGAGGCTTTGTCTGAAATTTTTCCCAAAGATAAGAGCGGTAATATTACCAGCGGCGATACTCTAAATCTGGACAGCCGGGGAGTTTGCGTGTTCTCTAGAGGCAACCGTCTGGTTTCGACTATCGGTATTAAAGATACAGTTATCGCGGATACTCCGGATGCTCTTTTAGTATGCGATAGGAATAGAACTCAGGATGTTAAGAAATTGGTAGAGTTAATGAAGTCAGTAAATCGTAAGGAACATCTGGTGCATTTAACTGAACGCCGTCCCTGGGGATCGTTTACAGTTTTGCAGGAAGGGGCTGGTTTTAAAATTAAGCTGATCGAAATCTCCCCTCATAAGCGCTTAAGTTTGCAGCGGCATAAAAACCGGGCTGAGCATTGGGTAGTCGTTAGCGGCCTGGCCAAGGTCGTTAGCGGCCGGAGGACTTCTTTAGTGCAGAGCAACCAGAGTATTTATATACCCAAAGGCAAAAAACACCGCTTAGAAAATACCGCTAATCAGCCCTTGAGGATTGTGGAAGTGCAAACCGGAAATTATTTGGGTGAAGATGATATTGAAAGATTTGATGATGATTTTAAAAGATGAATAAATTTTTAATTATCAATCCTTTTGGCATAGGAGATGTTTTATTTACCACGCCGGTAATCAAAGCGATCAAGCAGCGCTACCCGGATAGTTATCTGGGTTACTGGTCAAATTGCCGGGTGGAGCCGATCCTGAAAAATAATCCTCAAATCAATAAAGTTTTTGCTCTTTCCCGCGGCGACCTTAAGAAAGTTTTTCAGGAGTCGCTTTGGAAAGGATTATGGAATGCCGGTAAGCTTATCCGCTGGCTAAAAAATGAACATTTCGATATTTGTCTTGATTTCTCTTTAGATCACCGTTATAGTCTATTAGCCAAATTAATCGGGATCAAAAAACGGGTAGGATTTAATTATAAAGGCAGAGGAAGATTCCTTACCGAAAGCTCTCATCTGGAAGGCTATCAGGATAAGCATGTTGTTGAATATTACGCCGATTTGATGAAGTTTTTGGATATTCCGGTTACGGATAAGAAAATGTTTTTGGCTACTTCTTTAGCTGGCGAATTAAAGGCCAGGGATATTTTTTCATCAGCCGGAATTGAAGAAGCTGATCGGGTAATTGGCATCTTCCCCGGTGCCGGAGGCAGCTGGGGCAGGGATGCTGCGATAAAACACTGGCCGGCATTAAAGTTCGCTCAAGTAGCCGGTAAGCTAATGGATAAGTTCGGCGTAAAAGTCGTAATTTTAGGTGATGAGTCGGAACAAAAAATCGCCGAAATGATTACGCATGCTATGGCGCATAAGCCAATAGACCTGGTGGGTAAGACGGATCTGGAAATTTTACCTGCGGTGATCAAGAATTGTAATTTATTGATTACTAACGATGGCGGTCCGATGCATATGGCGGCAGCTTTAGGGGTAAAGTCAGTCTCGGTGTTCGGCCCGGTCAGTGAAATAGCTTACGGGCCGTATCCGGTTGATCATCAGCATGTAGTTTTGAAATCAAACCTTGCCTGTCGTCCATGCTATAAGAATTTCCGGTTGAGCGTTTGTGACAAGGATAAAGAATGTTTACGTCAGGTTAGTGCCGATGCGGTGTTTGATGCGGCGGCTAAATTATTAGCTTAGAGGGAAGACCATGAAAATACCCGCTTTAGATCTTAAAAAACAAATTATGCCGATCCGGGCGCAGCTGGAGGCGGCAATTAAAGAGGTAATTGATAATACGAGTTTTGTATTGGGGGCGGGTGTAGATAAATTTGAGCAAGACGTGGAAGAATATTCCGGCGCCAAGTATGCTATCGGAGTTTCTAACGGGACTGACGCGATAAGTTTAGCGTTATTGGCCTTGGGTGTCGGCCCCGGGGACGGAGTAATTTGCCCGACATTTACTTATTATGCCTCCGCCGGGGCAGCGGCTAATATCGGGGCGCGGCCGGTTTTCGCGGATATTGATCAAGATACTTATAATATCTCGCTTAAAAGCGTCGAGAAAATACTGGTTAAAAAAAATAAACTTAAGATCAAAGCGATTATTCCGGTCCATCTTTATGGAGCTTGCGCGGAGATGGAAGGGATTTTAAAGCTGGCGGCAAAGTATAAGATTAAAGTGGTCGAAGATACGGCTCAGGCATTTGGCAGTCAATATAAAGGTAAAAGCGCCGGAACCTGGGGAGATTGCGGAGCGGTAAGTTTTTATCCCGGCAAGAACTTGGGAGCTTTTGGCGATGCGGGATTAATTTTGACGAATAATAAGGCGATCGGCCGCAAGCTAAAGGTTTTACGTAATCAAGGCAATGAGAATAAATATTATCATCTGGTTTTAGGGCGCAATAACCGTCTGGATACGATTCAAGCGGCGGTGTTGGATATTAAACTTAAATATTTAGATCAATGGAATAAAGCCAGGCAGGAGATTGCGCAGTATTATAATAATAATTTATCCGGGCTGGGTATTAAATTACCGGTGGTTCCGGATAATTCTACGCATATTTATCATCAGTATGTGCTGCGGGCGTCAGGTTCCAGTAAATTGTTTATGAATTATCTGCAGTCAAAGGGAATCGATTCCCGGGTTTTCTACCCGGTTCCTTTGCATTTACAAAAATGTTTTAAGTATTTAGGATACAAGCCCGGAGATTTTCCTCAGGCAGAAGCGGCAGCCCGGCAGGTATTCACTTTACCGATCTATCCGGAATTAACTAAAGAAGAAAAAGATTATATTATTCAATCTGTAAAGGAGTTCGCGCATGGCTAAATTATCGGTGATGATCTTGACGAAAAATGAGGAAGCTTGTATTGCTCAATGCCTGGAATCTGTGCAGTGGGCAGATGAAATTATTGTAGTGGATGATGAGAGTACTGATAGAACGGTTGAGATCGTAAAACAATATAATACCAAGATTTTTTTCCGTAAGATGGATATTGAAGGCAAGCACCGGAATTGGGGGTATGCTCAGGCGAAAAATCCGTGGGTTTTAAGTTTGGATGCGGATGAAAGAGTGACCCCGGAGCTAAAACTCGAGATCGAGCAGGCGATTGAATCCGCGGAATTTGCCGCCTATGATATCCCGCTGCGTAACTATATTAGTAACTATTGGGTTAAGCACGGGGGTTGGTACCCGGCTTCTAAGGTGCGGCTTTTCCAAAAAGATAAATTTAAATACGAGGAGGCTAAAGTGCATCCGCGGGCTTTTATTGATGGGCCATGCGGGCATCTAAAAGCCGATATTATCCATTTAGGGTATCCGGACCTGGAACATTTTTTAAATAGTGTTAACCGTCAGTCTACCCTGGAAGCCCAGAAGTGGATTGAAACCGGACGTAAAATGACCTTGTTGTGGGCTACCTGGAGAGCGATAGACCGTTTTTTCAGAAGATATATCAGGAAGCAGGCTTATAAAGACGGGATGTACGGGTTTGTTATCGCTTATTTCGATACGCTTTATCAGATATTAAGTTATGTTAAGTTTTTGGAGATGCGCAATAGAATTAAGAATATCTCTTAAGGTCCAGGCTAAGCGCAAACAAAAAGTCCTCCTTTTAATAAGCAATTGTAGATACGCAAGATTTTGCGTTTCTACCAAATATCAAATTAGGTCGGCGTGATGAAGATTATATTTCTAGACAGAGACGGAGTCATTAATAAATATCCCGGCGATAGATTATATGTTACTTCGCTCAAGAAATTTAGATTTCTGCCGCGCGCAAAGAAAGCGATTGTTTTGTTAAGCAACGCAGGATTCAAGATATTTGTGGCTTCCAACCAGGCAGGAATAGGAAAGGGTATTTATGCACAGAAAACTTTAGATCTGATAACCGCTAAAATGCTTAAGGATATTGAAAACGCAGGCGGCAGATTGTCTAAAGTTTATTATTGTACGCATCGTAAAGAAGCGCATTGCCCATGTCGTAAACCAAAGCCCGGCTTGCTAAAGAAAGCCGCCCGGGAATTTAAATTTAGTTTAAAGAGTGCTTATTTTGCCGGCGATACTATGCGCGATGTAGCTACCGCTAAAGCCGCCGGATGCAAATCTATTTTAGTGCTGACCGGTAAAGAGAAATTGTCTGATCAAGGAAATTGGCAACTTGAGCCGGATTTTGTATTTAGCGATCTTTTGGCAGCGGCTAAATTTCTAACTAAATGAAAGTATTAATTATTCACGCTTCGGCAGGTGCCGGACATCGCCGGGCAGCTGAAGCGATATATAACTATTTAAAAGAAAACTCTCCGGATCTGGAGTTAGTTCTTTTAGATGCTTTGGATAAGACTAACGCCTTATTCAAGTTTGATTATACTAAAGGCTACTCTTTTTTAGTACATTATGCCACCCGGATCTGGCATTGGGCATTTTTGGTTACCGATTCTAAATTCCTGCGCCCGGTTAGCCGTTCCATTGCCCGGATAATTAACTGTATTAACTCGCAAAGACTGATCCGCTATTTTATCCAAGAAAATCCTGATGTAATTATCTCTACACATTTTCTTCCCTCGGAATTAGCAGCAGGCCTTAAGAAGAAGCACAAGCTTAGTTCAAAATTAATCACGGTAATTACGGATTATGGAGTGCATCCTTTTTGGATCTCTGCCGGAACGGATTTATATGTGGTCGCTTCGGATTTTACCCGGGATAGGTTAGTGCTGGAAGGGGTAAGCTTAGAAAGAATCCGGGTTTTAGGGCTGCCTTTTGACCCGAAATTCCTGCGGCATTTCGACCGCCGGGTGCTTTGCCATAAATTCGGAATAGACCATAAAAAATTTACGGTACTCTTAATGACCGGTTCTTTTGGTTTGGGGCCGCTAGAGGAGATTATCGAGGTTTTGCATAAAGATTGCCAGATCTTGGCGGTTTGCGCCGGGAATGAGAGGCTTTATTCTAGATTGATCAAGCGGAATTTGGAGAACGTAAAAGTTTTTGGTTTTGTTTCGAATGCCGAAGAGTTGATGGCTGCCTCTCAGGTGATCATTACTAAACCCGGTGGCGCTACTATTACCGAAGTTCTAATTATGGAATTACCGGCGATATTTATCAGTGCTATTCCGGGCCAGGAAACCGCTAATGTTGAAGCTTTAGCCAAATACGGTATTGGAGCCAGCCCCAAGAATATTGAGGAGCTTAAAAAAGTTGTTTTAGATTTAAAAAACAATCCGGAAAAGATCCTGGAATTAAAACAAAAGATCCGACAGGTCCAAAAGCCGTTTGCTTGTAAGGAGTTGGCTAGTGTTATACGCTAATGTTGTGCTCGGTCTGCCGGTCGACGGCCCGTTCGATTATCTGGTTCCGGCAGGGCTGGAAAATAAAGTTAGGGCCGGAATAAGGGTCTGGGTAAATTTCCGCAATAAAAAAGAAGTCGCCTACGTTGTAGATCTAAGCCATAAAACCAAAATCCAAAAATTAAAAGAAATTATCTCGGTGATTGACGTTGCGCCGGTTTTAGACGAATCGTTTCTTAAGCTGACGGAAAAGATCGCTCAATATTACTGTTGTTCCTGGGGAGAAGCGATCGAGGCGGCATTGCCGGATGAATTAAGAAAAGGAAAAGAAGTCAAAGAAAAGGAGCCTTCTTTTTTAGATGATCAGATTCCGGAAAAATCCGGAAACTTATCCGGGCTAAAACAGAGCGTTCTTTTTGTCCAGGGATTTGACCGGATGCCGGTTTATTTAAGGGAAATTAAGAAAATCCTGGCGGCTAAACAATCAGTAATTATCCTGTGCAGTAATATGGAAACCGTAGAAAGAATAAAAGCGGTAATTCAGGAGAGCCTGGGCCAGGAAGTTTTTGTGGTTTTTCGCCAACAGCCTAATGAGCTGGAAGTCTGGGGAAAGATCAGGCAGGCAAATCATTGTTTGGTTGCCGGCACGCGTTCAAGTATTTTTTCTCCGGTTAATAAATTAGGCCTGGTGATTATTGACCAGGAGGAGGATCAGGTTTATAAACAGGAACAGGCTCCGCATTATCATGCCCGGGAAGTGGGATTGATGCGCGCCGGTATCCAGGGGGCAAAAGTTATTTTAGGAAGCCACAGCTTATCTTTAGATAGTTTTTATTGGCTGCAAAAAGGTAAGCTGGATCTTGAAATTATCCCCGTAAAACGGCAGTTGCCGCAGGTAAAAGTTATTGATCTGCGCCGGCTGGCTTACGCGGAAAGAAAAAGTAAATCCATGTTTTCAAAGTTTCTGATCGATGCGGTACAGTTGAGTTTGGCTGAAAAAGGCAAAGTTCTTTTGGTGATTAATCGCACAGGTTTTGCCACGACCGCGGCATGCCATAATTGCAAAGTGGTTTTGAAATGTCCGCGCTGCGATATTAATCTGGTATTTCATTTTGATGACAACCAGTTAAAATGCCACCATTGTAATTTTAAAATGCCGGTACCTAAAATTTGTCCGCACTGTAACGCCGGGTATATAAAATATTCCGGGGCAGGCACAGAAAAGGTGGAAAGCGAACTAGCCAGGATCTTTCCTCAAGCTGCGCTGGGCCGGGATATTACGGTGGCCACCGGTTCAGTGATCAATCAAAAGGGGCTTGATTTTGATTTAATCGGAGTGATGGCCATTGATAATGTGCTTAACCGGGTGGATTTCCGGGCCGCGGAAAAGACTTTTTTAATGCTTTCCGGGATAATCAACTTGACCTCCAAGAAGGTGATTATTCAGAGCGCCAACGCCAATCACTATTGTTTTCAAGCCCTGATTAAAAATAATCCCCAACTTTTCTTTAAAGAGGAGCTTAAAACACGTAAGCAATTGCAATTTTCGCCTTTTAGCCACATGATCTTGCTTAAAATCCGGGGGCAGGATTTGGATAAAGTTAAAGCTGCCGCGCAAGATTTGTTTCAGAAACTGAATAAAATTAAAACTACCAGTCTGAAATTGCTTGCTCTTAATCCCGGCCAACCCGAGAAATTGCGGGGTAATTTTTATTATCAGATATTAATGCGCGCTCCGAATGTAGAGAGAGCAACTCATTTTTTAAAATTGCACTTAAAAGAAGCGCATTTTTCGGGTATAATAGTGACCGTAGATGTGGATCCGGTATAGGTTAGCTGAAGATGATAATGTAGAGGGGCAAGATTTTGCGTCTCTACATGGCAATACAACAAAGAAATAAAATATTATTAGGAGTGATAGGTGAAAATTGTCTTTTTCGGAAGTGCACATTTTGCGGTTCCCGCTCTTTTGGCTTTGATTAAAAGTCAGCATGAATTAGTCTGCGTGGTTACCCAACCGGATAAACACAAAGGCCGGCACCTGCATTTAGCCTCTACTGATGTCAAAAATACAGCGATCTGTGCTGGCCTTAAAACCTTCCAGCCGGAAAATATTAATAGTGAAGAGAGCGTAAAATTTTTAAAAAGCCTGGATCCGGATCTTTTTGTAATTGCTGCTTACGGGCAGATATTATCTCAGGAAGTTTTAGACATCCCTAAGATTATGCCGATCAATATTCATGCCTCGCTTCTACCGCGTTACCGGGGAGCGGCTCCGATAAATTGGGCGTTGATCAACGGAGACAATAAAACCGGAATTAGCATCATGTATGTCGCTTTAAAAATGGATTCCGGGCCGGTAATTATGCAGAGAGAAACAAAGATCGAAGATAATGATACCGCGTTTAGCTTGGAAGAAAAGTTGAGTGTTTGCGGAGCCGCGCTTTTGATGGAAACATTAATAATTATTGATAAAAGGGATTATCGTTTAGTGGAACAAGATGAAGAAAAAGCTGTTTATGCTCCTAAAATGAAAAAAGATGATGGTTTAATCGATTGGAATTCTTCCGCCACGGATATTTATAATCAGATTAAAGGAGTAGTTCCCTGGCCGGGAGCGTTTACCAGCTATCGTAAAAAGTTGCTGAAGATATTTCAGGCGCAGGTTTTACCGATATTCCCCAGCCATAAGCCTGTATTTGGTGAAGTGATCCGTGCGGATAAACATGGTATTGTTGTAGCCTGTTCAAGAGGCTTCTTGGAGATTAAAGAGTTGCAGCTGGAAGCGGGAAAACGCATGTCAGCCCAAAATTTTATTATTGGGCATAAACTCACCGCAGGAGAAATCTTAGGGAAAAAGTAGCAGTTTGCGTCATTGCGAGCCCCGTATTTTGGGGCGAAGCAATCTAAAGTTATGCCTGTAAAACGTGGTTATATCTATCTATTAACTAATAGAACAAATGCTGTTATTTATACCGGTGTTACTAGTGATTTACAGAAACGCGTATATGAACACAAGCAAGGTTTAGCGGAAGGGTTTACTAAAAAATATAATGTACATAAGCTAGTTTATTATGAGATATTTGATAGTATTGCAGAGGCAATAATCAGAGAAAAGCAAATTAAGGGTGGTTCTCGAATTAAGAAGATAAGTCTGATAAAGAATTCTAACCCGGAGTTTAAAGATTTGTATGAAGAATTCTGAGATTGCTTCGTCGCTACGCTCCTCGCAATGACGGGAGGCTATAAACTTGTTGCAACTTTTAAAACTTCTGTTATAATCATTTTCTATGCCAGAATTAAGGAAAGACCCAATTATAGGTAGGTGGGTAATTATTGCCACTGAACGCGCCCGGCGCCCTGATCAATTTGTCGGTCAGCTCAAAGATCAGGAGGATCAGTCTGCCTGTCCGTTTTGTGAAGGACGGGAAGGCAAAACTCCGCCTGAAATCTATGCTATCCGGCCGCGTAATTCTACCCGCAATGAGCCGGGTTGGGATTTACGTGTTATTCCCAGTATTTCTCCTTTTTTAAGGGTAGAAGGGGACCTGGACCGCCGCGGAAACGGCATTTATGATGTGATGAACGGAGTGGGAGCACACGAGATCATTATTGAAACTAATCAACATATCGCCAATATGGCGGATTTAAGTGAAGAGCAGATTACCCGGGTGCTGAATTGTTATTCTGACCGGATAGTAGATTTGGAAAAAGATAGTCGCCTTAAGTATGTTTTAGTATTTAAAAATTATGGTAAGGGCTCGGGCGGTACAGGGATCCGGCATGCGCGCAGCCAGTTAATCGCTACTCCGGTTAATCCCAAACGGGTAAAAGAAGAATTAGCCGGTGCCCGGCTTTATTATGAATATCATGAACGTTGCGTGTTTTGCGATTTGATCAAGCAGGAAATAGCGCAAAAAGAGCGCGTGATTTTAGATTTCGATGGTTTTGTGGCGGTTAGTCCGTTTGCCGCGCGTTTTCCTTTTGAGACCTGGATCTTACCTAAGCAGCATTGCTGCGATTATACTTGTATGGATGCTGAGTCCAGAAGAAATCTATCCCGCGTGCTTAAGGCGGTGCTCTTAAAACTAAAAATAGGCCTGAATGATCCGGATTATAATTATGTGATTCATACTGCGCCTTTTCGCCGGCAGAAAATAGGCTACTGGAAAACGATTGACCAGGATTACCATTGGCATATTGAGATTATGCCGCGTTTAACTAAAGTGGCGGGTTTTGAATGGGGGACAGGTTTTTATATCTGCCCGCTTCCGCCTGAAGCCACCGCTAAATTTTTAAGAGAGGTTAAAATATAATATGGGCGAATTAAGAAGGGACCCGGTAGTCGGCCGCTGGGTGATCGTGGATACGGATCATCCGAAGAAACCGGAGGATTTTAAATATGAGCAGTATATCCCCGGCGCAGACCTATGCCCATTTTGTTACGGCAACGAGTTTATGACCCCTCCGGAAATAAGTTGTTTTCGCGATCCGGGTACCGCCAGTAATGCTCCCGGCTGGCAGGTGCGTGTGGTAGCCAATAAATTCCCCGCTTTACAAATTGAAGGGGAACTTGACCGCCGGGGAATAGGTATTTATGATATGTCTAACGGGATTGGCGCGCATGAAGTTGTGATCGAAAGCCCGTATCACAATAAAGATATTCCGGATCTCCTGCCTCAAGAAATCGAAAGTTACTTAAAGATATGTTGTGTCCGCGCGGCGGATTTAAAAAGAGACAGCCGCTTTAAATATATTTTGGTTTTTCGTAATTACGGGTCAGCCGCCGGAGCATCTTTAGAACATCCGCATACGCAATTAGTCGCTCTGCCCATGGTCCCTAAGAATGCGCTGGAGGAGATTCGCGGAGCGCAGGATTATTATAATTACCGGGAGCGTTGTATCTTTTGTGATATTATCCGTCAGGAGATCCAGGATCAAAAGAGGGTGATTTTGGAAAATAAATATTTTATTTCATTTTGCCCCTTTGTTTCGCGGTTTCCCTTTGGGATCATGATCTTTCCTAAGCAGCATAGCGGTTATTTCTGCCATATGTCAGGAGAAGAAGTGGCGGCACTGGCCCAGATTTTAAAGAATACGCTTTCGAATTTAAAAAAAGTGTTTGTAAATTTGTCATATAATTATATAATTCATTCTGCGCCTATTAACGGCGATGCGGGCGTGGAATATTATCACTGGCATCTTGAAATTATGCCTAAATTAACGCAGATTGCTGGTTTTGAGTGGGGAACAGGTTTCTACCTTGATCCAACCTCTCCTGAATTAGCCGCGCAATATTTAAAAGCCGTAAAAGACTGATGTAGGTATAATATGGATGTCCCGCCTCAAATTATTCGGCGGGATTAATTCGCGCATTAACTTACTCACACTAGCCTGTTCGTAAGTTAAGCGCTCATTTAAGGAGGAGTAAAATGGCAGTAAAAGTTGGGATCAATGGTTTTGGCAGGATCGGCCGTTTAGTGGCCCGGGCAATTTTAGAAAAAAATTCTAAAGAATTAGAGTTGGTCGCGGTAAACGATTTAACCGACGCTAAATCCAACGCGTTGTTATTGAAATATGATTCAGTGCACGGAAGGTTTGGGGGCACCGTTGAGGCCGTCGGCAGTGATACTATTTCGGTAAACGGCAAAGAAATCAAAGTTTTAAGCAAGAGAGATCCTTCGGAATTGCCCTGGAAAGATCTAGGCGTGGATATCGTTATCGAATCTACCGGTTTATTTACCATTAAGAAGGACGGAGTAAATAAAAAAGGTAAAGAAGTCAAAGGCGCTGAGAATCATATTACCCGCGGCGGGGCAAAGAAGGTTATTATTTCGGCTCCGGCTCAGGATGAGGATATTACGATTGTTATGGGCGTTAATGAAGATAAGTATGACCCTAAAAATCATCATGTTATTTCCAACGCTTCCTGCACGACAAACTGCCTGGGGCCCATTGCCAAAGTTTTAAATGATAAATGGGGAATTACCAAGGGCCTGATGACGACGATCCATGCTTATACTAATGATCAGAGGGTGCAGGATATGGCGCATTCCGATCCGCGCCGGGCTCGCGCAGCTGCTTTATCAATGATCCCTACTTCGACGGGTGCCGCGAAAGCTTTAGCGTTGGTTATCCCTGAACTTAAGGGCAAGCTGGACGGTTTTTCAATGCGTGTACCGGTGCCCAATGTTTCAGTAGTGGACCTGACTTGTTTACTCGGCAAGAAAGTTACACCTGCGGATATTAACGCGGCGATGAAAGAAGCAGCTGAAGGAAAGATGAAAGGTATCCTGGGGATTACGGATGACCCGGTGGTTTCAGTTGACTTTAATCACTATCCTTTAAGTTCTATCGTTGATTCCTTGAGTACTAAAGTTATGCAGGATGATTTTGTTAAGGTGCTGGCCTGGTATGACAATGAGTGGGGTTATTCTAACCGCGTAGTTGATCTGTGCCAGTATATTATTAAGAAGGGATTATAAACTTTAAGTAATTGTTGGCTGGTGTCGGCAAAAGGTCACCTTGCGTTAATCGGTATTGCGCAAGTACCTCTTGCCTGGAGGAGAGAAGAAATATATGGCGAAGTTAACTTTAAAAGATTTAGATTTAAAAGGCAGAACAGTATTAGTGCGGGCGGATTTTAATGTGCCGCAAGACTCCGGTCTTAACATTACTGATGATACGCGCATCCGTTCAACCTTGCCTACTTTAAATTATATTTTGGGCCAGGGAGTCGGGAAATTAATCATAATGAGCCACTTAGGCCGTCCGGATGGCAAGGTGGTGGCTAAGTATAGCCTTAAGCCGGTAGCTGCGCGTTTACAAGAGCTGCTGGGCCAGGAAGTATTATTCCTGGATGATTGTGTGGGGGATAATCTTAAACAGGAAATCGATCAGGCTAAGCAAAAAGTAATTTTACTTGAGAATTTGCGTTTTCACGCCGAAGAAGAGGCAAATGATGCGAATTTTGCCAAGCAATTAGCCGGCCTGGCGGATGTTTTTGTCAATGATGCTTTTGGTACGGCTCATCGGGCACATGCTTCCACCGAGGGTGTTACGCATTTCTTAAAATCTGCCGCCGGATTTCTTTTGGAGAAAGAAATTAAGTATATCGGAGGCGCGGTAAACAATCCGGCTAAGCCTTTTATGGTTATTTTAGGCGGATCCAAGGTTTCCGATAAAATCGGCATGATTGAGAATTTGCTTCCTAAAGCTGACGCCATCATTATCGGGGGCGGCATGGCTTATACTTTCCTCAAAGTCCAGGGTCAGCCGATCGGTAACTCTAAACTTGAAAAAGATAAGATGGATTTAGCTAAATCTATCCTGGAGCAAGCCAGAAGCTTAAAAAAAGAGATTCTTTTACCGGTTGACCATTTAGTTGTGGATAATATCGATGCTAACGCTAAAGGTCAGATAGTTGATCGGATCCCCGAAGGCAAAATTGCCGTGGATATCGGGCCAAAAACAATTCAATTGTTCGAAGCCAAATTGAAATCAGCTAAAACCATTGTTTGGAACGGGCCTTTAGGGATTTTTGAGATGGATGCTTTCAGCCAAGGGACACAGGCGGTAGCCAAATTTATCTCAAACCTTAAAACTACTTCTATCATTGGCGGCGGAGATACAGCCGCAGCAATTGCTAAGTTCAAGTTAGAAGATAAAATGTCGCATATTTCAACTGGAGGAGGGGCGAGCCTGGAGTTTTTAGAGGGAAAAACTTTACCAGGGATTGCAGCGCTTACTGAAAAATAAGATGAGAAAACCGATTATTGCCGGAAATTGGAAGATGTATAAAACGATCAATGAGGCGATTGATCTAGCTAATGGTTTAAAGCGCCAACTTTTTAAATTGGATTTTGCCAGCGTAGAGGTGGTGTTGTGCCCGGTGTTTACGGCTTTGAGCGAAGTGGCGGAAATCTTAAATGAAACAGATATTGGATTAGGGGCGCAAGATGTCTATTGGCAGGAGGAAGGCGCTTTTACCGGAGAAGTTTCCCCGGTAATGTTGAAAGATGCAGGATGCCAATATGTAATTATCGGGCATTCTGAACGCAGGCAATTCTTCGGCGAAACCAATGAAACGGTTAATCTAAAGATTAAAGCCAGTTTAAAACAGGGGTTAACCCCGATTATCTGCGTCGGCGAAAATCTGCAGGAAAGAGAAGCCAATAATACCTTTAAAGTAATCCAGAATCATATTCAGGGTAGTTTGGCGGGGATTAGCGCGCAAGATATACTTAAAGTAGTGATCGCATATGAGCCGGTGTGGGCAATTGGCACGGGTAAAACTGCTTCTCCCGACCAGGCGCAGGAAGTGCATAAATATATCCGGGGTTTATTAAAAGAAATGTTCGGAGAAGAAGCGGCGCAGAGTATTAGAATTCAGTACGGCGGGAGCGTAAAGCCGGAAAATATCGCGGAATTGATCGGTAAACCTGACGTAGACGGCGCTCTGGTGGGCGGGGCAAGTTTAAAGGTAGATAGTTTCAGTGCGATAGTAATTAAAGCCAGCGAGGTTGTAAAATGACAACATTCTTGATTATCATTCATGTGTTTGCTTGTGTAGTTTTGATCGTGTTAGTTTTAATCCAGCGTGGAAGAGGGGCTGGATTAGTGGAAAGCTTCTCTGGAGTTGAGTCGATGTTTGGAACTAAAACCAATGTTTTTCTTACCCGGATAACCACGATTATGTCAGTGGTTTTTTTTATTACTTGTTTAGCTTTAGCAGCTTTATCGGTCAGGCAAAGCAAGTCATTGATATCTCAGAGCCGCAGTGTTAAACCAAAGGTGGGAGCGGTTAAACCTGAGGCAACTAAACCTGAGGCAGCTAAACCTGAAGCAGCTAAGCCTCAGATAACCGAAGTTCCGGTTGCTCAAACAGTTCAACCAGCGCAAACCGCTAAGCCGGATGCTGCAAAAGTCCAATAAAAGTAAATTAATCAAAATAAGGGCTGCTAATTTAATTGGCAGCCCTTATTTTTTTATCTATGAAGAATAAAAAACTATTTTGGATATTCATTTTAAGCAGCACGGTTTATTTTACGCAAGGCATCGAAGGCCTGCCTTCTCAGGGGCTATTTTATTACCTTAAAGAAACCCTGAATTTTTCTCCTGAAAAAATTATGCTCATCGGTAGTTTAACTACCTTTGCCTGGTTGGTTAAACCTTTGATCGGTTATCTGATCGATCATTTTCTCAACAAACGTGCCTGGATATTTATTTCTTTGGCATTGGATATCGTTTTTGTGCTGTTCTTGGGTTTGCTCCAGCTGCCGCTTTTTATTTTGCTGGCGTTATTAGTGATTAGTTCGGCAAATGCCGCTTTTCGTGATGTGGCTGTTGACGGTATCATGTGTGTGGAGGGGAAAAAGTACCAGGTCACCGGTCAGATCCAGAGTGTTCAGTGGGTTTCCGTTTTAATTGCCGGGTTATTTACCGGGATCGGAGGAGGCTTTATCGCCGAGAAATGGGGTTATCAGACGGGTTTTTTATGCCTGGTCCCGGTTTATTTATTAACGGGTCTACCGGCTTATTTTTATCAGGAAGCAGTACGGGAAAAACAAGTTTTTCCTGTTTTTTCCTTGATCGGTGACCTGAAGAGAATTTTTAGCGACAAAAAAATCCTTATCATCGGTTTATTTATATTTTTATATAAATATTCTCCGTCTTTCGGCACACCTTTGTTTTTTATCCAACGGGACAGCTTTAAATGGGGCAAGGTGTGGATCGGTACGCTGGGCACCTTGAGCACGGTATTTGGGGTAATCGGGGCGCTGCTTTATTATAAATTCAGCCAAAAGATAAATATGAAACAATGGTTGTATTATTCAGTGCTTTTGGGGGCTTTAACTACTTTAAGCTATTTATATTACACTCCGCTGACCGCCATTGCTTATGAAGTGGTTTATAGTTTTTTAGGGATGTTTATTTTTTTAATGATTATGGATTTTATGGCCCGCCACTCAATTAAGGGGCTGGAGGCAACCTCGTTTGCGCTTTTATGCAGTATTAACAATCTTTCGGTAGTCGCCAGTAATTTATCGGGCGCTTTTCTGCTTCCTTGGCTGGGTTTAAAATGGCTGATTGTTTTATCTGCGTTAACCAGCTTTCTGTGCTTACCGCTGATTAATAAGATTGAATAGAATAACGGATGTTTGTCATCAGCTGCAATGAAATGGAATATTTTATTTTTATGTTGCCATTTGGGCGACTGTTTTATATAATATAAGGATGATGGAAGTGATGAATCCTTATATACTTAGCTTTATCTCTCTGTTCGTGGCCGTGGATGCGATTGCCAATATCCCGATCTTTCTTTCTTTAGTTGAAAAATTTTCAAAACCGGCGAGAAAAAAAATAATTTTAGATGCGGTGTTTACGGCTACGTCGGTTGCGATTATTTTTATGTGTGTCGGCAAGTGGGTTTTCTCGTTAATCGGCATAACGATCCCGGATTTTCAAATTGCCGGAGGGGCGCTTTTATTTGTTATCTCTGTGCGGCTTCTGTTGCCGGGTGCGCAAAAAAGTGTTCTAACCAGCGCCCGTGATAAAGATATCGGCGTATTCCCGTTGGGTACGCCGCTAATTACCGGGCCGGCAGTTCTAACGACAACCTTAATGATCATGAATAGTTTTGGCATTTTAGCTACTCTGGTTGCGGTAGCATTAAATATGTTTTTTGTCTGGATTACTTTGGTCAAGGCTGATACAATTATGCAGGTGATCGGCCCTAACGGTACGCGGGCATTCTCTAAAATAATGTACATATTATTGGCAGCCATCGCGGTGATGATGATCCGCCTTGGTATAATGGGAGCATTCCTTAAATGATGCGGAAGGTATTAACTTTTATTATGGCCGGGGGTAAAGGTGAACGCCTGTTACCTTTAACCAAAGACCGTACGAAACCAGCGGTTCCCTTTGGGGGGATTTACCGGATCATTGATTTTACCCTGAGTAATTGTATTAATTCCGGCATGCGCAAGATCTATATTCTTACCCAGTATAAGAGCGCCTCTCTGCAAAGGCATATCCGTTTGGGTTGGAATTTTCTTCCTTCGGAACTGGGTCAGTTCATCGAGTTGCTTCCCGCGCAGCAGCGGATCGGAGACTCCTGGTATATGGGCACGGCGGATGCGCTTTATCAGAATCTGTATACCCTGGAAATGGACCGGCCCGATGAGGTTTTGATTTTAGCCGGCGACCATATCTATAAAATGAATTATTATTCGATGATCGATGTCCATCGTGAGCAAAACGCGGATCTAACGGTGGGGGTGGTTGAAATCGATAAATTTAAGTCTAAGCATTTGGGTGTGGTAGAAGCAGATGCCCAAGGAAAGGTAACTGGTTTTGCGGAAAAACCCGCCAATCCCAAAACTATCCCCGGCAAACCTGATAAGATCTTTGGTTCAATGGGGATCTATGTATTCAATCAGTCAGTACTCATGCAGGAATTATTAGAAGATTCTAAAAATAGCAAATCCTCGCATGATTTTGGTAAAGATATTATTCCCCAGATGTTGAAAAAAGGAATGAAGATTGTCGCCTATAATTTCCGCAATAAGGATGAGGGGCAGGAATATTGGCGGGATATCGGTACGATCGATGCCTATTATGAGGCAAATATGGAATTGATCCAGGTTAATCCTACCTTTAATCTTTATGACCAGGAATGGCTGATCCGGACTTTTCAGGAGCAGTATCCTCCGGTTAAGACCGTCCATTCAGGAGATAAAGAAGAAGGAAGGGTGGGGTTAGTGTTGGATTCTATAGTTTCGGAAGGTTGTGTAGTTTCCGGCGGACGGGTGCAACGTTCGATACTTTCACCCAATGTCCGGATTAACAGTTTTTCTGAAGTTTACGATTCCATCCTGATGGAAGGTGTTCAGGTAGGCAGGCACGCTAAGATCAAGCGGGCGATTATTGATAAAGATGTGAGTATTCCCCCCGGAATCGTGATCGGTTTTAATCTCGAAGAAGATAAAAAGAGATTTTTTGTCAGTGAATCGGGAATTGTCGTAGTTGCTAAAGGTACAGAGGTTAAATAGTATTTTAAACGGGTTAAAACAGATAGCCGGAAAAATGCAGCTGGAAAATATGATCAGAAAAGCCAAAGTCAAGGATATTAAGCAGATTCAGGAGTTGATCGGTGGTTTTGCCAAGCAGGATGCGATGCTTCCCCGTTCGCTTAATGAGCTTTATGAGAATATCCGCGATTTTTGGGTTTATGAAGATAAAGGAAAAATATCCGGGTGTGCTGCTTTGCATATCTCTTGGGATGATCTGGCGGAAATTAAAGCTTTAGCCGTTGCTAAAAATAAACAGGGAAAGGGCTGGGGCAAGGATTTAGTTGCAGCTTGTCTTGCCGAAGCTCAGGTGATGGGGGCAAAAAAGATCTTTGTTCTTACCTATCAGCCGGAATTTTTTAAAAAGTTAGGTTTTAAAAAAATTAAGCACGAAGCTCTCCCGCATAAGATTTGGGCGGAATGTATCAACTGCTGCAAATTCCCCAACTGCCAAGAGATTGCTCTGCTAAAAATATTGTAAAATAATCTTTTTATGTTATAATTCATAAATTGCTGGTTTTTATTAAAAAGCTTAAAACTTGCAGTTTAGGACTTATCGCTTTATTTAGAGGAGGATATCATGGATTATTTATTAACTGAAGAACAGAAGATGATTAAGGATCTGGCGCATAAGATTGCCGAAGAAAAGATCCGGCCGGTTGCGGCTAAATATGACATCAGTGAAGAATACCCCTGGGAAGTTTTAAAGGTGATGGGTGAGTCAGATATGTTCGGCTTGTTTATCCCCGAAGAGTATGGTGGTTTTGCCAATAGTACAATGAACTTATGCCTGGCGACCGAAGAGTTTTCCCGTGCTTGCGGCGGCATTGCTGTTTGCTATGCAGCCAGCGCTTTAGGTACAATTCCGATCGTTTTATTCGGTACTGATGAACAAAAGAAGAAATATCTGCCGGATTTAGCCAGCGGTAAAAAAGTTGCGGCGTTTGCGGTTACTGAACCGGAAGCCGGCTCGGATGCTTCAGGGATTAAAACCGTAGCAAAAAAAGAAGGAGACCACTATATTTTAAATGGTTTAAAGCATTTTATTACTAACGGTGGCGATGCTGAAACTTATGTTGTAATCGCGATGACCGATAAAACAAAAGGCGCCCGCGGAGCTAGCGCTTTTATCGTAGAAAAAGGAACTCCGGGTTTTACTTTTGGAAAAAAGGAAGATAAATTCGGAATCCGTGCTTCCAGCACGCGTGAATTGATTTTTACTGATTGTAAGATTCCTGCGGCGAATTTATTAGCTAAAGAAGGCATGGGTTTTATTGTGACCATGCGGACTTTCGATATGTCGCGGCCGGGAGTCGCGGCGCAGGCTCTGGGGATTGCTCAGGGTGCGCTGGAGTTAGCGGTTAAATATGTACATGAAAGAGTCCAGTTCGGTAAGCCGATCTCTAGTTTTCAGGGGATTCAGTGGATGATTGCTGATATGGCTACTTCAGTTGAAGCGGCGCGGGGTTTAGTTTATTCTACCGCCAGAATGGTAGATGCCAAAGTCAAGGATGTTTCTAAAGAATCAGCAATGGCCAAAATGTATGCTTCGGATGTGGCGATGAAAGTAACCGTGGATGCTTTGCAGCTATTCGGCGGATATGGTTACATGAAAGATTATCCGATTGAAAAATATGTGCGTGATGCCAAGATTACCCAGATCTATGAGGGTACTAATCAGGTGCAGCGCGGTATTATCGCTTTAAAAATAATTAAGGAAATGGCTAAGTAAATGAATATCATTGTTTGCATAAAACAAGTTCCCGAAACTACCGAAGTAAGGATTAATCCGGAAACCAACACTCTGATGCGTGAAGGGGTTAAATCGATCATTAACCCTTTTGATATGTATGCTATTGAAGAGGCGATCAGGCTTAAGGAGAGATTTGGAGGCAAGGTGATTATTGTGACGATGGGCCCGCCTCAGGCAGACGCTGCTTTACGCGAAGCAATCTCGATGGGTGCCGATGAGGGGTATTTAGTCGGCGACCGGGCTTTTGCCGGGAGTGATACTTGGGCAACCAGCTATACCTTGGCCGGGGCAATCCGGAAGATAGGCCAGTTTGATCTGATTATCTGCGGAAAACAAGCTTCAGATGGTGATACCGCACAGGTGGGGCCGGGTATCTCTACGCATCTAAATATCCCGCAGGTAACTTATGTAAAAAAAGTAGAAGAGGCAACTGATAAGTCCATGCGTTTAGAGCGGATGCTGGAAGAAGGTTATGAAATTATTGAAACTCCGTTACCTGCGCTTTTAACAGTCGTTAAAGAAATCAATGAACCCAGGATCCCTTCATTAAAAGGTTTAATGCGCGCAAAAAACGCTAAAATTACCGTGCTTACGCAAAAAGAACTGAATTTAGACCCGCAGCAGATCGGTTTGTGCGGTTCGCCTACCCAGGTAGTAAAAATATTTACTCCTACCCCCAGGGTGGGCGGCCAGATACTTGAGGGTGAGATTCCGGATATTGCTAAAAAGTTAGTGTCTTTAATTAAAGACGAGGTTAATTAAAAATGCCGATTTCTATTATAATTGAAAAGTGCACAGGTTGTACATTATGTATGAAGGCTTGTCCGTTTGACGCTATCCGCATGATGGATAAGAAGGCAACCATTGATTTGCATAAATGTACCCTTTGCGGGGCCTGCCGCGATGCCTGTAAATTTAAAGCGGTTTTATTAGAGAAAGACCAGCCGAAATGCGATTTGCCTGATATTAAAGATCATAAAGGGATCTGGGTTTTTGCCGAGCAGAAAAATGGCCGGGTGCAATCAGTGGCGTATGAGCTATTGGGTAAAGCTCAAGAGTTAGCCGGTAAGTTAAATACTCAGGTGAGCGCGGTTCTAATCGGCAATAAATTAGAAGATCAATTAGATGAATTAATATTTTGCGGAGCGGACAATATCTATCTGGTGGAATCTCCGGAATTAGCTAATTTCCAGGATGAGCCTTATACTAATATCATTGTACAATTGATCAAGAAGTATAAGCCCGAGATTTTTTTATGCGGGGCTACTAATATCGGCCGTTCTTTGATTTCGCGCGTGGCAATTAATATTAAAGCCGGTTTAACCGCGGATTGCACGGGCTTGGATATCGATCCGGTTAAAAAGATATTATTACAGACACGCCCGGCTTTTGGCGGCAACATCATGGCGACGATTATTTCTCCGAATTACCGGCCGCAGATGGCGACGGTGCGGCATAAAGTTTTTGCTCCGCTTGCCGCGGATAAAAAACGCAAAGGAAAAATTATCAGGGAGAGTTTTGATCCTGCGTTGTATGTTTCCCGGACTAAGCTTTTAGATATTATTGAAGAGATCGAGTCTACGGTAAATTTGTCAGAAGCAGATATTATCGTTTCCGGAGGCCGGGGAATGGGCGGGCCGGAGAATTTTAAATTATTAGAAGAATTAGCTCAGGTTTTAGGATCCGCGGTAGGTTCCAGCCGCGCAGCCGTTGATGCCGGGTGGATGCCTTATTCACATCAGGTCGGACAGACCGGGCGAACGGTGAGCCCTAAGATTTATATTGCTTGCGGAATAAGCGGCCAGATCCAGCATCTGGTAGGTATGCAATCTTCAAAGATTATCGTGGCGATTAATAAAGACCCTGATGCTCCGATTTTCAAAGTAGCAACTTATGGGATTGTCGGTGATCTATTCCAAGTTGTTCCAGCCTTAACTCAAGCCTTCAAAATTGCCCTGCGCAAATAATATAATATTCCTATTTTAACATATTTATGCACTATTCTGCCTTATTTTGACCTAATATGTCAAAGAATGTAAAGATTTTCCTTGACAATTTCTTTATATTTTAATATACTACGAACATAAAACAAAATGTGTATTTTAGCATACTCAAGCATGAATGAAGATTTTTAAGGAAGATTAATGATGAATAATAATTTAATGACCATTGAAGATCTGGCGGATTATTTAAAGGTTACCCGCCGTACGATCTACGATTGGTTAAAGCACAATAAAATACCGGCCTTGAAGTTGGTCGGGCAATGGCGTTTTAAAAAAGATAAAATTGATGATTGGCTGGAAGGCCAATCGCAGCTACAACATTAGGAGGATTTAAGCTATGTATTTTAAGAGATTAGAGCTGGTAGGTTTTAAATCTTTTTGCGATAAGACTACGCTTAACTTTGAACCGGGAATTACAGCGGTCGTCGGCCCCAATGGCTGCGGTAAATCAAATATCTTTGATTCTATCCGCTGGGTTTTGGGTGAGCAATCCGCAAAATCTTTACGTGGCTCTGAAATGCTGGATGTTATTTTTAACGGTACGGATCAGAAGGAGCCGTTAAGCATGGCTGAAGTAAGCCTGGCTTTTGATAACAGCACCCATTTTTTTAACGTTGATCATCCTGAAGTACTGATTACCCGCAGGCTTTTTAGATCCGGTGAAAGCGAATATATGCTTAACAAGGCCACGGTGCGGCTTAAAGATATACTGGATTTGCTATTGGGTACCGGGATCGGCGCGGAGAGTTATTCGATCATTGCTCAGGGTAAAATCGATCTCGTGTTAAGTTCGCGCCCGGAAGACCGCCGGGTAGTTTTTGACGAAGCCAGCGGGATAAGCAAATATAAAGCTCAAAAAAGAGAAACGACGCGTAAACTGGAAGAGACTGAACAGAATCTTTTGCGCGTAAACGATATTGTTACGGAGGTTAAACGCCAAATCGGTTCTCTGGAGCGGCAAGCTAATAAAGCCCGCCGCTATAAAGAGATCTTCGAAGAATTAAAAACAAAAGAAACCGATTCAGCTTATCTTGATAAAAAAAATCTGCGGGCGGAGAAAGATGCGATTATCGGGCAATTAGCGGATTTAAAAACAGAAGAGGCCGGTTTAATCGAATTGATCGCTCAACAGGAAGCCAAAATTGCCAACCGTCAGTCAGAGCTAAAGAGTTTTGAGGAAGCGATGATGGATGTTCGCAGCCAGATTCTCAATCTGGAAAATAGTTTAGTCCGCAATAACGAGCATATAAATTTTAATCAGCAGCGGATTGAAGAATTGATCCAGAACAGCCGGGTTTTAGAAAGCCAGATTGACCAGGCTCAATCAAAACTTATTCAGGATGAAGAAAAATTACAACAGGTGCGCAGCGAGTACGCCAATCTTAAACAAAATATGGAAACCAAACAAGCCAGCTTGGCGCAGAAGGAAGAAGAGATCGAAAAGCTGGGTGATCGCATAAAGTATTCGCTTGAGGCGATCGCTGAATGTAAAAAAATAATTCTCGATCTGGAAAATACGATTTCCAATACTAATAATCAGATTGGGGAGTTTAACTCCAAACATCAGGTGTTTCTCGCCCGTAAAAAGAGGCTGGAAATAGAAAAGGCTAAAGTTTATGAGGATAAGGCAATTACGGAAGAGGCGTTAAATAAAGTCACTCAGGAGCTGGAGGCGACCCGGGCGCAGGTGTCTGAATTCCAGCAGAAGATCTCTGAAGTTAAAGCCAGCCTGCAGCGGGAAGGGTTGAATTTAGAGGAGATCAATCAGGAGATCGTGAATTTGGGGAATGAAAAGCTGACCCTGGTTTCGCATAAAGAATTTTTAGAGAAATTAAAAAGCAAGTATGATGATATTGGCGAGTCCTCAAATGCCGTAATTTTTCTGGATAAAATGCCCAAAGAGAGTTTAACCGGCCTGGTGGTTAAGATCCAGAATCAGCTGCCTTTGAGCCCGGAGGACCGCCTGCATTTAAATAGTGCCGCTTTTAAGATAAGCGGAGAGGCCAAACCTATTGAATTAGATACGCAGAAAATTGATGAAAAGATCGCCAGATTAGAAGAAAATCTGGGCGAATTAAGAAACCGCATGGTGCTCAGGGAAGCCTGTATTTCGGAATTAAACAAAACTTCTGAAAGTCTGGAATCGGAGTTGCGCAATTACGAAATTGCTTTAGCAAATAAGGAATCTAATCACGCCACTATTGCCGAGCAATTTGAGAAAATTAAGGAAGAAGAAGATGTGATCGTGATGGAACTGTCGGATGTGTCGCGTGAGATTTCCGCGATCGAGCAGAATTTGATTAATGCTCAGAATCAGCTTGCTGATTTAAATAATCAGGAAAGAACCCGGCAGGATGCGATTGTGCAGGAAGAGGATGCTATCTCTTTAAATAGTAAATTACGCGAAGATGTGCTGGTTTTTATTACTCAGACAAAAACTGAGATCGAAGCTCTGAACAGGCGTTTTAGTTCCGACGCGGAAACTTTAAAGATCCTGGAACAGACCTATGCGCAGGATAAATCAAGCTTGGAAAATATTCAACGCCAGATCAGCGAGGCGAAAGAGCACCAGGATGTTTTAAATGCCGAAATCACACAATGCCGCAATACCAGCAGCCAAGCCGAAACTCAGATCGGTGAGAAAAAGACCGCTCTTGGAGAAATTGAAGTAAAATATAATGAGGTCTCCAGCGGAACCATCGGAGTAGTTAAGAAGATTGAGACTGACCGTAAACAATTGGATCAGGTCAAGAACCGTTTGCACGATCTGGAGATGCATGATAAGGAACTGGATTACCGTTATACCACAGTTAAAGAAAGAATGTCTTCGGCCTACAAGGTTGATTTGGATCTTTTAGCTGAGCCTGAGAAAGAATTAAACGCCGAGACGCTTGTCGCTGAGATCAGTGAATTGAAAAGAAAACTTGATGCCTACGGTACGGTAAATTTAGTAGCGATTGAGGAATATGATGAGCTAAAGAAACGGTATGATTTTCTTATTCAGCAGCAGACGGATCTGGCCGATGCCAAAGAGTCCCTGCATCAGGCGATTTTAAAGATCAACCGGACTACCCGGCAGATGTTTATGGAGACATTTGAGAAGGTAAAGGTGGAGTTTAAGAATTACTTCCGTCTGCTTTTTAACGGAGGGGACGCGCAGCTTTTTCTGTTAGATGAATCGGATCCTTTGGAATCGGGAATTGAAATTATTTGCCGGCCTCCGGGAAAGAAATTACAGAATGTCCTCCTGTTAAGCGGCGGAGAAAAAACTATGTCAGCGATCGCGTTAATTTTTGCGATTTTTAAAGTCAAACCGTCGCCGTTTTGTATTTTAGATGAGATTGATGCGGCTTTAGATGAGGCTAATGTTGACCGGTTCTCCAGGGTCCTTCAAGAATTTTCTAAAACCAGCCAGTTCATCGTGATTACCCATAATAAGAAAACTATCGTTAATGCTAATATTATGTATGGGATCACTATGGAGCAGTCCGGAGTTTCTAAGATTGTTTCGGTAAAATTATCGCAGAATAAAGAAAAAGAACTGCAAATCCAGAAAGAAAAGCAAGAGCAGTCGGTGGCTGTTTAAAGTCCGGGGGAAAGTATCAATTGCAGCAGGTATTATTTTTACCCTGTTTCTTAGCTTGATAGAGGGCCTTGTCCGAAGTAGTAATTAAATCCGCAGGCTGTAGCCCGTCTACAGGAAAAGTGGAGACTCCCAGGCTGACCGTGAGTTGTTTATTAGGAAAAATTCCTTCATTCAGAAAAGGATATTTCTGAATATCCATCCTGATGCGTTCGGCGATTAAAAAAGCTTCATTTTTATCCGTATGAGGCAGGATAATCGTAAATTCTTCCCCTCCGTAACGGCAGACCAGGTCCATTTTGCGGGATTGGTTACGTAAAAGATTAGCCAAGGTTCTTAAGATTTTATCTCCGGCCTGGTGTCCCAGCGTATCGTTATAAATTTTAAAATCATCAATATCGATCATAATCAAAGTTAAAGGGTTTTTAGTGACCTTGGCTTTCTCTAATTCTGCTTGCAGCAGGAACTGGAAATATCCGTGATTCCATAGATTAGTCAGGTAATCTGAATGCGCGCGTTCGGCGGTTAATTCAAAAAGCTGGGAGTTTTCAATGGCCAGGCCTGCCTGGTTAGCCAGCATGGTTAGCATATGGATATCGTCTTTAGTGATGGGTTCTTTAGTAATAAAATTATCCGCCACAATAATCCCGTTTACCCGGTCTTTGGCTTTTAAAGGTATAATTAAAAGTTCATGGCTTCCCAGTTTCTTAATTACCGGAGAGTTTTGATATTTAAGCATTGATTGGCCGGTTAAATGCAGAGGCATGCCTTCCAGTACCGCTAAGGACAGCGGGTTTTCATTTTTATCCAGCATGGACACTTTTAAATTTCTGACCTGCCGGTTAAAGCCTGATTCTAATACCGTATCGGATTTTTTAAAAGCGTTGATCAGGTCTTCCAAATCCATTTTTTCTTCTTCGATCTTAGTCCAGGCAATATTGGCTTCTTCTCCGTTTTCCGGTCCGATACCCATTTTTCCTTCGATGAGCTGTTCTTTTTCATTTACTAAAAAAAGTATCGCCCGGTTAAATCCCAAACCGGTGTGCGCAGTTACTCCGGTAAGAATGATATAGAGGATCTCATCCAATTTTAAAGTGGTACGCATGGCGTTGGAGACCTCATAGAGTATCTTCAACTCGATTTTGGTGCGTTCCAGTTCAATTTTTAATCTATTCAAATCGTCCATAATGGTTAAATCTAACATATTCTGGTCCGGTTGTCAAGGAAGGCAAAGGAGGCAGTATTTATTTGACAATTTACAAGAGGCAGGATACAATAACGTAAATAACCCGGAGGTGAATATGTTTAGATCAATAAAATGTTTTTCTTTGGTTTTTTTATTTTTATTCTTCTGTTTAACTTTTGTTTCTGCCGAAGAGATTACCATTACTAGTTATTATCCTTCTCCCTATGGGAGCTATAAATCCCTGCAGACAGATAAGCTGGGGGTGGGGGATAATAATGCAGATGGTTCTTTTACTGCCGCGGATGTTCCGACCGTTACCGGAGAAGTTTGGATCAAAGGAAATGTTAATATTGGGAAAGGAGCGGTATCTCCTACTTATGCTTTAGATGTAAACGGGACAGTAAATGCCACAGCTTACCGGGTAGGCGCAACGGCAGGATTGACTCAAACCTTAACCGTTCTTAAGACGATAACCCCCACATCCTGCACGATTACGGTAAATAACGGGATTATTACCGCTTCTACTTGTTAAGAGAAAAATAGTTTCCCGGCTAAAGTTAGATTTCCCTCCTTTCTGCGTCAATTAAGGCAGAAAGGAGGGTTTTTGTTATATACTCGCAAAAGACTAACTTTTACGGGTCCTGTCGATGATTGTTCCTCGGCCGCATTTAGCGTCCTCGGAATCAATCATCGCCACCAGTTAAAGAGCAGTTTTGCGAGTATTATTTGTTTGACAGCAGGAGGGGTGCAGGCTATAATATTGACTTAAATTTATTAAATCGGAGGTTGAGAATGGCCGTGGATAAGAAAAAAGAAGAAGTGAAAGAGACATCAGACCGTCATAAGGCTTTGGAATTAGCGTTGGCTCAGATTGAAAAGCAGTTTGGCAAGGGCTCGATCATGAAACTGGGCGCCCATACTAAAGCCAACGTGGAAACGATATCGACAGGCGCTTTGACCTTAGATCTAGCTTTAGGTATAGGGGGTTTTCCGCGCGGAAGAGTGGTTGAAATATTCGGCCCGGAGGCCTCCGGTAAGACAACGTTGACTTTAACGGCAATCCGTGAAATCCAGAAAAAAGACGGGGTGGCGGCATTTATTGACGCTGAACATGCTTTTGATTCAACTTATGCTAAGTTGATCGGAGTAAATTTAGATGATCTTCTGATCTCGCAGCCGGATACCGGAGAGCAGGCTTTAGAGATCGCTGAAACTTTGGTGCGTTCCAATGCCGTGGATCTGGTGGTAATTGATTCAGTAGCGGCATTAACCCCGCGCGCTGAGATCGAGGGGGAAATGGGGGATTCGCATATGGGCTTGCAGGCGCGTCTTATGTCGCAGGCTTTGCGTAAATTGACCGGATGCATCAGTAAATCCCGCACGACACTGATTTTTATTAATCAACTGCGTGAGAAGATCGGCGTAATGTTCGGTTCGCCGGAAACTACCCCCGGAGGCCGGGCGCTGAAATTCTACGCATCGGTAAGGTTAGATGTGCGGCGGATCGCTTATTTAAAAGAAGCGGATAAAGTTATCGGTAACCATGTCCGGGTAAAGGTAGTTAAAAATAAAATCGCCCCGCCGTTTCGTGAGGCGGAGTTTGATATTATGCATAATGAAGGGATCGCTAAAACCGGAGCGGTGATCGATGCGGCGGTAAATTTGGAAACGATTGCCAAAAGCGGCACTTGGCTTTCATTTGAAGATAAAAAACTGGGCCAGGGAAGGGATGCGGCAATCAAATTCTTGAAAGAAAACCCGAAATTACAGGAAGATATTGAAAAAGCAACCCGCAAAAAATTCAGTCTCGCTGAGTAATTCTGAAAAAGCCAGGGCTTACGCTTTTTTGCTGCTGAAATTCCGTTTACGCAGCGAAAATGAATTAAAGTCCAGATTAAAACAAAAAGGTTTCCCGGAAGATTTAGCCGCTGATACCGTTAACTTTTTAAAAGATAAAGAATTTATCGATGACCGCGTTTTTGCTAAGGGCTGGGTGTCCAGCCGGCTCAAGCGCCCTTTAGGTTTAAGAAAGATAAAACAAGAACTGGCGCAGAAGGGGATCGCTAAGGAAATTATTCAGGATGCGTTGGCCCAAGCCAGCCAGCAATACTCTGAAAATCAAATCGTTAGTCAATTAGCCAAACAAAGATTCTCCAGATTAAAAGACATAGAACCGCTTAAGGCCAAAGCGCGGGTATACGGTTACCTGATGCGCCGGGGGTTTTCGCCGGATGTAGTCGGAGATGTAGTTAAACAATTGTGACCCGGTAGCTTCTATAGATTTGAATAAAAGGCGCCGGGGCCAAAGTGAGTAAATAAAAGGAAGGTGCGGGATGACCGCCGATATTTTAAGAGAAAAATTTCTTAACTTTTTCAAAACCAGGGGGCATAAGATCGTGGAAAGCGATTCTTTAGTTCCTAAGGATGACCCTACGGTATTATTTACCCCTGCCGGAATGAATCAATTTAAAAAAGAGTTTCTGGGGTTTGATTCCGGTTTTAAGCGCGCCGCCACTTCACAGCGTTGTCTGCGTACGGATGATCTGGATAAGGTCGGTAAAACCAGCGCCCACCACACTTTCTTTGAAATGCTGGGGAATTTTTCTTTCGGGGATTACTTTAAGCCGGAGGCAATCGCCTGGGCCTGGGAATTTCTGACCAAAGAATTAAAGATCGACCAGCATAGACTTTGGGTATCTGTCTACCAGGATGATGATGAAGCTTATAATACCTGGAAAGATAAAATCGGCATACCTGAAAAAAAGATTGTCAGATTAGGGGATAAGGATAATTTTTGGCCGGCTGAGGCTAAAACTAAAGGCCCGAATGGGCCGTGTGGCCCATGTTCAGAAATTTTTTATGATTTCGGTCCTAGCACAGGATGCGGCGAAAAAATTTGCGATCCTTCATGCAGCTGCGGAAGGTTTGTGGAGATCTGGAACTTGGTTTTTACGCAATTTAACCGCAAAGAAGATGGTTCGCTAGAGCCTCTGCCGAATAAAAATATTGATACCGGTATGGGCCTGGAGAGATTGACCGCGGTAATGCAGGGCAAGCAGAACAATTTCGAAACTGAATTATTCCAGCCGATAATTAAAGAGATCCAGCGCAGCGCGGAAACAAAGCCTCAAGAGGAGAAAAAACTTCTTTATGCGATTGCCGATCATCTCCGGTCTGCGGTTTTCTCGATCTTTGACGGGATAATCCCGTTAAATGAAGGCCGCGGGTATGTGGTAAGAAAAATAATCCGTAAGTCCTTACTTGCTTTGCGTCAGCTGGGTATTGAAAAACCGTTTTTGTATAAACTGGTTCCGGTATTGGCAGAAGTAATGAAAAAACCTTATCCTGAGTTGAAGGATAAGCAGGAGGATATCTCCCAGCTTATTTTGAATGAAGAAGAAAATTTTATTCGCACCCTGAATTCAAGTAATGACCTGTTTAAAGATAAATTCGGCGGTTCGGGCCGAAAGCTTAATCCGGAAGAAGCCGGAAAAATCGCTTTTCAACTTTATGATACTTACGGGATACCGTTAGATTTAACTAAAACTTGGTTAAGCCAACAGGGGGTACAGCTCTCGCAAAGTGCTTTTGACCAAGAATTGCTGGAACAGATGACCCGTTCGAGGCTGCAGAGTTCTATGAAAGGTGATGTTTTTGATGCTAAAGGGTTAGAGCTAAAATTAAAAGGTACAATATTTTTAGGTTATAATTATAAGGATAGCCTGATAGAGGCAAAGATAATAGAGATCATTGATCCCCAGCATAGAAATAAAACATTAACCCAGGCAACTTCGGGCGTAAAAGCCGCAATCATTCTGGATGAAACGCCTTTTTATGCGGAATCCGGAGGCCAGGTTGGGGATACCGGAAAATTAATAAACGAAACAAATGTTTTTGAGGTTATAAATACTCAGAAAATTGATAATGTTTTTTTACATATCGGAACTGTTATTTCCGGGTCCTTTCAAAAAGGATCTCAGGTAATCGCTCAAATAGATGCTGATCGTAGATTAAATATTGCTCGCAACCATACCGCTACACACTTATTGCAGGCGGCTTTGAGGCAGGTTTTAGGTAAACATGTCGGGCAGCAGGGGTCTTTAGTTAACGCGGAAAAACTGCGTTTTGATTTTACGCATTTTAAAGGTTTGTCCGCTGAAGAAATCGCTAAAGTTGAAGAGATTGCCAATAGCTATGTTAAGAATGGTTATGCGGTAGATTCAAAAGAGATGGAACTAAAAGAAGCAAAGAAGTCCGGGGCTTTGGCATTTTTTGAGGAAAAATACGGTGAGAATGTCCGGGTGGTTTCGATCGGCGGGGTTTCCAAAGAATTATGCGGGGGCACGCACCTAACTAATATCAAACAAATCGGCCTGATTAAGATCATCAGCGAAAGCTCGGTTGCCAGTGGTATCAGAAGGATTGAGGCGGTTACGGATAAATTAGCGGAACAATTTGTTAAAGATCAGCAGCAAAAGGCAATGGAAGAAGCAGCAAAGAGTAGTAAGCTAAAGGAATTGAAGGAGCAGGAAAAGAAACATAATGAGCAGATAAATAAAATGTTGCCTGCCAGAGCAATTGAGCTTTTTGATAAAATTGAAACGATAAACGGAATAAACGCCGTTTTTTCGATCGAAAATAATCTGGAGATGGGTTCATTGAGGCTCCTTGCGGATATCGTCAAGGGCAAGTTGAACCATGCGTTAATTGTTTTAGGGTCTCAGGTTGATGGCAAAGCTTCTTTAATCATCGGATTGACGCAGGATTTAACCGCCAAAGGCTTAAGCGCCAAAGATATTATCCTTCAGGTTGCGCCACTGATTGGCGGCAGCGGCGGCGGCAGGCAGGATTTTGCTCAAGCTGGCGGAATGCAGCCTGAAAACTTTGCATTGGCTTTTGAGAAATTAAGAGGTATAATTAAGAATTCCATATAGAAGGTATTTAAGAGATCGCAGGTTGGTTTATTAGACGCTTAAAATGAAGATCATCCGTTGTACGGGCAAACAATTAGAAAAAATCTATAACCGCGGCCAATTGCGCCAAGCCCGGGTTGAAGAAAAAGTCAAAAAGATCATTGATGATGTGCGTCTTTTGGGTGACGAGGCGTTAATTAAATACACGCGTAAGTTTGATAAGGTAAAATTCAACCAGCGACAATTAAAGGTTTCTCAGATCGAGATTAGCGGTGCTTATGCTAATATCAGCCCGCATTTTGTCAGTTCGCTTAAAGTGGTTATTGAAAACGTAAACCGTTTTTACCGTAAACAGCTGCGTAAATCCTGGAGGATTAAAGGCCCGGAAGGCGTTGTTTTAGGCGAAAATTATTCGCCGCTAGAGAGGGTGGGAGTTTATATTCCCGCCGGGACTGCTCCTCTGGTTTCTACGGTTTATATGACGGTGTTGCCGGCAAAATTAGCGGGAGTTAAAAAAATTGTTTTGATCAGCCCCCCGGATAAAAATGGGTATATCAATCCGCATATTTTAGTGGTTGCCGATCTACTCAAGGTTGATGAGGTTTACCGGGTGGGTGGAGCCCAGGGGATCGCGGCTTTGGCTTACGGAACCAAGACGATTCCTAAGGTGGATAAAATTGTAGGGCCGGGGAATATCTATGTAAGTGAAGCCAAACGGCAAGTTTTTGGCATTGTGGATATTGATATGATCGCCGGGCCTACGGAATTAGTAGTGATTGCCAATCGTTTTAGCGATCCGAAATTCATTGTGGCTGATCTGCGTGCTCAAGCTGAACACGCCAAAGGCCTGGCGATATTAATTACTAATTCCAAAGGGTTGGCCAAAGAAGTAAAATCCCAACTCGATGGAAATAACGGGTACATTATTTTAACTAAGAATTTAAAACAGGCCGTTGAGATTTCTAATAAAATTGCCCCTGAGCATTTAGAGATCCTGGTGAACAACCCCCAGAAATTACTTAAGGATATAAAAAATGCCGGAGCAGTATTTCTAGGGCCCTATAGCCCGGTCGCTTTGGGAGATTATGTCGCCGGCCCCAGCCATGTTTTGCCAACCTCCGGCACGGCGAGATTCTTTTCCGGTTTAAATGTTACGGATTTTATCAAGAGCAATCATATTATCAGCTATTCTAAAAAGGCGCTGGAAAAAATTCGTGAACCTTTGGAAAAGATCGCTGGTATTGAAGGCCTGCAGAAACACGTAGATTCGGTAAAGACAAGATTCGTCTAAAAATTTATCGGCCGGTAATTAAATGTTTGGAGGAAAGGGAAGCCTAATGAGAGCAACCACTAAAAATCGTAAAAGCAGGGAAACCGATATTACGATCAGTTTGAATATTGACGGTGAGGGCAAGTCTAAAATAAATTCCGGCATCGGGTTTCTGGACCATATGCTGGAGTTATTTGCTTTTTGGGGGCATTTTGATTTAGAGGTATTTACCAATGAAGCGGATTTTAAAGTTGATATTCATCATGTGAATGAAGATTTGGGGATAGTATTAGGCCAAACTTTTAAGGAAGTTTTAGGCGATAAGTCCGGTATTAACAGAAGCGGTTTTGCCGCGGTGCCGATGGAAGAGGTAACCGCAAGCGTAACTTTGGATATCAGCGGAAGAGGATCATTAAAGTTTGTGGTTGTACATACGCCTGCTTATCCGCCTCCGCAACCCCAAGACGGCTACGAAATTAAATATGCCGGGCATTTTTTTGAAGCTTTCGCCAAACAGCTGGGAATGAATTTAAATATTAAGATCGAAAATCCAAGCATCGATTTACATACATCCCTGGAGCCGGTTTTTAAAGCTTTGGGAAAGGCTCTCTCTGAAGCTGTCGAAATTGATCCCCGCAGAAAAGGTATTCCCTCGACTAAAGGCGTGATTGACTAATGAAGATCGCAATTATTGACTATGGCATGGGCAATATTCATAGTGTAGCCAAGGCGATCCAGCTTTGCGGCGCTGAGCCGGTAATTACCAATCAACCGGATCAGATCAGCCTGGCGGATAAAATAATTTTGCCCGGAGTCGGCGCTTTTGATGAGGCGATGCTGGAGTTGAATAAGCTGGGCTTAGTCAGTGTCATTCAGGAGAAGATCAGCAGTAAAAAACCGTTTTTGGGCATCTGCTTGGGTATGCAACTCTTGCTGGAAACCAGCCAAGAGGCTAAAAACAATAAAGGATTAGGAATTTTTAAAGGTCAAGTGGTTAAATTCAACGTCGCTTCAGGTTTAAAAATCCCGCACATGGGATGGAATGATTGTAAAGTTGTTAACCGGGATTGTCTTTTATTGAATGGTCTCTCCGGTAACCAACAGGTCTATTTTTGTCATTCTTATTATCCTGATCCCAGCGATAAATCCGTGATTGCCGCCTCTTGCGATTACGGGGTAGAGTTTGGTTGCGTTTTAGCTTGCGACAATGTTTACGGGGTGCAATTTCACCCGGAAAAAAGCCAGGGTACAGGTTTAAAGATAATTAGAAATTTTGTAGAGCTATGTTAATTATACCGGCAATCGATTTAAGGAATGGTAAGGTCGTTCGGCTTTTTCAAGGTAAGTTTAATCAGGAAAAAGTTTATTCCTCTGATCCGGTCAAGGTGGCTAAACATTGGGCAAAACAGGGAGCCAAATTTTTACACATTGTTGATTTAGACGGAGCTTCCAGCGGCGCGCTTAAAAATGTCGCAGTAGTAAAAAAGATCATTGATCAGGTGGGTATCGGAGTGGAGTTTGGCGGCGGGGTCAGGAGTATGGCAACCATTACTAAACTGCTTGATTTGGGAGTGCAGCGGGTTATTTTGGGTACTAAAGCGGCAACCGACACGGTATTCTTAAAAGCCGCTTGGAAAAAATTCGGTGAAAAAATTATTGTGAGTATCGATGCTAAAGACGGTAAGGTCCAAACTCAGGGATGGAAGTCCAAAGCGGCTAAAACCGCGTTGATTTTTGCCGATGAATTAAAAACCATCGGGTTTAAACAGTTGATTTATACGGATATTTCTAAAGATGGCACGTTGTCCGGGCCGAATATTTCCGCGATCAAGGAATTAATGAGCAAGGTGAAGCTGGGGGTTATCGCTTCAGGAGGTGTTTCTGAATTAAAAGATTTAATTAGGTTAAAACGGCTTAAAAACCAGGGTTTGTCAGGAGTAATTATCGGTAAGGCTTTGTATGAAGGTAAATTTACTTTAGCGGAAGCGTTGAAGTTAATTTAGCCGGCGTCTATTGGATTTGTGCCGGTGTCCGCTTGCGCGGCGAAACGCTTAATTTATTAAAACTAACGAAAGGGGAGGTAAGATGGGAAAAAAAATGTTGTGGTTAGGGGTGGCGGCAGCGGGAATTTTTGTTTTAAACGGATGTGCTACAGTAAGTAAAAATGAACAGGGTTTACGCAATCAGATTTCGGCCCTGGAAGCACAATTAAGCGAAAAAGATAATGAGATTAATAGCTTGAAAGAATCAATGATTAAGAATGACCAGGAACCTGCTTCCCAGGATACCGGAGAAGCCAGGCGTATCGACGCTAAAATGATCCAGACTGCTTTAACCAATGCCGGTTATTTTCAGGGTACGGTAGATGGAAAAATGGGCAGGCAGACGCGTTTAGCGGTTAAAGAGTTTCAAAAAGCAAATAATCTGCATGTGGACGGCCGGGTAGGCAAGAAAACCTGGGCGGCTTTGAAAGAATATTTAGAAAAGAAGGTTAAATAAATTATTTAAGGCAAACTTATTTTCGCGTTCCGGAGTATATTGATTATCCGGGCGCCAGTTGAGTATTCATTAAATGCTAAGCAAACGTATAATTCCCTGTTTAGATATCAAAGAAGGCCGGGTTGTCAAAGGGGTAAAATTCCTGGGTTTGCGGGATGCCGGCGATCCGGTTGAGGTGGCCAAGGTTTATGATGAACAGGGCGCCGATGAATTGGTTTTTTTAGACATCACTGCCAGTTCCGAAAATAGAAAAACTTTAGTCGGTTTGGTAGAAAAAATCGCCAGTAATATTTTTATGCCTTTTACGGTAGGCGGAGGCATCGGGGAGATCAGCGATATCCGCAATCTTTTAAATGCCGGCGCGGAAAAAGTTTCGCTGAATACCCAAGCCGTAAAATTTCCTGAGTTAATCAGCTCGGCGGCGAAAAGGTTCGGCAGCCAATGTATCGTAGCGGCGATTGATGCCAAGAAGCAGGCCGATCATTGGGAAGTATTCATTAACGGCGGACGTACCCCCACGGGTATCGATGCTTTAGTCTGGGCGGAAAAAGTCGCCCGGCTGGGAGCGGGGGAAATACTCCTGACCAGCATGGACTGCGATGGTACCCGTAATGGTTATGATCTGGAGTTAACCCGGGCGATTACCCAGAAAGTGAATATCCCGGTGATTGCCTCAGGCGGCGCCGGGTCTTTAGATGATTTCTATAATGTTTTTGTAAAAGCTAATGCGGATGCGGCTTTAGCGGCTTCACTTTTTCATTATCAAGAGCTTAGCGTTAAACAAGTAAAAGAATATTTAAAAGAAAAAAAAGTAGCGGTAAGGCTGGATTAAGGGCTTAAGAAGCTGTAAGTTATAAGTTGTAAGCTTTAAGCTTAAAACTTATAACTTAAAACTAAAGGCTTGATTTGGTTCCGGTGTTTAGAGTTTAATTTAAAGGGGGAATTAAGTGAAAAAGGTATTATTTAAGTTGGGAAGTTTAAAATTTGATAAGAACGGATTGATCCCGGCGATTGTCCAGGATTATAAAAATCAAGAAGTGTTAATGCTGGCTTATATGAATAAGGAATCGCTGCGGCGTACTTTAAAATTAGGCAGGACTTGTTTCTGGTCGCGTTCCAGAAAAGAGTATTGGGTGAAAGGCTTAACCAGCGGACACTTCCAGTTTGTCAAGTCAATTGCTTACGATTGCGACCTGGATACGCTTTTGATCAAGGTACGCCAGGTGGGCAAAGCTTGCCATACCGGCAACCGCAGCTGTTTTTTCAGGAAAATTAAATAATGATTAAACCGGATTTAAAAGAATTTATCAGGTTGACCCAAAAAGGCAACCTCATTCCCGTTTATAAAGAGGTTAACGCTGATCTGGACACTCCGGTTTCTGCTTTTTTGAAAATGCAGCAGACGGATTACTCTTTTCTTTTAGAGTCTGTTGAGGGCCAGGAAAAGATCGCCCGTTATTCGTTTCTGGGAACAAATCCCAGTTTGATTTTTAAGAGCCGAGGCGCAAATATTGAAATTATCTATCCGCAAAATAATAAGCGTAAATCTTTTGTTACCCGGTTAACCCCGCTGGATGAAATTAAGAAAATCATGAAGGATTTTCGCAGTGTTGAGGTGGCGGGCCTGCCACGGTTTTACGGCGGTTTAGTCGGCTATATCGGGTATGGCATGGTGAGTTTTTTTGAGAATATCTCGGATAAAAATAAGGACCGCTTAGGTATTCCTGATACGCTTTTGATTCTTACCGATACGCTTTTGATTTTTGACCGGCTTAATCATACGATGAAGATCTTAAGTAATGTTATTTTGCCGAAAAACTCTTCATTATCTAAGAAAAAACAGCTTTACGCAGATGCGCTTGCCAAGATTGAGGTGATTCATAATAATTTTGATCAATGCAGTATTCCTCAAAGCGATAAAAGCAAACTTGGCAAGTTAACTGTAAGCAGCAATCTCAAGCAGTCCGAATTTATCCGGATGGTTAAAAAAGGAAAAAAGTATATAAAACAAGGCGATATTATTCAGGTAGTTTTATCGCAGCGTTTTAAAGTTAAGACGCAGAAAAATGATTTTGCCATTTACCGGTCTTTGCGTAGTCTCAACCCTTCGCCTTATATGTATTATCTGAAGTTAAAAGATTTTTCGATTGTAGGCTCTAGCCCTGAGATATTGGTACGTTGCGAGAATGGTTTAGTTGAAACCCGCCCGATTGCCGGCACGCGGAGGCGGGGGAAGAATCAGGCGGAGGATCTGGCTTTAGAGAAGGAACTTTTGGCCGATGAAAAGGAGAGAGCCGAACATCTGATGTTGGTAGATTTAGGGCGCAATGACTTGGGTAGGATCAGCAAACTCGGACAGGTCAAGGTTAATGATTTTATGCGCGTAGAAAGATATTCTCATGTTATGCATCTGGTTAGCGAGGTAAGCGCCGTACTTGACAAAAAAAGGTTTGATATCTATGATGTATTCAGATCGGCGTTTCCAGCCGGTACGGTTTCCGGAAGCCCCAAGATCCGCGCGATGCAGATTATTGACGAGCTGGAGAATTTGAGGCGTTCGCTGTATGCCGGGGCAATCGGTTATTTTAGTTTTTCGCATAATTTAGATACATGTATTGCCATTCGGACAATCGTGTTAAAGGATGGCTTTGCTTATGTGCAGGCCGGGGGAGGGATTGTCGCTGACTCTGTTCCGGAGAAAGAGTATCAGGAATCAGTGAATAAAGCTAAAGCGATGATCGAAGCAATCAGAGGATAGAATTTTTAAATAACAA
>DAONDX010000011.1:39584-42192 GCA_035402765.1 Candidatus Omnitrophota bacterium
CTCATTTAAAGGAGGCAACACAATGGCGGTACATATTCGTTTAAGAAGAATTGGCAAAAATCCAAAGGGCAAACCACATTTCCGGGTTACGGTTTTTGATGAGCGCATGGGCCGGGATAGCCGGGTAATTGAAGAGTTGGGCTATTATAAACCGACTACCGGGACAGCGGTGCTTAAAAAAGAACGGATTGCCGAATGGGTTAAAAATGGCGCGCAGTTATCGGTAACCGTAAAAAGTTTATTGAAGAAATTAAATAAAGGAGCTTAAGATGCCTCAGTCTACCGCAGCCAGTCCCCTGGTCCAACTTTTTCCGTTGGCCATAATTTTTATAATTTTTTATTTTTTACTGATCCGGCCCCAAAAACAAAAAGAGAAAGAACATCAGAAGATGCTGGCGGGTATTAACCGCAATGATGAGGTAGTAACTTTGGGCGGGATACACGGCACTATCGTTAGCGTGAAAGAAAAAACTTTAATTTTACGCATTGATGAGAACGTAAAGATGGAGATTGAAAAAAACAGCGTGGCCTATATTAAGAAACCCGGTCAAAATTAAACAGGAGTTTTAAAACAATGGAAAGAAAGCTGATCTATAAAATATTGCTTATTTTAGGAGTCATCGGATTATGTGCTTATTACACTTTCCCTCTGGATAAGCGTATTAATTTGGGTCTGGATTTACAAGGCGGGATGCATCTTTTACTTAAAGTTGATACCAGCCATCTCGATGGACAAGCTAAGCTTGATGCTTGTGACCGGGCTGTAGAAGTAATCCGCAACCGCATTGATGAGTTCGGGGTCAGGGAAACTTCCATTCAAAAACAGGGTGAAGATGAGATTGTGGTGCAGCTGCCCGGGGTTACTGACCGTGAACGTGCTATTGAATTGATCGGTAAAACCGCGATGCTGGAGTTTAAAGTAGTCTCTACTGATACCGGAAAGCTTAAAGAGGCAATTGACGGGACAGTTCCGGAAGGGTTTGAGCTGAAATATACTTTGGATGAAAATGAGCCGCTGCTGCTGGAAAAGCAGGCGGTATTAGTAGGGGATTCTTTAACCAATGCTGCGGTACGTTTTGACCAGAGCCAATTTAATGAGCCGATTGTTGCTTTGCAGTTTAACGCTGCCGGAGCTAAGAAATTTGCTGAGGTAACTGCGGCTAATGTTGGCAAGCGCCTGGCGATTGTTCTGGATGGTAAAATTCAGTCTGCTCCCAGGATCCGGGAAGCTATTCCTTCCGGTGAAGCAGTAATTACCGGCAGGTTTGACGCGCAATCGGCGCAGGACCTGGCGTTAATTCTGAGGGTAGGCGCATTACCTGCCCCGATGCACGTTGAAGAGGAAAGAACGGTTGGCCCGCTCTTAGGCCAGGATTCCATAAATAAAGGAGTGAAGGCGGCTTTGGTCGGCTGCGCCCTGGTTTTTATTTTTATGGCCGGCTATTATCTGTTAGCCGGGTTGATCAGCGATATTGCCCTTTTGTTAAACTTGATTATGATCCTCGGAGGATTAGGTTTATTACCGATACTCTTTCCGGGAATTTCTGCGACTTTAACTTTACCAGGTATTGCCGGTATCGCCTTATCTTTAGGTATGGCTGTGGATGCCAACGTTTTGATCAATGAACGAATTAGAGAAGAGCTGGCTACCGGAAGAAATTTACGAACAGCGATAAGCAACGGTTACAGCCGGGCTTTTACTGCGATATTTGATTCCAACCTTACTACTTTAATTGCGGCATTTTTGTTATTCCAATTTGGTACCGGGCCGATCCGGGGTTTTGCGGTTACCCTGACTATTGGTTTGATCTCCAGCATGTTTACTGCGATTCTAGTAACCAGGGTAATTTTTGAACTTTTGCTTAATTTAGGATGGATTAAAAATTCTTTACCCATGCTTAGATTGATCGGGACAACTAAACTGGATTTTGTAAGTAAAAGAAAAATATTCTATGCGGTATCGATTATTGTCATTACCGTAGGGCTTTTTTCTTATTTTAAACAAGGTAAATCTGCTTACGGGATTGATTTTGCCGGCGGCCAACTTCAGGAGTACAGCTTTAAAAATCCTCCCGCTATGGATCAGGTCCGCCAGGTGCTAAAAGATATAGACCTAGCGGATGCCAGTATTCAGCAATTTAAAGATAATCCTAAAGTAGTTTTAATTAGAACTTCCGAAGATAAAAATCAGATTTTGACTGATAAGCTCAAGGAAGCTTTTCCGAGTGAAGATATTCAAATATTAAGAATTGAACGCGTAGGTCCGGTAGCCGGTAAACACCTTAAAACTAAAGCATTATTAGCTTTGTTTTGGTCGTTGATCGGCATCTTAATTTACGTTGGTTTCAGGTTTAAACACATAAATTTTGCCGTGGCCGGTGTAATTGCCCTTATCCATGATGTGTTAGTGGCCTTGGGATTCCTGGTGGTAACTAACCGGCAAATCGACCTTTTGAGTATTACCGCTTTTTTGACCATTGCCGGTTATTCGATCAACGATACGATCGTTATCTATGACCGCGTGCGTGAAAATGCCCGGCTTTACCGGAAGCTTTCACTAAAAGACTTGATTAATTTAAGCGTCAATCAAACCTTGGGACGGACACTG
>DAONDX010000012.1:0-27478 GCA_035402765.1 Candidatus Omnitrophota bacterium
AGGAGGTGTATTATTAAAAAAGTAAAGACATCACTTAAAGGGAGAAAATGCAAATATTTGCATTGTAAACATGTCTTGAGTATTTATAATCATGAGGACTATTGTCATATTCATTTGGGACTTTTGGCTTCCGATGATAAATATAAGTTAATGAAAGTAACATGACCAATAAAACATTAGTTACAAATAATCCGGGCCCGGCGGCAAATTTTTACGGCATGGGCATTGTTCCTAAAATTCTTGATATTTTAGAGAAGATGAAGTTTAAGGTGCCTACGCCTATTCAACTTAAGGCTATTCCTTTGGCGCTGGAAGGAAAAGATATTGTCGGGATTGCTCAAACCGGAACCGGTAAGACCCATTCTTTTGCTATCCCGATGGTTCAACGCCTGGCACAGAAAAAAGGTATTGGATTAGTCCTGGCTCCGACCAGAGAATTAGCAATCCAGATTGATGAAGCTTTTCAGGAGATCGCGCGCGCTTTCGGCATGAAAACTGCCTGTTTAATCGGCGGAGCGCCGATGCCGCCGCAGGTAGCGGCTTTGCGCCGGGATCCTCAAGTGGTGATTGCTACGCCCGGAAGATTGATTGATCATATGTCGCAATGGAATTTTTTACCGGATAGTGTAATTATGCTGGTGCTTGACGAAGCCGACCGCATGTTGGATATGGGTTTTGCTCCGCAAATCGACAAAATCCTTCGTTTCCTGCCCCGCGATAGGCAAACCATGCTTTTTTCAGCTACGATGCCCAAAGAGATTATGAATATCGCTTCTAAGCACATGAAATTACCTTTAAGCGTGGAAATCGCCCCTTCCGGGACAACCGCGGAGTTGGTTACTCAGGAATTATTTATTGTTAAAAAAGAAGCTAAAACACAGCTGCTCAAGAAGCTTCTGGCACAGTATCATGGTACGGTATTATTATTTTCCCGCACTAAACATAATGCTAAAAAAATTGTCCGCAACATCCGGGATATGGGGCACACTGCTTCTGAAATACATTCTAACCGGTCTTTGGCTCAACGCCGCGACGCTTTAGAAGGTTTTAAATCCGGTAAATACCGGGTTTTAGTCGCTACGGATATTGCTTCCCGGGGAATTGATGTTACCGGGATTGAATTAGTGCTTAACTATGATTTGCCGGAGGATGCGGAAAATTATGTGCATCGTATCGGCCGTACTGCCCGGGCCGGGCATAAGGGGCATGCGGTTTCTTTTGCTACTCCGGATCAAGGGCATGATGTGCGGGATATTGAAAAACTTATTAAAGCTTCTTTACCGGTTTCGAAACTGGCGGAGCTTACTTTGGATAAATTCGGTGAACCTGGACAGCAGTCCGGCCGGAGCCAGTCACGGCAACCTAACCGCGGCCAGTCAAGACATGGACAATCCGGTTTCGGGCATTCCAGACCCGGCGGGCAATCGAAAAAACCCTTTAAATACCCAAAACCTAAGTTTTACCGTTAACCTGCCAAGTTATTTCTTGTTTTTAAAAACTTACCTTTTATAATAATAACCATGAATATTCAAAAGAAAGCCGCTTTTAAACTTATTCTGCTTTTTGGACTAGTCAGTCTTTTTGGCGATATGGTCTATGAAGGGGCGCGCAGCGTTAATGGTCCTTATCTTAAAACATTGGGGGCTAATGCGGCGATTGTGGGTTTGGTGGCCGGGTTAGCTGAGTTTTTAGGTTATGCCGTGCGCCTGCTAGCGGGATATTTTGCGGATAAAACCAAAGCTTACTGGTGGTTTACTTTTTTAGGCTACGGTTTGTTGGTCAGCGTTCCGTTGCTTGCTCTTACCGGTATTTGGCAGGTGGCGGTTATTTTTATTGTGCTGGAAAGATTAGGCAAGGCCATCCGCAGCCCGGCTAAAGATACGATCCTTTCGCAGGCGACTAAGCAGGTAGGTACGGGTTTTGGTTTTGCCATTGCCGAAGTGCTAGATCAGATCGGAGCGATCAGCGGGCCTTTAATTTTTTCCATACTTTTTGTAATCATCGGTAAAGGGGACCGATTGTTGGCGGATTATCAGCGTGGTTATGCTTTGCTTTGGATTCCTCTGGCACTGGTGCTACTTTGTATTTACTTTGCTTGGCGGGCGGTTCCTAATCCCGAAGTTCTAGAGAATTCCGCGGTTAACCCTCCGGAATCGGATAAATTAAGCAAAATTTTTTGGATTTACACGGTTTTTACTTTTGTAACTACTTTAGGTTTTGCCAATTTTGCGTTAATCGGTTATCATCTTAAAGCCAAACATGTATTGAGCGATGCGCAGATTCCTTTGTTTTATGCTTTAGCCATGGGGGTGGATGCAATTGCGGCAATGGCGATCGGTAAAACCTATGATATTTTTAAGGCCAGGCGCGGCAATGACAAAGCAGGGTTGATTACCTTAATTGCGATCCCTGTTTTTTCATTACTCATCCCGGGATTGGTTTTTTCTACTAAATTCGGCTGGGTATTGGCGGGAGTGATTGTCTGGGGTATTGTTATGGGTTGTCATGAAACCGTGATGAAATCGGCAATTGCTGACCTTACGCCGCTAAAAAAGAGGGGGACAGGTTATGGAGTATTTAATGCCGCTTACGGCCTGTCAATCTTTATCGGCAGTGCTTTGACCGGGCTGCTTTATGAATATTCTATATCGGCGGTAGTGGCAGTTAGTATTATGGTGGAAATTATGGTTTTTCCGATATTCTTTATTATGCGCCGGGAGGCTTTGAAATAAAATGCATATACCTGATGGATATTTGGGCCCGGCGACTTGCGGGTTTTTTTATGTCATCATGCTGCCAATTTGGGCTGTTGCCTCAAAGATTGTCAAAAAAACATTAAGCGCAAAACAAGTACCGATGCTGGCGATCGGGGCGGCATTTAGTTTTGTAATCATGATGTTTAATGTGCCTATCCCAGGCGGGACAACCGGCCATGCGGTAGGCGGAGTTTTGGCGGCGATATTGTTGGGGCCCTGGGCGGCATGTATTGCGATTACTGTGGCCTTGGTTATTCAGGCTTTGTTATTTGGCGATGGCGGGATTACTGCCATTGGCGCTAATTGTTTTAATATGGCATTTATTTTACCGTTTGTCGGTTACTACGTATATAAAGCGATTAGTCATAATACACCCGTAGATTCCAAAAGAAGGGTAATTGCCGCAGGTGTAGCCGGATATACCGGTATTAATTTGGCTGCTTTTTTAGCCGGTGTGGAATTCGGGTTGCAGCCATTACTGCATCATACAGCCGGCGGTCAATCGTTATATTGCCCTTATGGATTAAAGGTGGCTGTGACGGTAATGTTAGGTGAGCATCTTTTAATCTTTGGATGGGTGGAGGCAATTGTAACCGCTTTGGCAATAAAATATTTACAAAAACATTCAGGAGATCTCCTGGCAGAGAGGAAAGTGAAATTATGAAACTGATTACTAAACTCTGGTTAGGATTAGGAGTGTTAATCATACTTTCACCTTTAGGGTTATTACTACCGGAGTATTTTAAGGCCGGGGCAGCTTGGGGTGAATGGGGCGTTGATGAAATACAAACATTAGCCGGTTATATCCCTAAGGGGCTAGAAAAACTTTCCAGCCTGTGGAGTGCTCCGATTCCTGATTATGCTTTTAAAGGATGGGAAGAAAAGCCTTTGGTCAACTTAAGTCTGGCTTATGTTTCTTCCGCTGTTCTGGGGGTACTTGTTTGTATCGGAGTGGTATTTATATTAGGTAAATTTTTGAGTAAAAAATGAAAATTGTGGTATAATCTTTCCAATTACCTAAACAATAAATAAAAGAATATATCCAGTGTTAAAAACCCCGCTTTACGAAAATCATCTTGCCCTTGGCGCAAAAATGGCTCCTTTTGGCGGATGGATGATGCCTATTCAGTACCAGGGAATCCTGGCGGAGCATGCGCATACCCGAGAGGCAGTTTCGGTATTTGATATTTGCCATATGGGTGAATTTATGCTGCAGGCGGATCCGCTTGCAAGCGGCTTTGACCGCATCATTACTCAAAATATCGTTTCCATGCCTTTGGGTGCCTGCCGTTACGGCTTTCTGCTTAATGAACAGGCAGGGATAATGGATGATTTGATTGTTTACCGGATTGATCAAACCCTCTGGATGATTGTCGTTAATGCTGCGACAACCCCCGGTGACCTGGCGCATTTTAAAGCCCATCTTTCCGCAGATTGTTCTTTAGAGGATGTATCCGGTAAAATGGCTAAACTGGATGTGCAGGGGCCGCAGTCGTTGGATGTGCTTAAAACGATTTTTGGTGAGGGCGTAGGAAAGCTTAGCTATTATACTTTTTCGGAATTTAAAATATTCGAACATCAAAGTTGTATTATCAGCCGGACCGGTTATACCGGTGAGTTAGGTTATGAAATTTATATTGCCAATGATTATGTTGCCAGACTTTGGGAGATTTTACTTAAAGATGCCAGGGTTAAACCGGCAGGTTTAGGAGCGCGCGATACTTTACGCCTGGAAATGAGCTACCCTCTTTACGGGCATGATTTAGATGAAAATCATTCGCCGCTGGCCGCAGGCGCCGCGAAGTTTGTGGATTTTTCCAAGGATTTTATCGGCCGTCAGGCTTTGCTGAGAGAAAAGCAGAATGGTCCGGGTGAGCATTTAATTTATTTCCAAGCGGATTCCCGCAGATCGCCGCGCAATGGATTTTCTATATTAGATAATGGCCGTCAGGTCGGCCGGGTCACCAGCGGTTCTTTCTCACCCAGTCTGGGTGTGGGTATTGGGATGGGTTATGTTGCGGGTAATTATGATCTTGATGCACAGCTGGTAGTTAAGCAAGATGTCACCGAAATTCCGGTTAAAGTAGTTAGGCGTCCTTTTTTGAAAAAAACCTCGTTGATGGCAGAGGTTAATAAACAATAGGGGGAAAAATGAATATACCAAAAAATATTCTTTATACTAAAGAGCATGAGTGGGCACGGATAGAAGGAAAAGTTGCTTTTGTCGGAATTACCGATTATGCCCAACATTCTTTAGGTGATATCACCTTTGTGGAATTACCCAAAGTCGGTGAAATACTCAAGCAATCAGCATATTGTGCGACGGTAGAATCGGTTAAAGCCGCTTCTGATGTCTATGCGCCTTTATCGGGAAAAGTGGTAGCAGTAAATACGCAACTGGCTATCCATCCGGAATTGATTAACCAATCCGCCTATGAGGCAGGTTATTTTTATTCGGTCGAATTTTTAAACCAAGCAGAGCAATCTAATCTGATGGATGCGGCAAGTTATCAGAAATATGTAGAGGGGATTTCTAAATGAGTTATGTTCCGCATACGCAAGAAGATATTCAGCAAATGCTTTCGACTATCGGAGTTAAAAGCGTTGCCGATCTTTTTAAGGATATTCCTGCCAGTCTGCGCCCAAAGTCTTTTAACCTGCCGGAGTCAAAATCAGAATTTGCAGTAACTGCTGCCTTAAGTAAGCTTGCTTTTAAAAATGCTACCGGATTGATTAATTTTGTCGGGGGCGGTTTTTACGATCATTTTATCCCGGCGGCAGTGGATGCTTTAGCTGGCCGTTCCGAATTCTATACCGCTTATACTCCATATCAGCCGGAATGCTCTCAAGGATGGCTGCAGGCAATTTATGAATATCAAAGTATTATTTGCCAGCTTACCGGGCTGGATATTTCCAATGCTTCTTTATATGATGGCGGTACAGCTCTCTTTGAAGCCATGATGATGGCAGTGCGCCATACCGGGCGCAATAAAGTTATTCTGGATAGTGGAGTGAACCTGATTTACCGCACCATGCTTTATACTTATACCTCTAATCTTTCCATTGAATTTGTGGAAATTCCGGTAGTCCATGGCCAAAGTTCCCGGCAGGATTTGCTTAAATATGTAGATGATCAAACGGCAGCGGTAATTTTCCAGAATCCGAATTTTTTCGGCGCAGTTGATGATTATAGCGATATGGTGGAAAAAGTGCATGAATTTGGAGCTTTAGCCATTGCTTGTGTCTATCCGGTTTCTTTGGGTATGTTAAAAACTCCAGGAGAGATGGGGTTTGATATTGCCTGCGGAGAGGGCCAGAGTTTAGGCATTCCGCTTTCTTTTGGCGGGCCGTATCTTGGTTTTATGGCGGTAAAGAGCCAGTTTGTCCGTCAGATACCCGGCAGGATTGTGGGAGCAACGGTGGATAGCGACGGAAAAAGAGGATTTGTTTTAACTTTACAGACTCGCGAGCAGCATATCCGCCGGGAAAGGGCGACTTCTAATATTTGTTCGAATGAAGCGCTTTGCGCTTTACGGGCGGCGATATTTGTTTCTCTTTTAGGTAAAGCAGGTTTTAAGGAATTAGCCCGGCAGAACTATCAAAAATCAGAATTTGCCAAAGAGGCATTGTCCCGGGTTAAGGGAGTGCAGGTAAAACGTTCTTCGCCGACTTTTAATGAATTTACGGTTTTGTTGCCGTGCAATGCAGATACAGTAGTGCAGCGCATGATTGAAAAAGGCTTTGCCTGCGGTTTTCCTCTGGGCAGATTTTATAAAGGAATGGATAATTATCTATTAATCGCGGTCACCGAGAAAAGAACTAAAGAAGAGATTCAGCGCCTGGCGGACACTCTGGAGGCAGTATTATGAGTATGAAACTTATTTTTGAGAAGCATAGAGACGGCCGCGGAGGATTTTCTTACGGGACAAGCGATGTTCCTCAGGCTAAACCTTTAGCCGCCAAATATTGCCGCTCTAATGATGCGTATTTGCCTGGTTTGAGCGAATTGGATGTAGTGCGCCACTTTACAAATCTATCGCGGCTTAATTTCTCCGTGGATACTAATTTTTATCCCTTAGGTTCCTGCACGATGAAATATAATCCGAAATTTACTGAACGGATTGCCGCTCTAGAAGGATTTAGCCAATTACATCCTTTATTACCGCAACTTTCCGGGAGCCTGGCGCAAGGGTCTTTGGAAGTTTTGTATGAATCTGAAAAATTGCTTGCGGAAATTACCGGAATGAGCGCTTTTACGCTGCAGCCTTTGGCCGGGGCTCATGGTGAGTTAACCGGTGTAATGCTGATCGCTGCATATCACAAAGATAAAGGATCCCGGCGTAAATATGTGATTGTTCCGGATTCATCGCATGGAACTAATCCTTCCAGCGCCACTATTGCCGGTTATGAAGTTAAAGTTATTCCTACGGGTGCCGACGGCTACATGGATTTAGAACAATACAAAAAAGAATTAAATAATGAAGTGGCGGCAGTAATGCTGACTTGCCCGGATACCTTGGGTCTTTTTAACCCCCGGATTAAGGAAATTGCGGACTTGGCGCATAAAGCAGGAGCGTTAATGTATTATGACGGAGCAAATCTTAACGCCATGCTGGGCAAGGCGCGTCCCGGGGATATTGGTTTTGATGTAATGCATATTAATTTGCATAAGACTTTCGGTACTCCGCATGGAGGAGGCGGGCCGGGAGCCGGTCCGGTGGGGGTCAGTGAAAAGCTGGTGGAGTTTTTGCCTATTTCGCGGGTTATCCGCAAAAACGATTCTACTTTTGTCTTGAATTATAATTACCCTAAATCTATCGGCTATATTGCTCCTTTTTACGGAAATTTCGGAGTAATCCTTAAGGCTTATGCCTATATTCTGGCTTTAGGTAAAGAGGGGTTAATTCAGGCTGCGGAAATCGCCGTGCTTAATGCTAATTATTGTCAGTCCAGACTTAAAAAATATTATGACCTGCCTTTTGATAAAACTTGTATGCACGAATGTGTTTTTTCGGCATCCCGGCAAGCTAAAAATGGCGTGCATGCTTTAGATATCGCAAAATACCTGATCGATCAGGGGTATCATCCTCCGACTATTTATTTTCCGATGATTGTTAAAGAGGCCTTGATGATTGAGCCCACAGAAACAGAATCCAAAGAATGCCTGGATGCTTTTATTGATACAATGATCAAAATTGCTGATCTGGCTAAAGACAACCCTTTACAAGTTAGGCAAGCGCCTCAAAAAATGCCGATTAAGCGTTTAGATGAGGTAAGGGCAGCGCGCCAGCCGGACCTTTGCTGGAAAAATCCTAAATAAAAGCGATGAAATTATTCCGTCTTATCCGCTCCGGCGCTTTGAGTGCCGCCAGTAATATGGCGCTGGATGAAAAAATCTACAAAGGCTATCTGGAAGATGGCGTCGGTGTATTACGCTTGTATCAGTGGCAGGGGCCTTCTTTTACCTATGGATTTTCTCAGGAGCCGCAAAATCAACTTGATCTAGCCGCCTGTGGCATTGATGGGGTGGAGGTGGTGAAAAGAATTACCGGCGGCGGGATTCTTTTTCATGACGATGAAATTACTTATAGCTTTGTCTGCAGCAAATCTGATGTCGGAGAGCCGCAAAAGTTTTTTGTGGATTACCGCAATATTTGTCAGTTTCTTTTACGTTTTTATAAATCTTTAGGTTTAAATCCGGGTTTTGCTCTGGAGGGGGCGGATTTTAGGAATAAGAACGCCCCGCATGAGCTTTGTAGCGCTGCGCATGAAAAATATGATATTATAATTGGCGCTAGGAAAATCGGCGGTAACGCGCAAAAAAGAAACCGGCAGACTATTTTTCAGCACGGTTCTATCCCTTGCCGGATAAATTGGGGTATTTTACGCAAATATATTAAATCTGTGCCTGATGATTTAGCCGCCGGCCTGACAACCTTGTCGGATGAATTAAAGGTTTTACCCGAAAAAGAAGTTTTAGAAGAAAAGCTGATAGAAGCATTCGCGCATACATTTAATATTAATTTTTTAAATTATCGCCAACCGGATGCAGAGACGCAAAACTTAGCGTCTCTACAAAATAATTAATTCGGTTTACCGGAAATGAGGTTGATTTGAAGCCAGCCTGGTTAAATAAAAAAATCAGTCTTAAAGATTGTTCGACAATGAAACAATCCTTGCGGGATTTGCATTTGGAGACGGTTTGCGAGCAGGCGATGTGTCCGAATATCGGTGAATGCTTCTTACGGAAAGTAGCGACCTTTTTGATCCTGGGAAAAAATTGTACCCGGAGTTGCAGTTTTTGTAATGTTACCAAAGCTAAGCCTTACCCCGTGGATGACCGGGAGCCGGAAAGAGTCGCTCAGGCGGTTGCGCAGTTGGGTTTAAAACATGTAGTAATTACCAGCGTTACCCGGGATGACCTGGCAGATGGCGGCGCGGGTATTTTTGCAGATACGGTTAGGCAGATTAACCGTAAATTACCCTCGGTTACAGTTGAACTTTTAATTCCGGATTTCGGATTATCTTTAACTGCTTTGGAAACTGTTGTAAGATCGGCTCCTGAGATTATTGCGCATAATTTAGAGACAATCCCCTCGCTTTATAAAACCGTCCGGCAAGGAGCAGATTATTCCCGTTCGCTTAAGCTGTTGAGATTAATAAAAGATATGGCGCCAAAGCTTAGAACAAAATCCGGTTTAATGCTCGGGTTGGGGGAGAAGCCGGATGAGATTCTGGCAGTCATGAAAGATTTACGTTCGGCAAGATGTGATTTATTAAGTATCGGCCAGTATTTGTCACCGAGTAAAAAACATTATCCAGTAAAAGATTATATTCTACCGGAGCAGTTCGATTATTATAAAGAAAAAGGCAGAGAGTTGGGGTTTCTGCATGTCCAAAGCGCTCCGTATGTACGCAGTTCATATCTGGCTGATCAGTATTTATCTTAAGAATGGGGGAGGATTATGGCAAAAGTTAATTTGGAGGTTCAGCTATTAGAAATGAGCCAGAACGCAATTACACTTATTTATGTGGCTTGCCGGCAGTGTTATTCCGAGAGATTTGCCGGTGAAGTTTTTTCAGATACCGCAATAGATATTAAAAAACAGGAAGAATTTGTTAAGAATATTGTTGCCTCCGGGCATATGAGTCCATTGGAGCATGTTAAATTCAGTTTCGCCATCCAAGGGGTTTCCCGGGCACTTACCCACCAGCTGGTGCGGCACCGTCTGGCGTCTTATTCTCAGCAAAGCCAGCGCTATGTAAAAGAAAAGGATTTTGATTATATTATTCCGCCGGCCATTGAAAGTAATTCTGAAGCTAAAGATGAGTTTGAAAAGTTAATGGTTACTATCCAGCAGAGCTATACTAAATTGACCAGGCTTTTGGGTCAGGACAAATTGAGCGGGGAAATAGTCAATCAAGACGCGCGTTTTGCTCTTCCGCAGGCGGCGGAAACCAAAATTGTGGTCACCATGAATTGCCGGGAGCTGCTGCATTTTTTCCAACACCGTTGTTGCGCCCGGGCGCAATGGGAGATCCGTCATCTGGCAAATAAAATGTTAGAGATCTGCCGCCAAAAACTACCGGCAGTCTTTTTTACTGCCGGAGCCAAATGTGAAGAGCTGGGATATTGTCCGGAAGGAGAAAAATTCTGTTGCGGCAAATATCCGGTAAAAAAGTAAGCGGTCTGAAAAATAATGAAAAGTAACAATTTTATCGAGCGTTCGATTGTCGGGGTGCTGACCTTCTTAAAAGATTCGCTTTTTGCCGAAGAGCATGCCTTACAAAAAGGATTCCTGCAGTCTTTAGACCCCAGGATGAAAATTTTTACTTTTTTATTATTGGTGCTTGCGGCTTTATTTTCCGGAAGTATTATCGCTTTGCTTTGGCTTTACGTATTTTGCTTGGTTCTGGTTTTGTTTTCTAAAATAAATCTGATCTTTTTTCTTAAGCGGACCTGGCTTTTTATCCCCCTGTTTTCTTTGTTTATTGCTTTACCGGCGATCTTTAATCCCGGCCAAGCATGGCTGGTTTTTCATCTCCTGGGATTAAAATTGGTTATTACGCATCAGGGGGTGGCCGGAGCGGTAATTTTTATTATGCGTGTGGTGACCTGCGTATCTATAGTTACTCTTTTAAATCTTACGACCAAACATTTTACATTACTTGCCGTTTTAAGAATTCTTAAAATTCCCCAGGTTTTTATCATGATCTTAGGAATGAGCTACCGCTATATTTATCTTTTCGCCGGAATAATTCAGAATACATATTTAGCGATTAAGAGCCGCCTGGGCGCGGGAGTGCGCTATCAAAGAGGCCAGGAAATCGTCGCTTGGAATATTGCGGCTTTATGGGAGCGTTCAGTCGCTCTGAATGAAGAGGTGTATAAAGCTATGCTTTCCCGGGGATACCGGGGAGAAGTTTGCGTCCGGAATGATTTTAAAATCGGAATTAAAGATTGTTTATGGTTATTGGCAGTAGGGGTGATGCTATGGATAATATAATTTTTGAATTAAAGGATGTGCGTTTTTCTTATTTGAACAAATTTCCCGCTTTATGCGGGATAAATATTAAAATTAATGCGGGCCAAAAAATAAGCATTATTGGAGCCAATGGCTGCGGCAAATCCACCTTTTTACAGATACTTGATGGTTTGATTTTTGCCGATCAAGGGGAGGTGGTTTTTTGCGGCCGGAAATTAGATGAGAAAAGTTTAAGTAATAGCGGATTCTCCCGGGAGTTCCGCAGCCAGGTGGGATTTATCTTTCAGAATCCTGATGTCCAGCTATTTTGTCCTACGGTTAAGGAAGATATTATCTTTGCTCCGCTGCAACTGGGTTTTTCTAAAGATCAAATCCAAAAACGGCTGGATAAGCTTATTTTCACGCTAAAGATCCAGGATTTGTTAGAGCGTCCACCGCATCAATTAAGTATCGGTGAGAAGCGTAAGGTTGCGATTGCTTCGATTTTGATTATTGATCCGCAGATTCTTATCCTGGATGAACCGACTGCCGGGCTTGACCCGTTGACTACCCGGCATATTATTGATTTGCTTATTGAAGAGAATAATTCCGGAAAAACAATTATTACCGCCACACATGATTTGCATATTGTGGAGGAGATTTCGGATATAGTCTATGTTTTCGGCCAGCAAAAGGTAATTGTTAAATCCGGTCCGCCGGCAAGTATCTTGAATGATCCGGCGTTACTTGAGGCCAATAACCTGGCGCATATTCATAGCCATCACCATAAAGATAAGATTCATATCCATCCCCATTTGCATTTAGAGCATCATCTTGATGAAAATTAGTTAAAACAGGCAAGGTCAAAACATGATTAAAAATAAAGCTTATTCTGTGCAACTGAAAGGCCGGCAAAGATTTTTGCGTTTGTTTGGAGATTCTAAGAAAGTAAAAGGATTGCGTAGCGGTTATGTAATTTTAAAGCCGAAAGAGTCAGTCGGCGAACATACTACCGGTTCAAGCGAAGAGGTCGTTTTTATAATTCACGGTTCAGGATTAGTTTACTATGGTAAAAAAAGCTGCCTAAAGGTTAAGAAGAATATATTTGTTTATCTCCCGCCTAAAATGCCGCACAACGTAGTTAATACCGGTAAGCATCTGCTGAAATATATCTATATTGCTGGCCGCGTTTAAAGTATTGCTGGCCGCGTTTAAAGTAGAGGTATCTTCTTTTACCTTTGAAAGGGAGGTCCCCTATTTTACTAAATGCCTTGTAATATCAATTGATTGAGGTAAAATAACATCATGAAAAGAATAAACGTGATTATTATCGGAGCAGCTTTAGTTCTAGGATTAAGTGCATGTTCTGTTCAACCTAAAAAACTTACCAGGATTAGCATCGCTTCACAAGAATGGGTGGGTTACGGCCCGTTTTATTTAGCGCAGGAGAAAGGCTTTTTCGTCCAAGATGGAATTGAAGTATTTTTTATTGATGAAGAATTAGATTCTAACCGCCGTGATGCCTTTAAAGCCGGTATCTTGGATTGCGAAGTTGGAACTATCGATCTTTTGGTTTCTAAAAGAGCTCAGAATACACCGGTGATCGCGGTTTTAGAGCTGGATTGTTCTTTCGGAGGGGATGCTATAGTCGCAGATAAGAGTATTAAGAGTTTAAATGATTTAATCGGTAAAAGAATAGTCTTTTCCCGCGATGATGTCAGCGAGACGTTTATCTCCTACCTATTCCATAAAAAGGGTCTATCTTTAAAAGATATTTCTATCATTACCCGGCCTCCGGATAAAGTGGCGGATGTTTTTTTGGGTAAAGAAGCTGAAGCGGTGGTTACCTGGGAGCCGTGGGTTACCCGGGCCCTGGCCCGGCCGGGTGCGCATATTTTAGTTTCCACCCGTCAGACGCCGGAAGTAATTATTGACACGCTTAATGTCCGGGAAGACTTTTTAAAAAATAATCCTCAGGCGGTTTCTGCCTTGATGCGGGGATGGTTTAAGGCGATAGAATATTTGAAGGATCATCCTGAAGAAGGCAGCCGGATTATCGCTAGGCATTATAAGATTACACCGCTGGCTTATCGGCAAAGTATCGAACGCTTGAAGTGGATCGGTTATAAAGAGCAAATAGACCCAAGCCAAGCTAAAGCCCGCAAAGAGATCTTTGATTTGATTGCTCAGCTTAAGTTCAACAACGGAAGGATCAGTAAGCTGCCTGATTCAGAAAATTCTTTTGATAGCGTGTTAATCCGGAAAATCTATGAAAATAGCCAATAAAATATCCTTTATTTTTATAATTTTTACTATTTGTGCCAATTTTATTATTTTTTCAATTGTTTATTTTACGGTTAAACAAACCCTGCAGAATGCTATTTACGAACAGCTGAAAACAGACCTTGCCGCAAATGCCCGGCATATTGAGACATATTTAGAGCTGCTTAAAATTTCCATTGTCCAGCTTTCCCGGAGCGTAGTTCTAGGGGATTTTTTAAAAATACGAAAAGAAAATCCGCAAGCCAGCCAGGCAGCTTTCAATGCCGCGATGTTGAGATTATCCCGGACCAAAGCCGCTAATCCTGAAATTTATGAGTTTTTACTTTTGGATGCTTCGGGGCGGGTAGTTGCTTCTTCTAATAAAAATAGTTTGGGTTTAGATAAATCTGCAGATGCTTATTTTGCCGGCGGCCAAGAAAATATCTTTGTTAAAGATGCCTATTATTCCGAAAATATAGATAAAAACCTAATTGCCGTATCCGGTCCGATTTTAGATAGTAGCACCAATGAATTCATAGGGGTTTTAGTGGCGCGGGTAAGAATGAACGGTTTGGATAAAATTGTCGGGGAGTCATCTAGCAAAAGCAGGACCCGGGAAATTTATATTGTAAATAAATATGGTTATATGATCACCCGTTCTGTTTTTTTAAACAACACTTTTTTAAAACAAAAAGTGGATACCGATAATTTCAGGAATTGTATAGCCTGTCATAACGCTTCCGACGGATATTTGAAGATCGGCCATCCAGTGGTTTTATTAGATCACCGCGGCATAAAGGTATTGGGTGCGTATGCCTACTTGCCTGAAATGCAGTGGTGTCTTTTAAATGAAATTGACTACAAGGAGGCCTTTGCGCCTTTAACTAAAATAAAATTAATTTTTATAATCATCTTGCTACTTGTGCCGGCGCTTGTTTATTTAATAAGCTGTTATTTCGCGTCGATTATTCTTGGACCGGTTAATAAGTTATCTGAGGGGATGGAGGCCGTTGGCCGGGGTGATTTTGAATATAAGATTGAAACTGAGGCAAACGATGAGATCAGCCAACTTTCCAGGGTATTTAAAAGCATGGCCATAAATTTACAAAAGAGCACTACTTCTATCGAGAATCTTAAACAAGAAGTTGCTTTGCGCGAAAAAACGGAAGAGGTGCTGCATAAAAGCGAGGAGCAGTACCGGTTATTATTTACTGAATCTAAAGATGCAATGCTGGTATTGTCAACCGACGGAGGGGTGGTTTCGGCTAATCCGGCGGCGATTAAATTGTTTTCCTGCCGTGACGTTGAAGAAATTTGCTGGTTGAGAATTTTAGATTTATCTCCGGAATGTCAACCGGATGGAACAAAATCTTCAGATCTGCTTTCACAAATGTTCATGTTGGCGGTGGCTAAGGGTTCGACTAAATTTAACTGGTTGCACCGACGGTTGAACGGTGAGGATTTTGATGCAGTAGTTTTACTTTCCAAATTCGAAATAGGAGGCAAAGTATTACTGCAAGCTACGATCCGGGATATTACCGAAGCCAAGCGCGCGGAGTCAATTTTACAAAAGAGTCAAATCTGGTTTTCCAGGGCTTTGGATAGTTTAGACAGTGCGGTAATCACTTTTAATCTGGATGCAGAAGTGGAGTCTATTAATGCTGCAGCCCAAAAGTTAACCGGATGGTCAGAATCTCAAGTTATAGGTAAGTCAATCGATAAAGTATTGATTATGGGAGTGGAAGGCTCAAGTGAAAAGTTTAATCAACCTGTTTTAAATGCTTTAGGTAATGGACACGCGGTGGGGTTAGTCGAAAACACTTACTTGATCACCAGAGAAGGTAAAAAGCGTTTTATTGCTGGTACGGCAATACCAATGAGAACCAGAGATAGTCTGGAGATCATTGGTGTGGCGCTAGTTTTTCACAATATCCCTTCAGATTCAAAATAAAAAACAAAATTTTAATTTATTTCTAAGATTTGATCCGTTTTTAGATATAGTGATTATTCTAAATATTTAAAATTATACCCCTCTGTCCTGAAATAGGCTGGTTTACGGGCCTATTTGATCTTAGGAGCAAGGAATTTGATTTTTGGCAATTAATTTTAAAATCTTTACGAAAGCCTGGATCGAGGATACAGTTTAAGATGAGTTTTCACTTGACAAAGGTTACCTAAAGTGTTAAATTTATTATGGATACATAAGGTGTTCTTTTGGTGCGAGCTTTAAAGTTGGCTTCTTATCAGAAGTAAGTCATAATTATTGGATCCCGAAATAAGAGTTAGCTTTTTAGTGAACGCAAAAAGACAATTTAACCTTGGGAAGGGGGTTATTTTAATGAATAGAAAAGGTTTTACACTCGTCGAAATCATGATCGTTGTAGCCATCATTGCACTCTTAGCAGCTATTGCTATACCGAACTTATTGAGCGCTAAGAGAACGGCTAATACCGCAGCAGCTAAAGCGAATATCCGCGCATTATCTACAGCAGCAGAAGTTTATGCTACTGGTCATAACGGCGCTTATCCTGCTGATGCCGCGGCCATCGCTCCGTATATTGCTCCAGCGACGGTATTATGTGCTAGTACTTCAGCTGCACCTGTGCAAGGATATGTTTATGATTGTACTGGTTTGGCTGCTACGGGGTATACTTTAACTGCTACTCCTGCTAGCGCAACAGCCGGGGACACGACTTTTTCTGTGACTACCGGTGGTGTAATTACAGAAACAGCCTACGTAACACCATAACTATAGTTAGTTTAGAATAGTTAGGATAGGGGGGAAGAGTAATCTTCTCCCCTATTTTTTATTGTGTAAATATCGGTTTAGCACCTTTAAAAATAGCGCCAAAGATAAATCCTAATCACTTGAAGGCCAAGGGCTTACTTTATAAATTTTTAATAAAAATGATTGCCAATCCTCTGCTTTGTGCTAATATAAATAAATGAAAAATAGGAAATTTGGTTTTACCCTGATTGAAATAATGATTGTAGTTTTTATTGTTTCGCTTTTATTGTCAATTGTAGCTTTGGAGGGAATAAAGTTAAGGAGGACGGCTAACGAGATGAATGCTCAGGCTAACCTCAAAGGCATTGCGACGAGTTTTGAAGTTTATGCTGCCGGCCATACCGGTACCTACGCTCAGACTAATGAAGCTAACATGCAGTTTTTGGTTGATGCTAAATACGCAACGCAGGATTTTATTACTCTGGGCCAGATCGCAAATTTCCGTTATATGGTTGGCTTGATTGAGCCGGCAGGTTATGATATCCGGGCGATGGCGGTTAATCCGGTATTAGCAGAACACAATTATCAGATTATAACGGGGGCTAAGATCTTACGCAGCGATACATCTGTTTCCAGCGATACGGATTTTAAATCTTTTTAAATATGTTTAATCATCGAGCTAGAAGTTTTGTTACAATCATGGTGGTAATGGCCTTAAGCGCGTTGTTGTTGCGTTTGGCTATCCATCGCGTAATTGCTTATACTATTAAGCAAAATCAATTGCTGGCCCAAGTCAACCTTAAACTTTTTTCTACGGCGATGGAGAATTATGCTAAAGACAATAATAATGTTTATCCGGAGAGCGTAGATTTACTGATCAAGCATGACCCGGTTTATCTAGAGAGGGATTATTTATCCGCGACCTCGGTCCATGGCTATGAATATGATTGTCAACGTTTGGATGCTGCCGGATACAACTGTACGGCTTCTCCGGTAAATTGTAAACTTACCGGGAAAACAATTTACGTGGTATCGACGGGTGGCTTAATTATGACAGAGAGCTGCGATAAAAAATAGGTTGGTTAAAATTGAATTTAAATGAAAAATATTTTTTCTAAAATTAATTTTCCGAAAACTAAAGAAAGATTCAGTTTTGGGTTGGATATCGGCACTCAGTCCATCAAATGTGTTAAATTAAAATCCAGTTTGGGGGTCATTGAGCTGGCGGCTTTTGATTTGGAGGAGAGCCAATTGGATCCGGCGGAAGTTTTAAAAAAAATTAAGCATCTTCAGGGGGCGGATCAGGTAAATATTTCTTTTTGCGGAGCTTCGACGGTTATCCGTTATGTAAATTTTCTGCGGATGAGTAAAGCTGAATTAAAAGGGGCGCTGAAATTCGAAGCCCAGAAACATATTCCTTTCTCAGTTGAAGAAGTTAATTTGGATGCTGAAATCCTAAAAGATGATCTGCCTGACAATAAGATGTTGGTGCTGATCGCGGCGATTAAAAAAGAATTGATCGCCCAAAGGATCAAAGCGTTGGATAATGCCGGCTTAAGGCCCAGCGTGATTGACATTGATTCGCTGGCTTTGGTCAATGCTTTTAATTTTAATTATTCTAAAACGGATCTGCCGGAAAACAATCCGGGGAATAATGTTTCGGCTTCCACTAGTCAAAGCCACAAAACCGTTTGTCTTTTAAATATCGGATCAACCATTACCAATGTTAATATCCTAGATAACGGATTAGTGCGCTTATCCCGCGACATCCATTCCGGCGGTTCCAGTTTTACTAAAAAACTTATGGATATTTTTGAGATGGATTTTAAAAGCGCCGAGGAGCTTAAAATTAATCCTCCGGAAGATAAGGCGGATAAGATCAGGTTTGGCGTAGAAAGCGTATTGAACAATTTGGCTTCGGAGATACGCACTTCATTTGATTATTATGAAAGTCAGAATACTTCCAATGTCGTTAAAATATTTTTAAGCGGAGGAGGTAGCAAATTCCCCGGGTTAAAAGAAATGTTAGGTGCTTGCCTAGGTTTACCGGTCGAGACCTGGGACCCTTTTAAGCAGATTAAGATTCCGGATACTATTGATCTGCAAAGATTGAATAAATTTTACGGGCAATTTAATGTTGCCGTGGGGCTGGCATTACGCTAAAAAATGATTGAGATAAACTTATTACCGGAAGAATTAAAGATTAAAGCTAAAGGGCACTCTCCTGATCAGGCTGCGGTAAAAAGCCCGTTGGCCTTGATCCAGAACCGGGTGTTTATTTATGCTATCCCGGTAATGCTGGTGTTTTTGATTCTAGCCCACTTGTATTTTGCTGTTTTATTGATATCTAAAAACGGAAAACTGGTTACTTTAAACCGGAAATGGCTGGCTCTGGCGGTGCAGAAAAAAGAGCTGGATAAATTTAACCAGGAGTTTTCCGGCTCCTCCCAGGATGCGGCTGTGATGGCGCAGCTAAACCGCCAAAGAATCCTCTGGGCTGAGAAATTAAACGCTTTAAGTTTGCACCTGCCGCCCGGGGTTTGGTTTAACGATATTGTGCTCAAGAGCAGCGATCTAACGATCCGCGGATCGGTTATTTCTCTGGAGAAAGAAGAGGTTGGCCTGATCAATAAATTACTGGATAATTTAAAAATACTCCCGGAGTTTTCTAAAGATTTTTCAAATTTTGAATTAAGTAATGTGCAGAAGAGAAGCCTGGGCGGTTACGATATCGCAGATTTTATTTTAGTAGGAGTTTTAAAAACAAAATGAATCCCGCACCTTCTGGATATTTAAATATTAGAAGAGTGGGGGTTAAAATGATTGAACAAGGAGAAGGTGCGGGATGAACCTGGCGAATATACAATTAGATAATCAAAAGAAGATATTAATTGTGATATTTTTTGTTTTGGTTGCCTATGCGGATGTGGGTTATATCTTAAAAGCGCAGAGAGCCGGATTAAGCAGGCTGGATCTAAAGATTGCCAAATTAAATACGGATTTGTTAAATTTAAACCGCGATTTGGAAAACATGCGTTTATCCAAAAACCAGCCGGGATTAGTAAAAAAAGCGGTGAATTCCTCCCGGATCCTTAAGGAAAACCAAATCTCTGAGCTTTTGCAGGAAATTTCAAGCACCGCGAATAAATTTAATATTAAAATTGATCAATTACGTCCTAGCCGCCCGGTTCTGAAAGAAAAAACATCCGGCCAGGATAAAGTTATCCCGATATTAATTAACCTGGACCTGGTTTCGGATTACCACAGTTTAGGCAAATTTATTTATGCTCTGGAGAATGCCTCTATTTTTATTGGCGTTTCGGAAATGGAGATTTCTACGCAGCTGCCGGATTACATGAAGCAGGCTGTTACGCTGGTGCTTAAAACCTATGTTACTAAATAAAAAATTCATAATTTTACTATTTTTATCGGGTTTAATTTTACCGTCTGTTTTTGCCCGGGCTGAAACTGCTTATGAGGCAAAAGGCCGGCGTAATCCTTTTATCCCCCTGGTTACTCCGGAGGGCAGGTTACTTAAATTAGATAAGCAGCAAGATGCAACCCAGGAAGGGTTGACCATCGAGGGGATTATTTACGATAAATTTGGGCGTTCTTTTGCTATTGTTAATGCGAATGTGGTGGGGATCGGAGATATGGTCGGAGATTTTCAGGTGTTAAAGATCCTTGAGGATAAAGTTATTCTTATTAGAAACGGTGAGCCTCAAGAATTAGAGTTAAATAGCACCCCGCGCTAATTGGTATTGCGCGGGCCTACCCTTGTGGGCAAGGAGGAGAAAGAGTGAAAAAAATATTATTTATTTTTGTTTTTTATTTTTTAGTTTTTATGCCTGCGGTTTCTGCCGGAGGTGATTTAGCCAAACCCGGTGAGCCGGCTGGGCTGGCTGCCGGACAGATTCAGGTTGAGGCTGTCCCGGGTGCCAAAGAGGGCGGGGAACCACAATCCGCGTTATCGGCCTCGGGAAATGTAACTTTTGATTTTAAAGATGCGGATATTCTTAATGTGCTGAAAATCATTTCTTATAAGTCCGGGGTCAATATCGTTACTACGCCAGATGTAATCGGCAATGTTTCAGTGCGTTTAAGCGACGTGCCTTGGGAGATTGCTTTGGATGTAGTGTTAAAGACTTACGGTTTTGGTTATCAAAGGCAGGGCAATGTGATTTTAGTTACGAAAATCGAGAATGTAGCCAAAATTGCCGCCGAGGAACCATTGCAGGTGGAGATCATTACTTTAAAGTACCTGGATGCTCAGGATGCCCAGAAAGTTCTTATTCCCTTGCTTTCTCCGCGTGGTAAGATTTCGGTTTTGTATACCCGTGGACAAAAAGGCTGGCAGTTTGGAACGTTTAAAATCGGCAAAGATACTACCTCCGGTGCCGGTTTAGTTAAAGAAGCCGTCGGGGCAAGTAAAGCGGAGGCAGTTTCTTACGAAAAAAATGCCGCCGGCGAAACCGTGATGAAAAAAGCGGAGTTTGATCCGGCAGTCAAATCAAAGATGCTGGTAATCACGGATACGGCAAGCACGCTTGACCGGATACGTAATGTTATTTTGCCTAAAGTTGACATTAAGCCAAAACAGGTGCTGGTAGAAACAAAGTTTATGGAAGTAAATGCAACGAAATTAAAAGATCTGGGTGTCGATTGGGGATTAGGTACTACTACTAACGCCGAATCAGTAGCGGTTTCGATGCCGACAGCTGCAGGTAGCACGAATACCGCCGGTCATCTTTTGGGTACTACTGCCGGAGCGCTGCTTACTTCAGCTAATCCTTATACTGCCGGCGGTGAATTCGTATTTCAGAAATTAACCGGTACACAGTTTGAAGCGATTATCCACGCCCTGGAAAATGATGTGACCACGAACACTTTGTCTGCTCCCAGCATACTGACTTTGGATAATCAGGAAGCTTCGATGTTGGTCGGCTACCATACCCCGATATTGGAATCTACGGTTTCCGCAGGCACTGAGACAACCAGCGCCACCGTTACGCAAACATTAGATTATTATCAGGAAATCGGTATACGCTTAAATGTTGTACCGCAGATCAGCGAAGAGGGTTACATTAATATGATTGTTCATCCCAGTATCACATCTTCCGATAGTCATGTTGATGCTACTTCTACCGCCGGAGGGGCAACGACTACTTCAACCATAACTGAATATCCGATTATTGATGTACGGGAAGCCCAGACGCAAGTGCTGCTTAATGACGGTGAAACGATTGTGATCGGCGGTTTATTGAAGGATGTTAAGACCAAGACCAGAGTAGGCATTCCTTTTCTTGTTAATTTACCTTGGATCGGAAAATTCTTCGGCCGCGATCATGATAATATTGAAAAAATTGATCTGCTTATATTTATTACCGCCAGGATAATCAGGGAGGGAGATTATTCACCCGAAGAATTAGCTAAGCTAAAAAAAAGGCTTAACCAAGCTGAGCCGGTAGCATCGAAAAAAGAACCGGCAGACCGTCAGAAAAAGAAGTAAACCGAGATTAAAGGATGTATAAAGTAAATTTTATTTTTTCTAAACAAGGGCTCATGCGATATATTTCGCATTTAGACCTGATGCGCCTATTTATGCGCGCTATGCGCCGGGCAGAATTTCCTCTGAAGATGACCGAGGGGTTCAGTCCCCATCCTAAGTTAAGCTTTAAAAGGGCTTTAAAATTGGGAATTGAAAGTCAGCAGGAGGAGGGTGCGGTTGTTTTAATGTATCCGGTTTCTCCTGAAGATTTTAAACATAGGCTGCAAAAACAATTACCAGAAGGGATTGAAGTAAAAGATGTCCAAGGAAATTTTAATTAATTCTGAACCACAGGAAAAACGGGTAGCTATCGTCCAGGACGGGCAGCTTCTTGAGTTTCATATCGAGCGTCCGCAGGACCACACGATTGTCGGTAATATTTATAAGGGTAGGATTGAAGCGGTCATGCCTTCTATCGGAGCGGCATTTGTCGATATCGGTTTGCCCAAAAACGGTTTCCTGTATTTATCGGAAATCGAATCTGCTTATGAATCGATCGAAGCGCCTCAGCAGACTCCGATCAAAGAAGTAAAAAAAGGCCAGGAGGTTTTGGTGCAAGTGGTCAAAGAATCCTTCGGCACCAAAGGGCCGCGGCTTTCTACTCAAATCGGTTTAGCCGGCAGATACCTTGTAATAATGCCGCTGGAGAAGCAGGGCGGGATCTCCCGCCGGATTGAGAATGAAGTGGAAAGAAGGCGCCTGCGGGATATTTTTAAGAAACTCAAGCTTCCCGATCCGGTAGGTTTTATTGTGCGTACCGCAGCCAGCGGACGCAACGAGCAGGAATTAGTGCGGGATGCCCAATTTCTTTATAAACTTTGGAAACGTCTGGAAAAAACTGCTCAAGAAAAAAAGGCTCCAGCTTTAGTTTACGAGGAGTATGATCTGGCGTTACGGGCCATCCGGGATTCTTTTACCGAAGACGTTACCAAGCTGATTGTTGATTCTAAACCTGAATTTTACCGTATTCAGCATTTCATGCATACTTTTTTGACCTATTTGTGCAAAAGAGTAGAACTTTACCGGGGTGACGATCTATTTGGGGCAAAAGACGTAGAAAAACAGATCAATCATATCTTTGAAAGTCATGTCTACATGAAATCTAAGGCTTATCTGATTATTGAGCCGACCGAAGGACTAGTGGTGATCGATGTGAACAGCGGCGGCTTTAAGAAAAAGGTTAATCAGGAAGAGATGGCTTTTAAGGTTAACGCGGAGGCGGCGGTAGAGATCGCCCGCCAGCTGGTGTTACGGGACTTAGGCGGAATTATTGTTATTGACTTCATCGACATGGAACGTGAAGGCCACCGCCGGGAATTATTGAATATTTTAAAAAACGCCTTGTCTACTGACCGGGCTAAATATGATATTTTGGGAATTTCCAAATTTGGCTTAGTGGAAATGACCCGCGAACGTATTCATAAAACAGTTCAAATGCTTTCTTTTCATCCCTGCCCATACTGTAAGGGAAAAGGCAAGCTGCGCTCACCGCAAACCCTGGGAATCTTTGCTTTAAAAGAGCTTAAACGTTATCTCAAGGGCAAAACCTTAAAACAGGCTTCGCTTACTTTAGCTCCGCCTGTGATCGATGAAATTTTAAAAGATAAGGAGGCCCTGCGGGCGATTGAGCATAAATACCGGATCAAGATCAATCTTATTTCTAATCCTACCGCACATCTGGAAGATATAAAATTCAGCTAAACTATGGATTTTCCGCAAAAAGGGGACGTTTACCTTTTTGCGGAAACGTTAAACTCAAGGGAAACGTCCCCTTTTTAAGCTATTTCCCCTAATTTTTAGCTTGACCCTTAAATTCAGCGGGTATATAATATTAAGCTTAAGAATTGATTGTACAATTTAATTTTAAGGAGGTTGTCAAATGTATGCCATAATTGAAGTTGGGTCAAAACAGTATACGGTGAACAAAGATGATATTATCGAAGTGAATAAGCAGGATGTGGTAAAGGGTGATAATATCAGTATCGATAAAGTTTTGTTGGTTTCTGACGGGAAAAAAGTCGAGATCGGTCAGCCTTATGTCAAGGATGCTAAAGTAGAGGCGATTGTCCTTAAACAGACTTTAGGGGAGAAAACCACAGCTTATAAGCACCGCAGGCGGAAAAATTCGCACTGGGAAAAAGGCCATCGTGTTCAGCTGACGGAATTGAAGATCAAATCGATCGTTTCAGGCTTATAAAAAGTGTTTATTGACGGGGCTAAAATTAACGTCCGCGCCGGTGCCGGCGGTAAAGGCTGTCAAAGCATCTACCGGGACAAGTACCAACGTAATGGGGTCCCGGATGGCGGAGACGGGGGTCGAGGCGCGGATATCATTATCCGCGCTGATCGTAACCTGCTTACGCTTTTAGATTTTCAATATCACCGGCATTTTTTCGGAGCCCACGGCGGCCAAGGTTCCAGTAACCACAAAAGAGGCAAAGGTGCCCAGGATGTAATCATCCATGTTCCTTTGGGCACGACAATTAAAGATGCCGCTACGGATTCAGTCTTACGCGATTTGGATGTTGACGGTGATCAGGTCATTGTGGCCCGCGGCGGCCGGGGCGGCATAGGTAACTGGCATCGGAAAGAAGCTACGCCAGGTGAGCCGGGCGAAGAAAAAATAATTTTACTGGATTTAAAGCTGTTGGCTGATGTCGGGGTGGTGGGTTTCCCTAATGCCGGTAAATCCACTTTAATTTCCGCTATTTCTAATGCGCATCCCAAGATTGCACCCTATCCGTTCACGACTACCGGTCCGATTTTAGGAGTAGTTCAGGGTAAGCATCGTAAATTTGTGGTTGCCGATATCCCCGGTTTAATCCCCGGGGCTTCGGATGGCCGGGGTTTGGGAGTTAAATTTTTAAAGCATATCGAACGTACCAAGATTCTCATTCATTTAGTGGATATGGCGGGTATTGACGGCCGAGATCCGGTCGATGATTATAAAAATATTAATTTAGAACTAAAGAATTACAGCAGGGAAGTTTATAAAAAACCTCAGATTATTTGCGCGAATAAAATGGATCTTAATCTAGCGGCGGATAATCTCAAAAGATTTAAAAAATTAATAAAAAAAACAATTTATCCGGTATCAGCGTTAAACAAGCAGGGTTTAGAGGAGTTAATTGATGCGGTCGCTAAAAAAATGTAAAAGAGTGGTGGTTAAAATCGGCTCCAGCCTGTTTGCCAAAGACAAAGGTGCTTTAGATACAGGTTTGGTTAATAAAATTGCCGAGCAGATCTTTAGTTTAATAAGCCAGGGTAGGGAAGTGGTAGTAGTTTCTTCAGGAGCGATCGCTTTGGGCATGTCGATTCTTAAGTTGTCCAGCCGTCCTAAAAAACTGGAAGATTTACAGGCTGCCGCAGCAATTGGTCAACATGAGTTGATGCATGTCTATAAACTGGCGTTTAAAAAATATAAATTGAATTGTGCGCAGTTGCTTTTAACTTGGGATGATTTTCTCGGGTACCGTTATAATAATGCCAAACATACATTAAATACCTTATTAAAATTAAATTGTGTGCCGATTATCAATGAAAATGATACGGTAGCTACTGAAGAGATCAAGCTTGGTGATAACGACCGCCTGTCAGCTTTAGTTTCAATATTGGTGGACGCGGATCTTTTAGTTATTCTTTCTGATGTTGAAGGTTTATTGGGTAAGGATAAAAAAGTCATCCGCCAAGTAGATAAAATAACCGGGGAAATCAAAGCGTTAGCTTGTCCGACGAGCAAAAAAACTTGCGTGGGCGGCATGGTGACTAAAATCGAAGCCGCGCGCATTGCGGTTGAGGGCAAAGTTCCTTGCGTAATCGCTAAAGGTGATCAACCTAAAATTATCAGCCGATTAACCGGCGACCCCTTTTGCCAGGGTACGATATTTTTACCTAGATGATGAAAAAAAATCTTAAACAAGAAGTAGAAAATATTGCCCGGCAGGCTAAAAACGCCTCTTCTGACTTGGCGACTTTGTCCTGCGCAACTAAGAATCTGATCCTCAAGGAGATGGCGGCGGCTTTGTTAAGCCGGCAGGCGGCTATTTTGAAAGCTAATCAAAAAGATGTTCTTAAATCCCGCCGCCTGGGTGCGGCTTTTATCGACCGGCTTACTCTGAATGAAGCAAGGATTAAGCAGATGTCGGATTCTTTATCGGAGATTGCTAAACTTAAAGACCCGGTGGATGAAGTTATGCGGGCGTGGAATGCGGCTAATGGTCTGAGTATCCAGAAAGTGCGTTCTCCGATCGGAGTCGTGGCGATTATCTATGAATCGCGTCCTAACGTTACCGCGGATTGTATCGGGCTTTGTTTTAAATCCGGCAACAGCGTAATTCTACGCGGCGGCAGCGAAGCCTTAAATTCTAACCTGGCCATCTTTAAAGTTTTGCAGGAAATATTACAAAAACATAATTTAGCTAAGGGGTCGATTAATTTGATCAGTACCGCTGACCGTAAGGCAGTGGATTATTTGCTTAAGTTAAATGATTATATCGATGTGGTTATTCCCCGCGGTGGGGAAGAGCTGATTAAGAAAGTGGTGGCTGCTTCGCGTATACCGGTGATCAAACATTATAAGGGAATTTGTCATGTTTATGTGGATGAAGATGCGGATTTAAATATGGCGCAGGATATCTGTTTTAACGCCAAGGTCCAACGGCCGGGAGTTTGTAACGCTATGGAAAGTATGCTGGTGCATCGTGATGTTGCCGGCAGATTCCTGCCGGGAATGCTTAAAAAATTCCAGGAGGCTGGTGTCCAGGTCCGCGGGTGCGTCTTTACCCGCAAGATTGCTAAATGGGCAAAACCTGCTACTGAACAAGATTATCACACTGAATATCTGGATTTGATTTTGTCGGTAAAAGTGGTGGATAGCTTGGATGCGGCGATCGCCCATATTAATAAATATGGTTCGCATCATTCCGATAGTATTGTCACGGATAATAACCTGGCTGCGGCAAAATTCTTAAAACAAGTAGATTCAGCTTGCGTTTACTTGAATGCCTCAACCCGTTTTACCGATGGAAATCAGTTCGGAATGGGAGCAGAGATTGGTATTTCAACCGATAAACTGCATGCCCGAGGGCCCATGGCCTTAGAAGAACTGACTACTTATAAATATTTAGTCTATGGCTGCGGCCAGGTCAGGAGATGAGGATTGGCATTCTGGGCGGAACCTTTAACCCGGTGCATATCGGTCATTTAATCTTAGCCGAAGAGGTCAGGGAAAAATTAGAGTTGGATAAAATTATTTTTGTGCCTACGGCTTTGCCTCCGCATAAAGATAGCTTGAATATCGCTTCGGCAGTTGACCGGCTGAAAATGTTAAAACTTGCGGTGGCTTCCAACAAATTTTTTGCGGTTTCAGATATCGAGATTAAGCGTCAAGGGCGTTCTTATACGATTGATACCATCAGGGAATTTAAAGCCAAATACGGTAAAGATGAGCTTTATTTTATTATTGGTTCGGATTTACTTAAATATCTAGGGGAGTGGAAAGATTTAAGTCAGATCCTGACGATGGTTAAGTTTATCGCGGCAACCCGTCCAGGGTATCCGTTGGAACAAATACCGCCTTATATCCAAACTTTGCCGATCCGGGCGGTAGATGTTTCAGGTTTTGAAGTACGCCAGTGTGTAGCCCAGAATAAATCATTTGGCTATTTAGTCACAGATAAGGTTTTTGACTATATCAAGAAAAGAAAGCTTTATAAATGAA
>DAONDX010000012.1:27578-41032 GCA_035402765.1 Candidatus Omnitrophota bacterium
TGAAAATAAAGATCGCTCCATCAATATTATCCGCGGATTTCAGTAAATTAGCATTGGAACTTAAGAAAGTTAAGTCCGCCGGAGCAGATTTAATTCACGTAGATGTGATGGACGGCCACTTTGTCCCGAATATTACTATCGGCCCGGTGGTGGTTAAATATATGCGTCAGTCGACACCTCTGCCTTTAGATGTGCATTTGATGATCCAGAATCCGGATAAATATATCGGCGCTTTTGTGAATGCCGGCAGCGATATGATTACTGTGCATATTGAAACAGTTAGTTTGAGAGAACTGAAAGCTATCGCTAAAGGTTTAAAAAAGAGCAAAATAAAACTGGGGATATCTTTAAACCCGGGCACCGGATTAGCTAAAATCAAGCCGGCTTTAGGCTTAGTGGATTTTGTGTTAGTGATGTCGGTAAATCCGGGTTTTGGCGGGCAGGCTTTTATTCCGAAAGCGGTGGATAAAATAAAACAGCTGCGGAAGATTTTTGCGAAGGATATTGCGGTAGACGGCGGGATCAATGCGCAAACCGCAAAGTTAGTAAAAGAGGCCGGAGCCAATATTCTGGTGGCAGGTTCTTACATTTTCGGGGCAAAGAATACGAAAGCGGCAATTAATAGTTTAAGATAGCGCCCGACGCTGATTAGTATTGCGCTGGTGTCGTGTCCGTACACAAGGAGAAAGATCAATGGGTAACGCCAAAGGGGAAATTAAGTTCGGTACTGACGGTTGGAGAGCGGTTATCGCGGATACTTACACTTTAGAGAATGTTAAGATTCTTACTCAGGCAGTCGCGGATTTTCTGGGAACGGGGAAAAAGGTGGCGGTAGGGTTTGATACCAGATTTATGTCCGCTAAATTCGCCCAAACCGCGGCAATTGTTTTAAAAAGTAACGGCATAGAAGTGATTCTTTCCGATCAGCCAGTGCCTACTCCGGCGCTTAGCTTTGCGGTTAAAACACGCAAGTTAGACTTGGGGATCATGATCACTGCTTCGCATAATCCGGCAGAATATAATGGTTTTAAAATTAAGAATGCCGCCGGCGGAGGAGCCAGCCAGGAATTGACCCGGGAAGTAGAGGACCTGTTAATGATCACTCCGGTAAAAGATTCCGCTCCTGTTGAATCGTTGGAGGTAGCGGATTTAACGCGCGATTATATAAAATTTATCCGTAATTATATTGATCTGAAAAAGATCAAAAACAAAAAATTCAAAGTTTTAGTGGATTCAATGTATGGCTCCGGGGACAGTTTTATTGCCCAGGTACTTAAAGGCACGAGCATAAAATTAGAATTTATGCGTAATACCATTAATCCTTCTTTTGGCGGCGGCAGGCCTGAACCGGTTGAGGAGAATCTGGAAGTGCTAAAACGCCGCGTCAAAGATGAAAAGTTCGATTTAGGCGTTGCTTTAGACGGCGATGCCGACAGGATCGCTGCGGTGGCTCCGGGAGGCGTATTTATCCACCCGCAGAAGATATTAGGACTGCTGGCGCTGCATTTAAATCAGGACCGGCATTGGAGCGGCGGATTGGTTAAGACGATTTGTGGCTCGACCATGATGGATAATATCGCCAATTTCCTGGGGATCAAGCTTTATGAAACCCCTGTAGGTTTCAAGTATATTTCTAATCTTATGGAAACCCAGGATATCGTAGCCGGAGGCGAAGAGGCCGGTGGCATGGGGGTTAAAGGATATATCCCTGAACGTGACGGTACGATGGCGGGTTTACTTTTAATCGAAATGATGGTTTACCGTAACAAAAATATTCTCAAGATCTTAAATGAAACCGAGAAGCAATTCGGAAAATATTATTATGTGCGTCAGGATTTCCATCTGGCCAAACGGGTGGAGCCTAAAAAAGAAAATTTACCTGCTGAATTATTGGGTAAGCAGGTCGTAGAGATTAAAGATTACGACGGTATAAAACTTATTTGCGAAGACTCCAGCTGGCTGATGTTCCGCGGTTCAGGCACGGAGCCGATTATGCGTACTTATGCTGAAGCTAAGAGTTTGACTCAAGCCAAGAAACTGCTGGCGCTGGGCAAAGAGATAATTTTAAAGGATGGAGTATAACATTAATATGATTATACTAGGAGTAAAGTCGCGCAGAAAGGGGGAAGCCTTATCAAGAAACTTCGAATTTGATAATGGCTGGTATTCAACAATTAAAGAATAATTAATTCTAACCAAACTAAAAATATAATTATTAGAAAGGAAGTAATTACCAATGTCAGATACTAGAGCAGAATTAGAGCAAATGTATAACCAAAGTATCAAGGTTTTAAAAGAGGGTCAGGTGGTCACCGGGAAGATCGTTGCAATTAAGACCAAAGAGGTGCTGGTGGATGTCGGTTTTAAGTCTGAAGGCATTGTTGCGATTACTGAATTCAGTACCGCAGACTTAGAAATCGGCAAAGAGATGGAGTTCTTGCTGGAGACGATGGAGAATGACGCAGGCGTTATGACTTTGTCACGCGAAAAAGCTATGCGTATGCAGGGATGGGATAAGATCGTCAAGCTCTCTAATGACGGGACCTTAGTGGAAGGTAAGCCGGTTAAGAAGGTTAAGGGTGGATTCCTGGTTGATATCATGGGGATTGAAGGGTTTTTACCCAGTTCACTTTCTTCTTTTAGGAATATTGCTGATAAGGATATCCTATACAAAATATTCAAATTTAAGATTGTTAAAGTGAATAATTTACGGCGCAGTATTATTGTCAGCCGCCGTGAGGCAGTGCAGGCAGACCGGGATGTAGCCAAAAGCAAGATTTGGGGTGAATTAAAGATCGGAAATATCTATCCGGGTTTAGTTAAGGCGATCACTGATTTTGGTGCCTTTATTGATCTGGGCGGAGTGGATGGATTGTTGCATATCACGGATATGTCCTGGTCTAAGATCAGCCATCCTTCAGAGATTGTGGCAATCGGAGATAAGATCGAAGTAATGATCTTAAATCTTGATCAGGCTTCCGGTAAAGTTTCTTTGGGTCTTAAACAGAGGTTATCCGATCCCTGGAAAGATATTGAAGGCAAATTCAGCGTGGGTGCAAAAGTAAAAGGCAAAGTGGTCAATATCCTGCCTTACGGAGTTTTTGTGGAACTGGAAAAAGGTATTGAAGGTTTAATCCATGTTTCCGAAATTTCCTGGACTAAACGCGTGAACAACCCGGGGGAAATGTTTGCCGTTGGTGATATTGTGGAAACACAGATCTTGAGCGTAGAAAAAGATTCCCGCAGGATCTCTTTAAGCTTAAAACAACTGGAACAGAATCCCTGGTTGGAAGCGGAGAGCAGATATCCGGTGGGAACTACCGTTTCCGGAAAGGTGCGCGGTTTTACGGAGTACGGAGCATTTGTGGAGTTGGATTCTAATCTGGAGGGGATGATCCATGTATCAGATATCTCCTGGACTAAAAGAATCGGCCATCCGCAGGATGTTTTAAAGAAAGGCCAAAAGATCGATGTTTCTATTCTTTCGGTTGATGCTACCAATCGCCGGATCGCTTTAGGCTTAAAACAATTGCAGGAGAATCCTTGGGCTAAGATTGCTGAACGTTATCCTCTGGATACGCAGTTAGAAGCCGAGGTTTCCAGCCTTACTGAATTCGGGGTTTTTGCCAAGATCGATGATGAATTGGAAGGGTTGATCTATTCCAGCGAAATCGAAAAAGAAACAGTTGCGAATTTGAAACCCGGAGATAAAATAAAAGTAAAGGTTATTAAAGTCGATGTGGAGCAGGCCAAAATCGGTTTAACCGCCAGGTTGTAATCAAGGGGGGACGTTTCCCTTTTGAAAAGGGAAACGTCCCTGCTTTATTCTTAAATAATAATATGGATATCGAAAAACAACTGGAAATTATTAAGCGCGGCGCCGTTGAGATAATCTCTGAAGAAGAGTTGCGCCGGAAGCTTGAGCTGAGCATTAAACTTAAGCGCCCTTTAAAGATCAAAGCGGGTTTTGATCCTACCGCTCCCGATCTGCATTTGGGCCATACGGTACTCTTGCGCAAACTGCGTCAATTCCAGGATTTAGGCCACGAAATATATTTTCTGATCGGTGATTTTACCGGCCAAATCGGCGATCCTTCAGGCCGCAGCGAAATTAGAAAACAGCTCTCTAAGCAGGAAGTGGCTAAGAATGCCTTAACTTATAAAGCCCAAGTTTGTAAAATCCTGGATATTCATAAACTAAAAATTGTTTTTAACAGTAAATGGTTTGAGAAAATGTCCGGAGTAGAGATGTTGAGGCTAACGACCATGGCTTCGGTTTCACAGATGCTGGCGCGGGAGGATTTTAAAAAGCGCTACGCTAAAGGGGAAAACATCTCAATCTTGGAATTTATCTATCCTTTAATGCAGGGATATGATTCGGTGATGCTGAAAGCCGATGTTGAGCTGGGAGGCACGGATCAAATATTTAATTTACTGGTGGGCCGCCAGTTCCAGAAAGATTTTAACCAGCCGCAGCAGGTAGTTTTGACCATGCCGTTATTGGAAGGCACCGATGGCATAGCTAAGATGAGCAAGTCCTATGGTAATTATATCGGGATCAATGAGCCGGCTGGCGAGATGTTTGGCAAGATTATGTCTATTTCCGATGAATTGATGCTTAAATATTATGAATTGCTTACGGATGAAGACTTAAATTCCGTTAAACAAATGCATCCTAAAGATGCCAAGTTTAATTTGGCCAAGATCATTATTAGCCAATATCATTCCGCGCAGGAAGCGGAAAAAGAAGCGTTGGAGTTTAGCCGTGTATTTTCACAGAAGGAAATCCCCCAGAACCTGCCGGTTTTTAAAACCGATGGTAAAAAAAGTATTCTGGCTATCCTTATTGAAAGCAAGCTAGTAGCCAGCGGCAACGAAGCGCGCAGGTTGATTAAGCAGGGGGCAGTCAGTTTCAATAACCTAAAGATTGAGCGGGATGATTTTGTCTTGCTAGAGGCCGGTATCCTTAAGGCGGGTTCCCGGCGTTTTCTCAAGGTGGTGATATAAGGAAATTACTAATCTTAAAGTAAATAACGGCGTTTCCCTAAAAGGAAGCGCCTTTTTGTTTTTAGCTAAAAACACCTTTATTAATCAGGAATTTAAGGATATAATTATAAATTATGATTTGGACAATTATCGGAATAACTGCAGCCGTCCTCACCATGTTTTCTTTTGTTCCTCAGGTGTTCCGGTCGCTTAGGACTAAGTCGGTCAAAGATGTCAGCCCGGTGACCTTATTTCAATTAGCTTCCGGCGTCATTCTCTGGACAATTTATGGCATTGGCCGTCATGATCTGATAATCATTGCGGCCAATATCTTTACCTTAGTAACCCTGCTGATATTAATATTTTTATATTTTAACTACGGGAGATTAGTTAAATGAAAGGCATTATTTTAGCCGGCGGTAAAGCGACCCGACTCTATCCGATCACCAAAGGTGTTTGTAAACAAATGCTGCCAGTCTATGACAAGCCGATGATTTATTATCCTTTATCGGTTTTAATGCTAGCCGGGATTAAAGATATCCTGATCATTTCCACTCCTAAAGATACCCCAAGATTTAAAGATTTATTAGGAGACGGCAGCAGCCTGGGGATCAAATTAAGTTATTGCGTTCAGTCCAAGCCGGAAGGTATCGCCCAAAGTTTTATCCTCGCCGATGCATTTATCGGTAAGCACAGTGTCTGCCTTATCCTGGGAGATAACATTTTCTACGGTTTTAATTTGAGCCAGCTCCTGCACAGTGCGGCTAAAGTAAAAGACGGGGCGGTAATCTTTGGCTATTATCTTAAACACCCCGAGCGTTACGGAGTTTTAGAATTTGATAAAAAATGTAAAGTGATCTCAATTGAAGAAAAACCTAAAAAACCGAAATCTAATTGGGTAGTTTCCGGGTTATATTTTTATGATAATAAAGTTGTCCAGATCGCCAAAGCTATTAAGCCTTCTGCCAGAGGAGAACTTGAAATTACTGCGGTTAATAATGAATATATAAAAAGGGGCAAGTTGAAACTGGAATTTCTCGGGCGTGGTCATGCCTGGCTTGATACCGGCACCTGTGAATCGTTAATTGACGCTGCGCTTTTTATTAAAACCATGGAGGAGAGGCAGGGATTAAAAATCGGCTGTATTGAAGAGGTGGCTTTCCGGATGGGCTATATTAATAAAAAGCAATTAGCTAAATTAGCCGGCGCTATTCCTACCGGCTATGGCCAATATCTGAAGGATTTGCTTAAAAATGAATAAGAATATTTTAATCCTGGGGAAAGGTTTTATCGGCGAAAGGCTGCAAAAAGAATTGGATTGCCGGATCGACGGCGCCCGGATAAATTGTTTTAGCGATGCCGAGAAATTGATCAAGAAATACCATCCTGGAATAATCATTAATTGTATCGGGATTACGGGAAAACGTAATGTTGATGACTGTGAATTGGAAAAAGACGCTACCTTGCTGGCTAATAGCTTTGTCCCGGTGATCTTGGCGGAAGCCTGTTTGCGCAACAACCTTAAACTTGTGCATATCAGCAGCGGATGCATCTTTGGCTATAATTATAAAAAAGATAAGCCGATTAAAGAAAATAACCAAAATTACTTTTTTAAATTATTTTACAGCCGCAGCAAGATCTATTCTGAAAAAGCGCTGGAGGCGTTGGCCGGAGATTACAATATTCTTATCGCCAGGATCAGGATCCCGCTGCTTAACGCTGCGCATCCAAAAAATATTTTAGATAAGCTGATCAAGTATAAAAAAGTTATTGATCTGCCGAATTCAGTGACCTATATTCCCGATTTCATTAAAGCGGTTAAACATCTGATAAAAATTGACGCCCGCGGAGTTTACAATCTGGTAAATAAAGGTGGTTTACGCTATCCGAAGCTGATGCAAATATATCAAAGCTATATTCCTTCATTTAAATATACCGTGATTGATCATGCTAAATTGGGGTTAGTGAGAACTAATCTGTTATTGTCGGTTGCTAAATTAGAAAAAACCGGTTTGAAAGTCAGAAATATTAATTCAGTTCTAAAGGAATGCGTAAAAGAATACCTAAAATCTTAATTACCGGTGGCGCCGGTTTTATCGGCAGCGCCTTTGTGAGATTGCTCGCCAAAAAAGGAAACTTTTCCCTGGTCGTGGCCGATAGCCTGACTTATGCCGGAGACCTGCAACGGCTTGGTCAAGTAAAAGGAAAGTTTAAATTCTATCAAGTCAATATCTGCAATAAAAAACAGATCGATTTAATCTTAGCGAAAGAAAAACCAGGAATTATCGTGCATTTTGCCGCTGAAAGCCATGTGGATCGCAGCATTAATGATGCTACCGCGTTTATCGATACCAATATCAAGGGCACGCAAATCCTTATGGATGCCAGCCGTAAGCATAAAGTAAATAAATTTATTTTTATCTCTACGGATGAAGTTTACGGAGAGATCGCATTCGGTAAATTTAATGAAAATTCTCCGGTTAAACCGAATAGCCCTTATGCTGTTTCTAAGGCTGCCGCAGACCTATTGGTACAAGCATATATTAGAACTTATAAATTTCCGGCGATAATTATCCGGCCTTCGAATAACTATGGAGCATGGCAATACCCGGAGAAGCTGATCCCGCTGGCGATTTTGAGAATAATTGGAGGCGGCAAAGTTCCGGTTTATGGACGCGGTAAAAATGTGCGTGAATGGCTGTATGTTAATGATTGCGTGGCCGGTATTCGGGTAATTATGCAGAGAGGTAAAACCGGCCAGATCTATAATCTAGGCAGCGCTTACGAGAGCAAAAATATTAACACGGTTAAATTATTATTAAAAACTTTAGATGCCGGTCCGGATAGGTTTGAATTTGTCCGTGATCGTTTAGGCCATGATCTAAGATATAGCCTTGATTCAAGAAAAATTACTAAACAGCTTGGTTGGAAACCGAAGGTTAAGCTTGCTGAAGGACTCAAGCTTACCGTGGATTGGTCGCTTAAGCATCAAGATTGGCTAAGAAGCAAACTAAAGAATATTAATCTGCTTTATAAGAAAGGATAAAATGTCGGTAATTATCGTTACCGGTTCTTGCGGCTTAATTGGTTCTGAGACGGTAGGTTTTTTTGCCGCCAAGGGATTTGAGGTTGTTGGTATCGATAATAATATGCGGAAAAGTTTTTTTGGGGAAGACGGCTCGGTGCTTTGGAATAAGCAGCGTCTTCAGAGGCAATATAAAAACTACCGGCATTATTCCGTGGATATCCGTAATCAACATAAAATTGATTCAATATTCAAGAAATACGGCCAAGATATTGTTTTAATCGTTCATACTGCCGCGCAGCCATCGCATGATTGGGCGGCCAAAGATCCGAAAATGGATTTTAGCATTAATGCCGGCGGGACTTTGGTTTTGCTTGAATCGATGCGCAGTTTTTGTCCGCAGGCAGTTTTTATTTTTACTTCCACCAATAAAGTTTACGGGGATACTCCTAACCGCCTGTCTTTTATTGAAAAAGAAAAACGTTTTGAGTTGGCCAGCGGGCATAAATATCTTAATGGAATTGATGAAATGATGAGCGTTGATCATTGCCTACATTCTGTATTCGGGGCTTCTAAGCTGGCGGCCGATATTATGACGCAGGAATATGGTAAATATTTTGGTCTTAAAACCGTAGTCTTCCGGGGAGGCTGCCTGACCGGTCCGGCGCATTCCGGGGCCCGATTGCATGGTTTTTTATCCTATTTAGTCAAATGCGCGGTAACCAGACGTCAATATAAGATTTACGGTTATCTCGGTAAACAGGTCAGGGACAATATTCACGCATTTGATCTGGTAAATGCGTTTTACCATTATTTTCAGAATCCGCGCTGCGGTGAAGTTTACAATATCGGCGGGGGTAGATTTGCTAATGTTTCGATGTTGGAAGCTATTCAAATGTGCGAGAATTTAACCGGTGAAAAATTTAATTACGAATATATAGATACGCCTCGGGTAGGCGACCATATTTGGTGGATTACGGATGTTTCTAAATTTAAATCGCATTATCCCCAGTGGAATTATAAATTTGGGATTGAAGAAATGTTCAAGCAAATTTACCAAAGCTATAAGGAGCGGGCATGAAATACAGAAGCCTGTTAATTACCGGCGGGGCAGGTTTTATCGGAAGCAATTTGGCGGTGGGGTTCAAACAAAAGTATCCGCGGCTTAAAGTTTATGCTTTGGATAATCTTTCACGCAGAGGCAGCGAACTTAATCTTGTGCGCTTGAAAGAGAATAATATTAAATTTATCCGCGCTGATGTCAGGAATCCCAAGGAGCTGGTGCTAAAATTCGATCTGGATTTAATGCTGGAATGTTCCGCGGAACCTTCGGTAATGGCGGGCCGGGATGATCCACTTTATATTATAAATAATAATTTAGTCGGTACGGTTAATTGCCTGGAGCTATGCCGTAAGCATAAGGCAGACATAGTTTTTCTTTCGACCAGCAGGGTTTATCCTTATCAAAAGATCAACCAGATTAAAATTAGCCGGGATCCTACCCGTTTCAGGTGGTTACCTGCCGGTCATCTTCCCGGTTGGTCGCTTAATGGCATAAGCGAAGATTTTACAACTTGTGGTCCAAAAACTTTATACGGGGCGACTAAGCTTGCCTCAGAGATGCTTTTGCAGGAGTATATTGCTAACTACGGGATCAAAGGGGTGATCAACCGTTGCGGGGTAATTGCCGGGCCCTGGCAGTTTGGTAAAGTTGACCAGGGGGTGTTTACTTACTGGATGCTGGCGCATTATTTTAAACGGCCGCTTAAATATATTGGTTTTGGCGGAAAAGGTAAACAGGTGCGTGATCTTTTGCATGTGGATGATCTGTTCGGCTTAATCGACTTGGAAGTTGCCCAGCTTTCTAATATTAACGGACAGATTTATAATGTTGGAGGGGGAGATAAGGTTAATCTTTCTTTATGCGAGGCAACCGCATTGTGCCAACAAATTACCGGTAATAAAATAAGCATCGGCAGTGAATTAAATACCCGTCCGGGTGATATCGCAATCTATCTGAGTGATAATCGTAAAGTTTCTTGCGAGTTGAGATGGCAGCCGAAAAAAACCGCTAAAACTATTTTATCCGATATTTACCGTTGGATTGAAACGACCGGAAGTTTGAGAAAAATATAAATTTTCCTGTTGCAAAATCTTTTAGGCCGCCTTGGATCAATATCAAAATAATGATTATTCGCCGTTTAAAAGAGTTTATCCGGCAAGCGGGTTTTTGGAAATATTTCATTAATACCGCCTGGGTTTTTACCGAGCAATTATTGCGGGTGGTTGCCGGTTTTTTGGTTTGGATATACATTGCCCGGTATCTGGGCCCGGAAAAATTCGGGATTTTCAATTATGTTTTTGTATTAGTAGGGTTTTTCGGAATTATTGCTAAGTTAGGGCTGGATAATATTGTTGTCAGGGAGCTGGTGAATTATCCGGAGCGAGCCAACCTTTACCTGGGGACGGCATTTTGGCTTAAATCTGCCGCCGGGATATTAGCTTTAGGAGTGTCCGCAGCAGCGACACTAATTATTCCCAATGATCCCAGGACCAATGTCTATATCTTAATTATCGCCTGCGGTTTGATTTTTCAACAGTTTGAAGTCGTAGATTTTTATTTCCAATCCCAAGCACTTTCAAAAAACGTTTCGGTATTTAAAATAATCCAACTGATAATCTCGTGTTTGTTAAAACTGTATTTAATCTTAATTAAATCCGGTCTTTTTTGGTTTGTCATGGCCGGTTTATTTGATCAAGTGTTATTGGCTATATTCTATTGTTTCATAGCCTGGTATCGGAAAATAGGCTTATTTTTTAAATGTTTTAAAGCCCGGGTTGCCGGTGAAATGCTTAAGGATGCCTGGCCTTTATTTTTCTACAGTTTTGCCGGAATGGTTTTTATGCGTAGCGACCAAATGATGATCAAGGGGATGTTAGGCGTAAAACAGGTGGGGTTATATTCGGCTGTGGTGGGGATAGCTGAAGCATGGTATTTTACTCCTTTTATTATCGCCAGTTCATTATTCCCGGCGATTCTTAATGCCAAGAAAAATAACCGGGAATTATATCTTTTAAGGCTGCGCCAACTTTATAATTTAATGCTACAAATGTCTTTAAGTTTCGCGGTGTTGATGACATTTTTTTCCGGCCCGTTGATCAGGCTGTTTTATGGGCAAACATTTGATGAAGTATCCGGTGTTTTAGCGGTTAATGTTTGGGCAGGTGTTTTTGCGGCTTTGGGGGCGGTAAGATTTAAATGGCTGGTTTCCGAAAATCTTCAAATAATCTTAGTAAAAACTACTGTTTTAGGCGCCGTTCTTAACGTTATCCTTAATTATATCTTAATCCCGCAATGCGGAATAATGGGGTCGTCGATCGCTACAATTATTTCATCCGCATTTATGGTCTATGCCTCCTTGTTTTTTTATAAAGAAACAAGAGAGCATTTTTACTTATTAACTAAAGTTTTTAATCCGGCGCAATGGTTATCAATACCTAAGGGGCGAAAGAATGATTAAGCCGAAAGATATTTTTCGCCGGCGTTTTATCGCCGTTGAATCCGAAGCGCTGGTTATCGAAACAATCCAAACCGAGTCTAAAACGGGCCGTCAGCATCTGCGTGTCCTTAAACTTAAAGGTACCTGGCGGGCCAATGAACAAAATGAGCTTTGTTTTGAGGCTGCCGCAGGCAAAGGCCCTCCTGAAGTTTATACTTTTAAAGGCTCCTGGAAGTTAAACCGCAATCAGCAGATTGAGTATTGTTGCGGCCAGGGCCCGGATGTGTTAACTTTCAAGGGGCATTGGGATATTTCGCCGGCTAACCGCCTGGCTTATGTTCTAGAAGGCAGTTCATCTTCACGTTTTGAGTTTAAAGTCCAGCTTGGATCCCCGGTGTTTGTGCCTAAAAAAGGCCAGATTCGCTATCGCCTTGGAGTAGGTATCCGTCAAAGCCGCCTAACTGTGCCCGGTCAGTTGATTATTCTTTATGGTGAATGGAGGTTTGGCCGTAATTTAGGATTAACTTTCCAAATGGATTATGGGCAGGGCAGGGTCAGGAAGATAGAATTTACAGCAGAGGTAAACTTCGGCCGCAACAAGGTAATTTTTGCGCTTAAGAATACATTAAATGAACCTTTGGGGGTCAGGCTTACTATGACGCATAAATTTTTAGAAACTCTTGATGCCCAAGCCTTTATCAGATTAAAATCCCTTCAGAAAGAACAGGCAATTGAAGCCGGAATGACTATTCCGTTTTAAGTAAAATGTCTTTATTTTACCCCTCCCAATGTTATAATATTAGCTATTATTTTGACATCATAGGATTTGTGGAAACTGATAATTACAAGATAAATTTAGTTCGTAGTTGATAAATTGCAGAAAGTCAGCTGTAAGTTATAAGTTTAAAACTTAACACTTACAACTGGACTCCAAGATATGAGAAAAAAACAATACGGTTGGCTGCCGGATATCCCGGATAAACGTGATTTACTCTATAGTGCGATTAAGCCCCGCATTAAACTTTCCGCTAAAGTTGATTTACGTAAAAGCTGTTCAGCAATAGAGGATCAAGGAAATTTAGGCAGTTGTACCGCTAATGCCCTTGCTGGGAATATTGAATTTTTAGATAATCTTGGGGATTCCAAATATGCCGACGCCAGCCGGCTTTTTATTTATTATAATGAAAGGGAACTTAAAGGTAACCAAGACTATGATGTCGGAGCTTCTTTGCGCGATGGCATAAAAACTTTGAAAAAAACCGGTTATTGCTGGGAGAAAACCTGGCCTTACAAAATCGCATTATTTGACCGGAAACCTCCACTTGCTTGTTACCAAGAAGCCAGGCAACATTCCATACAATCTTATCATCGAATTAATAATTTACAGGAAATGCTGATTTGTTTGAGCCAGGGGTATCCTTTTGTTTTCGGTTTTACGGTTTACGAAAGTTTCGAAAGCTTGGCGGTAAAACGTACTGGTGTGGCGAAGATGCCTAAAAAAGGCGAGAGAGTCCTAGGGGGCCATGCGGTAATGGCGGCTGGTTATAATCTACAAGAAAAACGGTTTCTGGTCCGTAATTCTTGGGGCAGGGGATGGGGCAAAGAAGGTTATTTTACCATGCCTTTTGAATATTTAGAAATTTTAGCAGCAGACTTTTGGACTATACGTAAGTGCTGATAGCCGGCAGCTGTAGAAACCGCTGTTTGCTGGAAGATTAGGAAATAACCCAAGTAAATAGAGGATTGATTTCGAGATTAGATAAAAATAAGATGAAGATAATATATTCAAGCCAACGACAGGGTATCCTAAATTTTTTGAATCCTTTTAACGCGGTATCGAGCATTTGGGCGCGCCGGGATTTGGTTCGCCAGCTCGTGCGGAGAAACATCGATGCCCGTTATAAGGGGACAATGGCAGGATTACTCTGGATGGTAGCGACACC
>DAONDX010000013.1:0-38552 GCA_035402765.1 Candidatus Omnitrophota bacterium
GTCAGGGTCGCTTGAGCCGCTCCGGCATCTAAATGGCCTTTTACTTCAATATCCTGAGTAGCGTTTAAAGTAAGCGTCCCGCCGGAAGTAAGGATATCTTTAGTCGCATAAATATTGACTGCACTTAAATCCGCAGCACCGCCGCTAGTAATAATTCCGCTGCCATTACCTAAATAAATATCGCCTACTCCATCAGAGGTATAGGTTTTACCTAGTGCCCCCAGCACAGGCTGCGATACCCATTCGTTATATCCGTCATGCCAAATCCTACCACCATCTATCCACTCCCAATGTCCACCAGTGGAATACCAATGTCCCCACCACCAAAACCCATCTTCATGCCAAACTTTGGTATCAGGAAGATCTTCCCAATATCCATTATGCCACTGGTTATAGCCATCATCAGTAGCCGGATGGGCAGCGTAAGGAAAGCTGGCATCAGCAACTAAAGTTACCTTACCGCCGGAACTTCTAATTGAACCGCTTCCTAAATCAATATCTTTTCCCGCTTTTAGTTCAATATCCCCGCCATGTGATTTCAACGAACCATTGTCCAGATAAATACTACCAATCTCATCAGCGGTATTTAACCATTGCTTAGGATAATGGCTGCCGGATTTATACCAAAAATCCTTATCCGCATGCAAAACAATATCCCCGCCATTGGTTTCAATCGAATCATTGTTTAAATCTATATTTCGCCCGGCCTCAATCTTGAATGCCAAGCCATCAATAATTTTATTAAGATAAAGGTTGTGGTCATAAACTCCCGAACGGTGACCAATATTAAAATATACGTCGTTTAATGCCTGGATCGTAACATTGCCGTTAAAATTTTCCAGCCAGTTGGCATGGATATGAGAAATATCCTCATCTGCCTCTACGGTTCCGTCAAAAGACCCGGAATCATTGCCGCGGATCTCTAAATCCCAAGGATCGATCAATAATTCTCCAGCGTCCCCGCTTACGCTATCAACATTAATAATCCCATCAACATTTACTTTAGCGCCGCTAATTTCAACAAACCCGCCATCTACCCCGACATCGCTGGCGCTGACATCGATTGTCCCGGTATTGGAAACCAGGTCGTTTTCCATGTTACCAAGTAAATAAACTTCACCTTTTTTGCTGACTAAACTCTTGGCTTCGATTACCCCTTCATTGTTAGCCGCCTTCTTAAATACGCCATCCAGGGTTTTAGCAGTCAAAATAACCTTGCCGCCATTAGCAGTTATCTTACCTATATTATGTACCGCAGCATCCTTGTTCTCTAAATTCTGGCTGGTAGCTTCATCAATTACCACAGAAATTAAATCTAAAGCATCAAGCCCTAAAGTAATCCGCTCTCCTGATGCCAGGACAACTTTGCCTAAATTCGCTTCAATTACTCCGGCATTCTCAACTGTCGAACCTAATAAAGCAACATAGCCACCCGGAGTAGAGATATAACCCTGGCTGACCACTGAACCGCCTTTGCCAAAAAAAGTATATCTACCGGCCAAGAAATCCGCATCCTGAATATCTAAAGTTGAAGCGGTTAACCCCGCGGCATTAACCGATGAACCCGGTGCAAATAAAATCCCGCTCTGGTTAATTAAAAATATTTTTCCGTTTGCCGCATTGATCGAACCGAAAATCTGGGAAGGATCACTGCCCACTACACGGTTAAGAAAAGTAAAAGCGGAATCGCGGTTATAATTTACCGCGTTACCGGCACCCACCGAATAGCTTTGCCAGTTGGCAATATTTTGGGCTGAGCCGACATTCACATTTAATGTCCCGGCTTGAGAATAATCATAGCTGGAATTTCCAACCACATTTACCGCGCCCTGCGGCAGGACATCTTCGGCGTGCAAACGGACTGGATAAGTCAGGAAAGAAACTAAAACTAGGATTGAAATTATTTTCGGCGGTTTACGCATGGTACTTCTCCTTTTTTTTGAAAACGCTTTCTTTTAAAGTTATAAAAAAATTATCATCATCTATTCTTAAGTATTTCTTTGTTTTCATTTTTAAGGTGGGCTTTAACTTTAACATTTGCAGTACTTTATAAGGTCTTTTTAAAACTATCTACATAAGTATACCCTATTTTTGGCAAAAGTCAAGTCAGAAAGAGGTTTTTTTTAAAGCTTTGCCGTAAATTCAATCCAAGGCTGAACATGCTGACGAGAGGTATCTGAAGATCTCGGACCGCCCAAAGGCCAAGCCAACTCAAATTTAGCAGATATCCGGTTAGTTAAGCTGAATCTAAAACCTAAACCGGCGCTGTTCAATGTCCTGGTCTTTATTGTTTCTTCGTTGGAATTACTCCGTGTTGTTCCCCAATCGTAGAAAATAACAAAACGCGTAGTATCATACCAAGTCTCTTTGGTCATGGGGATCTTGAGCTTCTTAGGAATAAAGTAATACGGACAAGACCATTCAACCGCAGAATAAAGCCCGCGGTCTCCGGCAACTTCTCCCGGGGCATATCCTCTGACGCTATAAGGGCCGCCCAACTGGAACTCTTCTGCGGCAGTTAAAGTATTATGAGTATATTGCGCGGAATTCTTAAAAAGTAAATTCGATGAAAAAGGCATATTCTGGGAACGGTAAAGATTGAATACGCCTTTAGTAAATCGGCCGCCGGCCCCGATCCGGGTAGCCCGCGCGTCTTTAGCGTCCAAGCCTCCCATAAATTGAGGGATACCGTTATCCAACTCTGCGGTAAGCAGGGTTCTTCCATAATTATCAATGTTATCCAGATCAAAACCGAACTTAACTACTCTGGCATCATCACGCGATGTCTCGACCCCGGCCAGATAGTTTCTAATTTTCTTATAATCAAAACCCAGGTTTAAACGAAAATCCAGGGTTTCCGTAGAGATCAATGTCTGGTTTAGGAATACCCCCATAATCGTAGACTTACCTAAAGAATCTAAATCCGCGAATTCCCTGCCTAATTTTGTTTTAGCATATGAAGCATTAACTCCTAAATTTAAACTATCATTCACCGGAAAAAGATACCGGCCGCTTTTAAGAGTGCTTAAGGAATCTTCCGAACGCATAAATTGAAAATAAAGCTGATCATCAAAACCCAATAGGTTGTTATGCTCAAAGGTAACTGCATCCCGGTCCCTTCCTACATAACGGGAACCGTAATTATCGTGGGTATAGCCTACATGTATGGGGAGATAATCCTTAGCTTCAATAACGATATCGGTAGAACCCGGGGTTTTACCGGGCACCAGGATAACTTTAGCAAACCTATCCGGCCGTTCATTAATTAAGGTTAACGATCTTTGAAGAGAGGAGTAATTAAATGGATCATTCTGTTTCAGCTGTAATTTTTTTTTATAAAGCCGGGATTTAAAATATTTATTGCCTTTAACGCTTATATCACCGACCTTACCTTCAACAATCCGGATGACCATCACCCCGTCTTTGCCTATGGTTTGCGGAGGAATGTAAGCCCGAGAGGTAGGATAATTTTTAGTCCGGTAAAGATCCGTAATCAAATCGGCTACTTTTTGCATTTCGCCGATTGAAAGCTTTTTGTTCTCGTAAGGAGCAACAATTTTATTTAGTTCGGCAGGCGAAAGTAAAACCCCGCCTTCGACATTGATCTTTTTTACCAAAACCTTTTCACCTTCCGGAACCGGAGCGGCAACCTGGTCTTTTTCCTCAATGGTGGGTTTTTCTTTCTTCTGACCGACTCTTTGCTCAAGTTTTTTACTTCTGGCCTGGTCCTCTTGAAGTTTCTCTAAACCGCCGGCAGTTTGTTGAGGCTCAATCGCGTAGGAATTTAATTTGAAAATAAAAATGCAGGTTAGAGCAATAAAAAAAATACGTTTCGCTTTCAAAATATTCATTAGAGCCTCCTTTTGTCTTGTTGAAAAACCAGTAGTTATTTTACAAACTAAACACTATTTTGTCAAGCATAAATCTTTATAATTTGAAGCTAAATTTCAGTTATCGCAACTAGTTATACACTAGCTAAAAAATCATAAGCTATACATTTTCGGCACCGGCTTAAACCCTGAAACTTTCTTCTTAGGCTTGGATGAATGATACTAAAAACGGTTTAAAAATACACCATAGGTCCGGTTATCTATTGCTATAAATTTAGTATTAGCAATGCGTTGAGAGAATAAAAATATTTCCTCTTGCCCTTGAAATCATTTAATATATATGTTAAGCTTTATTACAATCAGGAACAGCTTTGAAAAAGGCTAACTAGCAGTAATGCTGGGGCGCAAAGTGACAGATCCAGGAATTATTGGATGGCTGCACTGCCAAAGGATGAGAACCCTAAAATATCCTTTTAGGGTTTTTTATGGCCCCGGCTCGAAATTAAACGGGGTTTTTTATTGGGCAAGGGGGTGCAAGATGGGGAAAAGAGAGATTTTAACGGTTTTGCTGCTTCTTTTAATGGTTTCCGCAGCCTGGGCTGGTGATAGCGTAACAATTAGCATGTCATGTACTATACCTGCTATTCCGGGAGTAAATGCCCCGGCGCGCGTATCAGAAGCATTGCTTAGAGATTACCAAAGACAAGATATCGCAAATCAAAGTACCGCTGCCACGGTAGGAGAAGAATTTATAGAAAAGGAGGAGAGTAAACAAACCCTTCTTGCCCAAGGAGAAAAAGTTACCGAAGCAGTAAAAACAATTTATACCCGGTAACGCCCCCTCCTCCTATTTCTGTTTTGTAGTAGAGGAAGGTTCCACAACAAAAATTCCCCCGGTTTGGGGGAATTTTTTTTGCCACAACTCTGGCACACCGGCGCATCCGCTATCTAGCGGATACCAACGCAATACCTTTAAGCGTTAGGTGACACCAAATAGGCGCCGGATGTTTTCCGCACAAAATGCGCTTTAATATTTATTGGCTGAATAAGTTTATTTTTGTATTTTACGTAATGGAATGTTCCAGGCTGAAGATTCCCCCTCTTGTAACGGGAATTTCTTTTTTAAGGGCACCAGCGGCAGGTAATATACGGGTATAGAATTCAGGTCAACGGATAATTCATGATCCCCTGGCTGCGCTTGCGCATAGGTATAACTGCCATCGACACTAGTAAGGGCGGTTTTATCGCCGTCCAAAGTAATTGCTACACCGGAAACGCCTTTTTCTCCAACGGAATATTCACCGTCTTCATTAGTATCTTCAAAAACTATACCCCGGATCTCTGAACGCGAAGTTATCCCGAAATAAACCTGCGCAGCCCCTGAGCTATCAATAGGAATTTCCTGAGTTACCGGAACAGTAAGGATATAACCTGCCGGCAGAGTTCCGGTATCTAAAGTAATGTAGGCCATCTTACCCTTCACTTTAGCAAATCTAAAAAATCCCAGCTCATCGGTAATTTGGGATTGTTTCTTACCTTGCCAGATCTTGATCCCAAAAACCGGAGGCTCATCCCGCTCCATCAGGCCGTTGCCATTATAATCTTTAAAAACATAACCTTGAATTGCTGAAACCGCATCCCAACGCAAACCGGTATTCCAAAGCAACTTCATCCCGACGTTAAAACTCGCCTCTACCCGGCTGGAAGCCGTATTATTTTCTTTCCAGACATTACGGATCCTGGCAGAAGCGTAAACCTCCTGGCCATCCACCGGCCGGAAAGAAAGTTCACCGTAGCCTTCAATATAATCTTCTCCGGCCAGAAAAGATAGCGGAGAATTCGCGCGCTCTTCATCGCGCCAGGTAAAACGCATGGATCCCCAAAACGGAGACTTGCCGATCCGGTCATACCAATCCAAACCGGTTTCAGTAACATTGGGACGGACATAATTACTGGTATTACGTTCGGTAAGCCAGTTTAACTCCCGGTTGAAATAATAATACAAAGCGCCGATCACGCTGAAACGCAGGCCCGCGTAAAACTTTTCATTAGCATAATCCAGTCCGGTCGCGGAATAATTCGTATTATATTGATGAGAATATTTAGCATAAGTAGAAATTTCTTTACCAAATAATGAGAAGAGCCGGTTTACGCCGGCTCCGGCGGAACTGTATCTTACCTGCGATATTTTACCTAAATCATTCTGCAGGGTATAATTAACTTCCAGGCTGGTGAGCGGGTCTATCTTATAAATAAGTGTGCTATCGGCATCCTCATTATAACGCTCCGGGTTATCTTCTGCCGGATAGAGCCGGTCACGATAAACATCCAGGCGTTGAGTATAAGTGATTTTATCCGTAGGGCGCCAGTTGAAATTTAAAAGAGCGCCAAATTCTCCCTGCCGCCAACCGGAGCCGTTAATATTAACAAATTCCTTATCGATATCCCTAAATTGTAAATTGGCGTAAAATTGTTTCCCGTTATAACGGCTGGTAAATGTCTGGGCTAAATTCTTAGTATCGCTGGCAATTTCATAGCTATAACTTTGTTGCTTAAAATTCCAGTTTCCGATAAGATCATAAGCATAATCTCTAAGAAAAGACTGCCGGTCACGGCCCCAGCCATGCACTACGGTAAATTTGTAATTCTGCCAGGTAGTCGGAGTAAAATTCAAATTAAAACCACTGTTAAATGAATGCTGGGCTTTATAATCAACCATGGATAAAGTGCCATAGCGGCCGCCATTTTCTCTCCCCCAGAAAATAGTATAATCAAGTTTATTATTAAAAGCCGGCGAATTAAAATAAACGCCTCTTAGATCTGCCCCCGGCATCGCCAGATTATTCAAATAAGGATTGTAATCTCCCGCCCGAAGATTCCAACCTTTAAAATCCCCCCACTTCCCGTTGGTTATTCCGGCGGAAACATAAGTCATATCCGTAGTATTAGACAAGGTACGTTCGGTTATGGAGGCATCCAACAACCCGTAGGGGGTAGCTCCGTCCATCCGCAAATTATGGATCCAGGAATAACTTCCGCTGCGCTTAACGGTTTCCAGCCGGCGGCCGGTATAATAAGAGTACCAATCTAAATTATAGCGTAATCTGAAATTACCCGTGCGCTCTTCTTCCCTGCGCATGGTTTCTTCCAAAGTCGGAGAATCCGGAATCGGCAGAATGCCGGTGCATTCAATACTCGTCCGGCCAAAATCATCCCAAATAATAATCGTCGCCGATCCCCGGCCTTTAGCCATCACCGAAACTTCATTATCATTTAGCTTTTCGGCGTAAAGCAGCTCCGGCTGAACCACTAAAAACCGTTTAATATTGCTGCCGCTGAGAATAATGTACTTACCTTCCTGGATCTGGATTGGCTGTTGAATAGACAGGCTGGGATCGTTGAGCAAATACCTTAAAGGGGTCTTATTTCTAATAATACTGCCGGTAGATTGATCTTGGTGGGTTAATTCCGGGATAAAAACCTGATCTGCGCTTAATCCTTCATTTTCTTGCAGCGTCTGCCTGTTTCTATTTAAACTCAAGGCATTCTCCATGACTGTTTGCCGGTAGGCTGAATCCGAAAGTTTAGCGGCAGAAGAAACAGGGGCATTAACGCTGACCGGTTGATTATCGACGGCTTCGCTAGTAACTTCATCCGAAGTAACACTACGCATTAATTCCAGATAATAAAGTGCTGGAGGGTAACCTGGTTCAGCGACCAAAGCCCGCTTAAACTCATCCTCCGCTTCCTCAAGATCACCGCGGTTTAAATCCCGGATGCCCTCCTCGCAGAGAAACTCCGCGATCTGGCTATAAGCAAAAACGGTACGCGGAATTATCGCGATGGAAATAAACAGGAAGAAAACTAAAAAACAAATACTTGGAGAAAAAAGAGATTTAACAGGGAGCCTTAAATAGTGGTGAGATTTTTTAGGCGCGCTCCCAACAGGAAGAAACATATTACTTAAGCTGGCCGATCTGAACAACTTGGTTGTTCTCTCCCATGGCAACTGAGGCTTCTTTGGTGATCACCGGCCCTCTGCCCGTACCGGCATCAGCAAGCGCTTTTCCCAAATCCACGGTTACTACTAGATCATAATCACCGGCAGGAATATTACCTTTCCAAGTACCTAATAAACTGCCCTTACCTCCCGGAAAAGTATAAACATTATTCAGCGCCCCGCGAGCCGCGACCATGCCATCATTATTGATCAAGCTAAAATTTCCTGAAGTAGTAATGTCAGTATTGCCGGTATTTTCAAAATCCAGGGTAAAATCTAAAGCTTCTTTGGTTTCTTTGGAAGGCTGGATATTCAAATTGTTGATTTTAGCCGATCTTTTAACCGTCCCTTTTACTTCCACATAAAATAAAGTGGCTACCCGGACATGAACATCTAATCCCGCGGAACGGTCAGCGGCAGAGATCCTGCCCTTGCTCATCAAGGTTTCAAAGAAAAGCGTGGCGAAACGCGCACCGCTAGCATCAGCAGGGACATTAATAGAATAGTTTATCTTCTGTTTGCCGAAAGCCGGAATTACTACTTCTGCCGGAGAAAAAGTTATCCAGGAACAAGCTGAAGTAGGAAGAGATTTGGCCGGAAGGAATTCCTTGGCTCCGGAGCCTCCCGGAAGATAATACCAATCCTCCAGATAAAGCCGCATGACTTTGTTCTCCTCCGTCGGATTATCAAGCATGATTTCTCCGAAAGCGCGTTCTCCCGGAGAAACCACCACCCGAATTTTAGACTGACTCATAAAGGGAAGTTTCTCTGCTTGAGCACCGGAAACTAAAAGACAAGCCGCCAGGCAAAAACAAATACTTATAATACGTAGTCGAATAGACAAAATACCCCCTTTAGTCATATTATACTATAAAAATAGCTGTTCCCGTTATAATTAATTACGGGGTAAGCGTAATGGTAACTGAACCGGTATAGGTTCCTGCCGGCGTATCCAAACCGATGGGTGTTACGCCATCAGCATCTTTTCCGTCTTCCCCGGTACCGATACCATAATAGATACGTAACCAACCACCCGCTAACTGCGCTTTAGTATAAGCAATACTATTACTATTGCCGAAACTAACCTTTTGTAACTCTGTACTCACGGTGCTGCTGGTCTGTTTGTTGAATGAAACATTAACCTTATTGTTGATGTTGTTGGTTCCGCTGGCTAATGAAGCGCGAGTATGCGTCACGGTCCAGGCAGTTCCGGAGTTATCTTCTACGCCGATATCTACAGCATAATAGCTGGTGGGCAGAAAGATCTTGTTGGTAGTATCCCAGATTAAAGTCCCGAAGCTGATGGCGGTTTGATTAGCCGTCCAAACAGTACCGGTCACTTTACTAATCGCCACCGACAACCCACCGGTCTTAGTAGGAACGGTAGCGCTAACGGTAACGGTTTGACTCGAAGCTGCCCAAGCGCTTGTCGCGCAAAAAGCAACCACTGCGAAAATCATACCCCTAAGTATGTTTTTCATTTTTGACCCCCCTTTGTTTACTGGTTGTTGTTTAGAATTATCCTTTTTAAGCATCTGCCCTTAGCCCCCTCCTCATTAAATTTCGGTTAACGTGTAAGTTATACGCGATGAATAATTGCCCGCCTTTAAATCTTTGGGGCAAATTAATTCGTAAATTATTTTAAATTTATCGGCGGAGCCATCCGGATCGGAAACAAATAAAAGTAAATTACCTTTTTCGACCGGAATTTTACTATTCACCTTCAAGCTGCCCTTAGTATTATTCTCTGTAAGCGTCTGCACGGAAAAATTCTCAGCGGGAATCTTATCTCCGTTGCCATTTTCCAACTCCGAAAGAACATTCTGAGTCACCTGATATGGCCGGCCAAGGTTTGATCTTACTTCGATCAACACTTCATTCAAGCGCGGGCCGTCGCTGGGTTTCAGATTTGCAAAATCAATGTTATAGCGCTGATCCTGAGGAGCGACGGAAATTTCAAAAATACGCTCCTGGCGAATTTCTAAATCCAAGGCCCCTAAATTAATCTGTTTTCCCGATGATTCCAGAAAATATTGAATGCGCGAATGGTAGTTGCCGGCGACCAAATTCAATGGATCGGCTAAAGAATAGGCGATAATAAAAGCCTTATCCGCGCTGCCATCAGGACGGGAAGAATATATAGTTTGAATACTATTTGAAACCGGGGTCGGCTGATTAATTGCCACCCCTCTTTGAGCATCCGGGACATTAAATAAAAGGCCGCGGTTATCGATGATTTTACCGTCTTGAGATTGAATCGGTTGAGGAAACAGCTGCATGATCCTGAATGGCCCGCTAAAAGAACTGTTGATCGTCACTACGGCATTGCCTGAGCCGCGTAGATCATTGGTATCGGAAGGATTAAGGATAATTGAACTTGCTCCTTCTGCCGGGGCTACCGTTACTGACAAAGAACCTCCATCGTTGGGAATATTCACATAAACCTCAATGACTTTGGTCACCGGCAGCGCCGATGAATTAATCGGGTTTAAAATTAACGTAACCCGGCCGGTATAATAACCGGGAGCGATGTCTTGAGAATTTATAACCCCATAAACCAGAGTAAACGCATCCGCTGTTCCGGCGGGATTAGAAACATAAATAAGTTCGTCATTTTTTACCGCGGTATCTCCGCTGGGGAGGCGTAGATCCCCGTAGCGATTTGAACCACGCAACCCTCTAACTACAAAGTTGTCAGTGATAATAACGGAAGGATTATCGCGATTCCTAAGCGGGCTTTCAAAGCGTTGGCGTATTTCATAACGGTTATTAGCGGTATCATTGGATGTGGTAAAAGTTATTCCGCGCGAATAGTTATTCCGGTCAAATTCCAACCGGGACCCGCCCTCATCAAACGTATAGCTTAGATCAAAAGCGGCAAAAGCCTGGCCGCAGAAAGTTGCTGAAACTGCCAGCATCAAACTTAAAATAAATATTTTAAATATTTTCTGCATTGTCATAATTTTAACATTATTTAGCTTCAAATTCAATAAAAAATAAAAAACCGGACAGATCAAATTTCGGTCTTATCCGGTTAAAACACGTGGCTCCTTTGCCCTCCAGCAAAGGATCCCGAATATATTACCTTACTTTGTATTAGAAATTTACCATTATTTAGGTGATTTGTCAAGTTAAATTAAGAGTAAAAAGAAAGCGGTTTCATCTATTTTCTGGCCTACTTTTTGGATCAAATTATCTAGATCAGAGAAGATTAATGCTGCAGTACAATAACTTACGTTCTTACCTATATACCATACGTATATCCGGATGAATTCTATGCCTAAATAGTCTATTTGCTGACACGTACCCGGTTACTTATCATGCGCCTAGGAGGAATCGAACCTCCAACCCTCTGCTCCGAAGGCAGATGCTCTATCCAATTGAGCTATAGGCGCATTAAATTATCTCCGTCTTATCTCCCAAAATCTCTTTGATCTTTTCTAATTTAGCTTTTTCAACACAAACGACGTTTTTCTCGGCAGTCGAGCGCACCGGAGAATTAAGCTGAATTTTATCCGGATTTATACGCTGAATTACCTTTTTCAAATCTTCAATATGTTTCAAATCGTCATTAACACCGCTCACCAGCATTACCTCAAGCCAAATCTGACCCTGGAATTCTTTTCTAAAAGCAACCAAACCTTCAATGATCTGGCTCAAATTTATACCGGCATGGGGCCGGTCGATTTTCTTGAATATTTCCGGGTCAACCGCATCCAAAGAAGGCACAATTAGATCTATTTTACGCAGACCTTGGCGGACAGCAGGATCTCCCAGGAGGGTAGAATTAGTAATTACCGCGATTTTCAAACCGGTAATCTCTTTTACCTGATCAATTAATTCTCCAAAACAGGTATTTAATGTCGGCTCACCCAAGCCGGAGAGAGTAACAAATTTTAACTCTTTGGTTTTTTGGGGATTTTCCTTTATCCAGATCTTTAATTCCTGGATAATTTGATTAACGCTGGCGTACTCTTTTCTTTCCAGGACTGTTCTACCAACGCTGCCCCATTGGCAATAGATACAGTCTAGATCGCATATTTTATCGCTGCTTAAGCTTAAACCTAAGGAAGAACCCAAGCGGCGGGATTTTATCGGCCCGTAAATATATTTCATAATTCTAAACCTCTTTAGTTTTGGCGGAATCCTCATTCGGCGTCAGCCGGACAAGGAACAGGGCGCTACCTATTTAAGTAGCGCCCTGAAGTTTTTCTATTTGCTTTAAGATACTGCTTATTTAACCTCAACCACGCAGTTGTGTGAACCCAGTGAGTTGGCTACACAAGAAGTGCAATGCGGGTCATTTATCCAGTTGCCGTCTACGATAAATTTATACTCATACCTGCCCGGTTTAAGAGCAACTTTGGCTGACCAAGTACCCTTACTATCCTTTTTAGCCAGCAACTTTTTGGTATCCCATTTATTAAAGCTTCCGGAAACCACAACCTTCTTGGCCCCAGGGGAATATAACTTAAATTCCGTTGGTTTTGCTTCAGCTATCCGTGGCATATTTCCCTCCTTTAAATGAGTCCGCCAGTGAACTATAACGGACGAATTTATTCCGCCGGCTATATCAAAATTCTAGAGAATTTTGATATAGTTTTTAGGCGGAAACTTGAGATATATTCTTACACTACAAATAACCGCTGTCAAGAAATTTTATACCGCGACAATAATCAGGCCTTTTTTATCCGCTAACCTTATACTTTCTTTTCGGTCAATAAAAAGTGTTTTACCGGCTTCAAAAGCCAGACATTTGCATTTAGCTCTTACTAAATTCTTAACGGTATTTAATCCGACTACCGGAATATCGAAACGCATGTCCTGCTTAGGTTTACTAACCTTCACAATTACTACTTTACCGCGGCCGACCTTGCCTGACCGGCGGATTAAGTTGTCTGTCCCCTCAAAAGCCTCAACCGCCACAATCGCCTTGCTTTTCACGGCAACTGTCTGGCCGATATCCAAGCTGGCTACCGCTTTAGCTAAACTTAAACCAAAATAAATATCTTCCCAGGTATCAAAATCCGGTTCCAGCTTGGTAAGGGTACTTTTTTTAGGCAGATACTCTTCGACAAAAGTAGTAGAATCCAGAAGCGTCAATCCGGCAGCTTCCAGCCTTTGAGCCACCGCTCCAAATAAGGTATCCGCTTTTTTATCTTTAAGGGTATCTAAAATTTGCTTTAATTCCGGGCTGAATTGAGTTTCTTTGCTAAATAGCCGGCGCGGACTGATCTGTCCGGCCATGACTACCCCTTCTACGGCTTCGGACTTAAAAATATCAAACATTTTCCGGAACTCAGAAAGCTTAAGCCAATAGATCTTATCAACTAGTTTTTTTAATTTTGGGGAAGTATCGCCTTTAATGGCCACCGCGATGATCTTACAGCCTTTCTTTCTGGCGCTGGCGGCAAAAAGCAGAGGGAATTTCCGGTTTCCGGCAATCAATCCTATTTTTTTCATATATTCCTTAAGGAAGCTTTCGCCTCAGAAACAATACTTAAAACTCTCGAAAGTCTTAGGTATTTTCGGCGGATTTAACGGCAGGAGCGGGTTAAACCACGCTCAGAACTTTTAACAAATTCAACCAGGTAGTTTATCTCTTCAGTCTCTTCTACTTCTTTTTCTACCTTTTCCAAAGCATGCTTAATAGATAACCCGGAATTAAATATTAGTTTAAAAGCCTGATCAATTTTTTTAATCGCATCATGTGAAATGCCTTTACGCCTTAAACCGATAAGGTTTAATCCATAGACCCGCGCCGGATGCCCGTCGCAGGTGGAAAACGGAGGAATATCTTGCACAACCTTAGAACATCCTCCGATAATTGCCAACATCCCGATGCGTACGAATTGATGAATAGCAACAATTCCGCCGATAACAGCTTTATCTTCAATACTGACATGCCCGGCTAAAGTGCTATTATTAGCCAAAACACAGCCGTTACCCACCCGGCAATCATGGGCAACATGTGAATAAGCCATCAGCAGATTATCATTCCCCACGATAGTCTTTGCGCCTTCCCCGGTTCCCGGATTCATGGTGCAATACTCGCGGATAATATTGTTATTACCGATCTCTAAAAATACTTCTTCGCCTTTAAATTTTAAATCTTGCGGACGGCTGCCGATTACAGCCCCGGTAAATATTTCACAATTTTTACCGATCGTCGTATTGCCTTCGATAACGCAATGCGCCCCAACTTTAGTATCCGCTCCGATGGTCACTTTATCGCCGATTATACTAAAGGCGCCCACGCTAACATTGCCGGCTAATTTTGCTTTAGGAGATATTATTGCACTGGAATGTATTGACATAATTAATTTTCAACCAAAGCGCAGACAAAATCCGCTTCCGTGACTACCTTGCCGTCAACTAATGCCCGGCCGCGAACCTGCCCGGTTTTAGATTTTACTTTAATCGCTTCTACCTCAAGGACTAATTGATCCCCGGGAATTACCGGTTTACGGAATTTTACATTATCAATAGACAAAAAGAAAGCCAGCTTCCCTTTATTTTCTTCCGAAGCCAACATCATGACCCCGCCTACCTGGGCCATAGCTTCTACAATCAGCACCCCCGGCATTACAGGCCGGCCGGGAAAATGGCCTTTAAAAAAATAATCGTTGATCGTTACATTTTTGATTCCCGTAGCGCGCTTACCTTTTTCTAAAATGGTTACCCGGTCGACAAATAAAAAAGGCTGCCGGTGCGGAATAATCTTCATAATTTGATTTACATCTAAAACCTCGGGGCTGCCTGCTGCGCCTTGCGTTTTTAACCTCTGCTCATAAATCTTCTGAGCGATCTTCAAATTTAAAGAATGCCCGCTCTTTAAAGCTACCACGTGGCCGCAGAAAGGCCCGCCGGCCAAATAAAGGTCTCCGATTAGATCCAGGATCTTATGCCTGACAAACTCATCCTGAAATCTGAGTTTATTCTTAACCACGCCCGTCTTACCCACCACTAATGTATTTTCGTAATTAGCCCCTAGACCTAAACCTTGATTTTGTAACTGGCTGGCTTCACTCTCCAGGCAAAAGGTTCTGGCCGGAGCAAGCGAAGTTTTAAAAACTTCGGCATTAACTGAAATCTCTAAAAATTGCGCTGACAACAGCGGATGATCATAATTCAAAGTATATGAAATCTTAAACTCTTTATCCGGAAGGATAGTAATGGAACTGGCGCCTTCTTGGATACAGATCGGTTCCTTAATCGCATAAACATACTTTGGTTTTTCCTGCTGCTTTAATCCTGCTTTTTCCAATGCTTCAACAAAATTCATCGCGCTGCCGTCTAAACCGGGAACTTCGTTATTGTCGATCTGGATATCAATGTTGTCTATGCCTAAACTGGACAGCGCCGCCATCAGATGTTCAATAGTCTGCACCTCTGCCTGCTCGTTACCGATCGAAGAACGGCGGCTGAACTTAGGCGCCAGCAATAAAGATCCAACATCGGCTTTGATGCGGGGAGCCCCCGGAACATCCATACGGATGAAAGTTACCCCGGAATCCACCTCAGCCGGCTTAAATGTCACATTCGCCTTATTACCAGTATGAATGCCGACACCCTTAAGCGTAACTTCATTAGCAATTGTCTTCTGATTGTCCATTTATTTATCCTTTAGTCTTTCTTCGAGTTCTTCAATTTTTCTTTTCAGTTCCTTGACCGTATTAAATAATTTCGGCAGGTTCTGCAAACTAGCGTTAACCCTTTGAGTCGTCATAAAAGGCCGCGCCGGATAACCCGAAACCATGGTATTTTCCGGAACAGATTTAGCCACCCCGGATTGCCCCGTGACAATCGAATTATCGCCGAGTTTAATGTGGCCGACTATCCCGCACTGTCCGCCTAAAGTTACATTCTTGCCGATGATCGCGCTGCCGGCAACACCCACCTGGGCCACGATCAAAGAATTTTCACCAATAATAACATTATGGGCAATCTGCACCAAATTATCAATCTTAGTACCCCGCCCAATAATCGTTTTGTCAAAACGCGCCCGGTCAATAGTTACATTAGCCCCGATCTCTACATCATCCTGCACCTCAACCGTCCCTACTTGCGGAATTTTATGATGCGTTTCTTTGATCGTAATAAACCCGAAACCATCCGAACCGATCACTGCCCCGGAATGAATAATCACGCGGCTGCCGATACTAATCCGTTCACGGATTGAAACATGCGGATAAATTAATGCCTGATCACCTATTTTAGTGTGGTGGCCGATATAACAACCGGCATAGATGATAGCATTGTCCCCGATGACAGCATTATCTCCGATCACCGAATATGCCCCGATCGTTACATTCTTGCCCAGAGTAACGTTCTTGCCGATCATCGCGGTAAAATCTATCCCGCTGGGATGTCCGGCATCATCAGGAGTAAACATCTGGATAATTTTAACAAAAGCCAGGGAGGGATTCTGGGTTAGAATAATCGGTTTATCCGTATTCTGCGCTTCAGCTGAAGTGATAATTGCTGCTGCGCGCGTTTTATCCATCAAAGAGCTATATTTAGAATTAGCCAGGAAAGTAATATCCCCTTCGGATGCCTCTCTAATTCCGGAGGCTCCCGTAATCAAAACATCCCCATTACCGACGACTTTACCGTCGATGAGTTGAGCTATTTCCTTTAGGGTTTTTTCCATTAGCGAAACATGTTAATTTTTTTATTAATAAACTTCAATTTATTTTTTACCAGAATTCAAAGCAGCAACAATTTGATTAGTAATATCCATGCTTTTGGTCTGATAAACTAAAACCCGGTCATTAAACACCAGAGTATAGCCTTCTTTTTCGGCATATTTCTTTACTGCTTCCTCGATATCCTTGAGGATCTCCTTCATCTTTTCTTCCTGCTCTTTACGTAAATCACCCTGTTTCTGCTTATCATATTCCTGGAAATCTTTTACTTTGGCCTGGAGTTCCGCGCCCTTGGCTTCTCTTTCTTTATCATTAAGCAAACTTACTTTATCTTGAAAAGCTTTCAGATCCGCGACTTTTTTATCACGCTCGTCGGTATACACCTTTTCTTTATCGCTTAGGGTCTTGTCATACCCTTTAGTTTTATTATACTCGCTAAAAGTCCGGCTTAAATCAATATAAGCAAACTTATCTGCAGCAAACGCGCTACCTAAAAATAAAACTGAACCGATGATCAACCCTCCTAAAACTACTGCTGTTTTTTTCATTTCTACTTCCTCCTGGTTTACCTAAACAACTTTGCCGCAATCTCTTGCTTAGCCTGCCTGTTGTAAAGGTATTTGTTAATAATTATTTATTAGAACCCGTGGCTGGCGCTGAAATGGAACCGGCCGCTATCTTTAGAATCTTCGCCGGCGGGTTTATCCAGCGGGATGCCATAATCCAGCATAATCGGGCCGATCGGAGTATTAATTCTTAAACCGATACCGAAACTGGATTTAAGACCTCCGGAATTGATCACTCCGTTGGCATCTTTGGATGAGAAAATATCTCCCGCCTTTTCCCAAACGTTACCTATATCATAGAATGCCGCCACTCTTAAAAAACTAAATAACGGATAAGTATATTCGATGTTTACCACCGCCATTGAAGCGCCGCCCAGAGGGTCATCAGAACCTTTATCAATCGGCCCAACCCTTCTCTCTTCATAACCTCTAACCGTATAGGCGCCGCCGGCAAAGAACCTTTCATAGATCGGCAGTTTTTCTGTGTCACTGAACGGCTCCGCCAGCCCGATCCTGCCTCTTACTTCAAGCACAGCATTACGCGGCATCGGGAAATAATGCGAAGCCCTTCCGAAAAACTTCACGTAACTTTTATCTCCCCCTAAACCGGCAAGATCAACCGTTCCGGTAAGATAATTTCCTTTCCGGGCATTAAAAACATTGTCCCGGGAATCATAAGTCAAGCTGGGAGAAATAACGCTGATTACGTTTGTACCGACTTCATCCTTTAAATCCTGCGAGGCATCATCGGAAGGGTTACTGATCTTGATTTGATCCAACCGATAGGTCAGATCGCCTCTTAAATACTCAGTAAGTTCTTTACCCAAACGCAAATCACCACCGGTTACCTCTTCGTCATAACCATACCCGGAATCAGTATCCCGGTCATGCGTGCGGCGGTACAGATCAAATCCGAAAGAAACCGGATAATCGAATAACCAGGGTTCGGTAAAACTTATGTCCAGGCCATTCGTTTCGCTTCCGATCGAAGCGCGTACTTTCATATTCTGCCCGGCGCCGGTAAAATAAGGCCAGTTTCTCCAATCAAAGTTCTTTTGCTCTACCTCAACAAAGCCTACAAACTGATCAACCGTACTATAGCCGCCGCCGAAAGTAAAAGCTCCGGTTTTAGTCTCTTTTACATCGACTACCAAATTCTTTTTATTGCTTTCAGGCGTCTCTTCAGTATCGTAACTTATCTCTTCAAAGAATCCTAGATTGGTCAACCTCTCTTTACTCCGGCGTAATTTTTCCCCGTCAAATTTATCTCCGGGATGAATACGCATTTCCCTGCGGATTACCAAATCTTTAGTTTTAATATTGCCGCGGATTTTAATTTTATCCACATAAATAATCTGATTCTCCGTAATCCCATAAGTGACATCTACCCGGCCGGTATCCACGTTAACTAAAGTCGACTCCTGAACCTGGGCAGAAATATAACCCCGGTCAAAATACAAACCCTGAATACTGATCAAATCTTTTTTCATCGCTTCCTGGCTAAAAACTTTTCCCGGAATACAATCCGTCAGATTCTTTAAAATTTCTTTTTCCGCTACCGCCTGATTACCATTGACAGACACTGAGCCCACCAGATATTTCTTGCCTTCACTGATTTTAATGATAACCCGTAACCAAAAAGATTTTTTCGCGTCGGGTTTTACCTCATAAGTAACCTCAACATCCGTGTAACCTTCCCGCTGGTAAAAAGATTTAACTCTTTCAATATCCTCCAGGAGTACTTCATCTTTTAAAACGCCGGCGTTAAAAAACCAGGCGCGCTTAGTTTTAAGCAATTTCCGGATGCGCCCGGAGCCAAAAGCGGAATTACCCTCAAAAAGAATATCCTTAATCCGTACCTTCTTACCTTCAACCACGTTAAAAATAACTTTGGCTTTATTTAACTGGGGATTTTCTTCAATTTTATAAGCGATCTCCGCTTGGCTATAACCTATTTTTTCATACATCTTTTTCAAGATCCGGATGTCTTCGGATAACGACGGATAATCCAAGTACTGCGTTTCCTTGGATTTAAGCTGCTGTTTCAATTTATCTTCCTTCATGCTGATAATATTAATACCCGTAAAACTAATCTTTTCAATGATCGGTCTTTCTGTGACATTAATCAGAATTTTTAAACCATTCTTATAATCCTGAGTATCGATCTTGATATCGCTGAAAAAACCTAAAAGATAAAGCCGTTTTAGATCATCGCTAATAATATTCTCCAGATACGCGCTACCGATCCGCGTCTTCATCTTAGAGACAATAACATTGGTACTAATAGATTTATTACCGGTAACCTCTATCGCGGTAACATTTTTTAATACTGCCGGGGCGGTAGTTTCAGTAGTTGCGGTAGTTGCAGGAGTGCTTTCAGATACTACGGGGGTTTCCGCAGAGGCAGTTTCCGTAGTTATAAGATTAGCTTGGGAATCGATCGCTGTTTTTTGCTCAGCTTGATCAGTAGAATTTTCTTCAGCTAAAACAAGAAAACTGCAGTTTAAGAAAAACAGTCCGGTTAGAAGTGCACAGATGAGTTTACGCATTTTTATTATTATATAAGATTAAACCAGTTAAATCAAATAAATATAGCTATTTTTTACTTTGATTATCACTGCAGAAAAACCGCATTATTCCACCCGGGACAAATTATCAAACCGGGTATATTCCTTGATAAAAGCCAGTTTTAAACTCCCCACTGGGCCATTACGCTGTTTGGCGATAATTGCTTCGGCCACGCCGGCATTATCCGGAGAAGGATTGTAGTACTCCTCCCGCATAATCAGCACGACTACATCGGCATCCTGTTCAATTGCCCCTGACTCTCTAAGATCTGAAAGTTGCGGGCGGTGATCGGTACGCGACTCCACAGCGCGGGATAGCTGGCTAATGGCAATTACCGGGACATTTAATTCCCTGGCTAAAGCTTTAAGGGAACGTGAAATTTCGGAGATCTCCTGCTGCCTGCTCTCCATATTCATAGCTGAACCGCGCATTAGCTGCATGTAATCCAAGATAATTAATTTAACGCCATGGTGCGACTTTAGGCGCCGGGCGCGGGCACGGAGCTCCATTACTGAAATCGCCGGAGTATCATCGATATAGATCGGCGCCTCAGAAAGTTTTCCGGCAGCGGCAGTCAGGCGCGGCCAATCACTAGTGGCTAAATATCCGGTTCTGACTTTATGCGCATCCACCCGGGCGTGCGAACAAAGCATTCTTTGCACCAGCTGTTCTTTAGACATTTCTAAACTAAAAATTGCCGTGGGTACCTTCTCGATTACCCCGGCATATTCGGCAATACCTAAAGCAAAAGCGCTTTTGCCCATGGAAGGCCGGCCGGCAACAATAATTAAATCTGAAGGCTGCATGCCGGCAGTTTTTATATCAAAATCTATATAACCGGTAGGGATCCCGGTGACATGCGCCTTATTCTGATAAAGCCGGTCGATCGTTTCAATACTGTCCTTAACAATTTCCTTAAGGTGCAGATAAGTACCTTGGTTCTTCCGGTCACTGACCTCAAAAATAAGTTTTTCGGCGGTATCCACCACTTCGGCGATATTGCCTTCGCTCTCATGACAAACTGAAATGATCTTGGTCGAATTATTGATTAACGACCTGAGAATATATTTTTCGCGGACAATCCCGGCATAATGATTAATATTAGCGGCAGTGGGTACGGCATTAGCTAAAGAGGTCAGGTAGCTTGCACCGCCGATCTCATCCAGCGAACCATCTTTCTTTAAAGTATCGGCTAGCGTGATTAAATCTACGGCTTTATTAGCATTGTAAAGGTCAATAATCGCCTGGAAGATCTTGCGGTGGGTATCTTTATAAAAACAGGCAGCATCAAGTTTTTCGGCGGAGATCGAAACAGCTTCTTCATCCAATAACATGGATCCCAATACCGCCATTTCGGCATCAAGATTTTGCGGCGGGAGTTTATCAAGATTTAATTCTTTAGCCATATTTAACAACCTTTAATGTAGAGACGCAAAATTTTGCGGCTCTACAGAGTGCTAGAAGAGAACCGTCTCTATGATTTTATTTCTTTACTACCCATAACTTCAGTATCGCGGTTACCTCGGGATGCAGCTTTACCGGTATCTCATAAATTCCCAAAGATTTTATCGGTTCAGCCAAATCAATAGCGCTCTTATCGATAGAAAAGCCTTCCGTTTTTAGAACTTCGGCTATTTCATGGGCATGAATACTGCCGTATAATTTTTCTTCACCTTGAGTTAACGCGGGAATGGTTAAAGAGACCTTGCTTAAACGCTGTTTGATTAACTCGGACTCCTCTTTCAGCTTAGCCGACTGCGCAGACCGAACAAGCCGTTCCTGTTCTAATCTTTTAAGGCTTTCAGGTGTTGCCGGTTTAGCCAAATTCTGCGGAAAAAGAAAATTCCGGGCAAACCCCTCTTTAACCCGGACTACCGTGCCTGCCCGGCCGATCTTTTCTACATCTTTATTCAAGATTACTTCCACCCCGCACCTTCTTTCTTACTTAATAATCTATATACTAATACTCCCCGACATCCTTCAATATATTAAACATCGAATATCTGGAAGGTGCGGGGTCCATTTCAATTATCGGGTATAAGGAAGTAGCGATAAAAATCTGGCTTTATTGATCAATTCCTTGATTCTCCTCTGATGCTTGGCGCAATTGCCGGAAAAACGGCTAGAATTGATTTTACCTTTCTCAGTAATAAAAACTTCCAATCTCTTGATATCCTTATAATCGATGCTGCCTAATTTATCCGCGCAGAACCGGCAGAATCTTTTTCTTACCGGACCCAGCGAATCCTTCTTCTTTTTAATAATTTTTTTATCTTTTCCAAAACCCCTAGTTTTAACCTTCATGTGTTTCATCCTCGCTTTCTGCTAACCATGTTGATTCACTGCTTGAATCCTCAGATAACCCCTCAGGCGCCGCCGCCGGAGCTTGACTACGAGCTTGACCGGGAGCGCCCATAAACTGCACGCGTTCCGCCCGGACTTCAATTACGGAGCGTTTAGCTCCGGTGGTATCTTCCCAGGAACGCGACTGCAAACGGCCTTCAACGAAAACGCTGCTTCCTTTATGTAAATACTGATTGCAGGTTTCCGCCTGCTTGTTCCAGACTACCGCGGTAATAAAACAAACCTCTTCTTTTAGCTCCTGATCTTTGCCGCGGTATTTACGATTTACCGCCATGCGCAAGTTAGCTACCGCCGTCCCTTGCGGAGTATAGCGCAATTCAGGATCTTTAGTCAGGTTGCCCATTAATAATACTTTATTATAACTGGCCATATCAATTCCTTCTGTCCGCTAAATTGCGGACGTTTTAGTTTAAGCTTAATTGTCCATCCGGGTAATTAAAACCCTCAAGATATTTTCATTAAGCTTGTAGGTATTGCGTAATTCCTTAATTGCCGGAGCCGGAGCGGTAAAAGCGGCCAGATAATAAATTCCTTCCATAGATTTTTTGATCGGAAAATAAAATTTACGCCTCTCTGCCCAAACCCCTGATTGCGTTACCAATCCGCTGTTTTTAATAATCGCTTCATCAATCTGTTTAAATAACGCTTTCTTATCTTCATCAGATAAATCCGGTTTAACAATTACCATCGCTTCATACTTATTCATTTTCCACTCTCTTTCTGTTAACTAGTTTAGATTCTGCTTCCTGCCTGCTGGTAAAGCTTGTATTAAAAGTGTTCATAGTTTGCTCTATGCCGTTCTCTAACCAACTCAAACAACAGCCGGCGGCATCCTCTTCTATCTGTTTGGCCACCGTTTTTTCCTTGCGTAAAAAACCCGAAAGGACATATCTGGCGGCATCTTGCTTATCCGGCGGCCGTCCGATTCCAACACGCAGCCGGCAAAAATCCCGCGTCCCCAAACGCTCAATGATCGATTCCAGACCGCGCTGCCCGCCGCTGGAGCCCTGCGGCCGGATCTTCATCACTCCCAGTTCCAGGTCTAGATCATCGCAAACCACTAAAAGATTTTGCGGATCGATCTTAAATTTCTTAACCAAAGCGCAAACGGCAATGCCGCTTAAGTTCATATAAGTCTGCGGCAAGGCCAAGATCAATTCCTGTTGGAATATTCTATCTTTACCCACTAATGCTGCGGCTAAACGATCCCGGCTAAAATTAATCTTCAAAGAACCGGCTAAAGATTTCAAAACCCTAAAACCGATGTTGTGGCGGCTAGCGGCATAAATTAAACCGGGATTCCCTAAACCCACAATCAATTTTGTCCCGTCAGAAATCATTTATTTAAACCTACTCCGCCAGGAATTTATTTCTTATCCTTGTCTTTATCCTTGTCTTTATCCTTAGCTCCTTCAGCTGGAGCGGCATCACCAGGAACTTCTTTCTTTTCTTTAATTACTTCGGGCTCGGCGGCTGTCTCACCTTCAGCTCCTTCGACCGGCACCTCTTCCTTCATCGGAGCCACAACATGTAAGACTACCGCTGTCGGGTCATTTAAAGGTTTAACTCCTTCCGGAAAAACTACATCTTTAACATGGATCGCGTCGCCCATTTTAAGCGCGGTGATATCTACTTGTATTTCTTTAGGAATATTCGTAGGTAAGCATTCTACCTCCACCTCCCAAAGTAAATGTTCCAAAGATCCACCCTCCTGCTTAACGCCGATCGCCTCACCTTTAGTCACAACAGAAACATTAACTTTAATGGCTTCGGTTAATGAAATTTCATTAAAATCCACATGGATAATGTCCTCACGCACCGGATCATATTGAATCTCTTTAACCAGGCAGGGCCGGCCTTTAGCTTTTTTATCATCTTTGATTTTTAAATTAATAATCACGCTTTCCAAACGATGTTGGTGCACCAATTTTAAAAGTGAACCGCGGGAAATTTTAACCGATAAAGCATCTTTACCGTGAAAATAAACCACAGCGGGCAAATATCCGCTCTCGCGCAGATCTTTAGCTTTAGCCCTTCCTTTACCCTCTCTTAACTCTGCTTCTAAAACGATCTCTTCCATTTTAACCTTTCTTAATGAGCGCTTAACTTACAAACACGCTAGCCTGAGCAAGTTAATGCGCAAATTATACTTGTTGCCGACCAACAAGTACTCTTCTTTATTGTTAATCAAATAGGCAGCTAACTGATTCTTCATTGTGTATTCTTTTTATTGCTTCAGCCAAAAGGCTGGACACCGAAAGCACCTGAATCTTGGAATTTTTCTTTTCTTCTGATAAAGGCACGCTATCGGTAATCAATAACTTTTCCAGGCCCTTGCATTCATCAATACGCCCAATGGCCGGCCCGGATAAAATTCCATGCGTAATTGCCGCGTAAATAGTTTTGGCTTTGGCTTTTTTCAGCGCCCCCACAGCTTCAATTAACGAACTGCCGGTGGCAATCATATCATCAACGATAATCACATTCTTATCTTCAACTTCGCCCATAATGTGCATAGCCTCGGCCTTTTCCGGAGAAACCCGCCGCTTATCAATTATCGCTAACCCGGCAGAAACTCTTTTAGCATAAGCCCTGGCCATTTTAATACTTCCCACATCGGGAGAAACCGCCACCAGATCTTTAATATTCATTTTAGAAAAATAATCCACAAACACACCCACGGAATATAAATGATCCACCGGGATATCAAAAAAACCCTGGATCTGCCCGGCATGTAAATCCATAGTCAGAATTCGATTAGCTCCGGCGGTGGTTAAAAGATTAGCCACTAATTTTGCCGTAATCGGCACGCGCGGCTGGTCTTTCCTGTCTTGGCGCGCATAACCAAAATAAGGGATTACCGCGGTGATCCGATGCGCCGAGGCCCTGCGTAGCGCATCGATCATAATTAATAATTCCATCAGATTATCGTTGGAAGGCGGACAGGTCGGCTGGACAATAAAAACATCTTTACCGCGCACATTCTCATTAATCTTAACCCGGATCTCGCCTTCGCTAAACCTGCCCACCAGGGCATCCTGCAGTTTAACTTTTAAATCCTTGCAAATACTTTGCGCTAAATCCAGATTTGCGTTACCGCTAAAAACCGCTAATTTATCCACTCCGCACCTTCTTTCTTATTTAATTTATATTTTGCAACTTTACTTGTTAAAGATTATCTTCCGCCTTAAACAAGACCTATCTACCTCTTCCTTAAAACTCTGCCCGGAACTCCTACGACTACTGTTTTTTCCGGAACATTTTTAGTCACTACCGTTCCGGATCCGGTCATGGCAAATTTCCCGATTTTCACCGGAGCAACAATAATAGTATCCGAACCGATATTGACATTGTCATTAATTAACGTATGGTGCTTATCCTTACCATCAAAATTAGCCGTAACTGTCCCGGCTCCAATATTCACATTTGAGCCTACAGAAGTATCGCCAAGGTAAGAAAAATGTTTAACGAATGTTTTAGTGCCAATCCGGGAACGCACCATTTCAATAAAGTTGCCGGCAGTTACATCATCTCCCAGCTCGACACCTTCACGCAGGTGCGCAAAAGGACCCACGAAACAACGCTTTCCAATTTTAACATCCCTTTCGATTACTGTAAAGGGATAAATCACTGTATCTTGGCCGATCTTGGTACCGAAATTAATAAAGGTGGTTGCCGGATCAACCAGGGTTACGCCTGCCTGCATTAATTTATCATTAATTGTTTTCTGCATAAGAGTATTAGCTTGAGCAAGTTCGGCGCGAGTGTTAATTCCCAGGGCTTCGCCGGGATCCGGGATTTTTAAACCATCAACCAGATATTTCTTCCTGGCAAGAATCTCGATGATATCGGTTAAATAATATTCTTTTTTGCGGTTGTTCGGCCGGATGCTTGCCAAATTAGCCAGCAAGCTTTCTTTTTTAAACGCCATAATTCCGGTATTGATCTCTTTAATGTCTTTTTGCGCTTCATCCGCATCATTTTCTTCGACTATACCGCAAATACTGGAATATTTATCGCGCACAATCCGTCCGTATCCGAAAGGTTTTTTCAACTGCGCCGTTAATAAGGTAGCATCGACATTGTTCTCAAAGTGGTAATCCAAGAGTTTTTTAAGCGTCTCTTTCTTTAAAAGGGGATTATCTCCGTAAAGAATAAGTACCGTGCCTTTAAAACCGCTTAAAGCCGCCAAGCCTGTTTTTACCGCATCTGCAGTACCGACAAGTTTTTTCTGGATGGCAATTTTAACTCCGCTGGGTACAAATTTACGCACTAATTCCTGCTTATAACCTAAAACAGCAACGACCTGCGCCGGGTTGAGGGATTTTACTAAATCCAGGACATAACCTAACATCGGGCGTCCGCAAAGTTTATGTAATACTTTAGGCAGTTCCGATTTCATCCGCGTACTTTTACCCGCAGCTAAAATTATTACCGCCACTTTTTTTTCTATCTGCTTTGGCATTTTTCCTTCCAGGGCTTCTCTACAAAAATTTGGCTGGGACGCATGGATTCGAACCATGATAGCCAGACCCAAATTCTGGAGTCCTACCATTGGACGACATCCCAATTTTTCATCACAGACGTTCCTGCTGATTTTTTTTAATACAGGATTTCGTCCAAAATCTTTAAACTAAACTTAGATTTTAAGGTGTTGCTATTATGCTGCCGGGCCAGAATGCACCTTCGCTTTTTCCTGAGCATAGACCTCAAGGACTTTTTTCTGCAGGTGCTCCCTAAAAACTTGCGTTATCGGATGGGCAATATCTCTATGCTCAGCCTGACTGCTGGGTATTTCTTCTGCCCGAAGCGAATTAACTTCCACCGGCAGAGGCGCAGCACATTGATTACAATATTTACTGCGCAATTCATTTTTGAAAGCACACTTAGGGCAGGCATGCTTTACTTTCCGGGAAGGCATAGCAATAAATAACCCCGAGCCTCCTTCGATCACTTTAATATCCCTGACTACAAAAACATTGTCAAAAGTAACAGTGGCGTAAGCTTTTAATTTTTTATCCTGGGAATCTTTTAATATTACCCTAACTTCAGTTATCTCCACGCCTGACCCCCTGGCTGCTTTAGCAGTCTGCTGATAGTTTAGCCTCTGATAGCTAAACTTATAGATAAACTTGCCAGTATTATACGTTAGAAACCGCAAAAACCTGCCAAGATCTATACTGCCTGCGCAATTTGCTCCTTAATCTTTGAGCCTGCGCACAAGAATTACAGACAGCAAATACCGTTGGGCCGCTTCCGGACATCATTACTTTTTCTAAACCCATACCGGAAAGGGTGTTTTTAACCTGGTTAACTACGGGATACAACTTAGAGGTAACCGCCTCTAAACTGTTAAAAAGGCACTGCGCCTCAAACCCCCGGCCTTTTTTTAACATCTGCGAAGTTAATATTTTAACATTACACGGTAGCCTTGTCAACCCCGCACCTTGTTTTATTTTCAGCTTTCTACCGTCTTGAATTTCCTCAAGGTGCGGGGTCAACCGAGAAAAACTCTTGCCGGCTAAAGAATAAGCATCAAATTTCTGATAGATTAAAGGTGTAGAAACTTTAAAATTGGGATAGACTAGGATAAACCAAAGCTTAAGCTTATTTAAAGAGATCAGGGGCTTAATTTTATCGCCCCGCTGGCTACCTAAAGCAAATTTCGCCTGATGCAGAAAAAACGGGATATCGCTGCCTAATTTTGCCCCTAATTTTACCAGTTCAGCCTTAGTTAAATTTAAATTCCAGAATTTATTTAATCCCAGAAGCACGCTGGCGGCATTAGAAGAACCTCCCCCCAATCCCGCGCCTACAGGTATGCATTTCTTAAGCCCTATCTCTATACCCGAATTCAAGTTATATTCTTGCTTTAATAATGCCGCGGCGCGGTAACAAAGATTAGTCTTATCCTTGGGCACTTGGCGGCTGGAGGATTTGATCTTAATAGAGCCATCTTTACTTTTTTTCAAAATTATGGTATCCGCCAGATCAACCCGCACAAACAAAGTGCTTAGACTATGGAAGTTATCTTTTCGTTTATTTAAGACCTGCAGATAGAGGTTTAGTTTTGCGAAGGATTTAACGGTTAAAGATACAGGGGCATATCTCATAAACTTACTTTTTAGAGATATTAGCTAGAACTACTTTCTCAATATCCAGGCTGGTTAAATTATACTCTTTTAGAAGCTCTTCCGGATCACCCGATTGGCCGAAACGGTTACGCACACCCACACGCATAACCTTAACCGGGAAATTCTCGGCAACCACTTCATCAATACTGGAGGCTAATCCGCCAAAAATACTGTGCTCTTCACAAGCAATAATCAATTTGGTTTCTCGGGCGGCTTTAAGAATAATTTCACGATCAATCGGACGAATCGTATGTAGATTAATCAAACGGGCCTTAATACCTTTGGCCGCCAAACTTTTTACGGCTTCTATCGCCTGAACAACCATCATTCCACAGGCAACAATAGAAACATCATTGCCTTCAGATAGTAACTGCGCTTGGCCGAACTTAAACACCCCCTTATTTTCAATAGTCGGAACTTTAGATCTGCCTAGACGGACATAAAATGGCCCCGGATTATTGGCAGCCGCCATGATCGCATCTTCAGTCTGCGGCCCGTCTCCGGGAACAATAATATTCATGTTCGGCAATACCCGCATCAGAGCGATATCTTCAAGCGCCTGGTGGCTGGCTCCATCCGGGCCGACAGTGATCCCGGCATGCGTGGCGACGATCTTAACATTAAAATTATTATAACTTAAAGAAACCCTCACTTGATCCCAGGCCCGGCCGGAAGCAAATACGGCGAAAGTTGAAAGAAAAACCATCTTACCGCAACTGGCAAGCCCGGCGGCAGTCGCCATCATATTCTGCTCCGCCACTCCAAAATTAAAAAATCTATCCGGGAACTGTTTGGCAAAAAGATTGGTCCGCGTAGAGCTGGATAAATCCGCGTCCAAAACCACGACATTCTTATTCAATGCCCCAAGCTTAACCAATGCCTGGCCGTAAATATCTCTTTGATAAAACTGTTCTGCCATTAAATGAGCGCTTGATTTACGGGTACGAAAAATACGAGTAAATCAATGCGCGAATTTATCCCGCGCTTACCCTAGAATTTCTAAAATTCCGGGTAGATTCAGCCAGGGATCTAGGTTAATTCCTTTAAAGCTTTTTGAGCTTCTTCTTGAGTAGGCGCCCGGCCGTGGAAACCGACCACTCCTTCCATAAAAGAAACGCCTTTGCCCTTTATCGTCCGGGCGATAATAATCGTAGGTTTATTTTTAACCGTCTTAGCCTGATCATACGCCGCAAGAATCTGCTGCATATCATGCCCGTTAATCTGAATAACCTGCCAACCAAAAGCCTCCCACTTAGCAGCTAAAGGTTCTATGCCCATAATATCTTCACATCTTCCGTCGATCTGACAGCCATTGGCATCTAAAATAGCGCAGATGTTGTCGCAGGAAAAATGCGCGCAGGCCATCGCGGCCTCCCAAACACTGCCTTCCTGAAGTTCTCCGTCCCCCAGTAAGCAATAAACCCGGTAATCTTTTTTATCCACTTTGGCCGCCAGGCTCATCCCTAGAGCAATAGAAAGCCCCTGGCCGAGAGAACCGGAAGCGGATTCCACCCCCGGGGTTTTACGGTCCGGATGTCCTTGGAGCATGGAACCAAATTTACGCAAAGTAAATAATTTTTCTTTCGGGAAATAACCGGTCTGGGCCAGAACCGCATACCAAAGCGGACAACAATGTCCTTTAGACATATGAAAACGATCCCGGTCCGGCCAAAGCGGATCAGCCGGATTAAAACGTAAAACGTTAAAATATAATGCGGTAATTAAATCTGCGGCGGAAAGGCTTCCTCCGGGGTGGCCTGAACCGGCATTTGCCAGCATTTGGATAATTAAACGCCGAATCTGGCGGGCCTGCACAACTAATTCTTCTGTGGTTAACTGCTTATTTGCCATCACGGGTGAGCTTAAACAGCTTCATTTTTACTTTATCCTGCTGAGCATCTAATTTAAGGGATTTCTCCCAATTAATTTTTGCGCTTTCAGAATTACCCAACTTTAAAGAAACATCCCCTAAATGATCATAAACTTCCGGGTCATTTATAAGTGATGCTGCTTTTTCCAGATAGTTTAAGGCTTCCTTAAATTTTCCTTTTTTATAATAAAACCATCCTAAACTATCGATGTAAGCGCCGTTTTCCGGATCAAACCCAAGCGCCTGCCGGATCAGCGCGCCCGCCTGCTCTATATTTCGATTCTGTTCCAAATAAAAATAACCTAAAAAATTTAAAGCCTCGTGGTAATCCGGCTTTAATTTTACCGCGCTCTTTAACTCTTTCTCCGCGGAAGAATAATTTTTTAATTCGTAATAGATGTCACCCAGAAAAAAGTGAGCTTGAGCATCATCCGGGGCGATCCCGATAACCAGTCTAAAAATACTCTCAGCTTGTTTTAGTTTCTTCTGCTGCAGGTAAATTTCACCTAAACCCTTATAGATATTAATATTCTCTGGCTCAAACTTCGTGGCATTCTCTAACGCCAGAGTATATTCTCCGACTGCTAAATCCGAGTTGCCGCCGGCGGCATAAACTAAAGCCAGTAACGCATGCGGCTGCACCGCTTCCGCATCCAGCTCAATCGATTTCTTCAATTCTTTAACCGCTTGAACTAAATTATCTTTCTGGATAAGAATTGACGCCAAATTCAAATGTAACAAAGAGCTTTGCGGATCGTTAATTAATGCCTTTTGATATTCTCCGGCTGCTTCTTCTAAATCCCCCAAATTCTCGTAATAAACCCCTAAAATATAGCGGCTTAAACTTTGGGCATCTTTTTTCTGGCTTTGGCTGAAACTAAAAGGAACCCGGCTATCCCTGCTTAGCTTTTGGCCTCGGATATTAGAAGCTAAACCATGGCCTGCTGTCCTATGCGTATCTTGAGCCTGTGCGGGTAAAACGCTTAAGGCCCAGGTAAGGCAGAAACAGATTACACTGTTAAGATATCTGAACTTCAAGGTATCCTTCTGATATATTATCCCGAAATCAAAACCAGGCTTTGCGTGCTCCTTCTTATTCAGAAAGAGCGCAACTTAACCTTTACCGCCCCAAGCTCTTTTCTTCAAGTGGCGCAACCGACGACGTAATTTCTTACGTTTATGGGTTTTGATTTTCTGTCTTTTTCTTTTCTTTCCACAAGGCATGACTACTTCTCCTGCCCCCACCTGGGGCACACCGGCGCAACACCAATAAGCGCCGGGTGTTACTCGTTAATAAATAACTTTATTTAACGGATATTCGATAATCCCCTGCGCGCCTTTGGCTTTCAAAGCCGGGATTAATACCCGCACTACTTTCTCGTCGATAATTGTCTCAATAGCAAACCAGCCATCATCACTTAACCCCGAAATGGTCGGCTTCTTTAAAGCCGGAAGCTGGGCCAGCACGGCTTTAAGATTTTCTTTTTTCACGTTCATCTTTAAGCCAACCTTGTCTTCGGCGGTAATCGCTCCTTTTAAAAGCAGAGCGATCTGCTCCATCTTCGATTTTTTCCAGACATCTTTATAAGCGCGGTGATTAGCAATGAATTGGGTAGTTGACTCACAAAGCGTGGCAATCTCCACTAATTTATTCGCCCGCAGGGAACTGCCGGTTTCGGTTAACTCCACAATCGCATCTACCAGGCCGCCGGAGACTTTAACTTCCGTCGCTCCCCAGCTGAATTCCACCTCAACCTTTACTTTATTTTTCTGAAAATATTCTTTGGTAACATTAACCAGCTCGGTAGCAATCCGCTTCCCTTCTAAATCTTTGATTTTTTTGATTCCGGAATCTGCGGGCACAGCCAAAACCCATCTCACCTTATTTAAACTTTGTTTAGCATAAGTTAAATCCGTAACCCTGACCACATCAGATTTATTCTCCAAAATCCAATCATTACCGGTGATTCCGCAATCTAGGGCCCCATCCTGGACGTAACGCGACATCTCCTGGGCCCGTAACAATACCGGCTGGATCTGGACATCATCTATCGACGGAAAATAAGAACGCGAATTGGACAAATTGACATTAAATCCCGCCTTTTTAAGCATCTTAAAGGTAGATTCCTGCAGGCTACCTTTGGGTAATCCTAATTTTAAGATCTGCTTTTCCACTGCGCACCTTCTTTTTGATTATTCATGCAAACCCTGCGCCTTCGGTCGATTAAGACAAAGAAGGTGCGGAGTTGATTAATTTTATTTTAAATAAATTATCCAGGTTTTTATTATAACCAGATTAATATATATTGTAAAGTAATAATTTAGTCAAAAGCGGGTCTTTCCCTCCAGCGGGCAGGGAAAATTACGCATTTCTGCGCGGCCGGATAAATCCAGAAGATCTTACCTTTTTACCCTAAACATACTTCAATTAGGTTAAGTTTATCTTTCGGCAGGCTGATAATCACTTCTCTGGAAACCACTACTTGAGCCTCTTGCTCAACGGGAATCGGCTCTGAGTTCAAGCTAAAACCTTTAATACTATATCTGCCGCTTTCCAAACGCTTGGGATTAAAGAAAACTATCTTTAAGCGCCTGCCGGCAAAGATCCGGCTGATACTTAATTGTTTTACCGTTTTGAACTGTTCTCTGGAGAATTTAGGTTCGATCAACAAGTCTCCGTTTTGGCCCCTTACTCCGAAGGATTGGGTGAGCAAAGTAAGCATAAACCAGCTGGCTGAACCGGTAAGATAGGCATACATACCCCGGCCGGCGCGATCAAAATACTCCGGCAGGCAAGGATAAATTTTGCTTTTTGCGGTATGGACCGACAATTTGTACAATGAGCTTAACGCCTCCCACCCTTGATGAGCGTAACCTTGTTTATATAAAGCATAGGCCAGCATAATTACCATGTGGCTGAACACCGCTCCATTTTCTTTATCCCCATAGACAAAAGAAAACGCTCTGCCTAAATCCAGCTGCTCTTTCTTAAAATCGGTATTTAAACGGATCCCCCCGACAGAACGGTCATATAAATAACGGTGGATGTTCGATAATATTTTATTAATTTGAGCAGGAGTAGCGACCCGGCCCATAATCGGAAACACCTGGGAAGCCAAGGTCATCTGTGTTAAATTCCCTTTCTTACCGTCCACTCTCTGTTTACGGTTATCATAATATCCGTTAAAAAAACCAATTTTTAGCCATTCGCTCTTTTGGATATGCGCCTTCATCCAGAGAGATTTTTTTATTAACCCCTTACTTAAGGTTAACGCATCTAAACGGATTTTCCGTCCGCAAACATGCTCTTTAGTTTTAGAAAAATAATTTTCTAGTATCCTGGATTTTTTCGCAATATCCGAGTAATTAAAATCAACCAGCAGGATTTTTAACTCTTGCGCCACATCCAGATGTTTGACCCCGGATTTAAACAACAGCTGCGACAAAGTAAAAAGATTCTGTGCATACATTGAGGAAAAAGCAACGCTCTCTCCGCATTCGCCAGCCATATCCAAACCATCATTCCAATCCGCACCCTCCAGGCGCACATGATTATGCGCCCCAACATTATAAAACTGCACCAGGTTCTGGATCAACAAATGTTCCAGCACCGTGCCTGAATAAATCTTGCCGGATTTTGTTTTTAAACAACTGCCATCTTGCATGCTCCAGTGATGATCAATATCCCTGGCCCGGTTTACCTGATGATTCCTAAAATAAGTAGCCGGTGAAAATAAAATCCCCCAATCCGCAGTTTCGTGGATATACAAGTCTAAAGTAATTAAAGGCCAAACTCCGTGATCCATCCATACCCGGCTGATATTGTTACGGTCGGCGATAAATTCCCCGGGGCGCTTACCAATAATCGTGGCATTCGATCCGTCGATTTTTACCCCGCAAAAATTATTAATTAAAAGCGTTCTTACTGCCTGCGGGTTATTTAAAATAAGCCCCAGGCAATCCTGCCAAAGATCGCGCCAGCCCCGGCCGCCCTTGCCATAATCAAAATCCGGCAAAAATGAACAACCGAATATTTTTCTTAATAAAGGCTGCAGGCTGACCCAGCGCAGCCAATTATCAAAACGCTTGTCGCCACTTTCCAGCTCAATTAGTTTAGACTGCCCTTGCCAGAATTCTTTGGTTTTTTCAAAATGTATCTGAACTTTTTGGCGGCGATTAAATTTACTGATCAGAGAACTTAAACGGCAATCCCCCTGGGCAATACCCATAACAATGGTATAAGTTATCCTGGCCGACGGCGGCAGGGTAATTTTAGTAAAGCGCATTGCCCCCATCGGTTCTTTGCCTTGAGGGGATACTTTAGAAGGAAGCTTGTTCTCAAAAACCGCCTCCGGGGCCTCCAGATCCCCGGACTCCCCGCAAAAAATCTCCTGCGTAGAGTAAATATATTGCGGCCCATGCCCCTGTTCATCGCAAGCCGCTACATAATAAACCGTATTATTCTTGCGATGCCCGGATTCATCAAAAAGCAGGGTTGGCTTAACCTTGATCCCGTATTTTTCTTCTTTAATCCTGGTTAAAAGTGAAGTCACGTGCCGGTGATCGCGTAAATTATCTGCGCTGCGGGCGTATAGGGGAATCGCCGCATAAGGAATAAAACTTATTTTTCTTTTGCTGATATTAGAGATCGTCACCTGCATAATCTCTTGAGCCTGCGGCCCCACGGGGATAAAAGATAAGATCTCGGATTCTAAACCTAGTTTATTATTTTTGCGGCTGACCCGCTGCCAAAGCTGCCCGGCCTCCAGGGTAAACTCATCCTGACGCAGCTGCGCAAGATCCTTGGAAACTCCGGCAGCTGACCAAACTTTATCTTTATTTACATAAACCCAGAAATTTCTCGAAGCTTTAGAGAGGGAAAGATCAACCCGGCTGACCGGGGCAAGTAAAAAACTATTTTGACCGCTTTTAATGTCTCCGTGTAGATCCGCAGTTACTGAAGACATCAACAGCTCATTGCAAAGAGGCAAGTACAAACTTTTTATCTTATGGGCAGAAAAAGATCTGAAACTACCTGCTGCGTCGGTAAAATTGTATAAACTATTTTCCATGTGGGCTCAAATTACATAAACTTTTGAATTTTCAAGGATATTTAAAAAATGATCGGGAATTTTATCTAAATTCTGAATTCCCTGGCAGGTAATCAGACAGGCAGAAATAAACTTAAACTGACTGCTGATTGATAAGCGGCTGCTCGGTTTCTTTTAGTTTCGCTAACTTTTTGTTCAATTTCAGTAATCTTTTCTCTTCCTGTTTCTTTTTTCTGGCCTGCTCCTTGAGGTTTTTTTGAAATGAATAATTCACTACTGCCATAATTTTTGCCTTTCCGGGTTATTGATATCTAAACCTTAAAAAATCTGATTTTACTTAAAATCAACCACAGCTTTTACATCCGGTTAAAAAATAATCCGATTTAAAGATTTTCTTTCACGGTCACTTTAAAAAGACCGGCGGATCTTTATTTCTCCCTGCGGGAAGCCTTTTTTAACGCCCCCATAAAGTCATCACTGAACTTATAGCCTAAAGACTCAGCAACATAAATATCCTTCCAGCATTTTTCATAGTCTTTTTTGTAAAAATAGGCGATCGCCCGGTTATAATAAGCCCCGGCATAGTTAGGATCCTTGTTTATAGCTTCGCTAAATACAGAAATGACACTATCCATTTCTATCTCATTAACCATTGGTTTTACCGGCGCCTGAACAGTCCGCGGCGGAGTTTGACTTTCTTTGGCTACGGTAGCGCAGCCCAATAACCCTAAACATAATAGCAAAGTGATTTTTTTCATTAAATCCTCCTTTTCTGTATTATACCTCTAATCCGCTGCCAAAACAACAAAAACCACCGGATTCATTCCAACTTGATCAAAATAATATTTAAAACTTTATTTTCTAAATATGCTGATAATTACAAAAAAAGTCAACCCTACCGCTAAAGAAGCAAGCACCAATAAATAAAAGAATAAAGGAACGCTTTTCTTGGATTCCGCGTTGTTCAAGAAGTTGGATGCCTGACTTGCCCCGGAAAGCCCCTTTGCTTCTTGTGCCCTTCGGTCGGCAGATTCCCCTGATAAATTACCTACGCGATAATCATGGTTGCGCCCAGCAGAGGCACCGACATTATTAGGAGAATATTGAACTTCATACTGGCTATAGGGATTACTTATATTCTTAGGGGAATATTCAACCTCATACTGGTTATAAGGACTGGTTATATTATCCGTAGAATATTGATTGTAATGGCTGCTGATTGACTGAGAATCATACGCATGCGCACAAGTAACCGCCATGAAAATTACAAATAATACTGCTATGGTAAGAATGGAATGTTTCATTCACCGCCTCCAACAATAATGCGAATCAGTATTTTTTAAAAAATCCGCTTTAAGTTCATTCCGGGCTAATCTGCCACCACCCCATATTGTTAATATTATCCTACCACTAAAACACAAAATCAATCTTTTTTAAGCAGCTAAAAAACAGTTACAAAAATAAAATCTATTTGACAGAATTAATATCCGCATTTTCTTCAATTTTATATTCAGATTTTAACAAGGGATACTCCACAATGACTTCTCCCGGTCCGGAAGATTCCGCTTTTACGGTTCTCCCTGTCAGAATATCAAAATAATCCTTGCCGTAGATCTGTTTGTAACGGTTATCCAGGGCGATTAAGTAGATCACGACAGCCGCAACAATTAATAAAATAACCAAAACGGAAATAAAATTTTTTATTTTCATTTTTATATTATAACACGGTAGTTTGATAATATGAATCGGGACGAAAACACCTGCTATCCAGAGTTTACGTTTATTTTTAAATGCTGGCGGAGGCCAGTTTAAACGAACGGCATCAAGGCTATGGGCTTCTTTAAAATACCAAAAATCCAGCGGCTTTTAGCGTTACTTCTCAAGCCGCCTCTTTTCTCTCACAGAAACTATTTCACGGTAAAGGTAGTCGTCTGGCCAGATGCCCCCTTGAAAGTAAGGGAATGCTTTTTTACGCGCCCGATAGAAGCAACTAAAACAATTACTAATACAACTAAAATTACTAATGCTACCAATGTTTTTTTGTCCATCTTCCCTCCTTAAGCCCCCTAAACGCCCAAACCATTATAACTGTTTTTATTCTTCCTTAAACTAACCTATAGACTACAGGATTATGAGACTTTAAAGCTACTCACTCCAGCGGCTTTTAGCGCTACTTTTCAAGCCGCCTCTTTTTGTCCTCCTGCTACAGGACAGATTAGTTATTAGTAATCTTAAAACCAGCAGGCATGGAAATAGCAGCGTTTTCTATGCACAAACTGGCATTGTTTATTCCTTTTGTTATTTCAGCAGCTAAATCTATATTTCTAAAACTATTTCCCATATCAGTTGTTTGGATCTGTATTTTTAGTAAATTGTTAAAAATAACACAGGTGATTAAGAGCATAATTATAAACATAAGGATATTCTTGATATCCTTTTTTTCCCAGCCGAAAGACTTAATTAATTTAATCAGCTTTTTCACTGCTCCTCCTTTGTATGGCAAATTTATGAATTTAATTATCCATTTGCCTTTAACATTAATTATATCCCGAAGTTAGCCTCAGCACAACAAAAAACCCGCTTTTTATAGCGGGTTTCTGTATTAATTGCGGGGGCCCGATTTCCAGCCGCCATAATCTAAGCTTGGCGACGCAGTCCCGCCATCGTAAATATTACGGCGGGAGAACGGACGACCTCAAGGTTATGCGACTCTCAAAACTACTTAACTCCAGCGACTTTTAGTATTACCTTAAGCCGTCTCCTTTCTGTTAATAGTTTAGTTAAACTGTTTTTTTACTTCTGGACGCCTAAGATAAATTATACAAAATATTGAAAATAACATTGGAACTGCTGGAAATGACATTCCACAGATAAAAGATGCTATCTGTTTCCAAAACAAGAACGTACACATAGGAGCCCACGGCACGCGGCCATCTCCAAAGGAGCCCCCATTCAAACCAAGCGTTAAAAAACACAAAAATGGCCATATAGATAGCACTAACCCTACAACCTGCATCACAATAAAACTTACACGAACCCAGTTCTTCAGCAATATAATTAGAGCTCCTAAAATTATATTAACCATTATGACTAATAAGCCTAACGGAAAGAAATCATTAACAAACGACCTTACAAATGTAAATAAAGGCATTAATAACAAGAGATTAATGATAGTATTAATAAAAACTATTATTTTAACTGCAAGCGGTACTTCTTTAAACATTAAATCTCCTATTTTCGCTGCTCCCTCACTAATTATACCCCTAGAATAACCTCAAAACAACAAAAAGCCCGCTCTTTTTACAAGCGGGCCTAATGGTTGCGCGGATCAGTATAAGAAATAACTATATCTCTAAATGCGTCACTCCTTATCATACAATATAAACGCTCTATATCAATAAATTTCGCTTGTTAAGAGATAAAGTTAGCGGCAAAAATGTCCGTTTTGTCCGGTAATTTCTGTCCCGAAATCGCATAACTCATTTAGAGTCAAATTATTAGGATTCGTCCGGTTCAATTTA
>DAONDX010000014.1:0-37474 GCA_035402765.1 Candidatus Omnitrophota bacterium
CTGGCCCATCCCCTGCAACGCTTCAAAAAAGTTTTTTTGATAAGTTAAAACTTTTTTTTCGGTAACCAACGCATCCTGGTAGCTCAGATACCCGCTAAGCTGCTTTTTTAAACTCAGGCTTATTTCCGCGTCTTCCGCCAGCCTTTGACGCATCGCAGATAAAGACAGCTTGGGCAACTCCAGTTCTTTAAAATTAAGCGGCTGGTTATCGCAAGAAAAGACTATGCAATTATCTATCCTGCCTTCCGAAAATATCTTTTTGACGACTGCCTGCGGGGGAAGATTCTTTATTTGCTCTTGGGGAATCTGATAAAGCCTGGCGAAGATATTCTTAGCGGCCAGCTGTCTTATCTCCTGAGGATCGAAATCCCCCCAAGATTTCCACTGATCAAGCCAACCGTTTAAAGTAACAGCATACTCCTTAAGCTGCTGGGCTCTTTTCTGCAGATCAATGATGTGGCGACAAATGGAAATTAGATCTGCGGCCGGCTCCGGCGGCCTGGCAACCTTAAGATTAATCGCAGCCAAAATTAAACTGGCCTGTTCAAGCAAGGCCAGCTGCTCATTTAACTGATTAATTTTTTCGCCGCCCGGAGGATTCTGGTGTTCAATATGCAGCACTCCCAAAGCCGCCAGGTCAGATAAAGCGCTCTGCGCATGTTCTTTTTGTAAAAATAAAAAAACTTTTTTCATGGGAACAATCATGCCAGGGCCTCTTCTTGAATTAGCTCTTCGATCTTTCTTTTAGCGGTCTTACAGCGTCCAACGGCGTTCGCCATCTGATCGCCGATATAAATCTTAATTAACCGGATATTCTCTTCAGCCTGCGGGATTTTAACTTTTTCAAAAAGATTAACTCTTTGAGTAGTCAGGCGCAGTTCCTGGCGTAAAATATTAATCCCCCCCTGAAGAATCAAAATTTCTTGATTCAAAATAACCACTTCCCTTAAAGACTGGATCCCGGCATCCCACCATAAAGGCATCAGGAATAAATCGTAATCGGATTCGATAAACTCTACGGAATCAAATACCTGAATATCCACCCCGGCAATATTTTTTAAGTGCGAATTAATCTTCTTGGGTTTTAGAAACGGACTGACCTCGGCCAACGACTCCGCCAATAGACCCGCCCATAAATAAACGACCTGGCTTTTTTTGATTAATATTTGTTTGGTATTTTGCAGGAGAGTGTTTTGTTGAAGAATTTCCAGCTGTAGCTGTTGTTTCTTTAATTGCAAAGTAGGCAGATAACGCTGGAATTGTTTTAAAGCGTCACGCTGCTTTTTTAATTCGCCTTTGGTAAGTTTGATCTTTGCCATTAATGCTTAGGCCAAAACTGCTGGATAATTGAAAGCTTTATTCCGGTTTCTTCGGGAGTAAAACAATCGGCTAAAATCTGCCAACCTAAATCCAGTGCTTTTTCCAGAGGGATATTAACTTTAAGCGACATCATATTTTTTTCAAAAAGAACACCGTACTTAAGCAATTTCTGATCCCAAGGGCTCATTTGAAAACCCATGGATTGTTTTTCCAAAGTCTCCCGGTAACTGGCAAAAAGCTGGATCATGGTATCCATAATCGTGCGGTGATCGGCACGGGTCTTTCCGTTAACCTGTTGTTTTAAGCGGCTTAAAGATCCGAACGGCTCAATTACCCCGGCTTTTAAATAAAATTGCCCTTCAGTAATATATCCGGTGTTATCCGGAACAGGGTGGGTGACATCGTCTCCGGGCATGGTCGTTGCCGAAAGAATAGTAATCGAACCGGCGCCTTCGAAATCAACGGCTTTTTCATATCTGGCGGCCAGCTGGCTATAAAGGTCTCCGGGGTAACCGCGGTTAGAAGGAACTTGTTCCATGGTAATTGAAATTTCTTTAAGCGCATCCGCAAAATTAGTCATATCCGTTAATAAAACTAATACCCTCCTGCCGGCTAAAGCAAAATCCTCGGCCACGGCTAAGCTGATATCCGGCACTAATAAGCATTCAACAGTAGGATCGGAGGCCGTATGGATAAAAAACACGCAGCGGGACAGCGCGCCATGAGTATTTAATGTTTCTTTGAAAAAAAGGTAGTCGTCATATTTTAGGCCCATACCGCCGACGATAATAATATCCACTTCCGCCTGAATAGCGATACGCGCCAGGAGTTCATTATAAGGTTCTCCGGCGATCGAAAAAATCGGCAGTTTCTGAGACTCCACCAAAGAATTAAAAACATCAATCATGGGAATTCCTGTGCGGATAATTTTATTCGGAATTATTCTTTTAACCGGATTCACCGCAGGAGTGCCGATATCAATTAAATTATCAACCAGCACGGGCCCATGATCCAGGGGTACACCGCTGCCGTTAAATATGCGTCCCAATAAATTTTCACCGGCAGCTACCCGCATCGGATGACCAAAAAATCTTACCTTATCACCCGTGGCCACGCCGCGGGTACCGGCAAAAACCTGCAGTGATATTTTCTTAGCATCAATCCGGATAACCTGGGCTAAAGATGCGCCGGTGCCGGTGGTGATCTGGGCAATATCTGAATATCCCACCCCTTCGGCTTCCACCGTAATCACATCGCCGGCGATTTGAATAATATTCGTATAGGCTTTTTGCATGCTTTATTTATCTTCCTTGATTTTTTTAGTTTCCAACAACATTAAGATTTCAGACTCAATCTTTTTAAACTCCTGACTGTTATATTCAACACTGTTCCAGGTGCGGATAAGCTGCCGCAAGGTTTGAAAAAAATGCAAGGCGCGCGGCTTATCTTCTAAACTAAATTCTGCGTCCAATATCCCGCAGATAAATTCCAGTAAATAAACCTGTCTTTCCCTGACTGTAGCTTCATCAACGGGATCAAAAGCATTCTGCTGCAAATAAACAAAATCAAAAAAATCACCCTTCAGATACTCGATATAATCCTTCAAAGAAGTTCCCTCTTCGCCGATAACCTTCATCATCTGGGAAATTTCATTACTCCGGTATAAAATCGCCCGGCATTTTTCCTTGGTTTCAGGATCGACAAAACCGGAGTATTTGCTCCAGCTGATCAAAGGATCGATCGCCGGATATCTGCGGGCGTCGGAACGTTCTCGCGAAAGCCCATGAAAAGCTCCCACTACTTTAAGCGTGGCCTGTGTCACCGGTTCTTCGAAATTCCCTCCGGCCGGGCTGACCGCCCCGCCGATAGTTACTGATCCGGTTACTCCGGCATGTAATTTAACTACTCCGGCGCGTTCATAAAAAGAGGCGATCCGGCTTTCCAGATACGCCGGAAAAGCTTCCTCCCCCGGGATTTCTTCTAACCGCCCGCTCATTTCCCGCATTGCCTGCGCCCAACGCGAAGTCGAATCTGCTAACAATAAAACATTTAATCCCATCTGCCGGTAATATTCCGCAATGGTTACTGCCGTATATACGCTTGATTCACGGGCCGCGACCGGCATTGAACTGGTATTACAAATAATCACAGTGCGGTCAATTAAGGGTTTGTGCGTGCGGGGATCCGTTAACCCCGGAAAAGTTTTTAAAGTTTCCACTACTTCCCCGGCACGTTCGCCGCAGGCAGCAATAATTACAACATCTACTTCCGCATGCCGGCTGGTTAATTGTTGCAAAACAGTTTTTCCCGCCCCAAACGGCCCGGGAATGCAATAAGTGCCTCCCCGGTTAACCGGAAAAAGTGAATCGATCAGGCGGATCTTGGTAACCAGCGGTTCAGTCGGCCTTAATTTTTCCACATAAGCTCCAATAGGTATTTTAACCGGCCAGGACTGTTGTAAAAAAACATCGTGTAATATTCCCGAACTGTCTTTAAGTTGAGCAACTGCCTGCTTCAAATTATATTTACCGGGAGAAACAATTTTAACTACCTCTAAACTCCCGCTCAAGGCAAAAGGAACCAGAGTATAGTGTTTAAAGATCTTTTCCGGTACAAACCCTAACCAGCTTCCGGCTAAAACTTTCTCCCCCGGATTAACCAGCGGCGTAAAATCCCACTGCGTGTCATCCGGTAAAGCCTCCAGGTAAACTCCTCTTTTTAGAAAAAAACCGCATTTTTGGGCCAGGGCCGGAAGGGGATTCTGTAAGCCGTCGAAAATCTGCCCGAGCAACCCCGGGCCAAGTTTAACGGAAAGAAGTTCATGCGTAAACTCCACAGTATCGCCGGCTTTTAATCCTTGAGTACTTTCGTAAACCTGCATCTCCGCCTGGTTATGACGCACACGGATAACCTCGGCTTTTAAACGTTCTTCCCCGCGCTTGATATAAGCTACTTCATTCTGGATGATCTGCCCGTCGATCTGCGCAGTAACCATGTTGGCATTAACTTTAACCACCTGCCCGGTTCTTATTTTTTCCATAGTCAATTCAATTGGCGACAACTGAGTTAAACAAATATTCTTTATCTGATTTTTTAATTTTATCCCAACGTTCTAAAATTTTAAGCTTTAACCCATAAATTAATAAGTAATCGAAATCAAAATAATGCCCGAAGCTTAAATCCTCCAAAAAATTCCATCTGGCTTGGTCTAAGATCTGCTCCGCTTCCAATATTGAACTGCTGCGATAAGCGGCTGCGGCCAGGTGGCTGATCTGGGTTTGCGGCTCATCCGGAAGCCGTAAAAATTTTAAAGGGTCGATTTTTTTACGGGCTGCTCTGGCACGCACCAGCTCATTCCTTAAGGTAGTTTCAAAATCCCCCCAGCGTCTTAAACTAACTCTGGCTTGAGGGCCCAAAGCATAAACATCCTGCTGACAGGACCGGATTAAAATTTCCAATTCTTGATCCGGAATCAAATTTTTGCATCGGGCAAAGAAATTTTCTAAATTTAACGGCGGTTTAGCGTTAAAATTCAGCAGCGGCAGGCTGGAAATTAGAAATGTATAATAAGCTGGCATTTATTTAGCGTTTAAGATTTTACTTAATTCCGGCCGCAGGCAACTGGAGATATACTCGCTTAAGGCTTGGCCGCTAAAATCAAAAATAGATCTACCCGCATCAAAACTAATCACAAAACCGCTGGTAATACCATCGGCGGATTTTAAAACGATGGTTTTTTTAGCCTCTTGCGCTAATTGTTTTAATAAACCTTGCTCTAATTTGTCTTTATCCTGCTGACTTAAAGTAACCACGATCTGCGAGCCTAAAGAAAGCGGAGTATTCTTAATAAGACCCGAGATAATCTCCGACAACTCTCCGGCGGGCAAACCCTGGTGCAGATCTAATTTGATTAAACGCTCCAGCATTGCCATAATCTCTTGCCTTAAGCTAATCAACATATCGCGGCCGGCTTGTTTTAAAGTCGCCTGAGTAGCTTCATCTAATTTCTTGGCTTGTTCATTAGCCCGTTCAATAATCTTTTGCGCCTCTATTTTTGCCTCTGAAATTATCTTCGCGGCGCTGGTAACCGCCTCAAGCTTTATTTGTTCAGCTTGCGCTTGGGCAGAGGCGACTCCTTCTTGCTGGATCTTAGCAATTAAATCTTTAATTTCCTGTGCCATTTAGATCTCCTAACAGTTCTTCTGCTTTTGCAATCGGATTATCTGCCTTTAAGATCGGGCGGCCGATGACTAAAAAATCACTCCCGGCTGAAATTGCCTGACTCACGGTCGCGGTTCTTTTCTGATCATCTTTACCTGAATTATCCGGCCTGATGCCCGGAGTGACCATCACAAAATCTTTTTTAATTTTACGCCGCAAGACCGCCGCCTCCTGCGCAGAGCAAACCACCCCATCTAATCCGCAAGCTATTCCTTGTTTAGCTAATTTTAAAACTTCCCGGGGCTTGGTTTTTTGACTCGTTAAAACCGTAACCCCGATCAACAGGGTGCGGGTATTGTTTAATAATTGACTCTGGCGTCTGGCCGACTCAACCGCGGCTTTGATCATTTCTTCTCCGCCGGAAATATGCAGGGTCAACATTTTTACTTTCAGCCTGACTGCCGCGCCTACCGCGCTGGCCACGGTATGAGGAATATCCAGATATTTGAGATCCAAAAAAACCTCCGCTCCTTTTTTATGTAAAATCTCGATAATCTGGGGGCCATAAGCAGTAAAAAGATGGCTGCCAACCTTATAAATCTTTATCTTAGGATAGAGCTTGTCCACAAAATCCACAGCTTCTTTTAGCGTATCCACATCTAAAGCCAATATAATCTGGACAGGATTTAACCTTGGCATGCTTTCAATCTTCCGGTAAGCTGGCTTAAATTTTGCATATTATTTTCCGTCATATATTGCCTGATCCCGGCGATAATTTTTAAACTCGCCCCGGGATCTATAAAATTTGCGGTTCCCACGCTGATTGCCGCTGCCCCGGCGATAAAAAATTCAAGAGCGCTTTCGGTATCTATTATACCACCCATGCCGATAATCGGAATCTTAATTTTACTATATGCTTCCCAAACCATTTTTACCGCTACCGGCCGGATAGCTGGCCCGCTGAGCCCTCCCACCCAAGCCCCCAATTTAGGAGTACGCTTATAGACATCTATGCGCATACCTGCCAGCGTATTAATTAAAGCTAAAGCATCTGCCCCGGCAGCTTGGGCCGCTAAGGCAATCTCCGTGATGGAAGTAACATTAGGAGATAATTTCACAATCAAACATTTTCCGGTCAGTTTACGCACGGAGCTAACTAATGCTAAAGTAGCCTGGGCATCCTGAGCAATTAATTTATCCTTTTTTAGGTTCGGACAGGATATATTTAATTCAATCGCGGATACTTCCGGATGCTGCTCAAGTTTTTTTATTAAAGTTACAAATTCATCCGGGGTTTCTTCGGCGGCAAGGCTGACAATCACCGGAATGCCTAATTTTTTAAGAAAAGGGAGTTTCTCCCGGATGAATTTATCAATACCGGGATTTTCCAGGCCGATAGAATTTAACATGCCGGCAGGAGTTTCACAGGTACGGGGAGGGAGATTTCCCTGACGGCCCCGCAGAGTAATCGTTTTGGTAACAATCGCCCCCAATTTTTTTAAATCGATCAAATCTTTAAATTCCTGGGCATAGCCAAACGTACCGGAAGCCACCATCACCGGATTTTTCAAATCCAGATTAGCTATTTTTAGGCTTAAATTGGGAGATTTGGGTTTTACCATATTAATTCCTCGCTAAAAAAAACCGGGCCGTCTTTACAAACACTTCTATATCCGGCGCCAGTTGCCACTACGCAGCCTAAACAAGCGCCTATTCCGCAAGCCATATGTTCTTCCAGAGAAAGCTGGGCGGTAATTTTATTTTCCCGGGCAATCCGGGCAACCGCCGCCAACATCGGATGCGGCCCGCAGGAAAATAAACCTCGCGCTTCGGTTTGTTCCAGGACTAAATTTAATAGATCGGTAACTCTGCCCTTAAATCCGGCGCTTCCGTCATCAGTAGCTAGTTTAACCGTACATCCTAAGGCTTTAAATTCCGGCAGGCAAAGCAGCTGTTTTTTAGAACGGGCGCCTAGCAAAACCAGGGGTTTGCTTAATTTTAATTTCTCCGCCAAAAAAACCAGTGGCGCCACCCCCATCCCTCCGGCGATCAAAATATTTTTCTTCAAAACAGGCTTAGTCGCAGCAGATGAATACGTAAAACCATTACCCAGCGGGCCGATAACATCCAAAAATTCACCCGGTTGTTTGGCGGATAAAACTTGGGTACCTTTTCCAAGCACTTCATACATAATTCCTACTTTTGAAGCCTTCACCCTATGGATACTAATCGGCCTCCTTAATAACGGCTCACAGCCATCCGTTAATCTGATATTTATAAATTGTCCGGGCCGGGCTAGCCGGGCAATTAAACCCGACTCAAATTCCAGATGCCAATAATTTCCGGTAATTTTGTGATTAAGAATTAATTTAACTTTGAGCTGTTTCATTTTCGTTTCTTCCAGATGTCCGCCGGCTAAGTAAAATCACCATAATTGAAAATAAGATAAGGGTCAGGAATATCCAAACGGACTGTTTAAAATATGCCACCAGGCCGACTTCGGCAATATCCTCCCAAGACTCAATGATCAGAGTCAGTAAAAGTAAGGTTAGGATTGAGCCGATTTCTTTTTTAAACCACGCTATTTTTATCGGTAAAAACTCGTTGAGATCTAATGCGACCAGGTTGGCTAATGAAGGAAATAGCCGGGGGGTTTTCTGACAATATTCCGGATAAATTTCCGGAAATCTGACGAGAAGTTTTTTTTCCTCTTTATAAATAAGCAGGATGTAACGGATAATAAAAACCGCAATGAAAACCCCGGCCGCCCATAATCTAAATACTGCCATCACTACTCCCAGCCCAATTAAAAATATCCCTAGATACATTGGGTTGCGGACAATTTGATAGGGTCCGCCCTGGATTAACACCTGGCTATCCTGGGAATGTTCCGCTTTATACCCCCGCGCTGAAACGCGGATGATCTGCCCCAATAAAATTAGCCCGAAACCGGAGGCTTCAATCACTTCTTCCCAAGGATCTCCTGAATAAACTCGCAAAAAAACTCTAGGGAATAATACGATCACTAGAGCAGCGCAAGCCATGATAACCCCATTAATCTTGAGTCGCTTTTTCACCCCTACTTTGCCTTTCTTTTAGTTTTTAACGGCCCGCGTCGGATAAATGGGCTGGCACTTAGGACAAAAGTATGTCCCTCTACCCCCTTGAGCAATTCTCTTAACCGGAATAGAACAGACAAAACAAGGTTTACCTTCCCGGCCATAAACCCGGTGAAAACGCGCGTAATCTCCATTTTTCCCGGAAACCCTCACGTAATCATCTACCGATGAACCGCCGTGTTTAATAGCGTTTTTTAATACTGCCCGTATCTGCCGGTAGAGAACCCGCTGTTTGTCTTCAGTCAGGCTGTACGCCCGGGTTTGAGGATGAATCTTAGCGTGAAATAAAATTTCCGCAGCATAAATATTCCCGATTCCGGAAATAAAAGACTGGTCCAGCAATAAAGGCTTAATTTCAGTTTTCCTTTTAGAAAGCATATCTCTAAAGTCGGCCAAAGTCAAATCAAATGGCTCCGGGCCAAGCCGCTGGATAAATTTAAGTTTTTTCCAATCGCTCACCAGGCGTAATTCTCCAAACAGGCGCTGGTCATTAAAATCCAGAATTATCCCTCCGGATAGGACAAAAGACAGGCGGCTGGTTTTACTTCCGCCCGGAATAACCAGCTGACCGGTCATTTTTAAATGTACCGTTAAAAATTTCCCGTTAGATAATTCTAAGACCAAAAGCTTGCCCCGGCGGAAAATGCTTTTGATCCTTAAACCCTCCAAAGACTTTTTAAAAACTGCCGGGGGAATCTGGCGGATCACTTTGGGATTATGAATATTAACGCGCAGGATCTTTTTTCCTAAAATTATCCTTTGCAGATCGGTTTTGATCGTCTCAACTTCCGGCAGTTCCGGCATAAACTTAACCTATTTAATTTTTTTAAATTTCATCTTATGATATTCTTGTAATGATTTTACTCCTAAATCTTTTTTAGCTAACATTTCAATACCGTTAACCGTAGCCTGCGCGCCAAAGATGGTGGTAGTATACGGTATATTATAAAGAATCACCTGGGAACGGATTTTAACTTCATCCTGGCGCGGGATCCTGCCTGACGGGGTATTGATCACCATTTGAATTTTACCGTCTTTCATTAAATCTAAAATATTGGGCCGGCCTTCGCTGATCTTAGGCAGGACTTTAGCCTTGATATTGTTCTTCTCCAGGACTGAAGCGGTGCCGCTGGAAGCAAGAATATTGAAACCCAGATCCTTTAATTTTTTGGCGATAAATACGATATCTCTTTTATCCCGGTCATGTACCGAGATAAAAACATTGCCGCTTTTGGGGACTTTTTGTCCGGCGGCCAGCTGGCTTTTAATATAAGCGCTGGCAAAATCCGTATCCATGCCCATTACTTCACCGGTCGATTTCATCTCCGGGCCCAGCATCACATCTACCCCCGGAAAACGGTTAAAAGGAAAAACCGATTCTTTTACCGCCACATACGGCGGAATTATTTCTTCGCTAAAACCCAGATCTTTAAGTTTCTTGCCCAACATAACTTTAGTGGCCAAATTGGCTAAAGGCACCCCGATAACTTTAGAAACCAGGGGTATCGTCCGGGAGGCGCGCGGGTTAACCTCTAAGACATAAACCTTGGCGTCTTTAACGGCGTACTGCACATTCATTAAACCGATAATATTCAATTCTTTGGCCAGGCGGTAAGAAGCATCCCTTAATTTTTTTAAAATCTCCGGGCCTAAGGTATAAGTCGGCAAAGACATCGCCGCGTCTCCGGAGTGCACGCCGGCCTGTTCAATATGTTCCATGATCCCGCCGATCACAAATGTTTCCCCGTCTCCGATTAAATCCACATCTACTTCAATGGCATCCTCCAGAAATTTGTCGATCAATATCGGATGTTCACCGGAAACCTCCGCCGCCTCCTTGATAAACCTTTCTAATAACTCTTGATCATAAACAATCTCCATCGCCCGGCCGCCTAAGACATATGAAGGGCGGACCAATACCGGATAACCGATTTCGCTGGCAACTTTCTGCGCTTCGGCAAAAGTGAAAACTGTCCCGCTGTTAGGCTGCAGCAGCCCAAGCTTGTTGATCATTTGCTTAAAACGCTTGCGGTCCTCGGCAATATCGATGCTTTCGGAACTGGTACCGAGAAGATTTACTCCTGCTTGGCGTAAAGACACCGCCAGATTGATCGGGGTCTGCCCGCCAAACTGCACAATTACTCCGTCGGGCTTTTCCACTTCCACAATATTCATAATGTCTTCAAAAGTCAGCGGTTCGAAGTAGAGCCGGTCGGAAGTATCATAATCCGTAGAAACCGTTTCCGGGTTGCAATTAACCATAATGCTGTCTATGCCTTCTTCTTTCAATGCGTAAGCAGCATGGCAGCAGCAATAATCAAATTCAATACCTTGCCCGATCCGGTTGGGCCCACCGCCTAAAATCACGACTTTTTTATTCTTGCTTGGCCGGGCTTCATCTTTAGTTTCCTGCGTAGAATAAAAATACGGCTGTTTAGCATTAAATTCTCCGGCGCAGGTATCGACTAACTTATAAGCAGGCTTAAGGCCGCTCTTTTTGCGCAATTGTCTTATTTTTGCTTCTTTAGTATTTAAAATAAAAGCTAGCTGAATATCCGAGAACCCGTCCGCCTTGGCTTGCGCTAATAATTCAGCCGGCACTTTTAATTCGCCTTCGCTTGATTCGTTTCCATATCGCTTGATCTTATCTTCCAGTTCTACTAATTCCCGCATATTATTTAAAAACCAGCGGTCAATACGGCTTAACGCGTAAATTTCATCAATATTTAATCCCGCTTTCAACGCATATCTTAAATAGAAGAACCTTTCATCATTAGGAATGCGGATTTTATCCTTGATTTGTTTAAGCAACAGGCTGTCCGGATTTTTAAGCATTAGATCGGTAATTTTATCACGGCCATCGGCTCCAAAACCAAACCGTTTTATCTCTGTTGAACGCAGGCCTTTCTGCAAAGCCTCTTTAAAATTCCTGCCGATAGACATCGCCTCTCCCACCGCCTTCATGGAGGTGTTCAGAACTTTTTCGGCTTGGGGAAACTTTTCAAAAGTAAATCTGCAAATTTTAAACACACAATAATCTATTGTCGGTTCGAAAAATGAGGTAGTTTTATTGGTAATCTGGTTCATTACTTCAGGCAGAGTTAAACCTACGGCTAATTTAGTCGCCACCCGGGCAATGGGAAACCCGGTAGCTTTAGAAGCCAGGGCCGAGGAACGTGAAAGCCGGGGGTTAACTTCGATGATCACTATTTTACCGTTGTCCGGATTTTGTCCGAACTGAATATTCGCTCCCCCTCCGGAAATGCCTATCCTGCGGATAATCCTTTTACAAAGATTGACAAAATTAGAATATTCTTCCGGGGTAAGCGTCTGAGCAGGAGCGACCACCACGCTATCTCCGGTATGCACCCCCATCGGATCAACATTTTCCATAGAAGTGATGATAATTACATTGTCCGCGCAATCACGCATAACCTCAAATTCAATTTCCTTCCAGCCTAGAACCGATTGTTCCACTAAAACCTGATGCACCGGACTTGTCTCAAGCCCTTTGGAGAGGAGAGTCTCCAATTCTTCTTGATTATAAGCGATGCCGCCGCCGGAGCCGCCTAAACAATAAGCCGGCCGCAGGATCAACGGAAACCCGATCTCTAAACCAATCTTTAAACCTTCTTTAACCGAAGTAGCGATACCGCTTTTGGGAACATCCACGCCGATTTCCTGCATGGCTTGTTTAAAAAGATCCCGGTCTTCGGCGCAGGCAATCGCCTCAACAGATGCCCCAATCGCCTCTACCCCATATTTTTTAAGCACTCCCTGCTTCATTAAAAAGAACGCCAGATTTAATCCGGTTTGACCGCCCAGAGTAGGCAGAAGCGCATCCGGCTTTTCTTTGGCAATGATTTTAGTCAATGTCTCCACATTCAACGGTTCAATATAAGTGACATCCGCCAGCCCCGGATCTGTCATAATGGTGGCCGGGTTAGAATTAACCAAAATAGTAAAATAACCTTCTTCCTTCAAAGCTTTACAGGCCTGGCTGCCGGAATAATCAAACTCGCAGGCTTGGCCGATCACAATGGGACCGGAACCGATCATTAGTACTTTTTTAAAATCCTTGCGTCTAGGCATATTTATCTCCTTGTGTACAAACACACACCGGCGTAAATCCAATTAGCGCCGCATGCTTAATAATTTACTGAATTTAATTAATATAGAATTTACCTGGTTAAATCCCGCGCTCACGGGATTATACGCGACTGCGACGATCTTTAATTTTTTACTTTCAATCTCCTCGATGGTATGGTCATTTAAATTATAGGCGGTAACTTTTATTTCTTTTATTTTCCGCAATGAATTATTATCAATCACATATTCGTGATTTTGGACGGTAATTTCACCTTTAAAAGTACCCGGCCTGGCGATAGGATAGTTTGCTCCGCGGTGGCCGAGTTTCAGGCGCAAAAGTTGCGCCCCGGCTGCCATAGCTAAAACCTGGCATCCGGTAGCTGCTCCGAATATCGGCAATTTGCCGATTAATGGTTTTATATTTTGCGCCACAGCTTCTAGACCACAATCATTTTCCGGTCCGCTGGAGAGCACCAAGCCCTTAGGTTTGGCGGCTAAAATTTGTTTAGCGCTGGCATTATAGGGAAAAACTTTGAGAGAAAAACCTAATGCTTCTAATTGACTAATCAATCCGCAAGTCGCCCCTAAATCTAAAACCGCGATCTTCTTGCCTTTAGTTTTGCCTAAAGAATGTATTTTTTGGACGGATACCTCCGGTAACCAGGTCTTGATGGGCTGCTGTTTAAATTTTTTTATTTTATCCGCTAATTTCTGGGGATCAAATTCCAGCGTGGAGATAATCCCGGTCAAAGGCCCCTTTTCCCGCAAATGCACAGTGAGAGTACGAGTATCCAGATTATAGATCGCTGTTTTTTTATGGGCCTTCAGAAAATCATCCAGGCTGGATTTGGCCTGCCAGTTAGAATATATTTTACTTTTCTCCTTCATCACCAAACCCGACACCCAAATTTTCCCTGATTCACTGAATTTAGGAGCGCAGCCATAATTACCGATCAAGGGGTAAGTAAAAACTAGAATCTTCCCGGCGTTGGCCGGATCCGTAATCATCTCCTGATAACCCACTACAGCAGTATTAAGGATTACCTCTCCTAAATCCTCTGTGCTAAAATCGCTTTCTCCAATAAAGCTTTTCCCATCCTCTAAAAATAATATTGCTTTCATAATGAATCCGCTCCTTTACACATAAACTCGTTGGTAATTTCATCCACCTACACCATAATTTAGCCTAAAAATATGCTGTTTTAAACCACAGAATGGATGTTTTATGGCTAATATATGGATTTATAAACCACTTTGCACTATTTCCCTAATTTATGTGCCCCTGACAGGAGTCGAACCTGTTACTCCTTGCCTGGCGGCTGCGTCGTTCCCCAAAGGGGCTCTGCCCCTATGGCGTTCCCCGCCACAAAACCCGGCGGGTCACTGTTACCCCGACTACGTGGGGAAAACCTGTGTTTTCCCCACACCCCTTTTGGTTCGCCTCTGATGCCTATTACTTTTATTTATTTGCCCCTGACAGGAGTCGAACCTGTACCACTAGCTCCGGAGGCTAGTGCGCTATCCATTGCGCTACAGGGGCATTAAATTTTAAAATAAATTCAGCTGCTCTTCATTTTTAACCGCAGCAGAATCTTCAAATACTGAAATTGTGCCGTATTCACCATCAAACCCGGGCTGGATATTAACCTTACCTTGCCGGGCCAACAAAACTCCTTCCACAACTTTAGGAGGAAGCACTTTAACCAGATCCTCTTTGGAGGCCTTAAGTAAAATTTCAAACTCCGTACCGAATTTTGTCAAATAAAGTTGATAATCTCTCTCTACACTTACCGATCCTTTGCCTAAACCTTTAGCCGAAGCAATAATCTCATCTAGCGGAATCAGGTTTTTAAACGGAATCGCGTTGGCCGGTTTAAAACCTTCCGGCCGGTCGGCTAACTTTTCCACACGATTAACCACCCCCACGGTTACGGATCTGCCGCACTTGGGGCATTTCCCATTATGCTTAGCCGTTTCCTGGGGTGACCAGCGGATACCGCAAAGCCGGTGCCCGTCAAAATGATATTTACCTTCTTCGGGGAAAAATTCGATCGTATATAAAAACTTTTCTTTATCTTTACTTTTTAAAACCTGCCGGATCGTTGAATAATTTAATTCGCAATTAAAAACATTGGCTTCCCGGCCGATTTTCTGCGGTGAATGCGCATCGCTGTTAGAAATTAAAGTAAATTTATCCAAGGCGCTTAATCTCCAATTCATCGCCGGATCTGAAGAGAGCCCCGTCTCAAGAGCAAAAATTTTAGGGGTCTGGTCCTCGAAACAATCTTCGATCTTATCAAATCCGGACATTGACCCAAACAGGCTAAACCAGGGCGTCCAGATATGCCCGGGGACAACCATGCAATTCTCATCAATATCAAATACGATCCGCGCTAGCTCTGCCGCCGAAAGACCGATGATCGGACGGCCATCGCTGGATAAATTTGCTCCCCGGCCAAGCAAGGCCTGGTTAATCTTGTCGACCGCAGCAAAGGAAGGCGCAAAAACAAGGTTATGAATGCGATACCCTTTACCATTCTTGGAATAAATGCTGCTGATCTCCGCGGTTAGCATAAAATAAACATCCGCATATTTAAATAAACCGTTGCCGCAATCTTCCAGGGTATGTTTTAATTCCTCCAGCCACAAATGGTGGGTAAAATCACCCGTCCCCATCAAAGTGATCCCCTTTAATTTTGCCCATTGCCCCAGGTGCTTTACGTCCATATCACGGCTGGTCGCCCGGGAATATTTAGAGTGAATATGCAAATCCGCAATAAATTCCATATTTACCTTCGGTAAACAATCGCTCCGTTACAAATGGTGTAATCCACGAGCCCTTTTAAGGAGCGCCCTAAAAAGGCCGAATTCCTGGATTTAGAAACCAACCCCCGCTTATCCACTGTCCAGGAGGATTGTTCAGAAATAACAACCACATCCGCCCAGCTGCCCACACTTAAACATCCCCTGGCTAAACCCAGGATGCGCGCAGGATTCACGCAAAATTTTTGAATTAATCCCGACCAATCCAAAACCTGGTTATTAATTAATTCCGTGATGCTTACGGATAGCTCGGTTTCTAACCCCACCACCCCAAACTCTGCGCGTTCAAATTCAATATCCTTTTCATTCTCAGTATGGGGGGCATGATCCGAAGCGATCACATCAATCGTGCCATCCGCCAGTCCCTGCCGGATCGCCGCTAAATCCTCCTTACTCCTTAAAGGAGGATTCATTTTCATATTGGTATCATACCCTAAAAGTTCATCTTCGGTAAGCGCAAAATAATGCGGAGCGGTTTCCGCGGAAACCTTAATACCTTTTTTTTTGGCTTGAGCGATAATCTCTACGGATTCACGGCAGCTGACATGAGCGATATGTACCGGACAACCAGATTGTTCTGCCAATTCAATATCCCGCTGGATCCTCTTGTATTCGGAAACATTAGAAATACCGCGTAACCCCAACCGCGTAGAATTAAAACCTAAATTAATCACTCCTTTTCCGGAAAGCTTTTTATCCTCACAGTGGCAAATTGCCAGGAGTCCGGCAGATTTAATTTGATTTAACGCTGCCAACATCACCGAAGCCTCATCCACGGAAGACCCATCATCGCTGAAAGCACAAGCCCCGGCGCGTTTAAGGGCCGCAATATCGCTTGGCTCCTGACCCAGACGGCCTTTGGTAAGCGTCCCGCAAATCTGGACATTAATTTTAGCGGTTTTATTAATAATATCCTGCAATAACTCCACACTCCCGGGAGAATCAATTGCCGGCTGAGTATTGGGCATCGCCAAAACCGTAGTTACCCCACCCTTGGCCGCAGCCGCGGTGGCGCTAGCGACAGTCTCTTTATCTTCCCGGCCGGGTTCACGCAAATGCACATGCATATCAATGATCCCCGGAACCACAATTTTTCCGGCCGCCTCAATTACCGTTTCAGCGCAAAGCTTAATATCTTTAGCCACTTTGGATATTTTATCATCCTGGATAAAAACATCCAACAGACCATCAATTTTATTCGCCGGATCAATCACTCTGCCATTTTTTATCAAGATATTCATGATTTTGCTTCCTTAGCCTGACTGACCAGAAATAAAACCGCCATCCTCACCGCGATACCGTTAGTAACCTGCTCCAAAATTACCGATTGGTCTCCATCGGCTACTCCGCTGGACATTTCGATCCCCCGGTTGATCGGCCCGGGGTGCATAATAATAATTTCTTTTTTAACTCTGGACAATCTCTCTTCAGTAATGCCGAATTTTTTAAAGTAATCCAGCTGTTGGGGAAATGCCGCACCCTCATCCCGCTCAAACTGCATCCTGAGGACATTAACCGCATCAGCATTTTTTAAAACTTCGTCAATATTGCTGGAGGTTTTGGCCCCGGTTGTTTCTATGCCCGGAGGGAGTAATATTTCCGGGGCGCATAAAGTCACTTTCGCTCCGAGCTTAGTCAGCCCCCAAATATTGGAACGGGCGACCCGGGAATGCGCGATATCTCCCACAATTGCCACGTTTAAACCCTTAATTTTTCCTAACTTTTCCTTTAAAGTAAAAATATCCAGCAGGGCTTGAGTAGGGTGTTCATGCCAGCCATCTCCGGCGTTAACGACACTGATATCTAAAGAACGGGCCAGCATATTGGCAGCACCAGAACAACTATGCCGCATAATAACAATATCCGCCTTTAGCGCCTGGATATTTTTACCGGTATCAATTAAAGTTTCGCCCTTGCGTACGCTGGAAGTTTCGGCAGCGATATTGATTACGTCAGCCGAAAGCCTTTTGGCGGCCACCTCAAAAGAGACGCGGGTACGCGTAGAGGGTTCGTAGAAAAGATTGACCGCAGTCTTGCCGCGCAGGGCCGGAACCTTTTTAATCTCGCGGGTGGAGACTTCTTTAAAAGATTCCGCGGTATCCAGAATCAGCTCAATTTCTTCCGGCGATAAATACTCTAAGCCTAAAAGATCTTTTTTAGTCCACTGCATTATTCCTTCTCCGCGATTAAAACTTCATCGCTGCCGTCAGATTCCTTAAGCCGCACCTCCACAGATTCTTTCTTGGAAGTAGGAATGTTTTTGCCCACAAAATCCGCCCGGATCGGTAATTCCCGGTGCCCGCGGTCAACTAAAACCGCCAGCTGTATGGATTTAGGCCGGCCAAAATCAATCAACGCATCTAAAGCCGCCCGGATGGTACGCCCGGTATAAAGCACATCATCAACCAAAACTAAGTTCTTATCGTTAATGTCAAAATCTATCTCAGTTTTACGCACCAATGGCTGGCCGCTGGCTAAAGCTAAATCATCCCGATAAAGCGTAATATCCAAAGCCCCGGTTAAAACATCCACGTTATCAATCTGTTTAATGCAAGCGGCAATCCGCTGGGCAATATACACCCCGCGGTTCCTGATCCCGATAATACACAGGTCCGCGCTGCCCTTATTTTTTTCAATAATTTCATGCGCAATCCGGATCATCGCGCGGTTTATGCCTTCTTGATCTAATATTTTAGCTTTTTCTTTCATAATTTAGGCTTGGCTGGGTTTACGGCAAAAAAATACCCCTGGCTTTTATTGGCCAAGGGTTCTAGTTTTTTTTGCAGGATCTTCATTTTCATCACCTTACCAGCTTCTCTGAGCCGGGCTTAAAGGTTAACTTTATTTAAGTATATCATTAACACTTCTTTTGTCAAGCTTAAATTACAATGACAAATTCGCCGCGCGGCTTACTTACTTTTAGCTTTTCTTGAATAATTTTAGGTTGGCCGCGCAGGATTTCCTCAAATTTTTTAGTTAATTCCCGGGCCACAGCAATTTCCTGATCTTTAAAAATTAAATTGATGTCATCTAAGCTCGCCAAAATCCTGTGGCAGGATTCATAAAACACCAGCGTACATCCAAGCGACTTTAACTTCTCCAGCTGATTTTTACGCGCCCCGCTGCGGTTAGGCAAAAATCCCCCGAAATAAAATTCGTGAGCCGGTTTACCGGAAAGCACTAAGGCATTAATGAAAGCTGCCGCTCCCGGAATACAGGTCATCTCCAGGCTATTTTGTATCGCCAGATTGATCAAATTGTAACCGGGATCCAAAATTCCCGGAGTTCCGGCATCTGAAACCAAGGCAATGTTTTTGCCGGCTTTTAACAGACCTAACAAATACTCCCCCTTGGTAAACCGGTTATGTTGAAAAAAACTAGTGGTAGGAGTGTTGATCTGATAATGCTGGAGTAAAATTTTAGAGTGGCGGGTATCTTCACAGGCAATTAAATCTACGTTTTTTAAAACCTCAATCGCCCGGTGAGTAAGATCTCCTAAATTACCAATTGGGGTAGCAACGATATAAAGCATTATTCCACGGTTACGGATTTGGCTAAATTACGCGGCTGGTCCACATCGCAACCGCGTTTTACGGCGATATGATAAGCCATTAACTGCAGCGGCAGTACCACCAGAAGCGGAGAGAATATTTCTTCGATCTTAGGAATATAAATTACTTCGGAGGTTAGTTCTTCGATCTCCTGGTCACCAACGGTAGCCACCGCAATAATCTTTCCTTTGCGGGAGCGGATCTCCTGAATATTGGAAACCATTTTTTCATAAACTTTAGAGTAGGGGGCAATACAGACTACTGCCCGGTATTCATCAATTAAAGCAATCGGCCCGTGTTTCATTTCTCCGGCAGCATAGCCTTCAGCCGGAATATAGGAAATTTCTTTTAATTTCAAGGCCCCCTCTAATGCCGAAGGATAATTAACATTTCTGCCCAGGTATAGAAATGATCCCAGATGCGAATGCTTACGGGCTAAAACGGCAATTTTTTTCTGCTGCTTAAGAATCTGAGCTTGATATTCGGGGATCTTGCATAATTCTGCCAATAATTTATTAACTCTGACACCGGAAAGCACGCCCTTAATCTGAGCCAAATAGAAAGCAAACAAATATAGTGCCGTCAGTTGAGCGGTATAAGCCTTGGTGGAGGCCACCCCGATCTCCGGACCGGCGTGAATATAAATTACACCGTCGGATTCGCGGGTCAAGGTAGAACCCAAAACATTACATATGGAAATTACGCTGCAGCCAAGCCGCCTGGCTTCCCGGACGCCGGCCAAAGTATCCGCGGTTTCTCCGGATTGACTGATCGCGATAACCAATGTTTCCGGACCAATCAGAAGGTCCCGGTAACGAAATTCACTGGAAACATCAATTTGCGTAGGAACCCGGCATAACGATTCCAACACATATTTAGCGACCATGCCGGCATGATAAGCTGTGCCGCAGGCAACAATAAAAATATTTTTTATATCTTTAAGCTTGTCTTCCGGGATATGTTGTTCTTGAAACCAGATCTTTCCGGATTCTTTCTGAATACGGGATTTAATTAAGTTCTCCAGGATTCCGGGCTGTTCATTAATTTCTTTCAGCATAAAATGATCAAACCCTGATTTTTCTGCCTGATCAATATCCCAATTAATTTGTGTGGTTGACCTAAAAACAGTTTCCCCTTCCAGATTACTGATCTTGAAATGGTCTTTATCTAAAACCACGATTTCATTTTCTTCAAGGAATACAACCTCTTTGGTAAAACCCAGAACCGCCGGGACATCCGAAGCCAGAAAATTTTCACCCTTGCCCACCCCGATAATTAAAGGGCTGCCTAAGCGGGCTCCCACCAGTTTATTCGGTTCCTTAACAGAGACCACGCCGATAGCAAATGAACCGACCAACAGTTTAAGCGTGCAGGCCACTGCTTCTTCCAGAGAAATATCTTTGTAAAATTTTTCAATTAAATGGACAATGACTTCGGTGTCTGTCTGGCTGCGAAACACGTGGCCTTCTTTGATCAATTGGATCTTAAGCGCTTCGAAATTTTCAATGATCCCGTTGTGCACTACGGCGATCTGCCCGGTACAATCCTGATGCGGATGGGCATTATCCTGAGTCGGAGCACCGTGCGTTGCCCAGCGGGTATGCGCAATACCGGTTGAGCCAGACAAAGGTTTATTTTTTACTAATTTTTCTAATACGCTGATTTTCCCGGGAGCTTTTCTTATTCCGATGGTTTTTTTATGAGGAAGGATGAGGGCGATGCCGCTTGAATCATAGCCGCGGTATTCCAAACGTTTTAAACCGGCTAAAAGAATAGGCTGCGCCTCTTTTTCACCGATATATCCAACTATTCCGCACATTAAGCACACTCCTGGAGTTGCCGCTAGGCAACTCTGCGATATCTAAATGACCCTGACGGGATTTTTAATGACGGCACAATTTACGGAACAAAGTGAACGTAAATTGTATGCCGGAATTAATCCCTACAGCAGTTTTTACTGCTGCAGGGAGAACCCGCATTATAATAGTGACCCTGACGGGATTTGAACCCGTGTCGAGAGCTTGAAAAGCTCTTGTCCTGGACCAGGCTAGACGACAGGGTCGGATCTATTCTTCTTCAGCAATTACCGGAGCCACACAAGCTACCCGGTCTTTCTCTTGTAACTTGATTAAACGCACCCCTTGAGATGAACGGCCGGTTTCTCGGATATCTTTTATCGCACAACGCAAAAATATTCCGTTTTGAGTAATGACCATAAGCTCATCTTTATCATTTACAGTTTTTAGGTTTACCGCCTGGCCATTTTTATCGGTAACCTTAATATTAATTACTCCTTTGCCGCCGCGGCTGGTGAGCCGGTATTCGTCAATGGTAGTACGTTTAGCAAAACCCAACTCGGTCACGGTCAGGATAGTAGAAGCTTTTTGCGGAACGACCATATCAATAACTTCATCTTTTTTAGCCAGAGAGATGGCGCGCACTCCGTGAGCGCCTCTGCCCATTTCACGCACATTTTCTTCAGAGAACCGGATGGCTTTTCCCTGCCGGGTGCCAATCAATAATTCCTGCTTGCCATCGGTCATCTCCACGCCAATCAAAGCATCAAGCTTATCCAGGGTTATCCCGATAATCCCGCCTTTGCGCGGATTACCGTAAGCATCAAGCTTGGTTTTTTTAATTTGCCCAAGCTTAGTCACCATAACCAGATATTTATCGGCAGAAAATTCTTTAACCGGAATGGTCGAGCTAACCTTGGCTGAAGCCTCCATCTGTATCAGGTTAACGATCGCCTTGCCTTTGGATATACGGCTGGCCTGTGGAATTTCGTAAACCTTTAACCAATGCACCTGCCCTTTATCCGTAAAGATAAGCAGATAATCTTTGGTGGAGGCCACAAAAAGATGCTCACTAAAATCTTCATCTTTTAATTCCGCTCCGGTAGCCCCGGTTCCTCCGCGTTTTTGCTTGCGATAAGAGCTTACCGGCAGGCGTTTAATATAACCGCCGTGGCTGATCGTAACCACCACGTCTTCTTCGGCAATAAAATCTTCCACCTCTAATTCTTCGGCTTCCCCTACAATATCCGTACGCCGTTGATCACCGTATTTTTTAACTAAATTCTCCAGTTCTTCTTTTATGATCGCTTCAATTTTTTTAACCGAAGCCAAAATTGCCTGGCATAGCTCAATTTTCTTTAAAAGCTCCGCATACTCGGCATCAAGTTTGTCGCGTTCCAGGGCCGTAAGACGTTGCAGCTGCATTTCCAAGATCGCCTGCGACTGGATTTCGGAAAGCTCAAACTCTTTCATTAAATTCAACTTGGCCACTTCCACGCTTTTGGAAGTCTTGATCACTTTAATAATCCGGTCAATGAATTTAAGCGCGATTTTTAAGCCTTCCAGAATATGCGCGCGTTTCAAGGCTTTATCTAATTCAAACTGGGTACGCCGGCGGATCACTACTTTGCGGTGTTCAATATAACAATCCAGTATCTGACGTAAATTTAGTACTTTCGGCCGGCTATCCACCAGGGCCAGCATAATAATTCCAAAAGTGGCTTCTAATTGCGTGTGTTTATAAAGTTGATTTAATACAATTTGGGATTCAACATCGCGTTTCAACTCCACCACAATACGCATACCTTCTTTGTCTGATTCATCGCGAATATCCGATATCCCTTCGATTTTTTTATCGTCTACTAAACTGGCAATCGATTCAATCAACCCGGACTTTTGAACCTGATAAGGAATCTCCGTAAAAATAATTAGGTCTTTACCGTTCTTCTGATGTTCGACAGTCGCTCTGGAGCGCATCAGAAGTTTTCCCCGGCCGGTCATATACGCATCTTTAATCCCGCCTTTACCGCAAATTAATCCCCCGGTAGGAAAATCCGGCCCCTTAATATACCGCATCAAATCCTTAATTTCCGCTTCAGGATGTTCGATAAGATAAATAATCGCTTCGCAAACTTCATTCAAATTATGCGGGGGGATATTGGTGGCCATGCCTACGGCAATTCCGCTTGAACCGTTAACTAAAAGATTCGGCAGTGCCGCCGGTAAAAGCAGGGGTTCTTTTAAAGAAGAATCAAAGTTTGGTCCGAAATTAACCGTTTCTTTATCAATATCGCCGAGCATTTCATCGCTGATTGCCGCCAGACGCGCTTCGGTATAACGCATCGCCGCTGCGGAATCTCCGTCAACAGAACCGAAGTTTCCCTGACCATCAATTAAAGGATAGCGTAAAGAAAAATCCTGCGCCATTCTTACCAAAGTTTCATAAATTGCCGAGTCACCATGAGGATGGTACTTACCCATAGTTTCACCGACGATACGTGCGCATTTTTTATACGGTTTAGAGTGCTCCAGATTAAGCCCCTGCATCGCATAAAGAACACGCCGGTGCACAGGCTTTAATCCGTCCCGGACATCCGGAAGGGCCCGGCCGACAATTACGCTCATAGCATAATTTAGATAAGCGTCATTAACCTCGTCCTCAATACAAACCTGAATTATTTTATCGTTACGCGTGTACATTAGTTTCTGATCCTTCTTTTAATTTTTTATATAAAGCTACTGTCAAAATGACCCAAAACGGCATCAACACAGAATTAATAACCGTCATATAAATCGTTATGCCTAAATGAAACCCCTGGCTCCTACCTAACCAGATACCGGCAATAATCAGGGGGAGTAAAGCAGCCAGATAGAACAAAATCATTAATCCATAAGTTCCGGCGACCGGATTAATATTTTTATTAATTAAAGAAAAGCTGCGCTTCAAAGCGGCAGGCGGCCAGAGATTCTCCAAAACGCAGATCAGGCCGGCCAAAGACCAGCGCAATAAAAAAAACACAAAAGTAAACAGCACCGTAATGAACAATGCGCAATAACCAAGTATGGCCAATATTTTATTGACCGGCGCTAAAAATACCGAAATTAATACCACAAATATGTCAGCGATCAAAATAATTCCCATAGCGAACAAAGCGACACTTAAAGATAAAATCAAAAATTTTACGAGAAATGCTTTGGCCTGATTTACTGATTGGCCAATTTCATAATCCTGCGCGCCAATTGCTTTATCGACGCTTAATAACAAAGCGATCTGCCCCCAACTGCTGGCTAAAAACAAAAATAGATACCATATAACGGCCGCCAAAGTAAGCTTTTGATGCGGAATTGAGCTAACTACCGGAGATAAAGAAAGAATAGTCAGCGGTAAATAAAACGCTAAATAAATAACGCTCAGCCGGCTTAAGTTTTTACTGGCGATCTGCCAGGATTGCTTAAAAATATCCACCGGATGAACGGCATTTTGCTTATTTCGGAGGGGCATAATAATTTCCATAGTTAAATATCCAGGTTTTTAACTTTGTGCGCGTTGTCTTCGATAAATTGGCGCCGAGGCTCCACTTGGTCTCCCATTAATACCGTAAACATTTTATCAGTTTCAACGGCATCCTCTAAAGTAACCTGCAAAATTGTCCTTTTTTCAGGATCCATAGTCGTTTCCCAGAGTTGATCAGGATTCATTTCGCCCAAGCCCTTATATCTTTGGATATGCATACCTTTGGCAGCGGCTTCTTTAATGTAGGCCAATACTTCTTTTAAACTGAAAACTTCTTTTACATCATCACTATTGACAATCCGGTAAACCGCTTTAATCTTTTTTTCAGCTTCTTTAGCTGAACCAACTTTAGCGGGCAGCAACTGATTAAAATAGGTATCAATTTCAAACCCTATTTTTTCGATTTTCAAAATTAATTCCTCAATCTCTTGGGCTTCAAAAAGCTGTAAAACATCCCCTTCAATTGCCTTGCCTTCTTTCTCTGTTAATACGGCCAACTCCTTATCAGTGTAAACAAATTGGTTAACCCCATCCACTTTAACCCTATAAATTGGCATTTTTTTGGTTTTAGGGTGTCTGAAACTCAAGTATTCAGCACAATTCACTCCCTTTTTGTCTAAATACCTACCGATACGGTCTAAATCAACTAAAAGTTTTAATAACTCTTTAAATTGGCTATCTGTGAAAGATAACTTATCTTTCACACGGATCAGTTTGTGCCCTTCCCGGCCGATATCCAGGAGTAGATCATTCATCTGCTGCTCGGTTTGGATATATTCTTCCCGCTGGCCCCTTTTTATTTTGAAAAGCGGCGGCTGGGTTATATAAACATACCCACCTTCTAGCAGTTTTGGTAATTGCCGGTATAATAAGGTTAAAAGCAGGGTCCGGATATGCGAACCATCAACATCCGCATCAGCCATTAACATTAATTTATGGTAGCGCAGCTTAGTAATATCAAATTCTTCCCCGATGCCGGTGCCTAATGCCGTAATAATCGTGCGGATCTCTTCGTTGGAGAGAACTCTATCTAACCGGGCTTTTTCAACATTAAGAATTTTTCCTTTGATCGGCAGTATAGCCTGAAATCTCCGGTCGCGGCCCTGTTTGGCTGAACCGCCGGCGGAATCTCCTTCCACGATATATAATTCGCATAATGCCGCATCGCGTTCAGAACAGTCCGACAATTTCCCCGGTAAACCGGCTCCTTCTAAAGCCCCTTTCCTACGGGTCAATTCCCGCGCTTTACGCGCAGCCTCTCTGGCCCGGGAAGCGACAATAACTTTATCAATAATTTTATTGGCTACTGAAGGATTCTCCTCAAAATAACTTGATAACGCCTCCAGGCTAGAGGAAGCCACTAAACCTTCCACTTCGGAATTACCAAGTTTAGTTTTAGTTTGGCCTTCAAATTGAGGATTGGGAACTTTGACACTAATCACGGCGGTTAACCCTTCCCGCACATCATCCCCGGTAATCGCAATATCATCTTTAAGTAAATTTTTGGATTTGGCGTATTGATTAATTCCGCGGGTAAGGGCGGATTTAAAACCTGACAGATGTGTTCCACCTTCGATAGTATTGATATTATTGGCAAAAGAGAACATGGTTTCGGCATAACCATCGTTATATTGCAGCGCCACCTCTACATTTACATCGTCCTGGAGTTTCTCAAAATAAACCACTTTGTTATGCAGGGGGTTTTTATTCTTATTCAAATATTCTACAAAGGATATGATCCCGCCGGAAAATTCGAAAATCGCCTCTTTATCCGAACGTGCGTCGGTTAATTTTATTTTCAACCCTTTGTTTAAAAAGGCCAGCTCCCTTAAACGCCCGGCCAGAATATCGTAAGCATATTCGTTTTTAGGAAAAATTGTTTTATCCGGTTTAAAAGTAATTTTGGTGCCGGTAGCAGTGCTTTTGCCGATGATCGTCAGTTTAGAAACCGTGCGCCCGCGCTCATAGCGTTGATGATAAATTTTCCCGTCTCTTTTTACTTCAACTTCCAGCCAATCCGACAAGGCATTAACACAGCTCACTCCCACGCCGTGTAAACCTCCGGACACCTTGTAAGAACGGTGATCAAATTTTCCGCCCGCATGTAAAGTCGTTAGGGCTACTTCGACCGCCGGCTTCTTTTCCGTTTTATGCATATCCACCGGAATACCGCGGCCATTATCTACTACAGTTATACTATTATCTTCTTGTATGGTGACTGTAATATTGTCGCAAAACCCCATTAAGCTTTCATCGACGCTATTATCCACCACTTCGAAAACTAAATGGTGTAGGCCGCGCACCGAAGTATCCCCAATATACATGGCGGGCCGGCGCCTAACTGCTTCAATACCTTCCAAAACCTGAATACTGGTAGCATCGTAAACTTTAGCTGTATCCACAGGTTTTGGATTATTCTGATTTTCTGCTTTAGTTTTTTTCATATTTTAGCGTTAACTTAAAATACTTGTTGGGTCAATCGGCAATTTCCCCGATACGAAAATGAATATTTTTCAGTTCCGGATTTTCTTTTTTGAGCGTTTCCAGCAGCGTATCTTTTTTTAAACTTAAAATATACAGCCAAGCGGAAGAATCCACGGTTAATCCCAAAATCCCTTTGCTGAAATATTTAATTCTTATATGCCCCAACTCCTTCTTTGTCAAGGCTTTTTTTAACCACTGCTGTGGGCCAGCCTCCTGGAAAACAGCTTTTTTATCGTCCAGTTGGCGCATCAATTCATCTAGCGTATTTTTTAAAAGTTCCATGCTCTTAATTAAGACGCATAGGTAAAACTATATACACATACCCGTTAATCCGGATGACCCCCGGTTTTTCACTATCAATCAACTCCAAACTTACCGTTTCTTCATTTAAATTCTTTAAAATATCAATTAAATAAACCGGATTAAACCCGATCACCAGTTCCCGGCCCTGGTATTCTACCGTTAATTCTTCGTGAAACTCCCCTACATCGGGAGTAGATTTTGAAATAACTAATTTATTTTTAAAAATTTCCAATTTTACCGCCTGGTAATCCTGGGTGGCTAATAACGCTGCTCTTTTTACCGCCAACAAAAGCTGCGCACGCACCACCTTCATCTTATTATCGGAAGCCGGCGGAATAACTTGCCGATAATCCGGAAATTCTCCCTCAATTAAACGAGAGACCACCCCGATATTACCCAAATCAAAAAGCGCCTGGTTACTACTGACCACCAGCGATAATTCCCCGCCATCTTTAAGATTACGATTCAACTCCTGAATGGTTTTTAACGGAACGATCATACTGATATCCACATCTGATTCTACCGCCAACTTTCTTTCGGCTATCGCCAGCCGCTTGCCGTCGGTGGAAACCAAAGTTAATAAACCTTTATTGATTTTAAAAAGGATGCCGTTTAAAACATAGCGCGTTTCATCTAAAGACACAGCAAAAGCAGTCAGGGCGAGCATTTGTTTAAAAATACCCTGGTCAATCTTAATTGCTTTTTTATCTTTAAACTCCGGCAATTTAGGAAATTCCTCTTTTACTAATCCCATAATTTTAAATTGGCATAAATCCGATTCAATAGTGACCTGGTTGTTTTTCTTACTTGTCACATTAACCACCTCTACAGGGAATTCTTTAACAATATCGCTAAACCGTTTAGCGGGAATAGTAATTGCACCAGCCTCCTGAATATCCACAGGAATTACACAGGTTATTCCAATATCTAAATCTGTCGCGGTTAATTTTAATGTCCCGGTTTGAGCCTCAATCAAGATATTAGAAAGGATAGGTAAAGAGGATTTTGAGGTAATAATGTTTTGTACGGTTTGAATCGCGTTAACTAATTGGTTTTTTTCTACTTTAAACTTCATTTTACTTTTCTCCTTCTATTTATATATATTTAAGAACTTAAAACAGTAGTAATCTTAATGTGAAGATAATTTGTGAACAAGCATGTAATTCGTTAATTTTAATAATCTTACAACAAAAATCACTAGCTGATAACCTGGGGATTACTGTCTAATTACTTGGATAACTTTATCTACCCGTTCTTTTAATTCCGGGTTATTGTTTAAATCATCTTTAATTTTCTTATAAGAATGTAAAACAGTGGTATGGTCTTTGCCGCCAAAAAGCTCTCCGATTTCAGGTAAGGATAATTCCGTTAATTCCCGGCTTAAATACATAGCGATCTGCCGCGGAAAGACTACCTGCTTGTTTCTGCGTTTGGTTTTAAGATCTTGTAATGAAATACCGAATTCTTCCACTACACAACGTTGGATAAAATCGATCGTGATTAATTTGGTCGGTTCCTTTAAAAGGTCCTTCAGCACCTCTTTCGTAAGCTGCAAAGTGACCGGGGCTTCTTCCAGCAAAGAATAAGCTACGGTTCTAATTAAGGCCCCCTCCAATTCCCGAATATTAGTTTTGATCAGCTGGGCAATGAAAAAAATGACATCATCCGGCACGTTGACTGGTTCACGTTCAATTTTTTTCTTCAGGATCGCTACCCGAGTTTCTAGATCTGGCGGTTGGATATCGGTGGCCAGTCCCCAGCCAAATCGCGAAACCAATCTTTCTTGCAAATTAGTGATCTCTTTTGGCGGCCGGTCGGAAGAGAATACAATTTGTTTATGGGCGTCATACAAGGTGTTAAAGGTATGGAAAAATTCTTCCTGAGTAGACTCTTTACCGGCGATAAAATGGATATCATCGATGACCAAGACATCGAGATTACGGTATTTTTGGCGGAAGGCTGATGTGGAACGATGCACAATCGCATCGATCAATTCATTAGTAAATTTTTCACTTGAAACATAACATATTTTTACCGGGGTTGGGGAGTTATTTTTAATTTGATGACAAATGGCCTGAATAAGATGAGTTTTGCCCAGGCCCACGCCACCATAAATAAACAAAGGATTATATGTTTTGGCCGGGGCATTGGCTACTGCCAATGAATAAGCGTGGGCGTGCCGGTTACTCCCGCCGATTACAAAATTGTCAAAGGTATAACGCGAATTAAGATTTAGCAAACCCACAGCAGCAGTATGTTTAATAATTGTCTCATCAGCAATGGGGGCTGCGGTAGGTTTCTCCGGGGTATTGCTGACAACCAGCTTTATTAACAGATTATCCAAGCCCTTAAGCTTTAAAGTTTCCTGGATAGTGCCTAAATAATGTTTTTCTATCCAGTTTTTAAAAAATTGGTCCGGGGCCTCCAGTTCTACATTCTGGTTGTCTTGGCTGGAAAACTTTAACGGCGCTATCCACGTAGAATAAACAGTCTCTCCCAATTTTATTTTCAGATCACCCAGCACCTCTTCCCAGTTTTTAGTCAATTCTAACATTGTTGGCTCCAAGACAAAATCGAAAATCTAAAATACCTCTAACCCGCCGTGTTTATGCGGCGCCAAGCAGCTTCTTGCTGGTAATTGCTCTCCCTTGTTAGTTTAGTTCACAGAATTAACAGTTTATGCACAGCTTGCATAAAACTGTGGATAAAATTCCAGCATAAATTTTGTTAAGTGTAGCTATTATAACAAAGACTAAAAACCTTGCAAGTAAAAAAGATAAACGTCAGTTATTATACAGCAATATGTCAAACCGTCAATAAAAAACTTGACCTCAACATAAATGTGTGTTACAATTCACAAAATTAAGAAAACCACTTTCTGTGTTTGTGGATAATCTACATACTCCTGATTTATCGGATAAATTAGATCAGGGACCAAAAAAGGGAGAGTAAAAAATGAAAAAACATCTAAAGACGCCTACCAATATAGTCGGCAAGAAGCGCCATGGTTTCCGCAGTAAAATGGCCTCTAAAAACGGCCGCAAGCTTTTAGCCCGTCGACGGTTAAGAGGAAGAAAAAAACTTACCGTTTGATATCATGAATTTAGCGCTGACGCTGATTGAGTTGTACCAAAAATATTTAAGGCCGGGTATTCCGGCTGGTTGCCGCTTTGAACCCGGCTGTTCTGAATATACAAAACAGGCAATTTTAAAATACGGATTAATTAAAGGAGTATTTAAGGGGCTAATCAGAATTTCACATTGTCATCCGTTTTCTGGTAGGTCAGGTTATGATCCCCTAATATAAAATTTATGGAAAAACGTTTAGTTTTAGCGATCGCATTATCTCTATTGGTGTTATTATCTTGGTCAGCTTTAGCTCCAAAACCACAACCAATTGATAATAAAGTAGTTACAGATAATATTCAGCCGGCGGCTTTGACTCAAAACCGGGCTTCTACCAGCGCCCCGGCAACAATAGCTGCAATAGTGCCTGCAGATCTAGCCAGGCAAACAGTCAAATTTACTCAAGACCGTCGGGAAATAGTTTTCGATCCGGCAATGGCCGCAATTACCGAAGTGGTGTTTAAAGATGGGCTTGAACACCGCTTGCCGCTTAAAATAGGATTTTTTTCCGATAACAAGCAGCTCTTTAAGCAACAAACTGTAACGCAAAATTCCATTTCATTTATTTATGAGGATCAAAACGAGCGCATTACTAAAAAGTATACCATTCCTAACAATAGTTATACCATTGATTTAGAAATAATAACCCAAAATTTATCTTCTTTTCCTTTGGTATTTAATCCCCAGCTAGTCTTAGGCCGGCTGGACCTGTCTTCGAAAAATCCCCAATCAAGGTATCAAGATATATTTTTGGGTAATAAAGAAAAGAATATGCATCTTTCAGCCGGCAAGGATACTAATAATCTGGATGTTAAATTTCTAGGTCTGAGAGATCAATACTTTTGTGCTATTGTTGAGCCTGCTGATTTAGCAGCAAGCGCTTATACAAAAAAGATTTCTCCACAAGAATCCGAAGTTGGTTTATTTATGGGGGAGACAAAAATTGATCCAAATGCCCAGATTGGACATTTATATCATATCTATTTGGGGCCACAGGATTTAAACATATTAAATAGTATTAAACCTGAATGGTCAGGTATCATATATTTTGGCACCTTTGATTTTATTGCCCAATTGCTTTTGCAATTACTGGGATTTTTCTATAACTTAGTGCACAACTGGGGAATTGCAATTATAATTTTAAGTATTGCAGTATATTTTCTGCTTTTTCCGCTTTCCATTAAGCAAATGCGTTCCATGAAAGAAATGCAAGTTTTACAGCCGAAAATTGAGGCTTTGCGCAAAGAGTTGAAAGATAACCCGCAAAGGCTTAATAAAGAAATCATGGATCTTTACAAGGAGCATAAAGTCAATCCTTTAGGCGGATGTCTGCCGCTTTTATTGCAAATGCCGATATTTTTTGCTCTTTATCAGGCCTTAATTCGTTCAGTCGCGCTGCGGGGAGCGCATTTTCTATGGATTAAAGATCTATCTTCACCCGACAAGGCATTTGTTTTTAAACACTCAATTCCATTACTGGGAAACCAATTGAATGTTCTGCCGATTTTAATGGCAATCGGAATGTTCGTTCAACAAAAAATTTCTATGTCTAAAGCTACCGGGGAAACCGCTCAGCAGCAACAAATGATGGTGATTATTATGCCGATCATGTTCGGTGTAATTTTCTACCAAATGCCGTCCGGATTAGTGCTTTATTGGTTTGTGAACAGCTTATTTATGCTTATTTACCAATTCCGTATCAATATACAAAAATGAAAAAAGCCAAATACGTTGAAGCTGAAGGTAAAACAGTTGAAGAAGCAATTGAGAAGGCTTTGCAAGAGTTGAAACTTCCTCGTAACCGCGTGAAAATAGAGAGCTTGACTGAAGAGAAAAAAGGCCTTTTTGGTATGGCTGGGGCTAAGCCGGCTAAAATACGCGTAAGCGTAATCGAAAGCAAATAACAACTTGACAAAACAGTTAATTTTAGGATAATGGGTTAGAGGCTTAAATGTTCCACGGGGAACATTCCAATAAGCGCTTGGTAACTGATGATATCAATTGTTCCACGGGGAACATTTGATAACTAGAATAATACCAATGGGTAAAATAATTGCGATTTGTAATCAGAAGGGGGGAGTAGGTAAAACTACTACCTCGATCAATCTTGCAGCTTATCTCGCTATGGCTGGTAAGAAGGTTATGCTTATTGATCTGGATCCTCAAGCAAACGCCACTAGCGGTATCGGCATCAACAAACATGACATCCAAAAAAGCACCTACCACATTCTACTTGAAGAATTAAAATTTACCGATATTCTACAAAAAACAGCAATTGACAATCTTATGCTTGCGCCTTCTAATTTGGACTTAACCGGAGCAGAGGTGGAATTAGTGGGAGCACTTGGCCGGGAGTATCGATTAAAGAGGGCATTGCAGCCGGAAAAAAATAATTATGATTTTATAATTATTGATTCCCCGCCTTCATTGGGGCTCCTTACAATAAATGGCTTATGTGCTGCTGATTCAGTCATTATTCCAGTACAATGTGAATATTATGCTTTAGAAGGGTTGACGCAACTACATAATACCATTAAGCTTGTGAAAGAAAATCTCAATCCGACTTTAGCTATTGAAGGTATACTGTTAACCATGGCAGATTTCCGTACAAATTTAACCAAGGAAGTAATTCAAGAAGCAAGAAGTCATTTTAATGAAAAAGTTTACATTACCGTAATTCCAAGAAATGTCCGTTTAACTGAGGCCCCGAGTTTTGGCAAGCCGATTGCGTTGTATGATCGGGATTCTCTGGGTGCGCAAAAATATGAAGATTTAAGCCGTGAAATCTTAGGGTTGTCTCTGAATTCTAAAATCGTAAAAGGAGCGGATTAATGGAAAGAAAAGCTTTAGGAAAAGGACTTAGCGCGTTAATTCCGGAAATAACCGCAGATACTTCACTTGTAAAAAAAGAAGAAATAATTTATGTCTCCCCGACGCAAATCAAACCTAATCCGTTCCAACCGCGAGAAGATTTTGATGAGCAGAACATTGAAGAGCTGGCGCAATCCATTAAAGAAAAAGGGGTTATTCAGCCACTTTTAGTCCGCCGTAAAGGTGATAATTACGAATTGATCGCCGGAGAAAGAAGATTGCGTGCATGTAACTCTTTGGGGCTCAAAGAGTTACCGGTTATAGTCAGGGTCGTTAATGATCAGGATTCTTTGGAATTAGCTTTAATCGAAAATATTCAACGTGAAGGTTTAAATCCTATCGAAGAAGCGCATGCTTATCAACATTTAATGGATAAGTTTCAGGTTACTCAAGAAAAGCTCAGTGAGGTTTTAGGAAAATCCCGCGTTTCGGTTACCAATACCTTACGTCTGCTTAAACTTCCGCACGAAATCCAAGGTGAAATGAAAAAAGGCCGGATCAGTTTTGCGCATGGCCGCGCGTTGTTGGAAATCGAAGATGCCAACTACCAGCGAAAAATAGCCCAGGATATAATTACTAAAGGGCTTTCTGTGCGGGAGTTGGAAAATTTGATTAAAAGTGTGCGCCCCCGGTCTATAAAACACAATGTTGGCCGCGGGCAGCGTGAACCATTGGTCGCAATTCTCGAGGAGCAATTGCAGCATGCTTTAGCGACTAAAGTCCGCATCAGCAAAAGAAAAAAACGCGGGCATATTAATATTGAATTTTATTCACCCGAAGATCTTCAGCGTATCGTTAACGTTATTAAAGGAGGAAACAAGTAATGGGCCAGGCAGTCTTAATTTTAATCAAACCCGACGGTCTAAAAAAATCACTTACCGGAAATATCCTGACGCGGTTATCCGAAACCAAGCTGGAAATCGTGGCGGCTAAAATGGTGCGCGTATCTAAAGAATTAGCCGAAGAACATTACCGGCACCTGAAAGATAAACCATTTTTCGGGGAAATTATTAAATATTTACAAGGTGATTTACATGACCGTAAAAAAGTTATGGCTTTGGTTTATTGGGGGAAAGACGCAATCACTAAGTGCCGGGATTTAGCCGGAGCCACTAATCCGGAAGAAGCTGAATCTACCTCAATCCGGGGTTCTTACGGCCGGATCACCACCAATGGCGTTTATGAAAACGTCGTGCATGTTTCGTCTAATATTCCCGAAGCGGAGAGAGAAATCAAGCTGTGGTTTAAGCCGGATGAGATTATCGTCGATCTTTACGCGACCAAGCAGGTCGTGTTAAAAGAATGTCCGAGCAAGGTTTGGGCGGATCAATGAAAAACAAAATTAATAGTATGACTGGTTTTGGCTGCCAGGAAACAGAGGTCAACTCTTTCGGCCGGGTGAGTGTGGAATTGCGGTGCACTAACCATAAATTTCTGGAAACTGTTTTTCATTTACCGGAAGGGCTGCTTTCCTTGGAGGAAAAACTCAAAAAGGAAATTGAAGAAAAACTTAAAAGGGGAAGGATTTATTGCGCGATAAACATCAGAGGCCAGATGGCGCAGGGTATTTTTGTTAACCGCAAGCTGCTGAAAAATTATTTGCATGAGCTCAATAGCCTTAAAAAAGAATTTAAAATCAACGATGGAATAACTTTGGATTCATTAATCCGTCTGCCGGGGATTTTATCGCTTAAGGAGGATAAACCGACCGGCGCGCATATTTGGGAGCAGCTAAAACCTGTTTTTACACAAGCACTTACAAGTTTGCTCCTGGCGCGGCAGAAGGAAGGATGCGCCTTGGCGGGTTTATTAAAAAAACGCAGCGGTCTATTGAAGAAAGATCTAATTTTTATTAAAAAGCGTTTTGTTGTGGCAGTCGAAAATAAGCTTAAAAAGATTCAGGCGGAAGAAGAGCGTTTGGCTTTTTTAAAAGGCGCAGATGTGGCTGAGGAAACTGACCGGTTGCATTTTCATATCAATAATTTCCAGCAGAAAATCGACCAAGGCGGTGCGGTAGGTAAAGAACTGGATTTTATTACCCAAGAGATGCAGCGGGAGGCCAATACTTTGGCGGCCAAGTCATTTGATTTGATTATTTCGGGCCGGGCCGTAGAGATGAAAAGCCAAATTGAGAAAATCCGCGAACAGGTGCAAAATATCGAGTAGTGAAAGCCGACAATATTCAAAAGAAGCCGGGTAAAATTTTCGTGATCAGCGGGCCCTCGGGCTCAGGCAAAACTACCCTTCTGACCAAGCTACTTCAAGAGAAGCAAATCCGGAAATCATTAATTAAATCCTGCTCCATGACTACGCGGCCGAAACGTTCTGGTGAAAGAGAGGCCAAGGAGTATTTTTTTGTTACGCTTGCGGAGTTTAGGCGCTTGTTAAAAGCGAAAAAAATTCTTGAATGGACCCGGTATTTGGGCTATTATTACGGAACGCCTAAAGAACCGCTGGAAAAGCAGTTGACTAAAGGCAAGAGTGTGGGTTTATGCTTGGACCTTAAGGGCGCCCGGATTTTTAAAAAATTATATCCGGATAACACGGTAACAATTTTTGTCTTACCGCCTTCGCTGAGCGTGCTTAAGGAAAGAATTCAGAATCGTTGTCGCCGCACTAATCCACAAGAAATAAGACAGCGCCTGCTAATGGCGCGCAGAGAGCTGCAGTCAGCCGGAAAATTTGATTATTGTATCTTAAATCAGAATTTGGCGGCTGCGCTTAAAGAATTAAAAAGAATTTTTTTGCAAGAAAGCAGAGTTTAACAATTATATGGGGGTAAAAGATGCAATATAAGGGAAGAGAAAGACTTTTAGGCAGCAGCATGGGGTCAATTTATAAACTAGTAATTTTGGCTTCGAAAAGGGCTTTAGAGATCGCCGAAGGGCAGCCGAAATTAGTAGATGATGATGCTTCGGTAAAACCTTCAACCGTAGCTTTGCACGAGATTGAGGCCGGTAAGGTCGAAGCGAGAAAAATTAAGGCCAAAGAGTAATGAGCAAAACCGAAAAAAATATTATTTTAGGCATTACTGCCAGTATTGCGATTTATAAATCCTGCGGTCTTATCCGCCGGCTTCGGGAATGCGGCTGGGCAGTGCATGTGGTAATGACTAAAGAAGCAGAGGAGATGATCCGGCCGGTTGTTTTTCGCAGTTTAAGCGGTAACCGGGTTTACTCCGCAGGAATATTTGATCACCAGGATACTTGGAGTATTGAACATGTGGCCTTGGCGCAAAAAGCGGATTTAATTTTAATTGCACCGGCTACCGCTAATATTATCGCTAAACTTGCTGCCGGTATCTGTGATGATCTTTTAAGCTGTACGGTTTGCGCTAGCAAAACCAAGGTTTTAATCGCTCCGGCGATGAATGAAAATATGTATAACCATAAAATTACCCAAAGCAATATTGCGAAATTAAAATCCTGCGGTTATAAATTTATTCTCCCGCATAAAGGTTTATTAGCTTGCGGGGTGGTGGGGGCAGGTTGTTTAGCAGAGACAGTCGACATTGTAAAAGAAGTAAAAAAGTTATTATAGATTTGGCGACGTAGCCAAGTGGTAAGGCAGTTGTCTGCAAAACAACTATTCAGCGGTTCAATTCCGCTCGTCGCCTTAAATTTTCGCGCAGCGGAAATTTACGCCGAGATACCTAATGAATTCGCTTTAGGTTTAACCAGGCGCAAGAGTAACACGACATGATACTCCGCCGCAAAGAAGATTAGTGGCTATGAAGGTATAGCAAACAGAATACACGGGCCCCTGGTCCGTGGATAAAAGCTTAGCGGTGGATTCGGGGTCAATTTTTACTGCGTAAAAATTGAGGGCAAGTGGTGGAATGGCATACACGACAGACTTAAAATCTGTTGGCCGCAAGGTCGTAAGGGTCCGACTCCCTTCTTGCCCATAAATTAAAAAACACCTTATGTAACCTTTGCGTTTTTTAATTTACATCGAGCGTTACAACATTCGAATATATATTAAGCGCAACATACAGGCTTAGCTCGATGCAAGGTGCAGTCAGGTTTGACGAGGCGGTAAGATTATTAAATAATTATTGTTTCCCCTTTAGCATTTAAAGTTTACATAAACAAATGCTTAAGGTCGATTTTCAGATATTAAATAGGCGTGCTCCCTGGTCCGTAGATAAAAACTTATTTGTGGACTCGGGATCAAATTTTGCGGTAAAAAAGTTGAATACACCGCGAAGAAGATTAAATAAATCGCGGCGTAATTAGCAAAACAGGTTAGGCGGCTAATTAGGGCTCATAGCTCAGTTGGTTAGAGCGTTGCGTTGACATCGCAAAGGTCAGAGGT
>DAONDX010000015.1:0-34024 GCA_035402765.1 Candidatus Omnitrophota bacterium
TTTTAATGTATGCATACGTATTCCGTTTTGATATTGGTGCCCGGCTCATAAGCTGCTGCGAAAATTTGTTTTAATTTTCGCAGCATTCGCCGGGATAATTCGCGCATAAGCTTACGTCGTACTTCGTATTCCGTAAGCTTAGCGCTCATTTATTCATCCGGTGCCGTAACCCTTAAAACCTCTTCAATCGTGGTCAGCCCTTTTAAAGCCGCCTCCAGACCATCCTCCCGCAAAGTTTTCATTCCTTCTTTACGGGCTTGCTGTTTAATAAACTGTTCCTGCGAACCTTCAAGGATCAAGTCCCGGACCTTCTGGCTGATCTGCAAAACCTCCGAAATAACTGTACGCCCTGAATACCCGGTATTAAAACATTGCTGGCAGCCTTTGCCCTTATAAAATTGTAATTTACCGGATTTCACAGAATCTAGTTTTAAAGACTTGGCGATATCATCTTTAAGGGTATAAACTTCTTTACAATGCGGGCATATCTTGCGCACTAACCTCTGTCCGATCACGCAAACTAAAGAAGAATTAATTAAATACGGTTCCACTCCCATATTTACTATACGCACCACCGCTCCGGCGGCAGTTGTGGTATGCAGAGTGGAAAGAACCAAATGCCCGGTGAGGGCGCTTTTGATTGCGATGTCTACGGTTTCGTAATCGCGGATCTCTCCGATCATGATAATATCCGGATCCTGGCGTAAAATTGAGCGCAGAGCAGCGGCAAAACTAAGTCCGATCTCAGGCCGGGCGGTTACCTGATTTATACCTTCCAATTGGAACTCTACCGGGTCCTCCACGGTCACAATATTTTTATCCGGGGTGTCCACGGATTTTAAAACCGCATAAAGCGTAGTGGTTTTTCCGCTTCCGGTCGGGCCGCAAACCAGGATCATGCCGTGCGGCAGCAAAGAAACCTTGCTTAACACCTCCAGGGCATGATCGCTAAATCCCAGTTTTTTCATGTCCAAAGTTGCCTGCGATTTATCCAAAATACGCAAAGCCACTTTTTCACCGTGACTGGAAGGGAGGATAGAAACCCTAAAATCTATTTCACGGTTCAGGATCTTGACTTTAAAACGGCCGTCCTGGGGTAGGCGATGTTCGGCGATATCCAGTTCAGCGATGACTTTAATGCGCGAGACAATAGAGGCATGCATAGTTTTAGGCGGGGACTTCTGCTCGCGCAGCATTCCATCGACGCGAAAACGGATCCGCAGCTTTTTCTCAAACGGTTCGATTAATACATCGGAAGCCTTCTTTTTGATCGAATCCTCTAAAATCGCATTCACCACTTTGATCACCGGAGCTTCGTGGCTGATCCGGTCCAATTCCTGGTCGCTGGGAGATACTTCTTTCTCTTCTTTGACTAACTCGATTGAAGATACTGTCATCTCTTTTACCAGGTCGTCAATGATCCCCTTAGAAGTATCCGGATAGGACAGTTCGATCGTTTGATTAATATCGGCAACCGAAGAAATTATAGGATTGATTTTAAAACCGGTAAGCGCGGCCACATGGTCAATAGCAAAAATGTTCAGTGGATCAGCCATAGCCAAAGTAATCGTATCACCCATTTTAGAAATAGGAATAATCTGATAGTGGCGGGCAATATCAACCGGGATGATCTTGGCGATATCCAGGTCGATCTTAAAGCGTTTTAAATCAATGAGGGGCAAACCTAAACTTTCACTTAAAGTGTTGATCAGCTCTTTTTCTTTAATAAATTTAAGCTCAACAATAATATCGCTCAGCTTACCGCCTTTAGCTGCCTGGACTTTAAGCGCCTGGTCAAGGTGCTGGGCAGTGATGAGTTTGTTGCTGATTAATATTTCGGTAAGCCGGTCTTTGAGTGATAGCATATTAGCGCAGGTCGATAGTCGATAGTCGATAGTTAAACGCCATAGGCTATTTTATCATGAATGGTTTTACTATAGACCATAGACTATAGTCCTGCTCATTCTTTATCTTTATAGTACTTCTCGATTGCTTTCTTAATATCAGAAGAGGTCGAAACAAAAGTCTGCACGCTGCAACCGCTGAGCAACTCCACATCTTCGATGGCCTGGACATTCAGGGGATTGGACATCGCCAAGGTAAGGTTATTACCGATTTTATCTATGGGCACCAGCAGATACTGCCTGGCCACCCGGCCGGGAATAATACCGGTAATCTCTATATCTACATCGTAATTTCCTAAAGGCAGATAAGGAAAACCATACTGGGCGGTAAGGGCTTGGGCAATATCATCCTCCTTAACAAAACCCAGATCCACCAAGATCTCACCGATCAAACCGCCTTTGGCCTTCTGAACTTCCAGGCTCTGGTCCAGCTGGGCCTGGTTAATAATCCCCCGGTCCAGCAATAATTCCCCCAACGGCCTGTTATTAATTCTCCTGATCACCTTAATAAATCCCTTCTCTTAAAAAACCACAACGCGATTCTTCCCGGCGGCTTTGGCTTTCTTCAACAGCTCTTTGGCCTTAGCGATCAATTGTTCAAATCCGACCCCGTCTAAAGGATTTTCGCTCACCCCGGCGCTGAAAGTCAAAGCTTTACCGCTGGGCTGGTCCGAGGCAAAAGCGCTTTGAATTTTTTTACAAATTTCTTCGGCCACGGTTTGCGCCTGGCGCTTATTTTTCTCCGGCAAGATCAGTGAAAATTCATCATCACCGGTTCTACCCACCCGGTCTACCTCCGAGATAGAATCCCGGAGCAATACCGCAATCTTCTTAAGCGCACTTTCCGCTGATACCGTGCCGAATTTCTCGGTATAATTTTTAAAATTATCAATATCAAAAATAATAAAAGCGCAGGGCCGCTGGTAAGCAATCGCCCGGCTGATCTCTTCCTGCAGGCGGCTCTCGATAAAGAAACGGTTATAAATCCCGGTCAAGCTGTCTTTAATCTCTAGCTTTTCTACACGGCTGGCTAAAAGGTCATTTTCGATCGCCACCGCGATCTGTTTTGAAAAGATATCTAAAAGCTCGATATCATCTTTACTGTAAGAAAAATTATTTTGGTTATTGGCGATCCCCAAGACTGCTTTAACCGCACCTTTTAAAAATACCGGCAAGGCCAAACAATTCTTAAACGTAAACTTGGCCGCAAAATCCGCTTTTAGATTTTCACCCGGCGTATTCTGCTTATCCAAGATCAAAAGCTTGTTTAGATTAAAAGCTTTATTGTAGAGACTTTCCTGCGGGCCGATCTCGATCTCCGCCAGATCTGCGGCTTTCATTCCGTCGGCTATTTTTATCCGGAAATGGCCGTCCGCTTCATCCTTAAAAAGCAGAAATGCGATCTCCGAATTAGCCAGCGTCCGGGATTTCTCAACCGCCAATTTAAAAATTTCATCGACTTTTGACCCTTGCGAAATAAAAGTGCTGATCTGCATTAAATTGGAAAGCACGATTATTTTTTTCTGAATTTCGATATTAATCTGGGTGGTTTTTTCGCTATAATCCTTAAGCTCCTCCATATTACAACGGATACGCTGGGTCAGCTGATTTAAAATATTACCTAGCTCTCCGACTTCATCGCAGTGTTCCACTTCCAGCTTATGGCTGATATCTCCGCCGACAATAATTTTTCCTTCGTTAGCTACCGAAGTCAGGCGGTCAAAAATTTCTTTAATCACTAAAAACCCGACTATCGCCAGAAATGCGCTGACGATCAGGTAAACAATAATATCCGGGCGGATTCCGATTTTTGGGAAAGTATATTTTGAAAGCAGGTATAAGCAGACTAAAAAAGGCAAGATCGACATCAGCTGAAATGCCACCATCAGCTTCTGTTTAACCGTACGTGAATTTAAAGAGAGGCGATTAGGTTTTTTATTCATCATTCTCCATAATTTGCATTAATTATTGCAATAATTATACCCCTTAACTCCTTAGCTGGCAATAGTTTTATTAAATTCGCAAAGTAAATATTCTTTAGCGATCCCGATATCAATAAAATCCCAGGGCAATAGGCTTTGGGCCGGTTTTTCATCAAGATATTTCTGCGGATCGATCTGGTTTTCAGCAAAGGCCTCCAGCCACCTGGGGAATGAAAAATAATTGCTCCAGGCATCAAACCTGGCCCCCTTTTTATAAGCCGAAAGAATTACCCGGCTCAAGCGCCTGTCCCCCCGCGAAAATACTCCTTCTAAAAAACCCATCGTTAAATCATGGAAATAAATTTTGATCCTGCGATTTTTGCAGTAACTTCTTAAAAAAGCTTGTTTTTCCCGGATGGTTTCCAGGGAGTCCATTTTCTGCCACTGCAAAGGCGTGTGCGGCTTCGGGATTAACGGGTTAATGCTGATATTGATCTGAGCGGGTGAACCGTTAATTTTTCTTTTTAATTCCGAAGCCTGCCTGGCAAAATCAATGATCCCCCGCAAATCCTGCTCTTCTTCTTTGGGCAATCCGATCAAAAAATATAATTTCAAATGCTGATAACCGGCCTGATAGGCCTGGGAGATGGCCGCGAAGAATTCTTCTTCCGAAAAATCTTTGGCCAAAGCTTCGCGCAATCTGGGAGTGCCGGCTTCCGGAGCAAAAGTTAATCCCGTTTTTTTAGTTTTAGCGATCAACGTTGAAACATTTCCTAATAAAGCCTTGGCTTTTAATGACGGCAGCGATAAATTTACCGCCTGCGAAGAAAAAGTACCGGTCAGCGAACAGACCAGAGGCTCGATCTCCGGATAATCACCGACGGATAAACCCGCCAGCGACAGCTCTTCATAACCGGTTAAACGATACGCCTCAAGCGCCTGCTGGATTATCTTTTCTTTACTTCTTATCCTTAATGGATAATACTGCGACCGGGCTTGGCAGAAGCGGCAGCGATTGGGACAACCGCGCATGATTTCTAAAGTAATCCGGTCATGAATTGTCTGCACATAAGGCACCAGCCAATTACAAGGAAAAAAAGATGATTCGAAATTCCCGACAATGCGTTTTTTTATTTTAACCGGCAGGCTGGCAAACCGGGGGGCAAAATTAATCAATTCCCCGGAGGCATCATATTCTGCCTTATAAAGGCAGGGAGCGTAAACCCCCTCAACTTCAGATAGCTGGATTAAAAGTTGCTCTTTGGACAACCGGCCAGCCTTATAATCTTTCTGGTGTTTACGGTAGATATTTAAAAGCTCAACCAGAGCTTCTTCGGCCTCCCCAATAATAAATAGATCAAAGAATTCATGCAGCGGCTCCGGATTAAGAGTGCAAGGCCCTCCTCCGATTACCAAAGGATATTCCTGATTGCGCAAGGACGCTTCCAAAGGCAAACCCGCCAAATCCAAAATATTTAAAACATTGGTATAATTTAATTCCGATCCTAAAGAAAATCCCAGCATATCAAAACTGATCAATTCCTGCTGGGACTCCCAGGAAAAAAAACGGCGTTTGGCGGTTTTTAAAGCAGCCTCCATATCCGGCTCCGGAGCAAAAAAACGTTCGCAAACCACCTCCGGCAGATTATTCAATACCCCGTAAAGAATCCGTAACCCTAGATTACTCATCCCGACTTCATAGAGATCCGGAAAGCCCAGCGCAAAACTTAAAGCGGCAGAATGAAAATCCTTTCTGGAGACATTCCATTCGCTTCCCAGGTATTGGCCGGGCTTGTGTATATTATTTAATAAATCTTCAATCATAGTTTTATATTAATTGGTCGATGGTCAATAGACGATAGTCGATGGTTTAACTATGGGCTATTGACTATAGACCTGCCATTTTAAGCCAACATCGACCATTTAAAAAACATTCCTGGTTCTGTCGATATTCACCAGGATGCCTAAAGAAATGAAAGTAACCAGAACGCTGGAACCGCCATAACTCATGAGCGGTAAAGGCAGCCCCACCACAGGAGCCAAGCCCATATTCATGGCAATATTAATAAAGACCTGCAGGGTTAATAAAAGCGATATGCCGTAAGCCAGCAGTTTGCCGAAAGAATCCTGGGTCCTTTGCGCGATAACAAAACCCTGCCGGATAATTAAATAGTAGATCACCACCAAAAGCACGCTGCCCACAACCCCCCATTGTTCGGAAAAAGTAGCGAAAATAAAATCAGTATGGGATTCCGGCAGAAAATATAATTGGCTTTGAGAACCACGCAGCCATCCTTTGCCGAATAATCCGCCGGAACCAATGGCGATTCGCGATTGGATCACCGTATAGCCGGCTCCCAACGGGTCGATATTCGGATTAAGAAAAACTAAAAGCCTTTGTTTTTGGTAATCATGCAAAAAATGCCAGAAAAAAGGCAGGGGTAAGATCAAAGATAAAAACAAAATAACAATATATTTGATTTGCACGTGCGTTAAATAAAGCAAACCCACAAAAACCAGCATCAGCATTAAACCGCTGCCCAGATCCGGCTGTTCGATAATTAGAACCATCGGCACTGCGACAAAAATCAACGGTAAGATTATACCTTGAAAAATACCGAATTTGCCCGATAAAAGCGAGGTATCATCAATGGATTTACGGCTGAAATATCTGGCTAAGAAAATAATGATCGCCAGCTTAGCGAACTCCGAAGGCTGAAAATTAAACCAGGCAAACTTAAGCCAGCGCTGCGCCCCCAGGCGGATCACCCCTAAACCGAAAACTAAAAGCAGAAAAAATAAAGCTATCGCGTAAATAAGATAGTTAGCATCCCAAAGTTTACGGTAATTGGACTTGGCCATTAGAAAAAAGCAGGCCAAACCAATGATCAACCAGAGTATTTGCCGCTTATAAATATCCTGCCACTGCATGCCTTCTTTCTGGAAAGTGCTGCTGTAAATAGATAGGACACCTAAGCTGGCAATAATTAAAGCCAGGATTAAAATTTTAAAAAATGAATTTCTGATCATATTAACCCCTGGGTATTCATTGCTTCGATAATTTGTTTAGCCACAATACAGGCTGCATGGCCCGGCCCGCCGTTCTCTAAAAAAACACAGATCACATATTTAGGCTTATCTGCCGGAAAAAACCCGACAAACCAGGCATGGGTTGCCCCCCGGGATACCTGAGCCGTTCCGGTTTTTCCGGCTACTTTGACCGGCAAGCTAGCCAGGGCATTTCCGGTACCCTGGCTATCTGAAACCACTCTGGCTAATCCTCGATTAATCGTTTCAAAAGTACTTTTCTTAAAAGGCACAGCAGTAATTCTCCTCTTTTTAGCCGAAAGATCCAGCCCCCCCACAGATTTAACAATATAAGGAGTTAATAAATAGCCCCGGTTAGCAAACACCGCCAGCAGGTTAGCTGCCTGCAAAGGGGTCATCAAGCAGTCACCCTGGCCGATACTTAAATTTGCCGTATCCCCATCATACCAATTCTGGAATTTATTTAATTTTCTCCATAAAGGTGACGGAATAAAACCGGCAGTTTCGCCAGACAGATCAAAACCTAAAGTATGCCCTAAGCCTAATTTTAAAGCGTAATCATGGATATTCTGCGCGCCGGACAAAAGCCCGGTTTTATAGAAAAAGACATCGCAGGAATGCGCGATCGCCCGGAAGATATCTTCCGGCCCGTGCGTGTCCCAGCAGCTGAATTTCCTGGCCCCCACCATGGTTGAGCCCTGGCAGACAAAAGTAGTAGTTTGATTTATTTTTTTTAATTCCAGGCCTACGGAGGCCAAAACCACCTTGAACATTGATGCCGGCGGATAGCTCGAGCTGATCGCGCGGTTAATCAACGGCGCATCCGGGTCATTAAATAAACCGGCAATTTGTTTGGCGCGTTTGCTGACAAAGACCGCAGGATTAAAATTCGGGTAATTAGCCATTGCTAAAATTTCACCGCTGAACGGATCCAGCAACACTACACTCCCTTTTCTACCGTCTAAATTTTCTTCGACAATCTTTTGGATTCCCAGGTCCAGCGTCAACATAACATCTTTGCCGTTGCGCGGAGGAGCAAAACCTAAAACCCGCATAAATTTGCCCCGGTGGTTCACTTCCACCGACAGCCCGCCCTCCTCCTGACGCAGATAATAATCATATTTTTCCTCGACACCCCCAAAGCCGACGATATCTTTAGTTTTATAACCGTAGTCTTCGAGTTTAGTCAGGCGCCAGCGGTCGATCTCATTAACATAACCGATCACATGCGATGCCAGAGCCCCATAAGGATAATGCCGCAAAGGTTTAGGGGTAACAATAATACTCGGCTGCTCAATCTTACGTTCCCCCAAAAGAATCGCATCGGAAAGTTTAATATTCGTCGCCACCGTAACCGGAACGCTGGAAGAAATAAAATTTTTCTTAAAATTGGCTTTCAGTTCCTTAACCTCAATTCCGATGATCCGGCCGATCAAACCTAAAATTTGGTCAAGGTGGTTTAGGTCTTGAGGCAAAATCATTACGTCGTAAGAAATTTTATTGTCTACGATAACTTTACCATTACGGTCTAAAATATTGCCCCGGCTGCCGGATTGTGAAATTAAGCGGATACAATTGCTGTCGCTAAGGCGCCGGAACTTAACCCCCTGCAAAAGGCTTAAATTCAGGATACCGCAGACTAAAACAGCGAACATGCAAATAACGATCAAGTTTAAAATACTTTTTCTTTCCATATTATAAAAATTATGAGGCTATTTTTTTCGTGAGCTTAAAAATCAAAGGCGCCAGAAGCGTAGTGTAAACACTGACAATAATCAAATTGCGCAAAAAGATACTTGGCGAAATAATGTTTCCGGAGGCAACGCTTTGAATACCGATAACTGCATTATTTAATATAGCTGCCACCAAAACGATAGCCAGGCGCACGTAATGTTCATCGGTAGATATTTGACGGCTTAAGCGAAAAATTAAATAACTCCAAACACCAAAGCTTACCGTATTAATCGCAAAATTCCAGGGCAGGAATATATCCTTGGCCAATCCGGCGGCGACACCAAAAGCCAGGGCCGTTTTAAAATCAGCGTAAAAAACTATCGCCACCATAAAAATTAAGAGCAGATCCGGCTGGCAATGAAAAAAATCCAGCCAATGCGGCCAACTTAATTCTATCACGGTTAAAATTACCAAGGCTAGCAAGTAGAACAAATTTTTCATTGGATAATCACCAGCACTTCTTCCAGATTAGCCAAATCCACTATCGGCTTAACCAAAGCATAACGATTCAACCCGGAAAACTCCCGTCCGATGTTTACCACCCGCCCCACCAGCAATCCTTTAGGGTAAATTTGGCTTAATTCCGAAGTTACAATAACATCCCCCACCGTAATCTGGGCCTCATCCGGAAGATAGCGCATAATTAAATTCGTACCCAGAGTCCCGCTGACTAACCCTTCCTGACGGGAACGCTGTACAATACTAGAGATCCCCTGATTAGGATCATTAATTAATAATACCTTACTGGTATGATCATTACTTTCAACAATGCTGCCCACTAACCCCTGAGGGCTGGTTACCACCATCCCGGGTTTGATTCCGCTAAACCTGCCTTTATCAATGATCAAACTGGAAGACCAGCTATCCGGCGAGCGGGCAATCACCCTGGCGCCCACTAAACGCAGGGGTGATTTCTGTTTAAAATTAAACAAATTTTTAAGCCGGGAATTTTCCTGGACCAGCTCGCGAAAATCAAATAAACGCAAACGCAAAAGATCGACTTCAGCCTGCAGCCTTTCGGCTTGAACCATATTGCGATGATAGAAAATAATCCCGGAAATTTCACGCTTGACCAGGCCGATCAAAGAAAGCTGGGGTGTAAATATGCTTTGGGTGGAATTTTTAAAACAGGAAAGAGAATTGGCTACCAGCAGTATTGCACAAACCGGAAGAATAAAATTAATTAAGGTTTTACGGGGTAACTTCAACACATTTAATTAGGAAATGGCTGGCTGCATCAGCTTGCGCTTATTTATATTGGCCGGATCTCCGCCAGGTGGCGGATTAATTGCGTACTTCAGTTTTTACCGGTACGGTAACTTTCTTAAGATACTGGATTTCACCCAGCACAATCCCTGTCCCGTTAGCCACGGCAGTCACCGGGTCATCAGTAATATGCACCGGCAATCCGGTTTCTTCAGAAATTAATTTATCCAGGCCTCTGAGCAACGAACCGCCTCCGGCCATCACAATACCATGATCAATTAAATCCGCTGCTAATTCCGGAGGAGTCCTCTCTAAAGATATCTTAATAACTTCCAAAATGGCCCGCAAAGGTTCCTGTAATGATTCACGGATCTCTTCGCTGGTAATGGTTACGGTCTTAGGTAAACCCGCCACCAAATCCCTTCCCTTTACCTCCATGCTCATTTCTTCTTCCAGCGGATATGCCGAACCAATTTTAATCTTGATCTCTTCAGCGCTGCGTTCACCTACCATCAGATTGTAGGTTTTTTTAAGGTATTCAATAACCGCTTCATTCATTTCATCGCCGCCGATACGGATCGACTTGGAAAATACTGTCCCGCAAAGTGAAATTACCGCGATTTCAGTCGTACCGCCTCCGATATCTATAATCATGTTGCCGATAGGCTCCTGGATCGGCAAACCGACACCGATCGCCGCGGCAATAGGTTCCTCAATCAGGAACACTTCCCTGGCTCCGGCCCGCTCCGCGGAATCCTTAACCGCCCGTTTTTCCACTTCCGTAATTCCGGAAGGAATAGCAATCACGATTCTGGGCCTGACTAAAACTTTACGATGATGCACCTTTTTAATAAAATACCGAAGCATCGCTTCGGTAATCTCAAAATCGGAAATAACGCCGTCTTTCATAGGGCGGATAGCAATAATGTTGCCGGGAGTTCTGCCAAGCATACGTTTAGCTTCTTCTCCCACCGCTAAAACATGGGAAGTGCCTCTTTCAATAGCGACTACAGAAGGCTCACAAAGAACCACCCCTTCCCCCTTAACAAAAACCAAGGTAGTCGCAGTACCTAAGTCGATCCCCATGTCATTAGAGAAAAGACCTAAAACATAATTAATTGCTTTCGTAAGCTGCTGACTTAATTTAACCATATTTTCTCCTAAAATTATGCGTGATAAGATTTTAACAGAGTCTAAACTCTTTGTCAAATATAAATTTGAAGCTTTTAGGCTCCGGCCAGGCCGGTTTTGACGCTTCTGTTGCCAAGCAAAATAAATCCTAATAAATCTTAATAATTAATACAAGCAATAAAACGGGAGTATCCAAAAACAGGTTTTTATTTTCCCGACAGACTATTTAAAATCCCTAAAAACCCGGGGAAAGACTTGTTGACACAATTAATATCATCCAACCGGGAACTCCCCTCTGCCGCGCAAGCCGCGACCACCATACTCATGGCTGTGCGATGATCTCCAAAACTCTTCAGTTTTGCTCCGTAAAGCCTGCCTTGCCCCTTAATCACAATACTCTCTAAACGGCCAGCTTTTTGAACTTGAACATCCGCCCCCATTTTTTTTAAATTAACAACCATAGAGTTGATCCGGTCAGTTTCCTTAACCCTTAGTTCACCAACCCCTTTGATGATCGTCCTGCCTTGGGCAAAACAAGCAGCCACCATCAGTATCGGAAGTTCATCAATTAATGAGGGTACTTGTTCGGCAGAAACTTGCGCGCCCTTTAGTTTACTGCTGCTTACGGTGATCGAACCGCTAGGCTCAAAGCTTACCTTGCGACCGGGCTTAGATACTTGAACTTTTATTTTAGCCTTCATCTTCTTCAGCACGTTGATTAAACCGCAACGGCTGGGATTAAGGCTGGAATGTTCAAGCACAATTTTAGCTTTAGGCAAAATTGCCGCCAAAACCATAAAAAACGAGGCCGAAGATAGATCTCCGGGGATATAAATTCTCCCCGGACTGATTAAATTCCGGTTAGGCTCTAGCGTAACCCGGTTACGGTCAGTAGCGATATTCGCCCCGAAAATTTTGAGCATACGCTCAGTATGATCGCGGGTGTTTATCATTTCGTAAACTTGAGTTTTACCTTCGGCAAATAAACCCGCCAGAAGGATCGCCGATTTTACCTGAGCGGAAGCAACCTTAGGATGATAAACAATGCCTTTTAAACTGCCCCCTTTGATCACAATCGGAGCATACTCTTCATTATTCCTGACCCTGGCAGTGATCTGCGCGCCCATTAAACGCAAAGGCACATTCACCCTGGACATCGGCCGGCAAGATAGATATTTTCCCGCGATAATTTTAGTTTTAAAATTCATCCCGGCTAAAACACCTAGAAGTAAACGTAAAGTAGTCCCGGAATTATTGACCAAAACCGGCCGGCGGCAGACTTGCAAACCCCGGCTCCCGCGGCCATAAATAAAAACTAGTCCATCCCGGCGCAGTATTTTTACCCCCAAAGCTTTTAAAGCATTCAGGGTAGCTAAGGAATCATCATGAATAGGAAAATTTTTAAGGATAGTTGTACCGCTGGCCAGGGAGCTTAAAATTAACGCGCGGTGAGCAATTGACTTATCGCCGGGGAGGCTGATCCGTCCGCGGAGAATAAATTTATCTTTAATTGAAACGGGCTGGCGTAAAGCCGGAAATTTTGCGGCTTGGCGTTTATTAGTTTTACTAATACCGCTCACTTTGTTCTTTGTGTAACCTTATCGTTTTCTTTAATTAAATCCTTCATTTCGGCAGCAAAACCCGCAGCCGACATAAACTCATGAACTTTTTCTATTTTGATATCTCCGAGCAGTTTACCGGCGCGGGAGACTGAAAACACATCACCGATTTTTACTTTGTCTTTGCTACCCAGGTTGATCACCACAAAATTAAATTCTTTATTGACGATCATAACCTTTCCTTCTATCCCGTTAGCCAAAAGCAAAGGCGCTTTTTTAACCGCTGGGGCGACCTTGGGTTCAGCAACTGCGGTTTTCTCATCCGTCTTTTTAAATTGATTCAACTCCGCATCCGCTGAAGGCAGCGCATCTTCCGGGCTGACTACCACTTTCCCTAATTCTACGTTAGCTGCGCCTTCTTCCAGATTTTTAATTTTTTCTTCCAGAGCCGCCTTCTGCTGTTGCATAATTTTTATTTGTTCTTTGATCTGTTTGCTATCATCCTGAACCTGGCTCAGCCTGTTCTCTAATTCCTCACGTTGAGATTTCTGATTAGCAAGATCATTTTTTAACTGCTCTAATTTATTCGAAGTATCGCTGTGGGCGGATTTTTCAGCCGCCAACTCGCCGGCCAAAGAATCCATCCTGCTTTTAGCTTCCTGTAATTTTAATTCTAAATCCGTGGCGGTCTTTTTAGACTCTTCCAGCTGGCTGGCCGTCAGCTTCTGCCGGGTCTCAAGTTCTGCGATCTGCCCCTGAAGTTTAATATTTTGCGCATACTCTTTCTGATATAAATAAAATATACCGGCTGCCAGAGCCATGGAAATAACCACTAAAACAATTAAGACAGGTAATAGTATTGCGCCTTTACGATGCATTTTGCCTCCTTATTTTTTCCCGCACCCGTACGCCGCTTTAAAAAGATAAACTAAAGCCTTTACGGGAGGTTAGAATATTTTAATTTAAAAAATCCTTAATAAAATTGACCGGCTTTTAACTGGCTTGGATAATAAGATGCAAGTCAGGCACCGATATTATTAAGTTCCTTACCGCTTAATATAACATTAGTTAGATAAAAATCAAGAGAAATTCTTTTTAATGAACGTTTGGAATTCTAAAGGAAGTTTACTGGTAAAATGAATAAGTTTATCAGTTGTCGGATGAATAAAACCGATCTCTTGGGCATGTAAAGCCAGGCGGGTAAAATTATCCTTCTGTTTGCCGTACTTAACATCGCCAAGTATGGGATACCCCAGGTAAGCCAAATGCACCCGCAGCTGATGCGTCCTGCCGGTAAACGGTTTTAATTCCAAAAGGCTAAAATCACGGCTGCGTTTAAGTGTTTTATAAACCGTCTTGGCGTATTTGGTATTTTGAGCAAACGAAACGGCCATATTCTTGCGTTTAAGAGGATGCCGGCCGATAGGCACTTCGATCACATCTTCGTCAAACTCCACCCTGCCGCTGACGATCGCGATATATTTACGCTGAATACTGTGTTGGGCAAATTGCTTAACCAATTTCAGGTGGCTGGCGTTGTTTTTAGCAATTACCAAAAGGCCGCTGGTTTCTTTATCCAGACGATGGACGATCCCGGGCCGGTTTTTATTTATATCAGAAAGCTTCATTGCCCGCCCCAGCAAAGCGTTAACTAAAGTATGCTGCCGGTTGCCCGGAGCCGGATGCACGACTAAACCGGTTTGTTTATTGATCACCAGGACATCATCATCCTCGTAAACAATCTCTAAAGGTATTTCTTCGGGTAAAAATTCCGTTTTTTCTTTTTCGGGGAGAAAAACCTGCAATTGATCAAGCGGATTTAACTTATGGTGCGGCTTGATCACCGCCAGAGAATTCACAAAAACATTTCCATCATGAATTAACTTTTGGATATTAGTCCGCGATAACCCTAAATTATTGCGTAAGGCATAGTCGGTTAAAAGCAGGTCCAGGCGCATTTTTGCTTCTTCAGCTTTAACTTGTAATAATAATTCTTCCATTAAATGAGCAGGCAACTTACGAAAGCAAACCTAAGCTAGAGGTCCGCGGCTTGGCCGTGAGCCGTCTGCGAATTTATTCCGCCGATATTAGCCAAAATCCTAGAGAATTTTGCCTAGCTATTGAGGCGGAAACTTCTTTATTTTTTTTTAACCAGAATCAACTTGATAAAGATCCCCAGAGAGATTAAAAATACCGCCAGGCAGAGCAGCTGAAAAAAGGTTAATCCATAAAATATTCTGGGGCTGTCATTGCGCAAAAATTCGATAAAAAAACGTTTTAAAGAATAAAGAAAAAGATAACCGCAGAGAATCTCTCCCGGCAGATGCAAATGATCTTGCCGGTAGCGCAAAATAATGAAGATTAAGAGCAAGAGCAGCGAAGAATATAGCTGGGTAGGAATTAAGATCTGATCAAAAGTCTTAAAATACAGCCCGAACTCAGACTCCCGTCCGAAGCAGCAGCCGTTCAAAAGACACCCGATCCTGCCGATCGACTGGCCTAAAGCGATAAAAGGAGCCATCAGGTCCAAAGTCTTAAGCAAATCCAGCTTATGCTTTTTAATAAACAAAAACGCCGTGCCGCTGCCAAAGATCAACCCCCCGAACCAGGCCATCCCTCCGTGCTGGAACATAATAATCTCTAAAGGATTATTAAGGTAGAACTTAACGTTAAGCAGTATATAAAATATCCGCGAACCGATAATTCCAAAAATAAAAACGTAGAAAAAAAGATTAAATATCTTCTCAGCGTCCGCCCCCTCTTTTTTAGCCTGCCTGGTGCTTAAGTAGGCGCAGACAAAAAAAGCCAAAACCAGCATCAACCCGTAAGAATAAACCGTAAAATTACCGATTCGGCAGATTTCAGGCAGCATTTTTTTTAAATAATAATTCCCAAGTTAATACCAGCGCGGCAATCGTAATCACGGAATCAGCGATGTTAAAAACCGGCCAGACCCTCAGATCAATAAAATCAATCACAAAACCGAAACGCAGGCGGTCAATAAAATTACCGATCGCTCCGGCCAAAATCAGGCTTAAAGATACTTTTAAGATAATAGAATTATTTTTGTTTTTTAAATTCAAAAAAATCAGGCCGATGGCAAAAAGCGAAACTAAAACAAACCAAAAAAACTGATTTTGGAAAAGACCGAAAGCCGCCCCCCGGTTATACACCAGAGTTAAATTTAAAAAATTCTTGATTAAAGGAACCGGAACACTTAGTTGCAGAAATCTTACGGCGAGAAATTTGGTTATTTGATCCAATAAAATAACGCTGCTTACGATGATCAGGATCATCTAGTAAATGCGGACCTTTATTTCTTTTCTCTTTTTTGCTGACATTTTATGCAGAGGCGGGCAGAAGGAACAGCTTTTAACCTGATCTTGGTAATCGCCCCTTTGCAATCATCACAAATACCAAAGGTACCATCTTCTATTCTTTTAAGCGCATCATCCAGGTCATAAAGTGATTTGCGGTCGCCGGAAGCCAAACTCAAAGAAAACTCACGGTCGTAATTATCACTTGCCACATCCGCCATATGATAGGTATAACCGGAAATATCCCCGGAGGCCTCTTTCTGCGACTTCCTTAAAGTATCGTCGGATATGTGCTCAAGATCATTAATCAGCTGCTCTTTCTTTTTCAATACTATCTTCTTGAATTCTTTCAAATCGCTTTTGGAAAATTTTTTCTTCACTTTATTTCCCCCCGATGGCCTTTAAGCAATTATCGCAAATTAAAGGATGCTCCTGGTTTTTCCCGACCTCTTGCGAATAATTCCAGCAGCGCAGGCATTTAATACCTTTAGCCTTATCTACCTTAAGCACAAGATCGGCCGGAGCATTTTGGTCAAAAATAATTTCAACCTGCGAAACTTTAAAGATCTCCGCCAGTTCAATTACGAAGCTTTTTAAGAATGTATAACGATCCTGGGTTTTTGTCAATATATTTATTTGGGCATCAAAAGAACTGCCGATCCGGCCTTGAGTACGCAACTCTTCCAAAGCCTTGGCGGCTACCGGAACCAGCGCCATGATCTCTTTTAATTCCTCATCCGCATTCTTAAAACAGGCGTTTTGACGCAAAGCCGGGTTGATTTTCGGAAAATCCAGAAGATGCACGCTTAAACAATCAGTATCATTCTTCTCTTTAGGCATATTCTGCCAAATCTCATCAGCGGTAAAAACTAAAATCGGAGCGATCAATCTAACCAGGCAGTTTAGTACTTCGTAAATCGCAGTTTGGGCAGCGCGACGTTCCAGGGAGCCGGCCGCGTAAGTATAAAGCCTGCCTTTGACCATATCCAAATAATACATAGAAAGTTCTTCATTGCAAAAATCGTAAACTCCTTTATATGCCCGGTTAAATTCAAATAGCGGGCTCGTTTGGCTGCCATAAGCAGTTTCAACATAATCCCTGACCTGCTCCATCCGATAAAGAATCCTTTGATCGATTTTACGCAGTTTTTCATAAGGGACTTTATCCGCATCCGGATTAAAATCATAGAGGTTGCTTAAAATAAATTTTGCGGTGTTGCGGATCTTACGGTAAGCTTCGGAAAGCCGGGTGAGGATTTCTTTGGAGATCCGGATATCCTCGTTGTAATCACTTGAAGCTACCCACATCCTTAAGATATCGACGCCATAATCCTTAATGATCTGGCCGGGAGAGATAACATTGCCGCCGGATTTGGACATCTTCTTGCCCTCGCCGTCAACCACAAAACCGTGTGTTAACACATTCTCAAACGGAGGTTTTCCATCAATAGCCATAGCCGGAATAATCGATGACTGAAACCATCCCCGATGCTGATCAGAACCCTCCAGATATAACTGCGCCGGAACCCCGCCAAGCTCTTTTCTTTTTTTCAATACCGCTTGAGAGCTTACCCCGGAATCAAACCAAACATCCAGAATATCGGCGCCCTTGGCAAAAATTTTCCCTTTTTTACATACGGGGCAAACCAAGCCTCCGGGAATAAAATCATCGACCGGCCGGCTAAACCAGCTGTCGGAACCTTCGGCAGCGGCAAACTGCGCGAATTTTTCGATTACTTTCGGTTCAAAGAATTCTTCTTTACATTCCTGGCAAACCAAGGCCGGAACCGGAACACCCCAATACCTCTGACGGGAAAGACACCAATCCGGGCGCAGTTGAACCATCGCCGAAATCCTTTCGCGTCCGCCTTCAGGAATCCAAGTTACTTCTTCTTTGATCGCTGCCAATACTTTCTTACGCAAATCATTATGATCAATAATCAAAAACCACTGCTTAGTTGCCCGAAAGATTATGGGATGTTTACAGCGCCAGCAATGCGGATAAGAATGGGAAATTTTTTGCTCTAAAAGCAAAGCTCCGATGGATTGCAATTTTTCGATAATCGCTCGGTTAGCGTCATAAACATTCTGCCCGGCAAACTCCCCGGCAGTTTGATCAAATTTACCTCTTGAGTCAACCGGCATCACAATTTCTAAACCGTATTTTAAACCAACCTGATAATCCTCCGCGCCATGCCCGGGAGCAATATGGACTAAGCCTGTGCCATCTTCCGCTGAGACATAATCTGCCAGGATCACTTTTCCCGAACGCAATCCGAACGGATGATCGTAGCCCATGTCTTCTAAATCTTTTCCTTTGAAATTCCTGATCACTTCATATTTATCAATCCCCATCTTTTCAAGCATCTGCAGGCGAAGGTCAGCAATGATCAAATTCCCTTTTGCGGTTTTAACATAAGAATAGCTAAACTCCGGATGCACCGCCACCGCAACATTAGCGATCAAAGTCCAAGGGGTAGTCGTCCAGATCACAAAGTAGCTGTTCCCTAATAAGCCTTTTTCCTCTTTAGCCTTGAATTTTACGAATACCGAAGGCGAAACATGATCTTCATATTCCACCTCCGCTTCCGCCAGAGCTGTTTCGCATTTAAAACACCAATTAACCGGCTTAAGCCCGCGCTGGATAAATCCCTGTTTATAGAGATTGTTAAAGGAGTTAATAATCGCCTCTTCGTATTCATGGCTTAAAGTTAAATAAGGATTCTCCCAATCGCCCAGTATCCCTAGGCGTTTAAACTGCTCCTTTTGATTAGCGACATGTTTCATCGCGTACTCATGGGCCTTTTTTCTAAACTCCAGCTGCGAAATCTGGTTTTTGGATATTTTTAATTCTTTGAATAGTTGATGCTCGATCGGTAAACCATGACAGTCCCAGCCGGGAACATAGGGACAATCATAACCCTGCATGGTTTTATATTTGATCACGATATCTTTTAAGGTTTTATTTAAAGCATGGCCGAGATGAATATCTCCGTTGGCATAAGGCGGACCATCGTGAAGAATATATTTGCCTTTAGGCGCGGATTTTTTATGAATCAATCCATGAAGATCTTTAGCATACCAATCCGCAAGCATCAACGGTTCCCGCTTAGGCAGATCCGCTTTCATCGGAAAATCCGTTTTGGGCAAATTCAAAGTCAGTTTGTATTCAGAATTATTTGACATATTTACCTATGATTATCTTTAGCTCCCGTTTAACTTTTAACGGGATTAATTTAGGATCGGTAACGATTGCAAATTGCAGAGCTGCCCCGCAGGCGCATTCATGTTTGGGGCTTAATCCTTTAATTACCTGATGCATAATCTTTTTGGCGTTTTCAATATTGATCTTGGAATTATTCATTACCATTTCTAAAGTTACACCCTCCTGCTCGGCTCGCCAGCAATCATAATCCGTAATACAAGCCAGAGTTGAATAGCAGATCTCAGCCTCCCGGCAAAGTTTAGCTTCCGCCAGGTTTGTCATACCGATCACATCCATACCCCAGCTGCGGTATAAATTACTTTCCGCTAAAGTAGAAAACTGCGGCCCCTCCATATTTAGGTAAGTGCCGGTTTTATGCATATTCAAACCCAGAGATTTGCCTGCCGCATATATTGAACTGCTCAGCTGCGGGCATACCGGATGATCAAACACAATATGCGCAACAATCCCCCGGTCAAAAAAACTCGATTTACGGCCCTGGTTAGTCCGGTCGACAAATTGGTCAACAACCACAAAATCCAGGGGTTTTAATTCTTCTTTTAAACTGCCGCAGGCGGTAACCGAGATGATCCTGTCCACGCCCAGTTTCTTCATGGCGAAAATATTAGCGCGGTAATTTATCCCGCTAGGCGATATGCGGTGGCCTACCCCATGGCGCGGTAAAAATACCACCTCTTTGCCTTCTAATTTGCCTATAGTAAATTTATCCGAAGGCTGGCCAAAAGGCGTCGTAACTTTTAATCGCTTTAAAACTTCTAAACCTTCAATTTTATATAACCCGCTGCCTCCAATAATTCCAATCCGTGACATAATTAATCCTTTTTTGATAATTCCTGCGCCCGCTGCTTAGCCGCTACTGCTGCCTCAGTCCAGGAACCCCCGCTCATTAAAATCTTAAGCGCCGCCTCAGTTGTCCCGCCCGGAGAAGTAACCATCTTACGCAGTTGAGCCGGCGGATAACCCGTGCCGGTTAAAAGACTAAGGCTGGAAGCAAGGGTATCAATGGCTAAACACGCCGCCACTTCCGGATCAAACCCTACTTCTATTGCCGCATCCTTTAGCTTCTTAATATAACCATCTTTAAATTCTTTAGGGATCCTCAGCGGATCCAAATGATTGATTTCCAGGTCATAAAAAATATATGCCGGGCCGCTGCCGGAAATAGCCGTAGCCGCATCCAGTTTATTTTCATCAAAAATAAAAACCGTACCTAAATATTTAAAAAGCCCGGCAACAAATTTTATATCATTAGCGCTGGCCAGGGCGCCCTTGCAAATAGCCGTGGTGCTTTGGCCGAATTTAGCGGCTAAATTCGGCATCACCCTGACTACCCGGGCGCGCCCTAAATTTTTTTGGATATATTCAGTAGTGATCCCGGCGGCGATGGAAATAACCAGTTTATCCCGCAGCTTACTTTTGATCATCGATAAAACCAAAGCAAAATCCTGGGGCTTAACGGCTAAAATTACTGCCTGGCTGAATTTGAACAACTGATCAATATCGGCAACCGCCGTAATCCCGATTAAATTATTAGTCTTGGAAGAATCTTTCTCAAAAACCCGGACAGCATACCTTGAGTTGATTTTTAGGGCAATTGCCTGGCCCATATTTCCAAATCCGATAATCCCGATTTTTTTTCTAAAAAATTTAAACATGGTTTTCAAAAATTACCCTGCCTAATCTGATAATATCGGCGCCTTCTTCAATGGCGACCTCAAAATCACCGGACATTCCCATCGAAAGCAGCCAGGCCGGATCTAACTTATCCCGCAGCTGTCTTAACTGTGCAAAATATGGGCGGGTTTCATTGACATCATCCAGCAGCGGCGCAATTGTCATTAACCCTTTGATCTTTACATTTGAAAGCCGGGAAATTTCTTCAACCGCACCGGCTAAAACTTCCGACTTAAATCCGAACTTCCTAATTTCGGCGGAAGTCTTTACCTCCAGGAGAATTTCCTGGATTTTATTTATTTTAAGGGCCTGCCGGTTAATTTCCTGCGCCAGGCTCAGGCTATCTACGGAATGTATCAAATCAAATATCGCTAAGGCTTCTTTTACTTTATTGCTCTGCAGGTGGCCGACCATCTGCCAATGCGCGCCGGAAACCAGCCTATATTTTTCCGCGGCTTCCTGCACCCGGTTTTCACCAACCTGATTAATACCCAGGTTAACCACTTCCTGGATCTCTCCAACAGTGCGGCCTTTAGTTACGCAAAGTATCTTAACTTGCTCAGGATCGATCTTGATCCTGGCACAAGCCGAACGCACCCGGCTACGAACTTTTTCAATATTATCTTTAATCATCATTTACCTTAGATTGATATATTATACACAATAAAAAATAAGGGTCAATTGGTAAGTAGACATAAAACGGTCGATAGTCTATTGTCTATAGCCTATCGACCAAACCAGTGATCGGTTCACCAGGCTTTAACCTGAATGATACGCTGAATAGATCTTTGATCGCTGTATCGCTCAGGGTAAAGCAAAAATTACTAATTTTGTAGATAAGGCAATTATTTACTTTAAAAATACTCCTGATAAACTTCTCTAAAACGATTTATCGCTTTCATTAAAAAGTTTTTGGCAGGTTTGACTAAAGCTAAATTTCCTACAGACTTATTTTCCAGATCCTGACAGATCATCCCCAGGCAGGTCAAATAGGTCAGATATTTCTGACCGGATAAATCGGTATTTTCTTTAACTAATGCGGCAATTTCCGGGTTATTGATCCGGCCGATAGCTACCGGCATGTTCATTTGGCTCTCCATCATTTCAATGAATCCGTCGGTTAACAGGGTTTTGCCCACCATAATAAAGTGATTGATCTCATGGAGCGCCACTTTTTTCTCCACCACCTCTTTAATCTGCGTGCAAATTAAACGGGCGGAATTTGTCACCATTGCCGCCACATCCCTCTGTTTGATTGGCTTATAGAATTCATCCTTCTTAACCAGGATTTCTTTATCCTGTTGAATATTATTCATATCGCCGATCACCCCGTAAGAACGTTTGATATCTTCTGCCAGATCAAAATTGATCTTTAAACCTTCGGAAAGCTGCTGCGTCATACTGTTGCCGCCTAAAGGTAAAATTTGAATGCTCTGCAGGAGGCCATCTTTGAAGATCAAAAGCTCCGTGACATCACTGCCCACATCACAAAATACGCTAATGCCGCGTTTTTCTTCTATGCCGAACACCGCCTTGCTGGTGACTAATCCTGAAAAAGAAAGGCTGCGGATCTCGTATCCGGCCTGGCTGATTACCCGGCTTAAACTCTGTAATGAAGCTAATCTTGCGCAGACCAAATACAAATCTACTTCTAAACGATGGCTATATAAACCGATCGGATTAATGACATTGCTTTTAGAATCAATGGAATAGCTGGAAGGAATAACATGGATTATCTCATCCTCCAGGCTTGAACCAAGAATACGCGCCTGTTCATTAGCTGTAGCGATATCCGTGGAAGTAATGACTTTATTGCCGCGTTCAGCCAGCGGGATAATCGCATGGCTGTGTTTAGTGGAAATATCTTTGCCCGAAAAATTAGTATGAATAAATTTAATCTTTAATCCGGATTTAGTTTTTAAACCCTTAAGGATCTTAGTCAAACAAACCACCAGCTCGGTGGCATCTACGATTACCCCTTCTTTTACCCCGCGGGAAATAAAACTATCAAAATAAATATTGCTGATTTTATTTTTTTTGACCAACGCCAGTGCCGCAGATATTTTATTCGAACCAATGTCTATAGCGCAGATATAACCGTTATTTAGCATTGTTTAATTTAATTAAAGGCTCCTTAAACCTAAGATCAATATATTTAATATTCGACCATTCCTTGCGCGCCTGGATAACCAGACCGGCTAAAATCATCATCTTTTGCCGGATATTACCTGCTCCGGTACGTACTTCGAAACCCAGCCATTCAGCTTGAGCTTGCGGTAAAGCATAATTGGCAATTTGACGGGGCAGGAGCATAAAAAATCCGGCGCTGCCGGGATTTGCCACATCGATCCTTTTTAACGAGAATCCGCTAAAAGCTTTATGGCTATTGAATTCATTGATGATATTCAAAGCCAAACCCAGCTCTGAACGCTTATAACTAATTCCCGGCTTAGGAGCAAAAATCTTAGTTTCTAAACCATAAATCACAGGCAGAGCCAGCTGATCAGTTGAAGCATCAGGTAAAAATAACACCCCTTGTTCGTCAAGCGCAAAGTTTTTATAGAAACGCACCAGGGCAACCGGTTTACGTTTCAAGAAATCAACTACCAAACAATTAGGCAGGATTCTGGTGAACCTGACCTTGCGGCAATCCGGGCACTTTAATTGAGCCCGCCAAGCCTCGCTGCCTAAATTTAGGCTGAAGATGTTTCTGCCTTTTAGGTATTCGAATTGGCTGTCGGAATTCCTCACGACGATCCGCTCAACCGCGAAAAAATCCGAGGTTACTAATACTTTCCAAATATATCCTATAACCAAGGAGAAGGCAAGCGAAATTATCACCAAAAAACTAATAAATTTTACCGGGAAATCAAACTTTTGCTTTTTCATATGCTAGTTCCAATAATTTAAGACAAAGCTGATTAAAATCGATCCCGGAGGCTTTTGCCGCCTTTGGCAGCAGGCTGGTTGAGGTCATCCCGGGAATAGTATTAACCTCTAAAATAAACGGCAATAATTTTTCCGTGAGAATAAAATCTACCCGCGAACATCCGTAACAACCTAAAAGCTTGTGCGCTTTGACCGCCGCACTTTGAATCTTCGCCGCCAGATCTTTCTCTAAAACCGCCGGAACAATATACTGGGTCGAATGATCTTGATATTTTGCTGCAAAATCATAGAATTTACTATGCGGAACAATTTCAATCACCGGTAAAGCCGCCTCCCCTAAAATGCCCACCGTCAGTTCTTTACCGGATAGATATTGCTGAATAATTATGTGCTCATCATATTGAAAAGCCAGCTCCATAGCTTCCGGCAGCTGGTCTGCATTATCGATTAACGAAAGCCCGATACTTGAACCATGATTAGCCGGCTTAACCACCAGGGGAAATCCCAGCTGGTTAATAAATTTCCTGTTTTTTAAATAACTTGTTTTTTCCAAAAATTGGGACTTGGGGACACAAAGCCCGCCTTGAGAAAATATTTTCAAGGAACCGATTTTATCCATGGCTAACCTGCTGGCCTCTACCCCCGAAGCAGTATAGGGCAAATCCAATTCTTCTAAGATGCTTTGGATCGCGCCGTCCTCGCCAAAACGTCCATGCAAAGCGATAAATACACCGTCTAAATTAAATTGCTTTAATAAATCCAGGTTCTCCTGCGGATCTTCGGTAGTAATATCGATAGCCACCGCATCAACTCCGCTAGCGCAAAGCGCCGAAAAAACCGCTTTACCGCTTTTTAAAGAGATCTCCCTTTCCGATGAAGGCCCTCCCATTAAAACACCGATTTTACCAAAATTCTTTATTTCCATATTTTTACCTCTGGCTCCAAATTAATCCTGAATTTTTCTTTCACTCTCTTCTGCACCAGTTTCATTAAAGATAGTACATCTTTGCATTTAGCGCAACCGGTATTTAAAATAAAATTGGCATGCTCTGTGGAAATAACCGCCCGGCCGCTGGCCGCCCCCTTTAATCCGCACAGATCAATTAACCTCCCGGCGGGCCTTGCGCCTGGATTTTTAAAGATGCATCCGGCATTAGGCAAGTGATGTCCTTGGGACTGTTTACGCTGCAAGAGATATTTATTTATCTTGAGGCAGATCTGCCGCCTGGGGGCAGGCTGCAATTTCAATTTAACCGAAATAATGATAAATTTACCTAAATTAGATTTCCGATAAGCGAACTTCAGCTCTTTATTTGTCAGACGCCTGTACTTTCCGGTATAATCTAATACGCCGACTTCTTTTACTAATTCCCCGATCGATCTACCCCAAGCCCCGGCATTGCCCAATAATGAACCGCCCAAAGTGCCGGGGATACCGGCCAAAAATTCCAGACCGCTTAAATTCTTCTGCTTAGCGAATGAAATTAATTTATTTAATTTTAATCCGCTTCCGGCTTCAATGCAACTGCCGTCAGAGGAACACCGGGTAAAATGCGGGCCGCTTAACCTGATCACTATCCCTTTTAAGCCCCTATCGCTGACTAAAATATTGCTTCCGCCCCCCAAAATAAAAACAGGCATTTTGTTGTGACGGGCAAAAATCAAAACCTGTTGCAAGATTTTAAGGTTTTCCGGCTCAAAAAAATATTCCGCCGCTCCTCCAATCTTAAAACTTGTCAGCTCAGCCAGGTTTATTTTAGTTTTTATTTCTTTATTTAAGTTCTTGGGCCAAAGCATCGCTTACCTTTACAATATCGCCTGCTCCTAAGGTCATAATCAAATCTCCCTTCCGCAGGATACCTAAAATGTGGGAGAGAATTTTTTCTTTAGGCAGATAAATAACTTCTTTCTGCGGACAGGCCTGCTTGATTTTATTTAATAATCCTTGCGCATCTACCCCGGGGATCGGCTGTTCACTCGCCGCGTAAATATCCGTGATAATCAGATAATCCGCCTGATCAAATGCCCCGGCAAAATCATTTAAAAGCAACTGCGTGCGGCTGTAGCGGTGCGGCTGAAAGACCACGACTTTGCGTTGAACTTTTAAGTTAGCAGCCGCCGAAAGCGTGGCTTTAATCTCTGAAGGATGGTGCGCGTAGTCATCGATCACCAGATATTGATCATTACGGAATTTAACTTCCAGCCTGCGGCCGGCCCCTTTATACCCCTGGAGGCTGCTGCGGATATGTTTTAAATCAATCCCCAGCTCGATCCCCAGGGCGATCACACTTAAAGCATTTGAAATATTGTGCTTTCCCCCTAAAGCTAAATGGAACCGGGAAATAAATTTATTATTAAAGTAAACATCAAAATCTGAAAGCAACTGATCAAACATGATATTCTTGGCATAGATATCCGCAGAACTATTCAGCCCGAAAAAAACTTTCCTCCCTTTATAAGAACGCATGACTTCCATAAGATTGGGATCATCAAAACAAGCCAATACACAACCCTCAGGCAGGGTACGCTTAATAAAAAGCCTGAAAGTATCTAATTCATTATTAAAATCATGGTAATAATCTAAATGTTCATGATCGATATTGGTAATAATGGAATACTTGGGGGAATAATTCAAGAACGATCCGTCCGATTCATCGGCTTCGGCGACAAAAAACTCTCCGCTGCCTAAACAAGCATTGGTTTGGATATTATTCAAAATACCCCCGATGGCTACCGTAGGGCAAAGCCCCGCCTGCATCAGCATATAAGAGATCAAAGAAGTAGTGGTTGTCTTGCCGTGGCTACCGGCAACGGTGATCGCGGTTTTTTGCTGCATCAGCTGGGCTAAAGCTTGCGCTCTTTTAACTAAAGGTATGCCCAAAACGCGCGCCTGAACTACTTCCGGGTTATCTTTAGCGATCGCTGAAGAATAAACTACCGCATCCTGGTCAGATATATTTTGCGCGCTATGCCCCAAAAAAATCTTGGCACCCTGGCTGGCCAATTGCTGCGTAATACGGTTTCCATTTAAATCTGATCCGCTTACCCGGAAACCGCTTTTTAACATTAAATGCGCGATCCCGCTCATTCCGATTCCGCCAATGCCTATAAAATGGTAATATTTTTTCATTTTAATATAAATTTCTTCCAGGATTCTTCAAAATCTTGAAGGTTCTTGATCGAATATGTTTTAGAGAGAGCCGCGGTTAAATTACGGCTATCCCGTAAATTCCGGCAGAAATTAACAAAAGCTTCTTTGCCATATTCTGAAACCAAATATTTTACCAGGCTGTAAGATTCAATATAAAATAATCTTACCTTGGCATCATCGGCTGCTCTAATTTCAAAACTGTTTAATGCCTTAAAATCCAGATAATCGCCGGAATTGATCCGCTCAGCTAGATCCGCCTTGATTACTCTAATATCTTTTTCTTGAAAAGAAGCTACTCCTTCATGCAGCCATAAAGGTACCGCCGGATTATTATAGCCCACCATTTCAATAAAAATGATATGCGCTAATTCATGCGGCAGGACATTATGCAAAAATCCCGGGGAACCCACATAGCTCTGGATCAGTTTAGCGTCGATCCTGACTTGCGCTCCGGACCAGCCATACCCCTGCGTGCTTTTAAGATATTCTTCCTGATTATCAAACAAATAGATCTTGGCCCGGTTATCCCAGGTCCAGAAATTAAAACGGTTAAACCCGAAATTTTCAGCGATAGAATCATAGCACTCTTCGGCCTTTTCAACCATTGCGTTAAGTTCACTCTCCGGGGCGTGTTTATAAAAAATGTTAAAGTGCGTACTTTTAACCACTTGCCAAGGTTGGTCCTGCGCGAAAATAACTAAAGGTAGTAATAAAATTACCGCCAGAGCAACAACCCCCCGGATCAATTTAGGCATGCTTTCCTTTTTTTAAATTATACGACCGCTAAAATTTCTTTCGCCAAAGAGCAGGCAGCATTTTCTTCCGGAAATTTCCCATACCCCTGACGCATAGAGTTTAACTTTCCAGGATCAGCTAAAAGTTGCCCCAGTTCAAACTTTAATCTATCCTGCGCTAATTCCTGATCTGAGATGATTAAAGCTCCCCCCGCCTTCTCTAAAACCCGGGCATTAGCTAATTGATGCGCATAAGCAAAGGGATACGGGACTAGTATCGCCGGGATTTTAAATTTCTCCAGCTCCGCAATCGTCGTAGCTCCGGCCCGGCAAATTACCAGATCGGCACTGCTATAGGCGTATTGCATTTGGGGAAAAAATTCAAAAATCCTGCTGGTTAAAGCTAACCCCGCATACCGTTTAGACAACCAGGCATAATCCTGTTTGCCGCTGATATGGATCACCTGCAAATTATCGGCCGGACAATATGCCGATAAAACTTCCAGACAAACAGCATTTAATCTATGCGATCCCTGGCTGCCCCCGGTAACCAGAATAGTAAATTTACCTTCTTTAAACTTAAAAAAATCCAAGGCCGTTTTTTTATCCATGCCGGTTAGATCTCTGCGCAGAGGATTTCCGGTTAAAACAATCTTAGCCGAATCAATATTTAATGTCCTGCGGGTTTGTTCAAAAGATACCGCCACTTTATCGACCAATTTAGCCAGCAATTTATTTGCCCGCCCGCAAATAACATTCTGCTCGTGAATTACCGTTTTGATCCTGAATAACCAGGCCCAAAACATTAAAGCGACGGTATTTAAACTGCCGAACCCCACAGCTACTTCCGGCCGGAATTTTAAAATGATCCGTAAAGACTCCCCGGCGCCCAATAAAAAAAACCATAAACCAGATATATTTTGACGGCTCAAATTAAAGCTGAGATTAGCCGCGTGAATATATTTTAATTCTGCTCCGGAAACCGGAATTTTGTTCTCCCTGGCTTTTTGCGGTAAAACCAAAAGCACTTCCTGCTTGGAATTTTTCAACGCTTCCATCAGGGCAAGCGCCGGAAAAATATGTCCACCGCTGGAACCGGTCGCAATTAAAATACGCATTTTTAAGGATATTCTCCGCAACGGGCGATATTAATTAAAATACCCAGGCTAACCATATCAAAAATCAGCGAAGAACCGCCGTAGCTGATAAAGGGCAAGGGCAAACCTTTAGTCGGAAAAACACCGCAGGAAACGCCGATATTAATAATCGCTTTAAGAGAGATCATTAAAATTAAACCCAGGGACAGATAATACCCGAACCGATCCTGGGCATTCTTAATAATTTTGAGGCCCTGCTGGATAAAAATCATAAACAATAAAATTATCCCCAGGGTTCCCAATAAACCCAATTCTTCTCCGATAATGGAAAAAATAAAATCGGTATGCGCAGCCGGCAGATAAAAAAGTTTCTGCTGAGAATGCCCCAGCCCCCTGCCGAATAAGCCTCCGGAACCGATGGCAATTTGGGATTGAATAATCTGAAAGCCTATACCCTTAGGATCCAGCCAGGGATTTAAAAAAGCTAAAATTCTTGCCCGGCGGTAAGGCACGCTAAAAACTAAAAAATACAACGCCGGTAAACTACAGAGTATCAAGCTTAAAATATACCTGCCCCTGACCCCGGCAATATAGAGCATCAACATCACCACACTACCTAAAGCAATAATCGTTCCTAAATCCGGCTGTAAAAGTATAAGCAAAACTACCGCGCCCAGCATACATACTGCGGGGACAAAACCCTCAAGCAGCATTTTAATCTTATCTTCTTTCCGGGCGATAAAATCAGCGATGTAAACAATTAAGGCTAAATTGGCAAATTCGGAAGGCTGGAAGCTAATAAATTTAAACCTAAACCAACGGCGGGCTCCGGAAACTTCCCGGCCCAGCCCGGGAATCAGCACCAGGACCAACAGAAAAAGAGCGATCCAAATCATCAGGTGGGCATATTTTCTGAATAAGCGGTAATCAATCACCATCGCCAAAAACCCCAAGATCAACCCCACAGAAAGAAAAGCCAAATGTCTTTTTAAGAAATAAAAACTATCCCCGTATTTTTCCCAGGCGTAAATACTGGAGGAGCTGTAGATCATAACAATACCAACACACAACAGGACTATCGATATCGTAAGTAAATTGATCCGCGTTTTTCTAACCATGGACTTTTTCCTCTTGGGCTAGATCCAAAACTATTTTTTTAAAAACCCGGCCGCGTTCTTCGTAATCCGTAAACATATCATAGCTTGAGCACATCGGCGATAATAATACCGCATCGCCGGGCTGGGCAAGCCGGTAGGATCGAAACACCGCTTCCTTTAAAGTATCCACCTTATCAATTAAAAAATCCCCCCCGGCCAGATCGGCAGCAATTATATCCCTAGCCTCTCCGATTAAAAATACATGCGAGACCTTTGCTTTAGCCGCCGCCAGGATTACCCGGTAATCAATCCCTTTGTGCCGGCCTCCGGCGATCAAAATTATCGGAGAATTAATATTGCTGATCGCCCAAACCGCCGAATCGGCGGTTGTGGCTTTAGAATCATTAATGAATTTTACCCCTTTTATCTGCGCCACTTCCTCCATGCGATGCTCAATACCCTTAAACTCCGAAAAAATCTTTTGCATTTGAGGAAATTTTATGCCCAAAATCCCGCCCACCGCGGCCACCGCGCTTTGATTCGGGTTGATTCCCTCCTCTTTTGCGAAAAAAACAACTTTTGACCGGGCACCGGAAGCTAAAATAGAATCCTCGGAATTTAAAACCAGAAAATCATTTTTATCCTGGTTCATGAAAATACGCTTTTTAGCATCGGCATATTCATTAATATTATTATAACGATCCAGATGATTGGGGGTCAGGTTCAAAATAACGGCGATCTTAGGCTTAAAATCTTTAATTGTCTCCAGCTGAAAAGAACTTACTTCCAAAACCACAAAATCATCCGGACGCATTGCTTCTACTTCACCGCAAAAAGGATTGCCGATATTACCGCAGACAAAAACTTTTTTACCGGAGGCTTCCAGGACTTTACCGATTAAGGTAGTCACGGTAGTCTTACCGTTGGATCCGGTGACCGCGATAATCTGCGCCGGGCACAAAATGCTGGCGACCTCAATCTCGCTAATCAATATTTTGTTAAATTCCCTGGCCCAGTTAACGCATAGAGAATTCAGGGGCACTCCGGGAGAAATAACCACGACATCCGCACTCAAAATTAAATCCCGGCTATGCCGGCCCAATTCCACCTTAATCTCAGAGGAAGAGAGTTTGCCCGCCGCCTGACGGCTGGAGGCATCATCCTTAAGATCAGTGACACTGACCAAAGCTCCTAATCTATGCAAAAGATTAGCGCAAGCCACCCCTGAACGCGCCAGGCCTACAATAGTAATTTTTTTATTTTTAAAGTATTCGCTGTTACGCATGGAAATAGCTTACCTGATCTTTAAAGTAACCAGGGCAAACAGGGCAAGTAAACCCGCAATGATCCAGAACCTGACAATCACTTTATTCTCAGGCCAATCCAAAAACTGGAAATGGTGGTGCAAAGGGGCAATTTTAAAAATACGTTTTTTAGTAAATTTATAAGAACCGACCTGCAATATAACTGAGAGCGCCTCGACAACAAAAATGCCGCCTACAATTATCAATAACATCTCTTTTTTGATCAATAAAGCTACCGTACCGATCGCTCCGCCTAAAGCCAGCGATCCGACATCTCCCATAAAAATTGTAGCCGGATAGCAATTAAACCATAAAAATCCTAAACCCGCCCCGATGATACTGGCGCAAAAAATAGTCAGCTCTCCTGCCCCTTTAATATAAGGAATAAGCAGGTAATTGCTCAAGTTTACGTTTCCGGAAACATAACAAAGTATGCTAAAAGCAATCGCCACCATCACCACAATCCCAATCGCTAATCCATCCAGACCATCCGTAAGATTAACGGCATTGGAAGAGCCGGCAATCACCAGAATAACAAATAAGATATACAAGCCGTCTAAATCGAAACTAACCCCTTTTAAAAAGGGGATCTCAAGATTCACATTATGCTGATTATAAATAAGGATGGTTCCCAGGATCAGCCCCAGGATAATTTGACTGACTAGCTTTAATTTAGGGGATAAACCGCTGGACTTCTTTTTTACCTGTTTCAAATAATCATCGGCAAAACCGGTCAGTCCCAGCCAAACCGTACTGAATAAAACAATCCAGATACACGAATGGGAAATATCCGACCAGAGCAGCGTAGAAAATATCACCGTACCCAAAATAAGGATCCCGCCCATCGTCGGGGTACTCTGCTTATGTTGATGTAAATCATCCAGCTTTTTGCTGTCGGCTTTATTTATTTTTTCTCCGATCTTTAAGGCTTTTAGTCTGTTAATTAACCAGGGGCCGCAAATCAGGCTAAGCAGGAAAGCGGTTAAAGCCGCCATCGCCGCCCGGAAGGTGATATAACGAAAAACGTTAAAAGCAGAGATAAAATCCCTGAGTGGATAAAGCAGATGATAAAGCATTACGTCCCTAAAACCTCTTCCATTTTCATCGACCGGGAGCCCTTAACCAAAATCAGGTCGCTCTTTTCCGGAGATAGCTTACTAAACAATAAGTCCCTGGCCGCCGAAGCAGTTAAACAGCAAAATATATTTTTAGCCGCAAAACCTTGTTTCCTGGCGGCATCCGCAGTATGCCTGGCTAAATTACCTACGGCAATCAACCGGTCACAAGTATTAGTTATACTCCAAGCGATTTGCCTATGCAATAACTCTTTTTGCTTGCCTAATTCCAGCATATCGCCCATAATCAAAATCTTCCTGCCCTTGCATTTGACGGCGCCTAAAGCCGAAAGCGCCGCTTTTAAAGAAAGCGGGTTAGAATTATAGGTATCATCAATAAACCTCAAGCCTTGCGACTCAACCAGATTAAGCCTGCCTTTAGGGAATTTAAAAGCCGCCAGCCTTAAACGCAACTTAGCATAACTTAATCCAAAGATCCGGCCGACGGCGATCGCGGCCAAAGCATTATAAATATTATAGTCTCCCAGAGTCGTAATTTCAAAATTAAATTTCGCATTAACTTTAAATTCCACTTTCCTGCTGCTTAATTTAAGTCCGGATGCCCGGAAATCACTTTTTTCGTAGATACCATAGCTGAATATATTCCGGCGCCTACCTTTAGCTTTAATTAGATTCTGTAATGATTTATCGTCAGCATTAAGCAGGGCCACCGCCGGCTGGGCCAAATTATCCAGCAGCGTTGTTTTTTCCCGGGTTACTCCTTTTAAATCTTTTAAAAACTCAAGATGGCTGGGGCCGATATTAGTAATTACGCCGATATTGGGCCTGGCGATTTTAGACAAATAATCCACTTCCCCGAAATGATTGGTACCGATCTCCACCACCGCAAAATCATCTTGGCCAGTAAGCTGGATCAAAGTTTGGGGCAGGCCGATCTGGTTATTTTTAGTTCCTTCATTTTTAAGCACCCTGGCATCCTCCGAAAGGATCCACGAGATCATCTCCTTGGTTGTTGTCTTACCGTTAGATCCGGTGACCGCAACCACCGGCGGATTGATTTTCTGTCTCTGGAAACGGGCAAGATCGCCTAAAGCTAAGGTTGTATCCTTGACCTTAACCACCGGTAAAGTTTTCGCAATCGGCATCTTGGGGATATGCTCAACGATCAGGCAATTAGTTTTTGATTTTAAGGCGGTAGCGATAAAATCATGGCCGTCAAAATTCTTACCGCGCAAAGCCAGAAATGCTTCTTTTGCTTTTAGCTTCCGGGAGTCGGTAGCAATACCGCTTAATTCAATTTGCCCGCTGCCCTGAATAAGCGCACCCTTAGTGGCTTTGACTATTTCATCAACTTTAAACACTCGCCAACCACCTTTCGATCGCTGAATTTCAATACCTTGTTTTTTAATATTTGATAATCCTCATGCCCTTTACCGGCAATTAACAGACAGTCGCCTTTTCTTATCAAGGACAGGCCCTTACGAATCGCCTCCCGGCGGTTACAAACTAAACAATAATTTTTCTTGCTTATCCTTCGCACAATATCTTTAATAATCTGTCCGGGATCTTCAGAGCGTGGATTATCGCTGGTGATTACCGCAAAATCAGCCAATTCCGTAACCACTTTCCCCATCAGCGGCCGCTTAAGTTTATCCCGCTCTCCGCCGCAGCCGAAGATTACAATAATTTTACCAGCCACCAAAGGCCTTAATGCGCTGATCACATTAAAAAGAGCATCCGGCGTATGCGCATAATCGATAAAAATGTCAAGCCCCCGGGAAGTATTAACCCTTTGCAGGCGGCCGGGGACATCCTTAAATTTTTCAATCGCCCCGCGGATATCGCTAAAAGCAATCTTTTCGCTTAACCCCCAAGCGCAGGCGGCCAAAATATTATAAATATTATAGCGCCCCACAAGATTTGTTTTTAACCGCATATTTATCCGGGGGCCGGCT
>DAONDX010000016.1:0-32923 GCA_035402765.1 Candidatus Omnitrophota bacterium
ATTTAAAGAGTTTAAATGATAAAAGACCGCAATCCGCTGTTTAAACTGTTCAAGTTTGGCATGCTCTAATTTAGTTTTAAGTTGCGGCTGGCCGACCAGGATAATTTGGATAAGCTTATCTTTTTCGGTTTCCAGATTAGAAAGCATCCGGACTTCTTCCAAGACCTTGGTCGGCAGATTCTGAGCTTCATCAATAATTAAAACCATATTGATATTGGCGGCTAGCTGCTTGATTAAATAATCATTTAACTGTGATATTAGTCTTTGTTTGCTCCCGGGTTGAAAGTCAACTTCAAATTCCTCCAGGATGTTGACGATCAGCTCTTTGCAGGTTAAGTGGGTGTTGGTAATTAACGCTACCCGGGTATCTACATTCAACCTGTTGAGCAAGGTGCGGGTAACCGTGGTTTTGCCTGCTCCGATCTCGCCGGTAATGACTACAAAGCCTTTTCGCTCATCAATGGCATAAACCAGACTGTTTAATGCTTCAGCGTGTTTTGCGCTGGGAAAGAAGAATTTAGAGTCAGGGGTAGTGTTAAAAGGTTTTTCGGTAAAGCCGTAGAATTTTTCGTACATTTTTTACCTCAAAGTTAAGGGTCGATGTTGGTTTAAAATTCGCAGGACTATAGACGATGGTCGATGGTGGAATCTATCGTCTATGGCCTATCGACCTGCTTACAATTAACGTTTAAAAAATGAAATCAAAATTGCTGTAACAATCAAGACTGCTGATATGATCAAGGCAATCGTGATAAACCTGCTCTTCTTGTATTTTTCCAGATCGATTTCTTCCTGGGTGGTAATGCGGGAGATGCCGCCTAATACCGGCAGATCTAAAGTGGTTTTAGCATCTTCGATGTCCAGGAAAGACTGATCCATAAATTCTGAGCCAAAAACTAAACCCGCTCCGCTGGCTGCGCCCAGCAAAAGGCCTAAGAGAATTACGACTAATTTATTGGGTTTGGACGGCACCAGCGGCAGCCTTGCCGGGTCAATAACCGTATAACGGGTCCCGGATTTGGATGCTTCCAGGCGCTGGGTGATTTTGGCGGTTTCTAATTTTTGCAGGAGTAGATTATAAATAGTTTCATTTACATTTTTATCCCTGGCTAAAGCAGAGTCAAGTTTATCGATGACCATGAGTTTATAGATCGTGGAGTTAGTGTCATCTGCTGAGCCTGTTGCGGCTGGCTGGGCAGAACCGATCTGGCCGTCTTCAATTTTATCCAGCTCCTTCTTTAACGCCTGATAAGTCGGGTTATCGCTGGTTGTGGCTAAGGTCGGGACTTTAAAATCTCCGGAATCCATTTCTTTTTTAGCCTTGGCAATCTGCTGCCTTAAGTCTTTAACTAAAGGATGCTCTTCGGTTGAATCTACCAGGAGGGTTTTTAACTGGTCCTCCAGATTAGCAATTTCAGTTTCTTTAATTTTTTTCTTATATATCTGGAGTTGTTCAGTCAAAAAGTTGATCGCCACATCAGCTTCTTTGGTTTGCTTACGCATATTTTCATCAACCAGTATATCTCCCAGGGTTTGGGTAATTACGCGGGTCTCCTCAGGGTTTTTACCGGTATAAGCAATTTTAATAATATTTAATCCGCGCATCTGGATGTTGATACTATTTCTTAAATTCATAATCAGTTGTTCGAATTGGGCTTGAGTTTGGACATGTTGAGCCAGGTTAAGTTTTTTGGTCAGCTCAACCAGGCTGTTCCAGCCTAAGAGCGTCTCTTTAATTGTCTGCATCCGGTCAACCATAGAGGTGGAAACGGTTAATCCCTGGATCATAGGGTTAATGATCTTTTCCTCTTCTACCATGATCAGGGCGCTGGCTTGATAAGAGCGCGGCATGATAAAGCAGGCGACAATGCCTAAAACCAGGCCGATAAAGGTTGGCGTAATAAAAAGCCACCTTCTCCTGAAGAATATTTTTAAGAAGTCGATCGGGTTTTGTTTGTTTTGAGATTCTTGGTTGTCCATGTTTAACCTTTCATTAATGGTCGATGGTCTATGTTAACTTAAAATTCGCAGGACTATAGTCTATAGTCGATAGACTATAGTCGATGGTTAATGTTTCTATTTTTTTATAATGCAAGTGTTTTAGCCGCGGTTTTAACCGTTGAACTATCTTCCGCAGGCGATGAAGCCAATCCTACAGTTGTGGCTACAGGGCTGATGATTCTGATAATTTTAGCCATTACGGTTGAAGGCACATATAGAACATCCCCCGGGTGCATCTCAACATTCTTTCTTAGATCTCCGATATACAAGATGGCATAAATATTTACCGGGCGGTTTTTAACTTTACCGCTTTTATCCGGGGTAATTAAGCTGCATTTACGCATAGCCGCTGAATATGTAGGTAAGCCGGAGTTAACTACAGCGTCCCTGACGGTGATCGTGTCGGATTTAATGTAATATTTTCCGGGTTGGCCGACTTCGCCTAAGACAAAAACAAATTTACTTCTATATTCAGTAATCGTTACGCTGACCTCCGGATTAACCAGATAATTCGAGAGGGCTTTAACAAGCTTGTCTTCAACCTGCTTTTTAGTCATTCCTTTTACGTCAATGTCTCCGACAAATTTATATTGGACCTTGCCTTCGGAGTTAATGGGGAATATTCCGCTGAATTCCGGGTGGCGCATGACTGTAATTTCAATTATATCATCTGCCCCTAAGGTGTATTTAACCGGGTCAAAGTCTGAAGGGGTAGTTTTAGTGTCATATCCGGGGATATCAGAAGGTATAGCTAGAGTATAGGCGCCTTTTTGCGGAGCCTTCTCTAAAGTGGCAGCCGGTTTAGGCGCCGGGGCGGCCGCAGGAGCAGGTTCTGATTTTACAGTAGTTGTTGGCGCAGCAGCCTGAACAGCTGATGTTTTAGGCTGTTCTTGGGTGATAACCGGTTGAATTGGCTGGCCTTTAAGTTTCTCTTCAGCTTTAGCTAAGGTTAAAAAAGAGCCTAACAACAGGCTTAAACTAAGGGTTAATATAGGAAAGGATTTATTTGGCATTGGAATTCTCCTCAAGATAGACTACGGTGTCCTTAAAAGCTTTCAGTTTTTTAAAATCGTTTTTGTCATATACTCTCCAGAGCCGCCAGTCGCGTTTAGGCTTGCTGACTTTTCCGGATTTTTCCCAACGCATAATAGTTTTAGGAGTAACACCAATGCGGTCTGCCACATCTGTAATGGTCATTCTTTCGTTGCTCAATTTATCCCCCTCTTCTTGGTTTGTCTATATATGTCCAGGTATGTCCGACATTGTCATATACTTACTATAACAGCAGTTTTTATGCCAAAGTTGGGATGGGGAATAATATTATTAATTATAGATGTAATTAGTTGGATGTCAACCAGATATGTTAGGTAGTGATTATAAGATTGCGGCTGGAAAATAACCCTTTAAGGGCTAAAAATTCGAGTTGTGGCGGTTAGGCAACATTTTGTTGTTTTGTGTACAGTTAATTGGGGGCGTTTCTATTCTTCGAAATAAATAGGAGCGCCTCCTCTTTTTACCATCCCCTTTTCGCTTCGCAGGGGTCTCCTCATTTTTTTTGACAATGTTAGATTTAGCTGTTTTTTCGTCTATTGGATAAGGAGGGCAAAATGAATAAAACAGAGATCGCGGTGGAGTTAGCAGCAGTAAGAATTTTGGTAGTGCGCGGGAAGAAAGTAATGTTGGATAGGGATTTGGCGCAGATGTACGGTGTGACTACAAAAAGGCTGAATGAACAGGTAAAAAGGAATAAAAAGAGATTTCCCGAAGATTTCATGTTTCAAATAACGGATGAAGAGAAAAACGAGGTGGTCGCATTCTGCGACCACCTCAGTGCATTGAAATTTTCCTATCAACTGCCCTATGTTTTTACTGAACAAGGCATAGCGATGCTTTCTTCGGTTTTGAACTCAAATAGAGCCATTCAGGCAAATATCGCTATCATGCGGGCGTTTGTAAGAATGCGGGAGATATTGCTTACAAATAAGGATCTTGCCGCTAAAATCGAGGCTTTAGAGCTTAAATATAAGAACCATGATTTAAAATTGGAAGAATATGATAAACATATCGCAGCGATCTTTGAAGCAATTAAGCAGCTTATGACGCCGCCGGCTGTACTGGAAAAGCCTAAAATAGGATTTCATAGTAAAGATTAGAGTCGAAGCTAAGTGCCAAGAGGCGTTTTTCTGTTAAATCTTATAGACCTTATCGGTTTGGCGGACGCGGGAAACTACCTGTAAACCGATCTCATCCCCTTTTTTGGCGGTGTCGATATCCACCCGGTCGATCTGCATCGAAGTGACTGTTTGGGTGATGTCAGTGGTATGGCCGGTTATCTTTACCGTGTCGCCGATAGCTAAAGGAGCTTTTAATTTAATTACCGCGGCTTGGACATGCGGGAAATAATGAGTAATGAGCCCGATGAGATTACCTTCATTTTTAGCGGTTTTCTTAGCTGCTGGTTTCTTCTGCGTTTTGCGTGCCGATTTGGCCGGCTTTTTTGCGGCCGGTTTTTTTGAAGCGGTTTTTTTCTTGGCGGATTTCTTGATTAATTTTTTAACCGGTTTTTTAGTTATTTTCTTTGATTTTTTCTTAAGTGTTTTCTTGGCGGATTTCTTGGCAGTTTTTTTGATCTTCTTTTTTGAAGCCATCGGTCTCCTCCTGTTTGAGGCTAAGGTTAAAGCGAAGTTAAGGCTAAAATTAAAGAATAATTTTCTCGGATATATCGGTAACTACCGGGATGCGGCTGTAAATACCTAAAGCCGCCTGCATGATCCCCCACAGGGAGATCAAAAGAAATATCGCGTATCCGAAAACCCCGATCAACCAGCCCAAAAGCGGGATGATCGAAAGTATGAATGCCGCTACTTCCATCACAAACAGCACCAGCCCCTGTTTAGCATGACAAAGGGCGAATTTATTATCCTTTTTTAAGATCAGCGTGATGATGCAAAGAAAGCTGACGTAAGAAATGATGGCAAAAAATTTGCCGTCGCGTACTTCCTGTTCTTCCTGAGAATTAGACATAGGTTTAAAGAGTTTGTAGTTTTACTTTTTAACTTCTAATAGAGAATCCAGGGTGCCGTAAGTATTTAACTGGGTTAAAGGATTGGACGGATCTTCCGACCAATTTCCATCGATTACAAAACGGTAACGGTATTTGCCGTTGTCTAAATTCAAGCGTTTAGTCCAACAGCCGTTGTTTTTTACCATGCGGCTGTTTTCATCTAACTTCCAATTATTGAATTCACCGGCGATAAAAACTTCTTTAGCATCCGGAGCTTTAACGCTTAAAACTACTTCATTTAATTTTGGCAGCTCGGTTTTGAGGATTTCATTCATCCGTTTCTCAAAAGCCTTCTCCACCGCCTGGCTTGTTGAAACAGGCGTTGCTGACGGAACCTCCGCGGTGATAATTTCGCGGGAAAGCGAGAAATAATCTTTAGCTCCGCGGCAATATTTATCAAAAGTTAAGATGTTTAATCCGGCGTTCTGCGCTTCCTTCAGCTTAACGTTAACATGGATAATATTAGAGAACATCTTGTTGCGGTAATCATTTTTGATCTTCTCCAGCATGGTAAATGAATGCTGCAGGCGGGAATCAAAATTAGCCACCAGGATTTTAAATTCAACCCGGTGATTAAGCCTTTCGGCGATCAGGTTGATAATGCTGGTCAGCTGGCTTACTCCTTCTAAAGAGAATCTGCTGGCTTCCACGGGGATAATTATCTCCCCAGCGGCGCGGATCGCGTTAATGGTCAGGATCCCTAAATTCGGCGGGCAGTCAATCAAGATATAGTCGTAATCATTTTTAAAATTCTTTAAAATATCGCAAAGCCGGGATTCGCGGCCGATCTCTCCGCTTAATTCCTGCTCTAATGTGCTTAAGACAATGCTTGACGGAGCAATATCAAAATTAGGCTCAAGATTTTGAATAATCTCCTCCAGCTTGCACTTGCGGTTGGTAATTTTAGAGAGAACATTATAAATGCTCAAGTCGGCTTTCACATTTAGTCCGCTGGTGGCATGCGCCTGAGGGTCAAGGTCGATTAAAAGAACTTTGCGGTTGTTGGTTGCCAGCGCCGCCGCTAAATTTATGGATGTGGTCGTCTTACCGCAGCCGCCTTTTTGATTTGAAATAGTTATAATACGCATTTTTAAGTTCTCCTCCTATTTTAGAACTCTGATGTTATCTAAATAAACGATTCCCGACTTTCCCCTGGCGTTCCATTCTTCGATACTGAAAGCTAGTTCTTTCATCTGGCTCCAGAATTCTTTTCTGCCAAAACGGCTGAGATTAATTTTGTAATCTACCCATTTACTGGAGATATCTTTAATATAAATTTCGGATTTTTCGTTAAAGCGGTTGGTGAATTCTACGCGCATTGAAATTGTGTCTTTGGGATTGGTTTTGCGGGCTGAAAAACCCAGGCCTTTATAATTAGACAAATTCAACTGTTTAAGATTTATGGAAAACATTTCTTTGACTGCCGGGTCAAAATTAAAATTTATTTTTGCCGTGTTTTGGTATAAGAATAAAGCGGTTTGGCCCGGGTTATTGCGGCTGGGGAAATTGGCATAAGCGATGAAACTGCCGGTCCCTAAAATCATTACCAGTCCGGCCAAGATAGCGGCCTGAACTTTTTTAGGGTAAGTGCTGAACCTGTTTCTTTTTTTTGACGATGATTTGGAAGAGGCATCCAGATAAATATTAGCCAGATGCTCGTAAATTTCTTTCTTGTTCACTTTGTCCTGCTCTTGATTTAGCTTCAATAAACCTCTGCTAGCTTTAAAAATCTCGCTAAGGTTAAGGTCTAGTAAACTATAGGTAAATTGTCAAAATGAGTTAGTTGATTCAAGTTAAATTTATAGCATAAAACCCTATTTGTGTCAAGGGGTTAAGTGGCTGCAATTATTTAGATCCGCGGAGGCTTGACTACAACAATTTGTGTTATTTTTTCGACGAGACACAAGCCGTTGGGGCGGGAATTTTCGCTAAGCGACCAGGGGTTTATCCAAATAAGCCGGAGGCGTTTTCTTAATTAGTTGATAAAAGTTGGTTAAATGCAATCTGAACAGCCGGTCAAAAGATCCGTCCGGATCCTCCCCCGCCCACCAAAACCAATCGCTTCCTTCTAAAATATACATTTGTTTCCAGGCTAATGGGCTTGGATTTTTGGTTTCCTGCATGGCTTTGCGCGCATGCGCCAGCCATTCCCAGGCTTTTACTTTATAAGGGTTACCGATCCATTTTCCGAATTCTCCATAGATCCAGGAACCAGCACTGAGGCGCTTAATATTATTTTGCGCCGGATGAAGTTTCAAATATTCGCTGACGGTAGTGGTTTTGACAAAATCTGACTGGCTTATGCGTTGATAAAATAATTCCAGGAAATCATGCCCGTCATTGCGGAAAAACTCCCAGGCGTTCTCCCCGTCTAAAGCGATGGTGACCAAGATATCTTTATTTTTAAAGGCTTTATGGATATTCTCCAGGTGCCCCATAAAATTATTTACGGCATCTTCTTCTTTCATCTGATGGTAAACAAAACCGATCAAGTCTGAAAGGTTACGGTCGCGGAAAACAATGTTTAAGTCGCCGGATTTGCGTTTTAAAAGATGCGGTTGATAAAGCAGTTTGGTGTCGCGTTTTTTTAATTTTAAAGATTTAAACAGGATGGCTTCGTCGGTTACGATCCACTTTATTCCGGCATCAATAATATAGGGCACAATATGTTCGCTTACCCCTTCTTCTGACGGCCACATGCCCAGCGGCGCAGTAGCAAACCTTTGTTTATAAAATTCTACCGCGCTGTCAATTTGATATTTGGCGTCACGGGGGTAGCGGAACCCTTCTTTAGGCAGAGCGGTTTTTTTGTTTGCTTCTTTGGCGATCTTGGTATCGCAAAGCAGCGGCAGGATCGGGTGATAATAAGGCGTAACACTGATCTCAATCTGTTGGTTAGCCTGCGCCAGTTTATAAGCCGGGATTATGCCTTTTAAAATTTCCAGCTGTTGGGCAAGTACGATCTGTTTGTCGCTCTCTGAAAAAAAGCGTTCTTTATCGGCGACTTTTTTTAGCTCGGGGATATTTCTTCTGAAAGACGGGTCGATCCAGTTAAGATTAAAGCATACCTGCAGGTCAAGGTAATCGGCCAGAGAGAATTCCCGCCCGGAACGTTTATTATAATACAGCTGATAATAGCGCGGTGAAAATGAGATAACTTTATCCGGGTTGATCGAGAAGAAATTCGCCAGGATAAATTCCTTATCGGATTTAGTTAATTTATCGGCCGGTTTGGCGGAAAGCTGGAAAAATTTATCTTTGATCTCTCCCCGGTTATAATCTTCGACCTGTTCGAATAAAGACGGCACCACATTAAAGGTCAGTTTCATTTCAGGGAACTTCTCTAGAATTTGCACCATATCCAGGTAGTCTTTAACGCCGTGCAACCGGACCCAGGGCAGATCGCTCTCCTGGGTTAGGAGGTTTTTATAATACGGCTGGTGCATGTGGTAGATGATCGCAAGATTAAGCATGTGGATATTATACTATAATTCTGATTATATACAAAGGTTTAGGATTTTTTACTCAATTTTTATTTTTCCGCTTGCTGTTTTAGGCAGCTGGCTGACAAATTCGAATTCTTTGGGAACTTTATAAGCGGCTAAATGTCGGTAGCAAAATTTCCGCAAAACTTCCGGATTTAAATTCTTCCGGCTTCTTAAAACGATTTTAGCCGCAGGCAGCTGGCCGTATTCAGGATGCGGCTTTGCGTAGACTAAGGATTCTTTAACTTGCGGGTGAGTATTTAACAGGCTTTCTATTTCAAAAGGGAATATTTTCATTCCGCTGAAATTAATCACTTGTTTACAGCGGCCCAGGATAAATAAGAAACCCTCTTGATCCAGGCGGCCTAAATCCCCGGTATTAAACCAGCCGCCGGCTAAAACATCTTTTCTTAAACGCCAGGGGTAAAAATAGGCATCAAACATGCCTTTACCTTTAACATAGATCTCTCCGATCCCCTGTTTATCGGGATTAAATATTTTTACTTTATAGTCCGGAATGATCCTACCGACAGAACCGCGCTTGGCGGATTTTGCGGTATTGGCAAAAGGCAGGCCCATTTCAATGATGCCGTAGCTTTCCGCCGGGTAAAAGCCGAATCTTTGTTTAAACTTTTCGGCGATCTCATCAGGCAGTTTAATGGCGGTAGAAATTGCCAGGCGGACTTTAGATAATGCCTGTTTAGGAAGATTCAGGCTGGTTAATAAATGGTAATGCAGCGGTGAAGCATAAATAAAATTAGCCGGGTAGTGATTCAGGTTGTCTAACAGCTCCCGGGGGAAGTTCCGGCTGCTTAGGATGATGGTTGCTCCGCGGCGTAAAAATAAAAGTATTGTCACTACAAAATGAAAACTCATGGAAAGCACCCAGATAATTTGTTCGCCGGGTTTAATCTTCAGGGCTTTATCTGCCGCCGCGGTTCTTTGGATGATAGATTCATGCGACAGGACCACCCCTTTATTGTTTCCGGTGGTGCCTGAGGAAAAACGGATAAAGGCTGGATTAATTTTATAGAAATCATTAGCGACTTTTCCTTGGGTTTGCAATTTAATAAAGGAAAGCCGCTCCGTGATTAATTGGCCGTTTTTTTGCGGGTAACTGCTTGGTTCAAAGATCAGAAAGTTTACCTTTAAATTTTTAAGCAGTGTATCGGTTTCATCCCGGGCAGAGCCAAAAGGCACCGGCACGATCACCGCGTAGATTTTAAGCACAGCCAGGCTGACAATAATGTAATCCAGGCTATCGTTGCTGAGTAAAGCTACCCGGCTAAATCGCTCTATTCCGATGTGTTTTAGCCGGCGGCTGGTCTTCTCTACCGCTTCAAATAATTGGGCGTAAGTAATAACTTTACCGCCGTCAATTACGGCGTTGCGGTTGAGGTTATTTTTTGTTTCTTTAGTGATAACTTGAACGATATTCATAATTTATAAATGGTCGATTGTCTATAGTCTATGGTCGATGGTTTAAGTTTAATAAATTTTTGTACTTCAATAGACTATCGTCTATCGACCATAGACCTGTTATGGCCTTTTGTTTTAGGTAAATAGTCCCGGTAAATCAACCGTAAAGCAATGATATATTTAGTGCCCTGGACAATCGCGCGGATAAAATCTCTAAATGGCACTTTAATTTTATTGACGCGTAAAGGGTTGGCGCGCAGAGCCAATTCCGTTAAATGGGAAAAATGGGCGTAAAATCTTTTTAAGGGCATTTTAGTGGGCAGAATTGTATGCATGCAATCATAATAATAATACGGATCGCAGATGAATTGGTATTTATTTTCATTCCAGAAACTGGTCCCCGGCGAGGGGGATAATACGGTAAAGGTTACTTCCGCCGGACAAAGCGCCAGGGTTTCTTGCTCCAGGCGCTTAAAGTCCTCTTCGCTAAAATCCGGATGCACGATAAAAGCGGCATGCAGGGTAATGCCCAGTTCTTTAAGAATAGCGATCGCCCGGCGGTTGGTCTCAACCGGCAGGCGTTTATTATACTCCTGAAGTTTTTCTTCATTCATGCTTTCCAGGCCGACATAAAGGGTGCTTAAGCCGGCTTCTTTCCAGAGTTTAAAAATCTCCGGATGCCTTACGATCGTGTCGCTTCTGGCCCAGCTGATGTACTCTTTTTTTATCTTGCGCTTAAGCAATAATTCTGCGATCTGGCGGCAGCGTTGGCTGTTTAAAAACATCTCGTCATCCACAAAATAGATATGTTTTTCTTTTAAATTCTCGATTTCATTTACTACATCCAGCGCCTGGCGCTGTAAATATTTACGGTGCATCAAGTGGTGGATGACGCAGAATGAACAGGAAAACGCGCAGCCGATGGATGTGCGCAGGCTGGCTACCTGCGGGAAAAGCGTTTTTAACCTTCCGGTATCACTGGATGACCAAACGCAGAAATAACGCCGGCGGTCAACCGGGTCTCTGCGCGGCATGGGGATTTCATCGATCTTCGGGTAATCCGGAGGTTCTGCTTCGGCTTGGTATCTAAAATCCGGATGCTTGGTTGAGAGCGATACGTTTTCAAAAAATAAAGGTTCTTTCTTTTTAAAGCGCCGCACAATCTCTCTTAAGACCAGCCCTCCTTCACCGCGCACAACAATATCGATCTGGGTGTTGGTAAAATCTTTAGGCAGGAGTGTGGCGTGTATTCCTCCGGCTATGGTGATAATATCAGGATCAAGAAGCTTGGTAATTTTAGCAAATTTTTTTATCGCTGCCAGATTAGTGCTGTAACCGGTGAAGCCTACCAGGTCCGGATGCCAGTTTTTCACGGTTTCTTCAAAAACACCGAACTGGTCTTTTTTTACCAGGCCCAGGTCTAGAATTTTGATCTCTTCTTCCGGATCCAGCCCGCCGGCTACGATTTCCAGTTCCAGCGGCTCAAGGTGCAAAAAACCTTCCTGCAGTCTGCTGGGCACAAGCAATTCAGCATGAGGTTTTACCAACAGCACGCGTAAAGGCTTAGGCTGAGGTTGAGGGGTTTGTGGGTTAGTTTTTTCGAAACCCCGGCTTTTTTGGGCAAGGAAATTGTTTTTGATCCTCAAGAAGGTCGGTAAATTTTTAATGATCCGGTGAACGCTGTGCGGAGATTGAAAACAAAGCAAGGTAAATTTACCGGCCCAGTTCCTGCCGGTATAGAATTGCCGGATAAATTTATTATACAGGTTTTCTAATTGTGCTTTAGATCCTATTCCTTTGGGGACGAAAACAAAATTCAAGCAGTTCATGAGATCCCATTTTTCTTCAAAGGCGCCTTCCTGGCGGATATTTTGATAAATCGGCGATCCCGGGAAGGGGGTAAATTTAGTCATATTCATATCATCTAATTTTAAAGCGTTGATAAAATTAGTCGTGGTTTGGATGGTTTTTTCAGTTTCTCCCGGCAAGCCCATGATAAAAAGTCCTTTAACCCTTAATCCGGCCCGGTGGATTTTTTCAACTGTTTTTTTCATCTGCGCAAAATCTACTTTGGATTTATGCCGGGCGAGGATCTCGGGGCTGCCGGATTCGATTCCCACACTTACCATCCAGCAGCCGGAGGATTTTAGTAGCTTAAGCAGTTCTTCATCAATATGCCCGACATGCGCCGCGCAGTTAAAAGTCATGCCCAGAGGCTTACTTTTAAGCATTTGGCAGAGCTTGACGATCCGCGGCCGGTTAAAAGTAAACAAGTCATCATAGAAAAAAACATGTTTAACGCCAAAATCTTTTTTAAGGAACCGCATCTGCGCGTAAAGATATTCCGCGGAGTTAAAACGAAAGCTTTGCCGGTAGACTGAACGGTCGCAATAAGAGCATTGATAAGTGCAACCGCGGCTGGAGATGATCGCGGCTACCGGAAATCTGGGATAATTAAACAAGGCTCCTTCAAAACGCTTCGGAAAGCCCTCTAATGACCGGTAAGCGGGAAACGGTAAGCTGTCTAATTCGCATAGATCAGTGCGCAGCGGGTTTTCCTGTATTTTGAGGCCGTCGCGAAAGGATAGTCCTTGGATTGTTTTGGCCTCTACACCGGAGGCCAGATCAGCCATGGCTTTTTCTCCCTCTCCGGCGACGATGAAATCAATGGCGCCAAAATTTTCCAGTATTTTTCCGCGCAAAGCAGAAACATGGACTCCGCCAAAAACTATTTTTATCAGCGGCGATTGCTGTTTAATCTCTTGCGCTAAGCGGTAGGCATTCATAAAACTGGAGGTTACCGCGGTAAAACCTACCATTTCAGGTTTAAAGGTATTTATGCAGCTTAAGATCTTTATGCGGTTGGTATTTTCCGGGTTATTTTGACAATCATGGATTTTAATTTCGTGTCCGGCCCGCATAAGATAAGCGGCAATCGACAAAAGTCCGATCGGCGCCATGCGAATAGCGATATTAGTATAATCCTCTCTTCCTTCCATCCAATTTGCGCCTAAAGGATTAATTAAAAGTATTTTCATCGCTTGGCTGCCTTTCCCGCGGCTTCGCCTAAATAAATGCAAGTTCCCATTACCCGGCTGGAGGCTTGCGCCCGGGGAGCAGCGGAAATGCATTTACCAATCGCCAAAAGATTTTTAATATTTTTGGATTTAATGCAGCCTGCCGGGATTTCATAAAATTGGCCGGTTTTTAAGTACTTAATTTTTTGCCCGTTTTTGGGATCCCAGAATTCAATCGGCCAGTAGCCTTTGGCCAGGGAATCGGGAAATTTACCGGCCGTTAAGACTTCCTGTTCAGTTAAGGTATGTTCACCCGACAGGCGCAAACTTTGGCGCTGGTGGATGTTGGCTGAAATCCTTCGGATGCGGGAATTTTTAAATTCCGGTAAGGTTTTGCGCAGATAAGTTAAGGCTAAATCAGCATGTTTTTTGGTGTTTTGTTTTTTCTGGCAAGCATAGTAGGCCGGAAGATTAAGCTTGAGCGTGCCGGATTTTTTGGTTTGTCCGTAAGTAAAATTTGTAAATTTAAAATATAAGGGTAATTTCTTTTGTTTTACCGCTAGTGCCAGAAAATAAGGCACTTTCACGGCCAGTATGCCGGAATTGTCTTTTAGATCCGTTACTTCAAATGTAAAACCTGCCAGCTGCCTTGATTTTAAGGGTGTAACCTGGTGTTTGGCTCCGCTTAATTTGATTATCGCGCCCTCGCCGGTAGCGTCAATAACCGTTTTTGGGATAAGGTGAAGTTTGCGGTTAAGGTGGGGCCGTCTGGTATTAACTTTTACGCAGGTAATGCGGCCTTTTTGGCTTTTCACGCCGACAGCCCGGGAATTATAGAAAACTTTAAGATTTTTTTCTTTTCGGATCAGTTTATTTAGAATAGTTTTTAAGTCTTTAGGCTGAAAATAAAATACGGAAAGTTTGCCCAGGCGGATGAAACGGTTATTAGGATTAAGTTTTTTTAAGCCCAGAATGATTTCTGCGGCTATCCCTGAGTTTTTCGGATATAACCCGCAGATATGCTGATGCTGGCAGTCTAGCGCCAAGCCTCCTGGATAGTTATTCTGCTCGATGAGGATAGTTGTAGCGGCGCAACGGCTGGCGGAGACCGCCGCGCAGATCCCGGAGATCCCCCCTCCAACTACCAACACATCGCAAGACAGGATAATTTTATTCATTGCCGAGTGCCTCAAGGCTTTTGGTTATTTGTTCCACTTGCCGGGCGTTTAGCAAATCATCAAAGTAGGATAGCGTGATGTTTAGTTTATTGTCAAACTGGTTAAAAAATACGCCTATTCCGGGAGGTTTAGGGGTTCTAGGCAGATGAAAAATATTTAAGATCTCTTCCTGCATGAATTTATTTTGTTGATAAGCATTGCTGAGGTATGAAAATGAAAACGAGGCGAAATTCTTCTTAGACATCAGCCTGATGAAAAAATTAGTCAGCGGTAATGAAGCGATCCGCATCAGAAAACTGGCGTTGACAATGGCTTCCGGGATCCGGTTTTTTACCTGTTCATACATCTGGTTTTTTATTTCATTGGACAGCCAGGCAAGGTCGCTTACTTTGTCTGCGTCAATTTTAAAAATGAAAAATGAAAAATGGTTAAACAATGCTTCTTTTTGCGCTTCTTCTTTGGCCCGGGTATCCATGGGTACCGGTATAAGATAGCTTGAGCCGGAGATATTCTTTTCCTGGAAAATCCGGTGCATGATCTGGATGCTTACGGCTAAGGCGTAAGGCATAAACATAAGATATCCGGCTTGCGCATAAGCTTTGTTGGTAAGGCGCTCTGATTGCTCAGGATTTAAATGAATGGTTTTAAATTTGCAGGGTTCCTGCTTTGGATCAAAGGGTAAAGTCCGGGGAGTTTCTTTGGTCAGATTTAATAAAAAACGGTTAATTTGCCGTCCGGCCAGAAACTTTTCTTTCCACTTGTTCAGATGCGGCGGGCAAGTCAAGGCAAGATGGCGGATCTCCTGGTTTTCATAATATTGCTGGAATAAATTCAGGAAGGCCTCGGCGCCTTTTGCATCCAGGATACGGTGGTCAAAGGTTATCGCTAAAAAAGTCCGCTTACCGGTTTCCACCAGGGTAAAAACCAAATGCTCTCTTTTATTCTTAAATGCCGCGTTTACCGGCATGGAGATCGATGACAGGTATTGGGAATCATCGGAAAGTTTTACGATATCCAACCGTAAAGCCGGGATCTTTTTGTTTAAGGGTGTTTTCCAATATGGGCACAGATTTATCGCGCGGCTGGGATAACCGGTTAAAAGCGGGAATTTTTGGCTGAAGCTATTTAAGGTTTTGGCTAATTCCTGGTGATTGGGTGAGGTTTTTAGTTCCAGGACAAGTTCAGAGTGATTGCCTATTCCGGATTGGGCTTTGCCTGCGTAATCTATGCCGTTTACTACCCAGTCTACACCGGTTAAATATCGTTTCATGCTATTGCTTGCCGATACGTTTGGCCAGCGCACGGATCGTTTTAAAATCCTCGGCCTGTAATCCGGAGGTCATCAGTTTGATCTTAAATTCCTTCTCAATAAAAACCAGAAGTTCCACAAAACTTAAGGAGTCTACTCCTAAGGTATGCAGCGGAACTTCCGGTTTTATCTTTTGGCTATCCACAGAAAGGATAGCGGAAATTTGACGGATCAGTTTCTCTTCTATTTGTTTTGTATCTAATGGCATTTCTTGACAACACAGTAAGTTTAATGATTAAGCTATTTTTACCCCGCATTTAGGGCAAAAAGCCATGCCCGTCTCTATTTCTTTACCGCAGCCGGGACATTTAGGCGTCATTGCTTCGGCCGCTGAATCATCGCCGGTGGGTTCTCTAAGCACGATTTTAATTTTGCCCACAAACACATCGGTAATTTTTTCCATATTGGTAAAAATTAAAACCCCCAGCCTGACTAATATCAGCAGGCTGACACAAAGAAAAGTTATATTATAGTATTCAATATCATGGCGCCTGAAGATGTGTTTAGCCATATGATAAAATATCTGGTAGGCAATAATTGATGTGCTTAGAATCACGATCCATTTAAAAATCGCCATCGCTTTGGGAAAATTAACTAACTCATAATGTTTATCCAGGTATAAACCGAACTGCATAAGAAATACCAGAATTACGGCGTTAGCGGCTCCGATCAGGATATCTAATACTGTCAGGCCGGTTCTAAAGAACCTGGTCTCATCAAAAACCGTAACTTTAGAAATAAGAAATCTGAAAAGAAACATTACTCCCAGGATTATGCAGAGTTTTACGATGCGCATCCCCAGATCATTGACCAGGCTTTCGCTTTTATTCATGATCCTGCCTCCTTAGCTGTCCTGCCGTTTTTAAGGGCAGTTGGGTTAAAAATGCCGCTGCGTTATTAACCATATAATAATACTAACGCCTTTGGCCTTCAAGAGCTTCTTTTATTTTTTATCACTCTGTTTTAAGCCGGATCGCCAGCTCTTCTTGGTAACAATTATACCTTAAACATTTGATCTTGTGAACTGCTAAAGTTTGATGCCGGGTCAAAATGTTAAAGTTATGTGGATTATCCTGGATTGGGCTTGCGTAAGTTTTTTGGTTTTTTAGCATTAAGGCTGCCGCCATACAACTAAAACTGCTTAAAGTAAGCATGCTGCCAAAAATCGGCGCATAAGAAACAAGCGGGATATTAGTTTGCCCGAGTTTTTTATAAAGCGTTTCATCCCCGCACATGCCATCGCTGTCTAATATATACAGGTCGTCTTTCTCTTGATCCTCTGCTGGCAGGCCAGAAATCGAACAATATTTATTATATTGCGCGTTATTGGTGACCAGAAAAAAGGCGCTTCCTTCTCCGGGCACCGCTGCCGGGTTGGGGGAAAAACTAAAAGGCTTGATCCGGCCGTCCTGGGCAAGCTTTAATTTTTGGCTGCAAATATATTCCATTACTTTTCCGGTTTGGTCTACGCTGCCGACTAAGATATATTCGCACCTTTTTTCTTCCAGCCAGGATTCGGCCAGAATAATTGCCTGCTGAAATGAATCGGCAAATTGGGTCATGGTCAGCGTGGGACCGCGGGTTTGGAGATTAAGAGCGATATAAGAAGCTGCGGCGTTATGTACGGAATGTGAAAATAGGGTCGGTGAAACTCCGGCATCGCCATAGGTTAAAATATCATCCAGAAATCCGAAAGTCGTTACATGCGGGCCGAATGCCGTGGCCAGGATAATTCCTAGATTTGATTTACTTTTTTCCGGCAGCCCGCTGTCAGCTAAGGCGTCAAAGGCCGACAGGGTAGCCATTTTACTTAAGTTGTCCGCCCGGCGGGCTTCTTTAAGCACTTGCTTATCTGCAAGCGCTTCAGCGGGAACCCGATAAACCGGATTCGGTTTTACCCATCCTTGGGTTAAGGCTTTTTCTAAGTTAGTTAATCCCCGCCCGCGGTTAAAAACTATACCCATGCCTGCTATATACATATGCTCCTCTTTATAATCCGGGGATGCTGCTATTTAATTTAATAAATATAAACGTCCCCTAATTTTTTGCAAATATCAGGGCGGAATTATTTCCGCCAAAAGCTAATGAAGTTGATACAGCATAATTGCCCTTGATCTGTGTTATTTGATTAACCGGGGCGATCCCGATTTCCGGGTCTAATTCCTGGAAGCCGGCGTTGGCCGGGATCCAGTTTTCACGCAGCCCCAGGCAGGTAAATACCGCCTCTAAGCCTCCGGCTGCGCCTAAAGTATGGCCGGTGAAGCCTTTGGTAGAAAGAAATTTAATTTGCGGACCGAAAACCTTAGCCAAAGTTTTTCCTTCCACCAGATCGTTGTCTTTGGTGGCTGTGCCATGAGCATTGATGAAGGTGATATCTTCAGGTTGAATTTCCGCCTGCTTTAATGCCTGCTCCAATGCCTGTTTTAAACCGCTGCCGTCCGGCCGCGGAGCAGTGAGATGATAGGCATCAGCGGCTTGTCCGTAGCCATTAAGAAATAATGCCGGAGTTTTTCCCCGCTTACAGGCCAGGTTTGTTTTCTCAAGAATAACAATCCCGGCCCCTTCTCCCAGGTTCAGGCCGCTGCGGTTGCGGTCAAAGGGAGCGCATAAAGATTTGCTAACCACGCTTAAGCAGCCGAATCCATCCAGCGGGACCCGGTTTAATTCATCCGCTCCTCCGGCAATCACCAGGTCGCAGTAATCATTGCGCAGCCAGGATAATCCCACACCGATGGCATCAGTTCCTGATGAGCAGGCGTTGACAATCGTGGTGCAAAGCTGAGCGCGGATTTTGAAAAATTTAGCCAATTCGTAAGCGAGGTTGCTTTTTAGGTAACGTTCTACCGAATCCATGGGGGCAGTTTGGTTTTGCCGGTATTGCCGGTAAAAATCAGTGTCATTTAATTGGCTGGCCACGGTGGTGCCCAGGCAGATGCCGATACGTAAACTGCCAAAGCCGTTTTCTAACCCGGCATCGCTAATGGCTTGTTCAGCCGCGTAAAAAGCTAAATTCAGGGAACGCATTGCTTCAGGTTTTAAAGGAGAGAAATTCTGGACTTGAAATGCCGGATAATTAAGTTCGGTTTTAAAGAGGGTTACCGGGCCGCCGTTGCGCCTGCCGGATGAGAAATTTGCGAGAGTTTCTTGTGTATTATTTCCGGCAGCAGAGATTGCACCCAGGCCGGTTATGGCAATGTCTGTGGCAGGCATAGATAATTTTATTTTTTCTGGTTTTCGTAGATATAATTGGCCAGCGTTTCGATGGAATAGAAAATCTTTCTTCCCTGGCTCATGTCCTTTACTTCAACTCCGAAATTACGCTGCAGTAAAACTACGATCTCAACCGCGTCTAATGAGTCCAGGCCTAAACCTTCCCCAAAGAGAATTTCATCATCCTTGATTTTTGCCGGGTCGACATCCTCTAATGATAAATGGCTGACCAATTGTTCTTTTAGTTTTTTGCGGATTGAATTTAATTCCTGTTCTTTTGCGTCTGGCATTTTTACCTCCGGTTGTAAATTTTAATTTTTATCCCACACGTCATGGAATAAAAAACATTGATAGGGGTATTTTTCAACATAGTCATTTAAAATATCGGCGAACTGTTGCACAAAAACTTTAAGCTGCTCCTTTTTGTTCCGGCTGCTATTATAGCGCGGATATAAAATATGCGATACATCTACGCTGTATTTATTTCCGGGAAGCTTTACAGATAATAATACCACAATTGGGCAATTACTGCTAGCGGCTAAGCTAAAAGCCCCGAAAGGAAAATAAGCCTTATCTTTTAAGAATTCGATCTCCACCGCTTCAAAACCGTATTTCCGGTCGCCCATAATGGAGACGATACCCCCTTCTTTGAGGACTTGCATGGATTCTACTACTCCTCCTAAGTATCCTTCCGGAGAAATAATTTTAATAAAGCTGTCCTGGGCGTCGATATTTAAGGATTCTTTGACTGCCTGGTTGTCCTCCGGCCGCATTACTAAATATACGGGTTTGGCCATTTTTTTTAAAGTGGTTAAAGCGATCTGCCAATTACCCAGATGGGCGGTTAACAGCACAAAACCTTGATTTTTATCATCTAATAAGCGGCTTAATTGTTCATAACCTTTGAGCTGGATATCAAATAAATTTTTTCCTCCCAGGATGGCTGCCCGGTCAACCAGCTGTTTGCCCTGACTGACGAATAACCGGTAAACCGCCAGGCGGCTTTTGAAAAAGTTATAATGCGGAAATCTTCTGCGGATATAACTCAGCGCCTTTAAGCGGACGTTTCGATCAAAGATCAGGTAGTGCAAACAAACAAAATATAATAAGGCATAAGCCCCGGGCAGGCCAGAAAATTTCAGCAAAACCTTAAAGCACCAGAACCCTAAGCGGTTGCCTCTTTTTTTGGGATTGATCTTAGCTTGATCAGGAGATTTTTGCATGTTTGATTATTCTGTTTTGAATTGCCTGGGCGGCAAAATATATGATTATACTGACCAGTATTCCTAATAGCGGAGCAAGGATTAAAGAGCCTAATAACCATTCCCAGATCCTCTCCGGAAGCGCTCCCAGGGTGGTCTGCCAGGTAATCTCCGTCAACCACTTTCGGTAGAGGATAAAATGCCCCAGTTCAATGCAAGCCAGCGGAACAAAAGGCGGCATGCATAAGTTTTGGATACTTAAGGCCATGATTTTATTTAAGTGCAGGCGGCTGCAAACATAGAAAATCGCCAGCATATGTACCGAGAGTAAAGGTAAAACTCCTAAGATAATTCCTACGCCGGCTGAAATGGCCAGTCCCAGAGGCGTAGTGTTTTCTACAAGCAGTTTTTTTAATAATTTTACCGGGTGCATAAAAATATTAATGGTTTTAGAAGGCTGCTGTTGGGGAATGACTTTGGGATACGGCAGCGGCATAAGCCGGCGGCTTAACAGGCGGATATGCATTAAACTGATCCTTAAGTTGTCAATCACCAGATGAAAACTGCTGACGCGAATATTGGCCGGCGGGTAAAATACATTTATCGGCACTTCTTTTAATTTTAATCCGGCCCAGGAGGCGCGGGTTAAAATCTCAGTTTCAAAATCATAATAATTTCCGCTGGTCTTGATTTTTTTGAGGTATTGCACCGGATAACAACGGAACCCGCTTTGGGAATCCCGGACTACGGCGCCGGTTTCCAGGCGTATCCAGAAGTTTGAAAATGCCCGGCCAAATTGGCTTTTTCCGGGGACATTATTTTGTTTAAAATTCCTGAAGCCGATAATTATTGACGCGGGGTTTTCTTCGATGAGGGGAATAAATTTATCAATATCCTCCGGATAATGCTGTCCGTCGGCATCAATGGTCAGCATAAATCTTCCGCCCTGTTTTTGAATAAAATTTAAAGCCGTGCGGATGGCTTGACCTTTGCCTAAGTTTTTCTCATGCCTTAAAACCCGGATATCGGTATTGCTGAATAGCCCGGGGATATCCCCTAAAGATCCATCATCAACCACCAGCACCTGCGCCAGATGCTTGCGGCAGTTTAAGGCGACTTCCCTGACTGTGTCCGGATTATTATAAGTCGGAACTACGCACCAGATACCGGGATCAACCGGTAAATTATTTTTCGACATTTTGTTTTTTGCGGTTGCGTTTGGCATTGCCCGGAATCAGCATTTCCCAAAGCGATCCGGAGTAACCTAATTTATGCAAGAACGCCAGGCTGCTATCCAGGGCATCCGGAGGAAAAACGCAATGGCGGATGCCTTTAAAGCCTTCGGTTAAAGTCTCCTCCAGCCATTTTCGGTCCAGTCCGGGAGCGATATAGTAAACCGGTTCCAGCAGGTTTTGGCCGGGTTTAATCAGTTTTTCTCTGGTCGCTAATTGTTCTAAAGGGGTTCCCGGTAAAATACGTATTCCCATATACATAAAAGAAGCGGTTTTAGCCAGGCTTTTAATATTATTAATGCCTTCGATCACCGTAGCCTGGGTTTCTCCGGGGCAGCCAAACATAAAATAATGCGCGGTGGCGATGTTAAATTTGGCAAAAAGCGCGTTACTCTGGATAACATCTTTAAATAAAAATGATTTTCCGAGTTTTTTTAAGGTGGTGTCTGTGCAGGCATCCGCCCCCATCTCCGCGGCTTTTAAACCGGTTTCCTGCATCAGCCCGGCAGCTTTTTCCGTCAGCCCCTGAGGTTTAAAAAATGCGCTCCAGGGGATAACCAATTTGCGCCTTTTTATTTCTTCAAGCAGTTTAAGATAATTTCCTGCTTCATCGTTAAAAACTGAATCAGTAAAGAAAAGATATTTGGCGCCGAAATTTTCCACTAAATTCTGGATATCATCAACTACGGCCTTAACATCCCGGGTCCGGATAACCGCTCCTTCTAGTATCGGATATGAGCAGTAAACGCATTTATGTTCGCAGCCGCGTTTAGTTTGCACGCTGGCAACATTACCGCTTTGAAGATAAAATTGCATGATTTTGCTGTCATAACAGGCAGAGGGTATTTGTCGGTCAGCCAGCTTAAGATTACTGCGGATGATTTTTTCTTTAGGGTATACTCCCCGGCCAGCCTGTTTTACAAAATCTGCGATCAAGGCTTCTCCCTCTCCCATAATTCCAAAATCGGCGCCCACTTTTTCCAGGATTGCTTCCGGCATAATGGAAAAACCGGATCCCCCCAGGATTATTTTTACCTGGGTTATTTGACGAATTTGAGCGATGATATTTTTTACCGTATCAATATAGCGCTGTTCATTGAGTAAATTGACGTTATCAATATTGCGGATAGATATTCCGATTAACTCCGGTTGAAATGTTTTGATGGCTTCGGTTAATGCTTCCGGCGAGCGGCCGGAGGCCAGGAAATCAAATTGTTCTATGCAGTGGCCGTTATTTTTGAGGCTGGCGGCGATCATGCTTAAGCCCAGAGGGTAAACTGAGTAAGGGGTGCTGGCGACATTCGAAGAAATTAAAAAAACTTTCATGGCTTTTGCTTCCCCCATTTAGACCTGTTTCTGAGCGCCGGACCGCTGTAAGTGCCGTCAAGTTTTTCCTTTTCGATGACTTTTAAATAGAGTTTGGCCATTTTAACCTCTTTACTGTAGTCGGAATAAAAAGTGTTCCAGGCGTATTCATACATTTTTTGCAAGGAATCAACGCTCATTTTAGCCGGCTTGAATACCACTTCTCCTCCGGTGTAATTGATCCAATTATTATGCAGGATCCGTCCTTCTTTTTCCATCTGCGCTCTGATGGGGGTATGCATAAAAGGAGTAAGAATAGTGAATTCGGCCAGGTCCAGTTTTATCTCCAGAAGAAAGTCGATCAGACGTTTAATATAGTCTTCATCATGGTCATCCATGCCCAAAATAATCGTGCCTTCTACTCCGATGCCCCGTTCCTGGAGCCGTTTTACTTTTTTACGGATATGTTCAGAGGTATCCACTACCGCTTGATAGACATACCAGCATCCGGCCTTAACGGCCAGATCCAGGATTTCATCATTATCTTTGATCGGATGAGAAACCCATTTTTTCTTTAAAGGCGCGATCGCTTTAAAGAGTTCTTTTTCCCACTCATCATTCTGAGCCAAAGAGTTATCTACAATAAAGAGACGGTTATTTTTGATACTTTCCAATTCGGAAACTACTAAATTGATCGGGCGCGGGCGGAATTGGCGCCCGCCTAAATACGGGGTGCAGCAGGGAAAACAGTTAAAACGGCAGCCGCGCGAGGCATGCACTAAATCCACCATTTGCACGCCGCGAAAATTATACAGCGGCCGGTTTAAAATATCGCGCCGGGCGGTACCGATTAAATTAGTATCCGGAAAATTATTCAGGTAATTATAAACTTTTTTTAGACGGCCGTTTTTAAAATCCTTGATCACTTCTTCCATCCTGCCTTCGGTTTCACCGAGAAATACGCTGTCGGCATGCCCGGCGGTTTCTTCATAGTGCAGCATTGTGGCGATCCCGCCGAAAAGGACTTTCCTGCCGGCTTTTCGGTAGCTATCGGCAATCTGCCAGGCGCGGGGCATTTGGCAGGTGAGCATTACGGATATGCAGATCAAATCCGCCGCTTCATTAAAATCCAAAGTTTCAACATTCTCATCGCAGAAAGAAACTTCTACTTCTGAGGGGATAGTCGCGGCAAAACAAACCGGCCCATGCGGAGGCAGATTAAATTCCGGTTGGTTCTTTAGTTTAGGCCACTTTGGGTAAATTAATTTTATTTTCATTTTGTTTTTTGTAGAACCAGGCAGTCAGCTTTTGTGCTGCTGGCGTTAACTAAAAGTACGGTTCTTTGAGGCTCAGTTTTAAGCATATTTAAAGCGTATTTTAGAGATGCTGTTTGAGCGTTGCCGGGAAATCCCAGGTAAAGAAGTTTTCCGGTTAAGCCGAAATGTATAGCTGCTTCAGCCAGAAAGCTTGAGGGCAAAGTGTAGATAAAAAGATTTCCCCGCGAAAGCGTTCTGCCGTTTACAATGTAATCGGTAAAATAGGCTAAATTTGTTTCCTGAGCTCCGTGAGAATTTGTGCCTAAAATGTCGATATCCTGTTTTACGCCTTGGGCATAAGATATCTTTGCGTCAAATAGGGCAAGCGCGATGCTGATGACAGCGAATTTGGCGACCGCATCAAAACGCAAGAAATTTGCAACCGGGTACTTGAATATCTCCGGCTGAAGGCTGCCGTACAAAGACTTCAGGTCAGAGTATCCCCTTAGCCATTTGTGTTTCAGGCATCCGTATTTTTTTTGGTTAATCCAGCCTTGCCCTTTAATCATGTTAGTCCTAAAAATATATTTTTACCGGGTTATTTATTTTTTAATTTTTCAGTTACAGCTTTGGCTATGTTTTTATTTAGTTTACGGGCCACGGCCATCCATCCGCTGCCGGAAAATGCTGAGTCGTCTTTAGCAAGAATCATATTGCTACCGGCAAAAAGTTCATAGTGAATTTTGATCGATGAACCGCCCGCGCCGAAACCGACCACGATACGCGCAGCTTTACTGCCAGGGTTATAGTCGGTTATTTTAACAACCAGCAGGTAATTATCGGAGGAAGCTTTGTAATCTTGGCGTTTTTGCAGAAGCTTACCCTCAAAGCCGGTTTTTGCATAGTGGGCAAATACTCTTACCAGGTTATTGTTCATCCATTTAGCTAAATCCGCTTGCGCTTGAGCCTGGCGATCATTAAGGCTGGCGTCTACCCCATCGTCAAATAAGACGCAGATAGTTTTCTGGGCGTTTTCTTCGCCGGCTGCGGCAGGATTTATAAAACCGGTAATAAAGGTTAGAACTAAAAATACGGCTGGTATGACCAAGCTTTTTTTCATTTTTCCTCCTCCTTTAAATAAACGACACCGGCCTAATTCGCTAAACCTGCCGTGTCAGTTTGCCCAGCCGGCACCGGCGCTTTGGCCAGTTAGCGTTGGGCGGTTAGTTAAGTTCTTTTAATATTAAAGCGGCATTTATCCCGCCGAATCCGCAGTTATTCAACATCACTGTTTGATTTTGCATTTTTTTCTTGGTAAAGCTCGCCCATCCTGCCGCTTGCGGATCTAAATCTTTTAATCCGACAGTGGGGGGAATTGTTTTTTCTTGTTGCGCCTTTAAGACCATAATCGTTTCGATCAATCCGGCAGCCGCTAAAGTGTGTCCGGTGCCCCCTTTGATAGAATAAATCGGGACAGCTTTTTTAAATATATGCTTAAAAGCCAGCAGCTCCATAGCGTCATTGTATAATGTGCCGGTGCCGTGGCTGGATATGCAGCCGATTTTATCAGGAGAAAGCTTAGCTTTTTTCAGCGCTTTGGCAATCGCTTGGGTTAAGCCTTCGGCGTTACGGGATGGCCCGGTCATGTGGTTGGCGTCACAGCTGGTTCCCCACCCGCTGATTTGAGCCAGGGCCTTCCTCTTTTCTTTTTTGGCCCGCTGTTGGCTCATTAAAATAATGAAGCCGGCAGCTTCTCCTAAAGAAAGCCCGGCGCGATTTTTATCAAAGGGTTTGGCTTGGTTTTTGTCCAGGGCCATTAACGAAGAAAAACCGCTGAAAACAAATTCACTGACCGCATCGGCCCCTACGATTAAGCAGCAGTCAGTTTGGCCGCTCTGGATCATGCGGGCCCCTTCGGCAAGCGCTGTGCTGGAAGAGGCGCAAGCGCAGGAAATAAGCAGGCCGTCTTTTTTTACTTTGGCCAGATGTTTTACTTTTTTTAAAAAATTGATCAGGTTGCTTTCCCGGGGAAGGTTAGTTTTTTTAAGCACAGCTTTCTCTAACAAGTCAATTTCCCCTACGGTAGTGGCCAGGATCAAAGAAGCATCCGGCGGAATTAGTTTCAAGTTTTCAGGTAAAATTATTTTTAACATTTGCATCACCAGGGAATCGGCTTTTAGCGGATTTAATTCCGGAATGACCGCGGCATTCTGGGAAAGAAAAGACTGAGTAATAAAACGCTCAAGTTTCATCACCCGGCTTTCTCCGGATAAAATTCCATCCCAGAGAGGCTGGATGCCTCTGCCGTAAGGAGTAATCAGGTCGTAGTCTGTGATTACCGCTTTTATTTCAGGCATTTAAATTCCCCGTTTTGCCAACGCTTCCGAAGACGTGAAATTAATTCCGGAGCGATAATGCAGGCTTGTTTTGTCCCCTCTTCTACTAATACTTGGATGGTATAGCCGCGGGTTGCAATGCTTCCGTCTTCCTTAATAATTTCATACTCCATATTTATTTTAGCGCCCTCACACCAGATTAAAGAAGCTTTTACCGTAAATTCTTCGTCTAAATATAGCGGTTGTTGGTAGTCGATATGGAAAGCTACGATGGGCGGACGTAATTTAGCCGAGAAATAATCCTGGTAGGTTAATCCACAGCGGCGGCACAGTTCCGCCTGCGCTTCTTCAAAATAAATAGCATAATTACCATACCAAACAATCCCCAGCGGGTCTACTTCATTGAAGCTTACCCGCCTTTTTATGCTCAATGATAATGGCTGGGGATCGGCTTCTATTCTTTTAAAATATTCTTTTCTTTTGATGTCCATAGAAAACTCCGGTTTAGTTATTTATCAGTAACCGCTATTCTTAAATGTATTTCCGCGATCTTTTTTTCAGCTTTAGTGATCATCGTTTTGACCAGGATATCACCGTTGGGTTCGGCTTTTTCCTCCAGATTGAAATCAATCTTTTCATTACAAGTTACCGGCGAAAAGAATTTAGCCAGGACTACTTCCTTTAACAAAATATATTTATTTTTAGAACTTTCCAACATGGCGATCACCGCCTGCACCTTGCAGACTCCCGGCAGGATGGGCTTGCCGGGGAAATGCCCGTTGAATCCCAAAAAATTATCAGGAAATATAAAGTTAGCGGTTAAAGTATGTTCCGGGCCGCCGGATAAATCTGACATACATTCCTGAATCGAACGTTTGAGTTTACTCATTAGTAGCGGATCTCCTTTAACCTGACGATTAGCTGGTAGCCGTATTGATAATGTTTAAGCAAGATGCCTTCCGGGAATACTTTACCATTATTAAAGATATAATTATAATAAAAAATACTCCAAATTTTCCTGTTCTTCAGGTAATAATTTTTTTCCGCCAGGAAATTGCCTTCTCCTGAAAAAACATACTCCAGCCTTCCTTCTTCCAGCTGTTCCTTAAAGATAACCCGGTATTTTTCTTTTTTTACTTTTGCCGATGGAGAAGGGATCCGGTCAAAGTATATTTTTTTAATATCATTGATGGCGGCAGTCGTAAAATCTCCTCGACGGGTAAATTCCGGCAGCGCATATTGACAGTTGATTTTTTTATCGATCAGGCTAAGGTCAAAAAGCTTCACTCCCAAATGGTTAAAACCCGCCACGTTGAGGTTTCCATTAAGCGTGTCAACCCGGGTAATCCCCAGGCTGGAAAAATTAAAATGACGGTATTTAAATATCGTGCTGTTTAACAGCTCAAATTCAACCGGCAGTTTATTTAAAAAATCATTCCTTAATGCTTGCGGGTCAACTTCTTCAAATGATACATAAGATAAATGTTTGAAAGGAATACTGCTGCAGCCGCAAATAAAGACGATTAAAAACAGGATTAGTTTTTTCATTTATGCTTAGTTTTTTTCTCTATAAAAACGCGGTACAGGGCCGGGATTACCGTTTGGGATGAGATATAGCCGCCGAGCAGCCCTGCCACTAAGGTTAAACCGACAGAAAACAGTACCGGGTGCCTGGCAAACAATAATGAGAATGCTCCGATAAGCGTAGTAAGAGCCGATACCCAGATCGCTTTTACCGTTCCGGTATTTAATTCATGCTTAAAGCTGTAGAGCATGAAAACTCCGTAATCGATGCATAAGCCCACTACCATCATTGAGGCGATGACCGCCGCGGCATTTAGCGCAATGCCAAATATAGAAAATGTGCCGGTAATAGAAATGATCGCACTAACCACTGAGACCAAAGATATCAATGTCAATTTCACATTTTTTAATAATACAGCTGTAAGGGCAAGTACTAAAACAGCCGCCAGAAGAGAAAGAAAGATCACCTCCCGGGTTATAGAATTTGAAATTGCCTTGGAAAATGCTTTTCGGGAGACGACAAAAGTTCCCGGGATCTTTCTGCTTAATTTAACCAGATAAGCGGTGAATTCATCTTTGTCGGGGAAGAATGAAAGTATCTGCCAGCCAGCCTGGTTTTTTTGAATAAACCTCTCTTTTATATTTTTGAACAGTTCCAAATTATCCGGGCTTTGGGCCGGGTCAGTTCCCAGGTATAAATTATCAAAGAATGGCTGGAAGGCATCTTTAGAAAAATTATATTGCAGAGCGTTTTGGTCCAGTAACAATTTCAATTCCTCTTCTCTTCTGCCCCGCCAGAATTTCTCCCAGAATAAAGCGTTGGCCCGGCGGGTTTTTAATGAAGGCCAAAGCAGGCTGAAAGAAGCCAGGTTTTCTTTTCCGATAAAAGGCCAGGCTTGAAGGTAAAGTTTTTCATTTTTTTCCAGCGCCTGATCTAAATTATCCGCGCTGGTCACCAGCATCGCCGGCTGTTCTCCCCGGCCATAAATACGGTTAAACTCATCTTCGGCTTTAACAATATCTTTTGAACTTGCGTCGAACTGGGATATATCGCTGTTAAATCTGGATTTAAAGGAGAATCCCGCTAGAATTATAATAATTAAAATCCAAGACCAAATATATAGTTTATCCGGGATAATTGCCTGTGGTTTAACGATCTGTGCCGGAATTGTCTTTGGCGTAGTTTTATTTTTAAGCAGATGCGGGAAGATCAATAAGACAAATAGCAGACAGAGAATAATACTTGAGATAGCAAAAAGAGCCAGTTGATGGTAACCCTGAATGGAAGAAAAAAAGAAGGTCGCAAAAACACTGATGGTCGTGGCAGCGGCAATTGTCAGTGGCTTGGCTATTTGATTGATCGCTTTTTTGCTGCCGCTGGTATGCACTGCCACATACGCATGGATACCGTAATCATCAGCCACGCCGATAATCACTGCCCCCAGGCCAATGATAAAATAGGAAAGCTTGCCAAAAACAAGGGCGGAAATATTCATGGCGATCACTACTGCCCCCAAAGGAATAATTAAGAATATGAGCGCCCGCAGGTCCCGAAAAGTAAACAGAAATACAGCCAGAAATGCGATCATCGCAATTCCGGCGGTACGTTGAATATCTTTTTTGATGATGTCTTCATTGCTTACCGCGTGCATATGCCCGGCGATAATATCAGCATCGATGTATTTTGGCAGCAAGCGCAACTTATCTTTTAAAAAATTAACTAGTTTACGCGCGCTAAAACCGTCGGTTAAGGCGGCATTAGTATTGACGATCAGAAAAGTATGCTTTTTATCCCGGCTTAAGAAATGCCCATCTTCGATTATAATATTGTAACCCATGGCATTGGAGATCTGGTTAAGGTTGCCCAGGATGCCGGTTTTGATCCCTAAAGGGTCAGCCTGAATAAAAGGCATTAAAAAAGAGCCACCCGGAGTAAGCAATTTATTATACGCGCTCCCTAATTTTTTATTTATTTCAACGGTGTTCAATTGAGAGTCGGTTTTAGCCAGCTCATCCGGAGGAATAAGCTGGGGGGCAAATTTTAAGTATTCATTAATTTGTTCTTGCGGGTTATTGCCTGCGATACCGGAGGAAACTTTTAGGATCAGCGGTGAGTTAAGCTGCCCAACCAGATTATTTGCAGCCAGAATAAGTTCGGCAGTTGTCTGTTGGCTGGAATTAAGGCCCAGGGAAATGATCGCCTTATCCGAAAAATGCGATTGCCGCAAGAACCGCAGGCTTAATAATACCGCCCCATCTTTTGGCAGCATGAGTTCAATGTTATTGTCGTATTTAATAAAAAGCGTTCCCAGGCTTGAGAGGATAACCAGGGAAATTACGATGATGGCTGCTTGCCGTTTATGAGCGCTGACGTAATCACTGATAATAGAAAAATATTTATCAAACACGTTATTTTAGTTCCCAGTTAGAGGGATTTATCGGGTTATTTAATTTAGTGTTCGTAAAGGCAAGCTCCGTCGTATCCTGATTCTTTTCAACAATCGCGATCTTTTTAATATACCGTTCATCGTTTTGAAAGGTTATATTTACTTTATTGATCAGGCTTGCCGCCGGCGCATTTTCTTTAGGGGTAAACTCCAGGATAACCGGATTGCGTCCGATAACTTTTATCTCATATTCGTTTAAAAGGCTGGAGTAGTTGCCTTTAAACCAGACTTTCATTTGATTTATCGCCACAGAAAAAGTCGGGTTGCGGGCAAGCGATAAAACCTGCATTTGCCTGGAATCCTGGTCCCATTGTTTAATTAAGTCTCCTTTGATAACCATGATGTAGCGTACCGGTTTATTCGTATGCCAGGCAAAAAGATCAGGTTCTTGAATAAAAACTTTGCCTTCTAAAATTACGGGTTTGGCGAAAATCGCCATCTTCTTTTTCTGAATAAAATCCGTCTCCAAAGTCTTAACTCCGGATAGTTTTCCTTCCAGCTCTTTGATTAAAGCAAGCGTTTGAGTATCGGCAAAACTTACGCCGCAACAGGTAAGCATGAATATGACGAGGAGTGCGATTTTTTTCAACATATCAGATAAGCTTATTATTTTGCCAAATTTTAATTTCACCGCGGGCAATAATATCTTCGCCCAGGGATATTTGGCCTTTAATAATTCCGAAACCTTCAAAACGCGCATATTTAAAGATTGAAATAATCAGGGTGTCGCCGATATGCGCTTTGCCGAGAATCTCGAATTTTTTAGCCCCCAGTAACAGCCCGTCGACAACTTCTCCGGTAACCCCCAGCTTTTTAAACCCGGCTAAAGCAGCAGCAGCCTGGGCGATCATTTCAAGATAAATAGATTCATCAAGTGTTCCGTCTTCACACACAAAAAGCATATCGTTAGAAATAGTCACGTTGAATTCAGCAGCCTTTTCTCCCACCTTAATTAAATTATCGATAACCCGCATAGGAGATTTCTGCGGGATAAGCCTGTCTACCGCGACAGGTAAATGCACAATATCATTTTGGCGTGCGATGTTCTCCCAGCATAATGGATCAGAAGCCAGATAATCGCCGGTTATTTGATATGCTGCCCCCCGGCAGCCGTAACAATCACTGATTTTATCGCATTGGCGGCAAGGGCCTTTAATATTAGCGCGGTAATTTCTTAAGTCCTGGATTACTTCACTTTCCTTAATGATATCAGCCAGCTTATGTTGGCGGATATTGCCTAAGGGAATATTTATTCCTACGCATGGCAAAACATAACCTTGGGAATTAAGCAGGCAGGAAAATTGATGCCGCAGGCACTTGATCCCGATAAGCGGCGGTTGAGGTTCCCATTGAATTCCGTATTTTTTACGGTCGATTTTGGCGATTTTATAAAAAGTTTCTTTTAGTTTTTGGGAGTCTACATGCAGCCATTCATTTATTTTTCCTTTTCCCTGCGGAGTGATGATTTCAAAATAAGGTTCGATCTCCTGTTGGCGTAACCATTCCCACATGGAAATAATTTCATCAAAGTTCTGTTGGCAGATAACGGTGCTTATTCCCAAGCGTTTGGTTTTAGCGGGGAATCCGGCTTGCTTTAAGTTGTTAAAGGCTTCCTGAATAATTTTGTAGGCGCCTTTTTTTCCGGCCAGGGCGTCTTGGACATCTTCTTTGCGGCTGTTCATTTTTAAAACTACTAAAATTCCCAGTTCAAACAACTGTTTGGCGACTTCCGGGGTAATACCAAAGCCGTTGGTGAACATCTCCGCTTCCAGGTTTTCGGTGCGGATAAATTTGATTATTTTTAAGATTTGCGGATAAAGCATGGGCTCACCGCCTAAAATTACAATTTTTTTAACCCCCAGATTTTTAGCTTGAGTGATAGCATCGCGCAGTTCTTCAAAACTCAATTCGTTTTCAAAACTTAATTTGTCGGGAACATAGCAATACTGGCAATGAAAATTGCAGCGCAGTGAAAGCTCAATTTCCATGGAGAGCAAGCGGCTGTTTTTTACCGCGGCTTTAATTTCCTGATCGGTAAATTCAAAATTGGGAAGAATGTTCTGGCAGTTGGGCACTCGTTATCTCCTATCGATAAAACGCACCGGTTTACGGGAACCGGGTGAGTATACTTGTTCTTTGATCAATTCCTCGTCGGAAATAAAGACTTTTGGTTTAACCCTTAAGCGGGCTTGTAATTTCTCCTGAATAACCGCTTTGGTACAGGAGGCTTGGTTTACGGAAACATGAACTTCGATATTGTCTGAAAGAGCTCCAGCGCTGGATACGCTGATATAATATTCGCTGATGCCTTTGATCTGTTCCAGGCAGGCATAAATGGCTTGCGGATAAAAAGTCGTCCCCTGAACTTTCATCATTTGTTTTTTTCTGCCTAAAATAGGGCCTAACCTTAATGATTTGCGCCCGCATGAACAAGGTTGCTCAATAAGAAAGCTGATGTCTCCGGTTTTAAAACGCACTAGCGGCATCGCTTCGATTCTCAGCGGTGTAACCACGACCTCTCCGGCAGTCCCGCAGGGTAAATTCCTGCCGCCGGCATCCACTATTTCGACAACTGCCAGATCCGGATGCAGATGTCCGCCGGCTTGGGCGGTACATTCGCAAAATGTCGTAACGATCTCGCTTGAAGAGTAAGTTGAATAGGCGCTAGCTTTCCAAATTCTTTCTAAGTCTTGCCCGACCGGTAAAAATTTTAAATCCCTATCCCTTAGGGGTTCACCGATACAAACAATTTTTCTTATTCCGCTTTGTCCGGCAGGATAGCCGTTTTGGTCCAGATAAAGCCCTAATTTTCTTATAAAGCTAGGTACTCCTACTATCGCGGTGGGCTTTAGCCGTTTAATCAGCTCTAAGTGGCTGGCTAAGCTATTTAAACCATTGCGCACAGCCGCGGCCCCTAATGCCCGGATACCGGAGTAAT
>DAONDX010000017.1:0-1504 GCA_035402765.1 Candidatus Omnitrophota bacterium
AATAATGAAGAAAAGCTCAGCAAGTTATATGAGTTATTCGCCGCTAACTATAAAGACTATTATAATTTCTGGTATGGGCTATCCCGGGATGAACTGGTGCATGCCGCCTGGATTAGAGAACTGAATAAATCTTTCCGGATCGGTTCATTGCGGGTAGATGAGAGCAAATTTCATCCGGAGGCGGTTAAATTGTTCAGTGATTATATCGGCCAAAAGATAAACGGAGCGCAGGCAGGCGGCCTTCCGATGGAAAAGGCTTTGTATATCGCGCTGGACCTTGAAGAAGCCCTGATTGAGAAAAAATGGTTTACCATGTTTGAGCCAACTTCGGTTAAAGATGACTTGATCCTTGAGAAGCTGATCAAAACTTTACAAACGCATAGGGAACAGGTCGCCGGAATGATCAATGAGTATTTGAAAACTAATAAGGAGTTTTAGGATAGGGGATTTTTGTTGACAAGAGGCTTTTTAGGGAGTAAAACGGTGTCAAATGACATCTAAAGAGAAAATTAGGGCAAAAGACTAATAAAATGACGGTTCTAGGAATAGAAACGTCATTTTTTTAATTGATAAGAATAAGAATGAAAAAAATAATTGCTGTGTTATTATTAGCGATTTTGGTTAGCGGATGCGCATCAACGGAATATTTTCTCCGGGATGGACAGGAGATCAATCCCGTTGGCCGCACCTATTATACCAAAGTCAATATGTGGCATAATTCTTTTGGAGCTGTTGAGCAAGCCAATATCCATCGCGGGAGCATTTTGCCGGCAGGCACGGAAGTAAAAATTACCGGTTGCAGCGGCCGCGCCATAAAATTTAAAGCTAGCTCCGGGAAAAACTTTACTTTAATCAATTCCCGAAGATATGATAATTTAACATTGGCGGAGTGTTTTGACCGGCATTTCCGGGATAATCAACCCACCGAAGATTTTGCCAAATTTACGGATGCGGAAAGAAAAAATATCCTCAATGGCAATATTGAAAAAGGCATGAGCTCGGAGGCGGTTTTGGCGGCCTGGGGCTATCCTCCCAGCAAAAAAACTCCGCTTATACTGGCTAATATCTGGGTATACTGGGCCAAAGGAAGCATCGATAAAATTTTGGTGTATTTTAGGGAGAATAAAGTTGATACGATCTGCCCCTATAGCGTAGATGCGGAACTTGATTTTAACATGAAGACCTGGGTGGGGTATAGCGCAAATGATTTAATTGCTAGCTGGGGCCAGCCTCAGCAAACTTTAGATGACGGCCAGGGTGGTAAGATGCTGATTTATACGGAAGAAAGGCGTTACACTACCCCCGGATATTCTTTCAGTAATACTAGTGGAAACTTTAATAGTGTATGGGGCAGGCATCATTCCGGATACTATTTCGGAGGAAGCAATACCTTTGGTGTATATACGCCTCCTCAAACTACCCGCTGGACTGTTTCGCGTACATTTTGGGTTAATAAAGAGGGGAAGGTTTACCGGTGGGCTTGGAAAGGGCGTTAGATAGATTC
>DAONDX010000017.1:1604-14819 GCA_035402765.1 Candidatus Omnitrophota bacterium
CTGCCTATATCTGACAACCTGGCGATATTCCTTGGCCTGGCTTGCTTTATTATCAGCGGTATAATCAAAAGAATTACCAAAGGCTCCAGCTGCTGCAAGTAAGGAGAGAATATGAAAAAATTGTATCTTTCTAACGCCGACCGCAAGATCGGCGGAGTGTGCGGTGGGTTGGGGGAGTATTTTGAGATGGATTCAACCATATTCAGAGTGATCTTTATTTTGGTTACGGTTTTATCCTGCGGAATAGGAATTTTTGCTTATCTGGGGGTTTGGATGGTGATTCCTAGAAAACCAAAGGTGTAAATTAGAAGCAGTTTATTTATCTCGTAGCGATTTTTTATTTAGCAGTTTGATAAGATTATAGCGCAAGAAGGAGAGAAGATTTAAATGAAGAAAATTTTTAGCGGGATAAAATTTTTAGTTATTCTTATCGCTTTATGCTGTTTAGCTTACCTCTTGGTGGAATTCCAAACCAAGACCGCGATTTCAAAGGACGGCGTTAAAATAGCCTATTCCGTATTTGGAAAAGGCCAGCCAACGCTGGTCTTCGTGCACGGTTGGTGCGGAAGCCGCGCTGTCTGGTATAACCAGATACCGTATTTTGCCAAAAAATACAAGGTGATTGTTTTGGACTTGGGAGGATACGGAGCCTCCGGTAAACAGAGAAAAGCTTATACCCAGGAGGCCTTTGGCGAGGATGTCGCCGCGGTAGTGAACGCGGAAAAAGTCGATAAAGCTATTCTTATCGGCCATTCCATGTCAGGCACAGTGATCCTGGAGGCTAACCGGCTGCTTAAGGGTAAAGTCGCCGGCCTGGTTGCCATTGACACTCTGGAGAATTTTGAGTATATGGCCACTCCGGAAGATAAGTTAAAATACATCGAACCTTTAAAAAAGGATTTTGTAAAATATTCCGGGCCATTTATGAGAGATATGTTTAATAAGAACGCCGATCCCAAGCTGGTGGAGTTGGTAGTTAAAAATGTTGCCCGGTCTAATCCGGAAATCGCGATTAATACCATGGAGTATTATTTTGATACCCCGGTCATTCCGCTTTTAGCTGATGTGAATGTTCCTCTTTGGAGCTTAAGCGCCGACCTTTGGCAGCAGTATCAGCATCCAGAGATTAACAGCAAGTATCTTAAGTCGTATCATTTAAGGGTAATGCGGGGAGTAGGGCATTTTCTGATGATCGAGGTTCCGGATGAATTCAATAGGCAATTGGATGATATTATTAACCAAATCAAAAAATAGAATGGAAATGAAAGCCTAAGCCGGATATAATGGAGTTCGGATGGCGCCTCGCTTAAACCTAAATGATACGGTTAAGCGGTTTTTGATTGTTGTAGCGCTCGGTGTAAATTAAAAATCGCAAGACTATTTGCGATTCGATTTTTAATTTAGAAAGGACATTAGAAAATGAACAGCCAAGAGAAGAGGCAGCATAAACGGGTTCCGGTGGCTTTTGCCATGTTGTATATGGTTAAACTTCCTATTGCGGTGCGTCTCTACATGGGCGGGCGTGAGCGTTCTGCTGTCGCTCAAGACATCGGAGAGGGAGGCTTGGCTTTATTGACTAATTTTGAAATTCCGGTTGATTCTTTATTGTTGGTCAAGTTTACGATCACTAATGAAGCGATAATGAATAAGCAAGAGCGCACGCAGAGTTTTGAATTGGATGCCCAGGTTTGCTATTGCCGGCCCGGAGAAGACGGCTCTTATCGTTTAGGGGTCAGTTTTATAAACATTGTGCCGACCGAGCGTTTATTTATTGCCAATTATATTAGGACCAATGCTTTAGTTCCGAAATCCGATGAGTAAACAGTCTGCGGCGCGGAAAAATTACTTTCTCAATCTAAGTTTAAGATGATTAAATTGCGGTTAATAATAACTTTAGCTATTTTATTGTATTTTCCGGTTTTTGCTCATGCCGGTGTTTTTCATTCCCGGTCCAGTTATAAGCGTAGCGCAAAACACGGGGAATTTTCATCTCCGGTGGGGATATTTAATTCCAAGCTTGATCTTGCCGCCAATGGCCAGTTCCGCACTCAAGGGGTAATTTCCAGGGGATCGATCTTTAAAAATACCTATTCCAGGGATTTAAAAAGCACTCACGGGGTTTTTAGCCCAAGCAGCGATTTAAGCAGTTCCGGTCCGATCTTTAATTCAACGCGGAGCGAATTTAGCTCCGCGGGCACGATTTTTAAAGAAGAGGTCCTGGCATCGGCTAAAGAATCGTTTAAGGGTCCGCATAAAGGAGAGTTTAAATTTTCTTTGCCGAAATAAACAATGCGGCGGGCTGATAGTGGGTTTGATGAATTCGCTGGCTGTAACGCAAGAGGTAAGTTTTAAGTTGCTTAAGCCTTAAGCTTTATTTTGTTTTTGCCGGAGGAGAGTATGCTTTCTATTTCCGATATCGGCAGGATGCTGATATTTTTCGGTATTATTATGATTTTGGCCGGCTTGTTTTTTATGCTGGCTGGTAAAATTCCGCATTTAGGTAAGCTGCCGGGAGATATTACAATCCATACCAAGAACCTGCATTTATACTTTCCGCTCGCCACCTCCCTGATCATCAGTATTTTGCTTACCATTATTATCAACTTAATTTTTAGGCACAAATAAGATATAATCGAATTATGATCTTGCTGATCAAGAGAATAATCATCTTAATTGTTTTACTTACTTCAAGCGGGGCTATTTGCTACGCCCAGCTGGCTAACCCGGATTCTTTCACCGGACAGTATAATTACGTGCCTGAGCCCAGGCTTAAGTATCCGATTTCCGACGTGGTTACCATAAATGATGCTCAACCGCTGGAATTTAAGTGGTGGAACGATTACGCGGGCACGCGGGGTTACATTTTAAAGGTCTACAAAGGCCATAATCCGTACGCGGATAATTTGATCCTTAAAGAGCAGCTGGGGGCAGTTGCTTCTTTTGCCGGGCGGCCGGATCTTTTCGAGGATGGCAAAACTTATACCTGGTCTTTAGTCCGGATTTCTTCCGCCGGTTTTAAAAGCGATAAAAGTTTTAATACTTTTAAAGTGGTCAAAAAATAATCCCGGATACCGGTAGAGGGACCAAACAACAGCGTTGGTGATCCGCGGACCATAAAAATAAATTTCCCTAACCTTGAAAAATACAAATTTGTAGTATATACTTTAAACAAGTTACAAAGTTTAGCCACGGCCACGGTGGAAAATAATTGATTCAAAGGCCGTGGTTTTTATTTAAATCGAGGTGTTCATGTATAACCGTAAATGGGGGCAGGACCGCCGCAGGTTTCAAAGGCTTAATCTTAATCTGGTGGTGTGGTATAAGTTTTTACGTCCGCAGCCAGCGAATATGCTGGGCGCAGAACAAAGAGAAGCCATTACCATAGATATCAGCCCTTTTGGCATGGCGTTTATGAGCAGTTATAATATGCCTGTTTATTCCGACCTGGCGCTTAAATTTATTATTTTCAGTTCGCAGGACGGCTCTTATAGCAATTTAACGATACCGATCGAAGTCAATGCCAAGGTGCGTTCTTGCACCCCCGGTGAAAAAGGCGAGTTCAGGGTGGGTGTATCTTTTACTAATATCCAGCTAGAACAGCAGCAGAAACTTATGAAATTCGCGCAAGAAAGCCTGCGGCCCTTTGTTTAATACCTTAATTAGCAAAAGTTAAGTTCGAGGTTTAGGTTAAGCGGCAAGTCAGAACTTATGCTGCTAAAAACCTGTCCTTAATCTTTAGTTTTAACTTAATCCCAAGCTTTAAAAAGGCTTGGGATTTTTGATTTGGAGAGATATAATTAGACCATGGCTAAAAAAATTTTAATACTTTCAGGCAGCCCCAGGAAGAATGGCAATACCGCTAAACTGGTGGAATGGTTCTGTGAAGGCGCTTGCGTCAAAGGCGCCCGAATTGAGGTGGTCAATACCGCTTTTTTAAAGTATAAATCTACGGGTTGTCTTTCCTGCCGCAAATGTCAAAGCATAAAAAAATATGAGTGCGTAATCAATGATGAGGCTAAACCGGTTTTGGCAAAAATGGCTAAAGCCGATGTGATCGTGATGGCTACTCCGCTGTATTTTTACTCTCCCAGCGCTCAATTGAAGCTGGTAATGGATAGGATGTTTTCGCTTTATAAATGGGATAATCAAGCCAATACGATGATTACGCCGCTTAAAGGCAAAACCCTGGTTTTATTAGCCAGCGCTTTTGAAGATATCGGCCTGGATATCCTGAAAAAAACATTCTCGATTACCGCGGATTATTCCGGAATGAAATTTAAGTCTTTGATCGTAAAAAATGCCGGAGAATCCGGCCAGATCGTAAAAGTAAAATCTGCCCGGCAAAAAGCCGTAGCACTTGGCAGGAAGGTTGCTTAATTAAATGAAGAAAATAACGGAAAAAATTTTACACCGGGGCCGCTGGCTCCTTTTAAAAGAAGATACATTTGTTAATGCTGATAACAAAAGAATTATTTGGGAAACCGTCGAGAGGACCAATAATTCTCTTTCCTTTGGCATAATCGCCAAACTTATTCCTTCTAACCGGTATGTTTTAATTAAGCAATTCCGCCAGCCGATCAATAATTTTGTGCTGGGTTTACCGGCCGGAGTCTCTGGCCCGGATATCTCCAGCCAAGAGGAGCTGGATCGCTGCATATTGAAAGAATTAAAAGAAGAGACCGGATATACCGGCAAGATCAAATCCCAGAGCCCGAAATTAAAACTTAATCCGGCGATGATCAACCATGATTTTATTATAATCGAGGCTGAGATTGATGAAAGAGATCCCAAAAATATTAATGTCGAGCAGGCGCTTGAGCCGGCAGAAGAAATCGAAGTGATCCTGATTAAGAAGGAAAAGATCAATGATTTATTGTCCGAACTAGGCAGGCAAGGCGTAGCCATAGGTTCCGGGATCTGGTTTTTAGCTCATAACTTAAGTTAGTTTATAAAAGCGAGTCAGGCAATGTTGAAGCGGGTTTTCTTGAGTTTTTGCGGAGAAGATGCACAAAAGGTAAAGAACCTGCTGCCTTTACTTAACAGCCCGGAATACGAATTGGATTTTTATGACGGCCCTTTGGATGCGGAGATTGATACTCCGGCAGCCAATTCCATTAAGCAGGCGATCGGCGCAAAGATCGCAAAATGTAACCTGGCGGTTTGCCTGATCGGGGAAAATACGCATAGCAGCAAATGGGTGGATTCCCAATTGCAGAAGAACCGTAATAAAGGCAACCGGATTATCGCCATGGCTTTAAAAGGGACGCAGGATGCGGTGTTACCGGCGGCGATTAAAGAGGAAAATCTGACCTTTTACCCCTGGGATCCTCCGAGATTGCAGAAACTGATCGCCGAAGAAAGCGGCAAGCTTTTTAATAATTCATTTTGAGCTAACCTGAACTACTCCAGGCGTTAAAATCATTGACAATCGCAAGGCAGGTGTTATGATTAACCAATGTTTTCATGGTTTGAATTAAACGATTAAATAATAGAGAGGAGGTGAATAGTAAATGAAGAAAGTGCTTTTTGTGCTTATAGCTCTTTGTTTCGTCAGCTCTTTGGCTTTTGCCGCTGAATCTACTGCTACCGCGGTAACTACCGATACGAATACCGCTTTAGCCACTGAATTATCTACAACTGCTACAACTCAGATAGAGGAACCTGCTGTTGCTACCGCGGCTACGGAGGCGGTTACTCCTGCGAAGGAAACTGCAACTACTGAAGTAGCGGCTACTGTTGCTACGCCTGCGGCAGTGACTACAGAAACAGCTGCGACTACGGAACCGGCGTTAACAACTCCGGCAACCACAGCTACAGATACTCTTGAAACAAAGGGTACGATTGTTGATATGACCTGTGCTACAGCTAACAAAGATAATTTGGCGGAATTTGTCAAAACGCACACTAAAGAGTGTGCTTTAAAACCCGGATGTATTGAAAGCGGTTATGCGATTGTTGCTTTCGGTAAAATCCATATTTTTGATAAAGATTCCAATGCCAAAGTAGCTGAGTTTTTAAAGCAAGCTGACAGCAAGTTAGAAGTCGTGATTACTGCCAAGCAGGTTGGAGATGAGCTGAGTTTAGTCTCGATCAAAAACCAGAACTAATATATTCTTCTTAGATATTGATAAAATTAGATATTGATAAAACAGCCTCTTTGAATTCCAAAGAGGCTGTTTTATTTAACCGATATGTTGATTGAGATTTTCCGTAGATAGGGGTATAATAAAGCCTCAAACCCCAAATAGACAGATTAATATATATAAGGGAGAATCTTATGAAAAGTGCCAATCTGAAGAAAATCGCTAAAGGTGATTTGCAAAAAATTAACGCTTATTGGCGGGCAGCTAACTATCTTTCCGTGGGCCAGATCTATCTTTTGGATAATCCTTTGCTCAAAGAGCCTCTGGCGCTTAAGCATATTAAGCCGCGCCTCCTGGGGCATTGGGGTACCACTCCTGGTTTAAATTTTATTTATGTCCATCTTAACCGCATAATAAAAAAATATGATTTGGATATGATCTTTATTACCGGGCCGGGGCACGGCGGACCCGGCCTTGTGGCTAACGCGTATTTAGAGGGGGCTTATAGCGAGTATTATCCGGATGTCTCGGAAGACAGCGAAGGGATGAAGAAACTTTTTAGGCAATTTTCTTTTCCCGGAGGGATTCCCAGCCATGTCGGAGCGGAAACTCCCGGTTCGATGCATGAAGGAGGAGAATTAGGTTATTCTCTGTCGCATGCTTATGGGGCGGCATTTGATAATCCGGATCTGATCGTGGCTTGTGTGGTGGGGGATGGGGAAGCCGAAACCGGGCCTTTAGCTACGGCCTGGCAATCCAATAAATTTTTAAATCCGGTTCAAGACGGAGCGGTTTTGCCGATTTTGCATTTGAACGGTTATAAAATATCCAATCCTACGATCCTGGCGCGGATCAGTAAAAATGAACTTAAACAATTTTTCACCGGGCAGGGGTATAAACCTTATTTTGTGGAAGGATCCGATCCGCAAAAGATGCATCAATTAATGGCTAAGACTTTGGAGGTTGTTTTAGCTGAAATAAAAGCCATTCAAAAGAAAGCCCGCAGCAGCAATAAAGAGACCGCCCGCCCCTTTTGGCCGATGATCGTTTTGCGCACCCCTAAAGGCTGGACCGGGCCAAAAAGTATTGACGGTTTAAAAACTGAAGGCTACTGGCGTTCGCATCAGGTGCCGTTTGCCGAACTTGCGGAGAAACCCGGGCATTTAAAGGCCCTTGTGCAGTGGATGCAGAGCTATAAACCGCAGGAGCTTTTTGATAAAAACGGAAAACTGATCCCGGAATTAGCGGAACTGGCGCCTAAGAAAAAATTCCGCATGAGTGATAATCCGCACACTAACGGCGGATTATTATTGCGGGATTTAAAGATGCCGGATTTTCGTAAATACGCGATAAAGGTCGCCAAACCCGGGGTTGTTGAATCTGAGCCGACCAAAGTGATGGGAATATTTTTGCGGGATGTGATGAAAGACAATTTGAAAACTAAAAACTTCCGGGTGTTTGCTCCGGATGAGCTGACCTCTAACCGCCTGGGAGCGATGCTTGAAGTTACTGATCGCACCTGGCTGGCGAAGATTTTACCGGAGGATGACCATCTGGCGGTAGACGGCAGGGCGATGGAAATTTTAAGTGAGCACACCTGCCAGGGGTGGCTTGAGGGATACCTGCTTACCGGCAGGCATGGGCTTTTTTCCTGCTATGAAGCATTTATTCATATCGTGGACTCCATGTTTAATCAGCACGCCAAATGGCTAAAGACTTCTAAACGTATTCCCTGGCGCCGACCGATCGCTTCGCTGAATTATCTTTTGACTTCTCATGTCTGGAGGCAGGATCATAACGGTTCTTCACACCAGGATCCGGGTTTTATTGACCATGTAGTAAATAAGAAAGCGGAGATCATCCGGGTTTATTTACCGCCGGATACCAATACCCTGCTTTCCGTGACTGATCATTGTTTACGCAGCCGTCATTATGTGAATGTGATTGTGGCCGGCAAACATCCGGGTTTGCAGTATTTGGATATGGATGCGGCGATCCAGCATTGCACCAAAGGCATCGGTATTTGGGATTGGGCCAGTAATGACCACGGGAAAGAACCGGATGTGGTGATGGCTTGTGCCGGTGATGTGCCGACGCTGGAAACTTTAGCCGCGATTGATATTTTAAGGCAGCAGTTTCCGGATTTGAAAATCCGGATGATTAATGTGGTAGATTTAATGACTTTACAGCCGCAGAGCGAACATCCGCACGGGCTTTCGGATCAAGATTTTGACAGCTTATTTACGGTGGATAAACCGGTGATCTTTGCTTTTCACGGTTATCCCTGGTTGATCCACCGTTTACTGTACCGCAGGACCAATCATAAAAATCTTCATGTGCGCGGTTATAAAGAAGAGGGGACAACGACTACGCCGTTTGATATGACGGTTTTAAATGAACTTGACCGTTTTAACCTGGCTGATGATGTGATCGACCGGGTGGGGCGGCTGCAAAATCAAGCCGCGCATGTTAAGGATTGGCTGCATAATAAGCTGATCGAACATAAGCAATACATTACGGTTCACGGCGAGGATATGCCGGAGATCCGCAACTGGAAATGGCCGTATTAAAAAAATAAATGGACAAGGAAGCTTATTTACAAAAACAGAAAATCATCCAGAATGCTTATGAGTTACGCTGCAAAAGGTGCGGAGCCTGTTGCGGCGCCTTGGGCCAGGATCCTTGCGCGCGTTTAAAATCCGACGCGCAGGGAAAGTTTTATTGCAGTGACTATCCCAACCGCATCGGCCTGCAAACTACGGTTACCGGCAAGCAATTTCATTGCGTGCCGATCCGGGACCTGGGGCAGAATTTGCCTTACCGGGAATGCGCGTATTTTACCCATGGGTAGATTGAAGCTGGATCTGCATGATATCTATAGTGACGGCCGCCGGATCGAAGAATCTTTGGAACGGGTAATTGCAGAGGCGGTAAGAAAGAAGATCACGGAAGTTGAGATCATCCCGGGCAAGGGCAGCGGGCAATTAAAAAAAAACGTCTTGCGTTTTCTGGAGAGGCCCGAAATCAAGCCGCTTTACCACCGTTTAGAGAAGGATGATAAGAATTTCGGGAGAATATTTGTGCATTTTAGATATTAGTATAAGTTATAACTTGCCTCTGGCATCTTGTGCTTAATCAAAATAGTCATAATAATACTGGACAAGCTAAGGAAATGTGTTATACTTGCAAAGTAGTGAATAAAGGATTAGAAGTTTGTAGGCCGCGAGGTTTAGAAAACTAACCTTCGCGGTTTTTTGTTTCTGCCATTATTTGCTAAAATTTCGAGGAAAGGGGGAGTAAATAATGGCAAAAGGTAAAGTAAAATGGTTTTCGGACCAAAAAGGTTTTGGGTTTATTACACCTGAATCCGGTAGCGATGTATTTGTTCATCACAGCGCAATCCAGGGTGAAGGTTACAAGTCTTTAGCTGAGGGTCAGGATGTTGAGTTTAACATCGAGAAGGGACCGAAAGGCGAGCAGGCTACTAATGTAGTCAAGCTGTAAACTAATACCGAAAAATAGCCTGGCTTCTTTTACAAGAGGTCAGGCTATTTTTTTTAAAAAGGGGGCTAAATATGAATACCGGGAAGATTAACAAATTAGTCCGAGAGAGAGGGTTTGGTTTTATCAGCGATACCGACGGCCGGGAAGTATTTTTCCACCAGAATAGTTTAGTCGATGTCAAGTTCCAGGACCTTAACGAAGAACAAAAGGTCACTTATGATGTTGAAAAATCCGATAAAGGCCCGCGGGCGATTAATGTGCATGTGGCTTAAAAAAACTTGGGATTTACAATAAAAAGTGTATAATATTGTTTATGAAAAAAAACGAAAAGCAGAAAATAGAAATTGATTGTCTTAAATGTCCTAACCAGGCGGATTGCTGCCGTTTTGGGGCCTGGATCGACCTGGAGGAAGCTAAAAAAATCCTGGCTTTAGGGATCAAAGGGGATTTCTTTCATTTAGAGATCGATAAGGAATTTCCCTCCGGATATAAGGTGGGCACTAGCTATGAAGATGAGCCATGCGCTTTCCAGGATGTAGACGGTTTATGCCGGATACATAAAATTGATTATGACCTTAAGCCGGTGACCTGCAAAGAGTTTCCTTATGAGAACGGAAAGATTGCTCCGATTGCCGATGTGCTTTGCGTGGTGCATCGGTCCAATCTTAAGAAATCAAAAGCCGCGAAAAAAAAGTAGCGATGAATAATCAAACCGAGCCGAAATGGTATTTTAGAACCTGGTCGCTGATAGTTTCTTTTCTTTGCGTGGGGCCGTTCATGCTGCCTTTGGTTTGGACCAACCCCCGCTTTACTAAAAGAACCAAAATAATTATTTCGATCATCGTTATCGCTGTTACTTGCGTTTTAACCGAATTTTTCTTAAAGTCGTTAAAAACTATTGCCGGCTATTATCAGTTTTCTTACTAATCCTTATAACCGGGCATTTTAAAATCTAAAGCGGATTGAATATGCAATATACTCAAGGAACGATCGGCAGGGTTTTTCTGGTAAAATTTGAAAATAACGATATTTTAATTCCTAATTTAAGCAATTTAGCTAAACGGGAAAAAATCAAATCTGCCAGCCTGATCTTCATCGGCGCGCTTCGTGAAGGGGACCTGGTGACCGGGCCCAAGAAGCCGCTGATCCCACCGCAGCCGAATAAGCTGGTTTTTAAGGACGGATGGGAGGTTATGGGGATCGGCACAATTTTTACCAATTCCCAGGGCCCCCAGATCCATATCCATGCCAGCATGGGCAAGAAGCATAAAGTAATGACCGGCTGTGTGCGGGGAAAATCCAAAGTCTTTCTAGTAATTGAAGCGGTTATTCTGGAATTAAAAGGCGTAAAAGCTAATAAGGATATCGACCCCAAAACCGGTCTTAATCTGCTTAAGATTTTATAAGTCATGCCCACCAAGTTATCCGGAAAGTTCCAATCCGTTATTTTTATCGCCCTGATAGTCATTCTGGGGCTGTTGGTTTATTTTAATTCCCTGGGCGGAGCTTTTATTTGGGATGATGCCGGCCTGATCAAGGGGAACCTTTACATTAGAAGCTGGTCTAATCTGCCTAAAATTTTTACCAGCAATATCTGGGCGGGTATCGGAGAAAACTCCACTGTTTTTAGGCCCCTTCAGATTGTTACTTATTTAGCCGATTATTCCATCTGGAATTTAGATCCGCGCGGGTATCATCTTACCAATATCCTACTGCATATTTTAGCCGCTTTATCCCTTTACTGGTTCATCAACCTCTTGTTTAAACAGCGCGTCCTGGCTTTATTTTCCAGCCTGTTATTTGTTTGCCATCCGGTGCATGTGGAGGCGGTTTCCTATATCTCCGGCAGGGCGGATCCTCTGGCGGCTATTTTTATTCTGCTGGCGTTTATATTCTATCTTAAGTTCCTGGAGACGAAACGGACGGCGGATTGGGTAATTACCTTATTGAGTTTTATTTTTGCGCTTCTGTCGCGGGAGAACGCCGTCATCCTTCCGGTATTACTGTTGATCTACCACTATGCTTTTAAGAAAAAACTGGAAATTAAACCGTTCTTATCCATCGCCGCTATAGCAGCAGGCTATATCATCTTCAGGCTGGTTTTTATGAAGACGCTTTTTTATGATCTTCCTGTGGAGTCGACATTGATGCAGAGGCTGCCGGGATGCTTTGCCGCGCTGGCTAATTACTTCAGGATTTTATTTTTGCCTATTAACCTCCATATGGAGTATGGCAATATATTTTATAGCTTCCTGGCGCCGGCAACCATCCTGGGACTGGCTATAATATTATTTTTATTGCTGGGAGTTTTAAAAAGTAAAAAGGCGGATGCTACAGTTTTCTTTTCATTATTATGGTTTATGGCTGCGTTTTTGCCTGTCTCTAACCTTTATCCCCTGAATGCCTATATGGCGGAGCACTGGCTTTACCTGCCATCCATCGGTTTTTTTATAATTATCGCCGCGATGTTTAGCCGGTGGTTTGAGAAAAATAAGATCAAACCGGTGGTGCTGGGCTTATTTATCAGCCTGCTGCTTAGCTATGCGTATTTAACGGTGAAACAGAATGCCTATTGGAGATCGGAATTTTCATTTTTTAAGCGGACTTTATTTTATGCGCCCGGCAGCACTAAGGTTTATTATAATTTAGGGAATCTCTATTGCGCTGCCGGAGATAACGCGCAGGGAATAAGCATGTATTTAAAGGCGGTTGAATTAAATCCCCGTTATGCCGAAGCTTATAATAATATCGGCGGCACTTATATTGTCTTAGGCAACAACCAGGAGGGGATAAAATATTGCCAACTGGCTTTAGAGATCAATCCCCGGCTGTCGGCGGCTTATTATAACCTGGGAAATGCTTATTATAATCTGGGCCAAAAAGATAAATCCGTGGAGATGGTTAAAAAAAGCATTGAGTTTAATCCTGTTTATGTGGATGCTTATAATAATCTGGCTGCCGGATATGCTGAGGCGGGGGATGTCGAAGCAGCCATCAATTTGTGGAACAAATGTGTTAAATTAGATCCGGATTTTGCCACGGGGCATTTTAATTTAGCCGTGTTTTACTTTAACTCCAAAAACTATAGTTTAGCGGTTAAACATTGTGACCGGGTAATCGCGTTAGGCGGCCAGGTTGATCCGAAATTTTTGGAAGCGTTGCGGCCTTTTAGGCAGTCAAAATAATGAATGCTTCTATAATTTGATATGCTATAATATTTACAATTAGTCATTTTAATTTAAATTATATCCGGTTTGATCGGATTTAGGCGGGTTTAGCTTAAAAGACCAAGAGGGGGAAAAGATGGATTTTAGCGCGATCAGAAAAGACATGAAGATGTTTAATTTTGAAGCCCTGCGCACGGATTGCGATAATTTTTTTGAGGGAGTGATCATCAAACAGGAACTGGAGAAACTTACCGGCCAATTAAAAAATTTATTGGGAGAACCGGTTTATCCTTCGTCAAACAGGCTGGCGCATAAAGTCCGCCAGACCGTTGATGGATTCGGCGGGGTCATGCCCGGCCAGACCCTGTTTTATAAAGACTTAGGTACGGATAGCATCCTGGCGATGCTTTGGCCATGGAAAGACGGTTTGCGTACCACGGTAAAAATTATTCAACAGTAAA
>DAONDX010000017.1:14919-26694 GCA_035402765.1 Candidatus Omnitrophota bacterium
CAGCAAATGCCGATGCCGGCAAAGTTGATCAAAGTTAAAGCTGCCCGGGATAAGGATATTTTAAGCGTTTTAAAAGGCAAGGACCACCGGCTGCTTTTAATTGTCGGGCCATGCTCAGCGGATAATCCCGATGCGGTTTGCGAATATGTCGGCCGTTTAAGCCAGCTGCAGAATAAGGTTAAAACCAGGTTGATTTTGATCCCGCGTATTTATACGAATAAGCCCAGGACTACCGGGGCCGGTTACAAGGGGATGCTGACCCAGCCTAAGGCTTCTGAAGGGCCGAATATTTCTCAGGGAATTAAGGCCGTCCGCAGGATGCACCTGCGGGCATTAAGCGAATCCGGCTTAACCGCCGCCGATGAGATGCTTTATCCGGGGAATTATCCTTATCTTGAGGATATTTTAAGTTATGTTACGATCGGGGCCCGTTCCGTGGAAAATCAGGAACACCGTTTGACGGTTAGCGGCCTGGATATCCCGGTGGGCATGAAAAATCCCACCAGCGGCGATCTGAATGTCTTGTTAAATTCTGTGCAGGCAGCGCAGATCCAGCACACTTTTATTTACAACGGCTGGGAGGTCAAAACTCAAGGCAACTGCTTAAGCCATTGTATCCTGCGCGGGGCAATTGACCATCACGGCCAAAGTATTCCCAATTATCATTATGAAGATCTAACGCAGTTTACCCAGCTTTATTTAAAGCGTAATCTGGCTAATCCGGCAATTATTGTGGATACTAACCATGCTAATTCCGATAAAAATTTCCGCGAACAGCCCAGGATCGCCGAAGAGATTACGCATAGTTTATCTAAATCGCCGGATTTAAAGAAGGTGGTTAAAGGGCTGATGATCGAAAGTTATTTAAAAGAGGGGCGCCAGGAAACCGCCGGAGGTGTATTCGGCCAGTCGATTACGGATCCTTGCTTGGGGTGGGAAGATACTAAAGAGTTAATTCTAAGGTTAGCGGATAAATGTAAATAGTTATGCAATGACACCCCGCGCCTATTTGTATTGCGCGGGTGTCGTCTACGTAGACGAGGAGACTAAATGGGATTAAAATTTGATTTTAATAATTTGTTTAGTTTTAGCGTGCATGAGCACGGCGTAAGCCAGCAGGAAATTGACCAGGCTTTGCCGCAAGCCAGGCAGGCCGCGGAGCATTTAAAAAAGATTATCGCCGATCCCCAAGCCAGGGTTAAGTTGAGCCTGGAATGGGTAAAATTACCCGAACAAAAAGAAGAAAATATCGTTTCCATCCAAAAGATCGCCCGCGAAATATCCGCAAAATTTGAAAACGTCCTTTTTCTGGGTATCGGCGGTTCGTATCTGGGGCTTAAAGCCGCCCAGGATGCTTTGTGCGCGCCTTATTATAACGAATTTAAATCTTTAAGAAAAAATTCTCCGCGGATCTATTTCGAAGGCAATAACCTGGACCCGGATACCTTGCAGGTTTTATTCAGCAATCTTAATCCTAAAAAAACATTTGTGGTCGTAATTTCCAAGTCCGGGGAAACTACCGAGACTAAAGCGGCGCTGATCTTAACGGAGGCCTGGCTTAAGCGGGGAGCGGGAGCCAGGTACGGCCGGCAGATCTTAGCGATCACGGACCCGGAGTCCGGTTCTTTGCGCAAAAGAGTTATTGCCGAGCAGAGCAAAGATGTTTTAAGTTTCCGTTCTCTGCCGCTGTTAAAAGGGGTAGGCGGCAGGTACTCGGAGTTTAATATGGGCCTGTTGCATTTGGCAATTGTAGGCGTGGATATCCGCAAGTTATTTCTCGGCGCCCGTGAAATGCTGGCACTCTGCAGCCAGGAGAATATTTTAAAGAATCCGGCGTATCTTTACGCCTTACTGCATTACATCCTTTATTTTAAGAAAGCTAAATCCCTGGCCATCTTAATGCCGTTTTCTCAGACATTGAAATCTACTTCAGACTGGTATGTGCAGCTTTTAGCCGAGAGCCTGGGTAAGAAACATCACCGCAGGATCCTGGTTGACAATCAAGGGCTGGAAAATTGGGTGGCTGACCGGGAAAACTTATTTAACCGGGGCAGAACCCCGATTTCCGCAGCCGGGACCAATGACTTGCATTCTATCCAGCAAAATAATGTTGAAGGGGAGAATAATAAAGTCGTGACTTTTATGCGGGTAGAAAAGTTTAAGACGGATTTAAAAATTCAAATTAAAGGCGATTTGCTTTCCGGAAAAAGTTTTTGCCAGCTGATGCAATTGGCTCAAGAAGCCACCGAATGGGCCCTGGTCAGGCAGGACCGCCCGAATTGCACGATCATTATCCCTGAAGTTTCGGCTTATAACTGGGGAGCTTTGCTTTTCTTTTTTCAACTGGCTACCGCTTTTGAAGGTGAATTATTAAATGTTAATGCTTTTGACCAGCCGGGGGTGGAGGGCTATAAGAATTACATGTATTATAAGTTAGGCAAGGCGGGCATCCCTGAGGCGGTTACGGAAGAGATCAAGAGCAAACCTTTGATTAAGGATCCCAAATATATTTTATAAAGCTATGGACGTTTCTATGTTTTTTGGCCTAGAGAGGCAAAATTTCGTCTCTCTACATTAAAAATATAGAAACGTTATTTTTTTATCCGCGATGCTTAAAATCGGTAATTTAAAATTAAAATCCAACTTGATCCTTTCTCCGATGGCCGGAATCACGGATTTGCCGTTCCGCACGCTTTGCCGCAGGTTCGGCGCGGAGCTGGCTTTTGTGGAAATGATCAATTGCCGTTCAATCAGCCATAAAAGCAAGAAGACTAAACATATGCTGGCTACTTTACCGCAAGATCGGCCTTTGGGGATCCAAATCTTAGGTTGCGAAGAGCAGTATGTTTTAAAATCTCTGGAGGTTTTGAAAAATTATAAATTTGACCTTTTAGATTTTAACGCCGCCTGCCCGGCGAAAAAAGTAGTGCGCAGGGGGGAAGGATCCAGCCTGCTGCAGGAACCAAAAAAATTTGCCAGGATCCTAAAATTAATTATTAAAAATTCCTGGCTGCCGGTCAGCGTTAAGATCCGCGCCGGATGGGACAAGGATTCGGTCAATGCGCAGGAAATTGCCTTATTGGCCCAGGATTGCGGAGCCAGCGCTTTATTTATCCACGGCCGTACTAAAACTCAAGGCTATAGCGGCCAGGTGGATTACGGAATAATCCGGGCGGTTAAGAAAGTTTTGCGGATTCCTTTGATCGCCAGCGGCGATGTTTTTTCCGGGTTACTGGCTAAAAAAATGTTCGATGAAACCGGCTGTGACGGCCTGGCGGTTGCGCGGGGGTCATTAGGAAATCCCTGGATATTCAGGGAAATTAAAGAGTATTTAAAAAGCGGTAAAACGGCTAAGCTGCCTGAAAAAAAAGAAATTGCTAAAATTATGCAGGAACATTTTGACGCCTGTGTTGATTTTTACGGGGAGAGAAATGGCGTGGTGATCTTCCGTAAATTTTATATCTGGTATACTAAGGGCCTGCGCCGGGTGCGTAAATTACGGGAAAAAGCTTCGCGCGCCAGGAGCCGCCGGGATGTCGAGAAGATTATCCAGGAAGTAATAAAATAAGCAAAGTTTCAGCATTCGGAATTTGAAAAACCTCATGTATTTTTCCGCAAGGCTGCCTGAACTATCCGTTCCCAAAAGGTTTTTGATTGTAAAAATATCAGCGTAGCGGTAGAATATTGTAACCATAAAAGGCGTTGTTACTTAAATAGGACAGCAAACCTAATGGCAACCCTTTAAAAATAGGGGTTGTTTTTTTATTTATGAATTCCATACCAAAGAAAAAATCAGCGTTATTATCCGGTAATGAAGCAATTGCCTGGGGGGCAAGAGCCTGCGGGGTTTGTTTTGCTTCGGCTTACCCGGGTACGCCTTCAACGGAAATTTTAGAGACCTTGGGGACATTTCCGGAATTAGAAGCTCAGTGGGCGGTTAATGAGAAGGTGGCTTACGAAGCAGCTTTCGGGGCATCTCTTGGCGGCCGCCGCGCGTTTGTCGCCTGTAAACAAGTGGGATTAAATTTAGCTATGGATCCTTTGATGACCACTGCTTACAGCGGGGTGAATGCCGGTTTTGTGGTGGTGGTCGCCGATGACCCGGGAATGTTCTCTTCTCAAAATGAACAGGATACCCGCCGGGTCGCTCCTTACGCTAAAGTTCCCTTACTTGAACCGTCCAGCCCTTCCGAAGCCTATTATTTTATCCAGGAAGCTTTTAAAATCAGCGAGAAATATGATACTCCGGTTTTGCTGCGCCTGACTACCCGGGTTTCCCATACCAAAGAAAGTTTCGAAGTTTGCTCGGCGCGTAATCTGGTTGCCGACCGCGCTTTGGAAAGGAATCCGAAAAAATATGTGATGATCCCCGGCCATGCCCGGCCAAGGCACTTGGAGCTGGAGCGGCGCCTTTTGGCATTAAAAGAATTTTCTGAAAATACCGCGCTTAACCGCCTGGAGATCAATGACCGTAAAATGGGTTTTATTGTAAGCGGGGTTTCGGCTTTATACGCCAAAGAAGTTTATCCGCAGGCTTCGTTTTTAACTTTAGGAATGTCTTTTCCGTTTCCGCTGAAAAAAGTCAAAGCCTTCGCGCGCCGGGTAAAAAAACTTTATGTGATCGAAGAGCTGGAGCCTTTTCTGGAGGAAAAACTAAAGCAGGAAAAAATTCCGGTGACCGGTAAAAAACCATCCTGGTTTTGCGGCGAACTAAGCCCGCAGGCGGTTAAAGAAATCGTCGCTCTTAAAGAACGCCAGATCCAGGCGCAGAAAGCCCGCCGCCCGGTGTTATGCCCGGGTTGCCCGCACCGCCCGGCGTTTTATGTTTTGAAAAAAGCCGGAGTTTTTGTGGCCGGGGATATCGGTTGTTATACTTTAGGGGCTTTAGAGCCGCTGGCCGCGCTGCATACGCAAACCTGCATGGGTTCCAGTATTCCGTTTTTTGAAGGGATCAACAAAATGCAGAATGGGCAGAAAGCGGTGGCGGTGATCGGGGATTCTACTTTTATTCACACCGGGATCAACGGCCTGATCAGCGCTGTTTACAACGGGGCCAAAGGCGTAGTCATGATCATGGATAATGCGATTACCGCGATGACCGGAGGCCAGCAGAATCCCGGCAGCGGAATTACCCTGCAAGGCAAGCTGACTAAAAAATTATCGCTTGAGAAAATATGCCTGGCTGCCGGGGCGGATAATGTGGATGTGATCGATCCATATGACTTAGAGGGCCTGCAAAAATTATTAAAATCAAGATTAGCAGAGGAGAGCCTTTCTGTGATTATCGTCCGCTCTGCCTGTAAGATGATCGACCGCTCGGCTAAGCCTGCGCTGTCGATTGACCTTAAAAAATGTAAAAAATGCCGTCAATGTTTAGTTATTGATTGCCCGGCGATTATTGAGTCAGCTTCCGGGGCGATCAAAATTAATGAAAATCTATGCGTAGGGTGCGGATTATGCGTTAAGCTTTGTAAATTTAACGCGATTTGCGCTGTAAAAAAATGAAACCGGATAAGCTTGAGCAAAAAGTAACCAATGTTTTATTTTACGGACTCGGCGGCCAGGGGGTGCTGACGGCGGCTGAGATTTGCGCGCAGGCGGCGATGATCGACGGCTATCATGTCAAAAAATCCGAGATCAAAGGCATGTCGCAGCGCGGAGGTTCGGTAGAATCTTATGTGCGTTTCGGCGCGCAGGTTTATTCACCGCTGCCTTTGGAAAAAGATATTGATGTGATGCTTTGCTTGGATACGGAAGAATATCCCAGGTTAAAGCAGGAGTTAGGCTTCGGCGGAGTGGATCTTATTTCTTATCTGGAGAAGGCGCATAATGCCGTAAGCAGTAAAAAGATATTTTTAAATATTTACCTCTTGGGTGTTTTATCGGCGTATCTGCCGATTAAGGAAGCAAGCTGGCTGGAGGCTTTGAGCCGGAAATTGAAAAAAGATCTGCCGGAGAATAAAATTATTTTTTTAAGAGGCCGGCAGGAAGGAAGATAAAATGATTTTTAACGAAAAAATAGAATGCCTGGACCGCAAGCGCTTAGGTGAGCTGCAAAGCCGGCGCCTGATAGATTTAGTTAAAAGAGTTTCTCATCAATCTGCATTTTATCAGAAAAAACTTGCCGAGTCGGGCGTTTCCCGGAAGGATATCCATTCGATTGATGATATCGTAAAATTGCCGTTTACGACTAAAGAAGATTTGCGGGATCATTATCCGTTTGAACTTTTCGGCAGGCCGCTTAAGGAGATCCGGGAATTGCATGTGACCAGCGGCACTACCGGGAATCCGGTGGTAGTGGGTTATTCCCAGGAGGATATCGATCTTTGGGCGGAGGTAATCGCGCGTTCTTTGTGCTGCGGCGGAGCGCTTCCCGGGGATATGATCCAGGTGGCTTATGGTTACGGGCTTTTTACCGGCGGGTTAGGCTTGCATTATGGAAGCCTGAAACTCGGCTTAACCGTTATTCCTTGTTCCTCCGGGCAGACTAAACGCCAGTTAAAAATTCTCCAGGATTTTAAACCGCGGGTTTTAGCCTGTACCCCGTCTTACGCTATGTATATGGCAGAGACCGCCAGGGAGCTGGGGGTTTTGACTAAAGAATGCAGCTGGCAGATCGGTATTTTCGGAGCCGAGCCCTGGAGCGAAGGCATGCGTAAAGAGATCGAGCATTGCTGGGGGATGAGCGCGATTGATATTTACGGATTATCGGAAATTATCGGCCCGGGAGTGGCCTGTGAATGCCATTGTAAAAAAGGTTTGCATATTGCCGCGGATGTTTTTTATCCGGAGGTGATTGATCCCCAGACGCTTAAAACTCTTCCGCCGGGATCATCCGGAGAGCTGGTGCTTACTCCGCTCACCAAAACCGGGATGCCTTTGTTCAGGTACCGCACCCGGGATATTGTAAATATTAATTATGAGGGCTGTGCATGCGGCCGCCAGTCACCGCGGATCAGCAAGATCCTGGGCCGTACAGATGATATGATCATTGTGCGGGGGATCAATATCTTTCCTTCGCAAATTGAGGAGGTGCTCCTGGCGATCGAAGGCACCCAGCCTCATTATCAGCTGGTAATCGAGCGGGGGCGCGGCGGATTGGATTCGCTGGAAGTCCGGGTGGAACTTAAAGAATCGTTTTTTTCTGATGAGATCAAATTCCTGCAGAATTTTGAAAACCGGATCGCTAAAGAAATCGAATCGGTTTTAAGCATCGGCGTAAAAGTGCGGCTGGTTGAACCCAAGAGTATCGAGCGCAGCGAAGGAAAAGCCAGGCGGATTATTGATAAAAGGGAAATTTAAAGGAGAGCAAGATGAAAATTATCCAGCTTTCAATTTTTTTGGAAAATAAAAAAGGCCGGCTTTATGAGGCGGTGCAGGCGCTCGGTGAGGCCTCGATCAATATTAAGGCTTTAACGATTGCCGAGAGCGAGGAGTTCGGGGTTTTGCGGATCGTGGTGGATAAACCTGAGGCGGCTTTGCAAATATTAAAAGAAAAAGGGTTTGTCGCTTCCATCACCGATATTGTCGCGGTGGAAGTCAATGACCGGCCGGGCGGCTTGGCCGGTGTTTTAAAAATATTCAATGATCAGGATATTAATGTTGAGTATATGTATGCTTTTGATGAGAAAAATGCCGATAACGCGATTGTGGTTTTCCGTTTTGATGATTCCGATAAAGCCATCGCGGTGCTGGCTAAAAATAAAATCCGCGTTTTAGGGAAGAAGGAAATTCAGGGAATTTAAAAGGAGCGCAAAGCATGCCGCAGGAAAATCCCGCGTTAAAAGATAAATTTGCCCGGCACTTAAATATTGAAGTAGTCTTGGTTAAGGAAGATTACGCTAAAGTAAAATTGGCGGTTCAGGCGCATTTTATAAACGGAGCCGGCTTTGTGCAAGGCGGGGTAATTTTTACCCTGGCTGATTTTGCCTTTGGCCTGGCGGCTAACTCGCAAAAAGACAGCGGCCTGGCGGTTAATGTCAGTATCAACTTTATTAAAGCTGCGCTGCCGACGGATTGTTTATTTGCCGAAGCCAAGCTGGTTTCCCGCACCCGTAAACTGGGAACCTATCAGGCGGAAGTGACTAATCAGGACGGGGCGATTATCGCCCGCTGCCAAACCCTGGCCTATTTTAAATAATTATTTCAGTTAACCACAGGAGGAGCGAATGGATTTATTATTGAAAAAAATTCTGGAAGCCCCCGGGATCCCCGGATATGAAAGCCGGATTGCCGGGATTATGCGCGATGAACTTAAAAAAAGCTGCGCTGAAGTTGAAATCGATAACCTGGGCAATGTGATCGCTAAAAAAGGTAAAGGCAAGATCAAGATCATGCTGGCAGCGCATATGGATGAGATTGGCCTGATGGTCAAACACATTACTAAAGAAGGCTTTTTGTATTTTATAAAACTGGGCGGAATAGATGACCGGATACTGCCTGCTCAGAGGGTAATTGTTAAAGCCAAACAAGGGGACTGCTTGGGAATTATCGGCACTAAACCGCCGCATCTGCAAAAGGATGAAGAGAGAAAGAAGCCGCTTAAGTATGAAGATATGTTCATTGATATCGGCTGCAGAAATAAAGAGGAGGCGGAGAAAAAAGTTCAAATCGGAGATGTGGTGATCTTTGAGCCGAATGCCGGGATTTTAAACGGGAATTTATATTACGGTAAGGCGATTGATAACCGTGTGGGTTGTTTTGCGTTGATCAAAATAATGGAAAAGGTTAAAACCAGCGCGCAGGTCTTTGCCGTAGCGACCACCCAGGAAGAGGTGGGGTTAAAAGGGGCGCGGACTTCGGCTTTTAAAATTGATCCGGATTATGCCTTAGCCATCGATACCAATGTTGCCGGGGATACTCCCCAAATCACTGAACGTGAGTCTGCTTTAAGGCTCGGCGAAGGGGTATCGATTACGATCATCGAAGCATCCGGAAGAGGGATCATTGTTAACGAAAAATTAAAAGATCTTTTAATTAATACGGCCAAGAAAAATAAAATTAAATATCAGCTGGATGTAATTGAAGGCGGCATGACTGACGGAGCGATCATTCACATGAATCGTGAGGGTGTTTCTACGGGGGTATTAAGCATACCGACCCGTTATATTCATTCCCCTACCGGAGTGTTTGATATCAGGGATCTGGATTCCGCGGTGGAATTAGCAGTCAAGGCAATCGAAGATTTAGGCAAATAAATATGAATGAATATTTAAAAGCCGCTATTGAAGAGGCCAGGCAGGGTGCAAAAGAAGGCGGGATACCTATCGGCTCGGTGATCGTTTATGAAGGTAAGATCATCGGCCGCGGGCATAACCGGCGCGTTCAAAAAACAAGCGCGATTTTACACGCTGAAATCGACGCCTTAGAAAATGCCGGCCGCCGGCAGGCAGCGGTATATAAAAATTGCTCGCTTTATACCACGCTTTCTCCTTGTGCGATGTGCAGCGGGGCGGTCATCCTTTATCAGATACCGCAGGTGGTAATCGGAGAAAATAAAACCTTTACGGGTGAAGAAAAGCTTCTGCAGCTAAGAGGGGTAAAGCTGGAGGTTTTACAGGATCCGGAATGTATTTTAATGATGCAGGATTTTATTAAGCATAATCCGGAGCTTTGGAATGAGGATATCGGAAGATAGAACATGATAAATAAAGTATTGGAAAAATTTTCAAAACTTTTAGTGGTTTGGGTGGCGCTGGCGGCGGCGGTAGGCTATCTTTTCCCGCAGGTGCTGGTCCCGCTTAAACCTTTTATTGATTGGATGTTCGGTCTCACCATGTTCGGGATCGGCTGTCTGCTTTCCATAAATGATTTTAAACCGATCCTCTCCAAGCCTAAACTGGTTTTTTTGGGGACCCTGGCGCAATTTGTGATCATGCCGGTTTTAGCTTTTTGTATTATTAAAATTTTAGGATTAGCTCCGGCTTTAGCTGTAGGGCTGATCCTGGCGGCGGCGGTTCCGGATGCCATGGCGGCCGGAGTAATGTCTTATCTGGCCGAAGCGGATGTGGCATTTTCAGTAGCTTTGACTACGGCTACCACTTTAGTCTCCCCGTTATTAACTCCGGCGCTAACCTATTTTTTGGGCCGCCAGTATATACCGATTCCGTTCTGGCCGATGATGCAAAGCATTATCATGATGGTGATCTTGCCTTTGATCCTGGGGTTATGGTTCCAGCATAATTTTAACAAAATCACCTCCCGGGCCAAGCCGGTATTTCCGGCGCTTTCTACTTTGTTTATCGCTTTTATCTGCGGGCTGGTCGTGGCCTTAAATAAGGAGGCGTTGGGGAAAGTTACCGGGTTGATTTTTGTGGCGGTGATCAGCCTGAATCTCCTGGGGCTTATTTTCGGCTATCTTGCCGGCAAAGCCTTTAAATTTAATCTTGCCCAACAACGGACGCTGGCGATCAATGTCGGTATGCAGAATGCCGGCATGGGGGCAGTGCTGGCGATCAAGCATATTTCCGCGGAAGCCGCCATTCCCAACGCGCTCTTTGCCACCTGGTGTATTATTAGCGCTGCGGTTTTAGCGGGGATTTGGTCGAATAAAAAATAAAACTAAAATCCAATCTTAAAAAAAATGAAAGAATCATTAAGCCGGCCTTTATTGGAATTTAAGAACATAACGGTGATCCGGGAGAGAAAAAGGATCCTGAATTCAATTTCAGTAAAAATTTATCCCGGTGAGCAGATTGCCATCCTGGGGCCCAACGGCGCCGGTAAATCCACTTTCATTAAAACCATCACCCGGGAATATTATCCGGCTGCCGGAAAAAATGATTCGGTGTTTAAGATCTGGGGCCGGGATCTCTGGAATATTTTTGATCTAAGAACGACGCTGGGGATTGTCTCCGGCGACCTGCAATATTCTTTTGACCGGGAGATGTCAGGAGAAGAGATGGTGTTATCCGGTTTCTTCAGCAGTGTCGGGCTTTACCGCCAGCAGGTCAGCTTGAAAATGCGCAGGAAGGCCGGGGAGATAATGAGGTTTCTTGAGATCAGCGCTCTTAAAGACCGGAGTTTGGCGCAAATGTCTTCCGGAGAGGCGCGCAGGTTTTTGATCGGCAGGGCCCTGGTGCATGACCCTCAAGCCCTTATTCTGGATGAGCCGGTGAATAGCCTGGATTTACACGCCTTGCATAAGTTTAGAAAGTTGTTGGGCAAGATTTCGCATGCCGGCATCGGCATTATTCTGGTTACGCATAATCCTTCCGAAATTATTCCGGAGATCTCCAGAGTCATATTGATGAAAGAGGGCCGTTTCTGGAAGGATGGAGCTAAGTCTGCCCTCATAACGGATAAAAATTTGAGCGCGCTTTTTAATACTTGCGTGAAGGTTAAAAAAATAAAAGGTTATTATTACGCCTACACTTTATAGGGGTATCTGACGATGGATTTAATGACTTACGGGTTTCAGCATTCCAACCTTTTTGCGCACATGCCGCTGTTTGATGAAATTTCATATGTCGGCCATGATGAGGATAAGGTGCGCCAATACCGGGCGGTGCGCGAGAACCAGCCTTGCATTATTTTAGCCTTAAACTTTATCCGTAATGACGAAAAGATCCTTTGGGATGCGGTAGAAGATTTTGTAAAGCGCAGTACGATGAGCGCTACCGCCAGTGTACACGGGGCTTTTATTTTTGACCTGCTGACCATTGATATCCACAAAGAAATTAAAACCTTTAAACATGCGGAGTTATCCAGCTTGATCGCCAATACCGCCATTCAATTAGCGCCCGGCCAAATGAAGATGATTAAATACTCTTCGGT
>DAONDX010000017.1:26794-28866 GCA_035402765.1 Candidatus Omnitrophota bacterium
ATGGAGCCCGGGAATTGCTTTCCGGTTCTGAATTAAAATAGTAATTTCGGTTGTAAAAGGCCGGGCCTGGAGGTAAAATATATTTAATCAAATAAAACGGTTTAAAAAAGGAGGGTTACAATGTTCGAAATCATGGTTTTTGTTATTTTTATTTGTTTTATTTTCGGGTTTCTACTGGATATCTCCATCAATCTTCGGCGTTTGAATAATAACGTTAAGAAATTGATTAAGTAAGGATAAAAGTTATAAATTAGAGGGCGCTTCATTAAAGAAGCGCCCTTTTTTTTCTAACTTAACCTTGTGACAAATAATAAACTTTGGCTTAAGTTATAATCCGAAGTTATGTGGTATAATAGCCTGGTCATCGGGCTAAACTTAAAAGTAAAAGTATAGCAGGCAGGTAAAATGAATAAAAAACAGTTTATTTCCAAAATTGCAGTAATGGCAATTATTATTATAATCTTTGCCGCCTTATTTTTCTTTAGCTCAAGTATTATTTCTATGATCAGCGGGAAGGTATTGTTAAAAGCCGGCCAGCCGATGCAGTTTGGAGCATATACCGTATTAATCGATAGGATAGAAGGTAATAAACTCTATGGCATAAAAGTCAGCAACAAAAACAGGAAATTTAAAGCTGTAAGCGGCAATTATCTTTATCTACCGAAACAGAATGCGATTAAATTTAATTTGATTGACGGAGTGGCTGATGATTATGACCCCCAGAATCCCCGCCAGTACCACACTTTAACCTTTAAGCAGTTCTATATTACGCTGCAATTAAAATGATGATTACAGGAGGGGATGATGAAATTATTTTATAAATGTAAAAGATTCTGTTTAGTTATCTTAACTGGCATGTTGATCTTAGCTGTAGCCGGATGCTCCAAATGCTGCAGCCTGAAACAAAATCCGCCCCAAAGTTACCTGATTGCGCCTGAAGTTTTTACTACCCTTCAGCGGACGGTTGTTCCGGGGGCAAAACCTGCGCAGGCAATTCATCTTGATGAACTTGCAAAATATAAGCAATACGGTTATGGCAGCTGGGCATTTGGCGATGCGCTTAAATCCGTAACGCGCACGGATATTATGCCGGCGGTTTATGCGGCGGCAGCCGTAACTAAAAAAGCCAAGCTTTTGAATTTTTTTACCATCACGGATATCCATATTACCGATAAAGAGTCTCCCAATCAGTCGATCTATCTTGCGCGCCTGCACCCGGCATTACCGGTAGCTGCTTCAACATATTCAGGGATCATGCTGTATACCACCCAGGTCCTGGATGCTGCTGTGCAAACGATAAATGCGCTGCATAAACAAGATCCATTTGATTTCGGTATTTCTTTGGGGGATACCTGTAACAGCACACAGTATAACGAGCTAAGATGGTATATTGATGTTCTTGATGGCGCAGTGATTACTCCCAGTTCCGGCAGCCATAGAGGAGCCGGTAGTATTGATTATCAGAAACCTTTTCAGGCGGCTGGCCTGGATAAGGCGATTCCCTGGTATCAGGCGCTGGGTAACCATGATCATTTTTGGATGGGTTCGGTTCCTGTAGATTACAGCCTGCGCAAGGACCTTCGCCAGTCCTATGTCAGCGATAAAGTTTTTGCTACGGCAGATATTCTGGCTAATCCTAAGTTAATTAATAATCATGATTATTATATGGGTGTACTTGACGGGGCAACTCCTTTTGGCAATATTATCGATGCCGGGCCGGTAGCAGATTTTAAGCGCCCGCCCAAGGTTGCAGCTGATCCGCATCGGCGTTCGCTTTTAAGGACGCAGTGGATGAAAGAATTCTTTAATACTTCCACTAAACCGGTTGGCCACGGTTTTAATCTGATCGATGCCAGCAACGGCTTTGCCTGTTATAGTTTTGTGCCGAAGTCAACTATTCCGGTTAAAGTGATCGTGCTGGATGATACTCAGAAAGAAGATGATGGCTCTGCCGATATTCATGGGCATGGTTTTTTAGACCAGGCGCGTTGGGATTGGCTTAGAAAAGAACTTAGCGCCGGTGATGCTGCCGGACAGTTAATGATCATTGCCGCGCATATACCGATAGATGT
>DAONDX010000018.1:0-22114 GCA_035402765.1 Candidatus Omnitrophota bacterium
AATTTCTTTGCCATTTTATCTCTCCTCCACTAGGAGGACACCCGCGCAATACCAATCAGCGCGGGGTGCCTTTCCGAATATTCAAATTCTAAAGTAATTACCAACCAACTTACCGCTTATAACTTATAGCTTACAGCTATCTTTTATAAGGCATGCCCCACAACTTAATAAACCCTTCCGCCAACTTCTGATCAAACTTATCTTCCTTACCGTAGGTGCTTAATTCTTTTTTATAAAGAGAATTTGCGGATTTCCTTCCTACTGCCACGCAAGTCCCTTTAGATAATCTTAATCTGATCGTGCCGCTGACAAATTTTTGAGACTTATTTACAAAACCATCTAAAGCATCTTTTAAAGCTGAAAACCATAGCCCGTAATAAACCAGCTCCGCATATTTAAGACTAACCATTTCCTTAAAATGTGCCAGCTCCCGGTCTAATACCAGCGCCTCTAATTCCTTATGCGCGGTATGCAGGATGGTGGCCGCCGGAGCTTCATAAATCTCCCGGGATTTAATCCCCACCAGCCGGTTCTCAACCATATCGCTTCTGCCCACGCCAAATTGCCCGCCTACCTCATTAAGATGTTTGATCAAATTTTTAATTTTAAATACCTTGCCGTCAATCTTGGTCGGCAGGCCCCGGGAAAAAGTTATCTCGATATACCGCGGATAACTGGCAGATTGCGTTGAGCTCTTAGTGATCATATATGCATCTTCCGGAGGCTCCTGATCTAAATTCTCAAGGATACCGGCTTCGATACTGATCCCCCAGATATTACGGTCAATACTGTAAGGCTTCTTCTTAGTGACATCGATCGGGATATTATGTTTAAGAGCATATTCAATCTCTTCATCCCGCGATTTAAATTCCCACTCCCTTACCGGAGCAATAATCTCTAATCTGGGATCAAGGATGCCCACTGCCACTTCCAGCCTTACCTGATCATTACCTTTGCCCGTACAACCATGTGCCACCGCTACCGCTTTTTCTTTATGCGCAATCTGCACCAGATATTTAGCGATCAAAGGCCGGCCTAAAGCCGTAGCCAAAAGATATTTACCTTCATAAACCGCATTGGCCTTTAAAGCCGGAATAATAAAATCGCTGATAAATTCTTCCTGGAGATCGCGGATATATACTTTAGAGGCTCCGGCGGCCAAAGCCCGTTTTTCAATCGCCTCGAAATCTTCCCCCTGCCCCAAACCCTGGCCAAGATCCGCCACGAAACAAATAACCTCATAACCTCTTTCTTTAAGCCAGCGAACAATACAGGAAGTATCTAATCCGCCTGAATATGCTAACACCACTTTCTTCATCTTTTCTCCTAATTTGAATAAAATTTTTGTTCAGTTAACGGGCGGCTTGGGTGTTTTCGCAGCGCGTTTAGCGCTAGAAAATACCTAAGACAGAACCCGTTAACCATTGCCTAATAATTTTATTAAAATCGCCTTCTGCACATGCATCCTATTTTCCGCCTGATCGAAAACTACCGAACTCTTGCTATCCATAATCTCTTCGGTAATCTCTTCACCGCGATGCGCAGGCAAACAATGCATAACTAAAACTCCCGCCGCAGCGTTAGTTAAAAGTCTAGCATTAATCTGAAAATCTTTAAAGATAATTTTTCTTTTGCTAATTTCATCTTCCTGCCCCATACTCGCCCAGACATCCGTATAAACAACATTGGCGCCATTTACAGCGCTTAAGGGATCTTCAGTAATAGTTATCTGGCTAAGCGTATCTTTAGCAATCTCTTTTGCCTCCTTTACCGCATGGATGCTCGGGGCGTATCCGGCAGGAGTGGCGATAGCAATATTCATTCCGGTTTTAGCCGCGGCAAAAAGTAAAGAATGGCAGACATTGTTACCGTCGCCGACATAAGCCAGGGTGAGGCCTTTTAATCTTCTCTTGGTTTTTTGCGCAGCATTGTTAAAACGCGAAAATTTTTCACCGATCGTAAAAAGATCGGCCATGGCCTGGCAGGGATGCGAAAAATCAGACAGGCCGTTGATTACCGGGACGGTCGCCGCTTGAGCCATATCCAGACAATTTTTATGCTCAAAAGTCCTTAAAACTATGCCGTCGACATATCGGGAGATGGTCTTGGCCACGTCTTTCACCGATTCCCTTACCCCTAAGTTGATCTCGTTGGGGGACAAATAAACGGCATTGCCTCCCAGCTGATACATCCCGACCTCAAAAGATACCCGCGTACGATTGGATGGTTTTTGGAAAATTAAAGCCAGGCTCTTACCGGCCAGGACTTTATTAAACTTAAGTTTATTCTTCTTTAATTTAACCGCCAGGTCGAATAATTCATCGATCTCCTGGGAAGTCAGGTCCTGAATCGAAATTAAATCTTTTTTCATTTTGATCGCCTTCCGCCTGCTAATCTCAAGGGCAGGACTTTTTAGTTTTTAACCCTGAAATACGCTTTTTAGTATATGAATGGCCCGGTCAATTTCTTTTTTAGTCACATTCAATGCCGGCATTAATCTCAAGACTTTATCATGCGTGCAATTAATCAACAAACCCCGCTGGATAGCAGCCTGCACAATCGGCTTGCCTTCAATGTTTAGCTCTACTCCAAACATTAAGCCTAAGCCCCGGACTTCTTTGATCACCGGACAGGCAGCTTTAAGTAAAGTTAATTTTTCGCCAAGGTATTTACCCATCTGCCGGCAATTAGCCAGGACTTTCTCCTTTTGCATGGCTTTAAAAACTCCCAGCGCCGCCCTGCAAATAACCGGGCCGCCTCCGAAAGTAGAAGCATGCATGCCCGGAGTTAAGATATCGCCAAATTCTTTTTTAGCGATCATTACTCCGATCGGTAAACCTCCGGCCAAGGCCTTAGCTAAAGTCATGACATCTGGAGTAATACCGTAATTCTGATAAGCGAACATTTCGCCGGTGCGTCCGATCCCGGTTTGCACCTCGTCAATGACGAGCAGTATTCTTTTCTCATCGCATATTTTTCTCAAACCCCGGACAAAATCAGCGCTGGCAACATTAACCCCGCCCTCTCCCTGAACTAACTCCAGCATAATGGCAACTGTCTTATCCGTAACCGCCTGCTGGACCGCTGCCAGGTCATTAAACTTAACCTGCTTAAAACCATCCGGAATAGGGTCAAAACCATTCTGATATTTTTTCTGGCCGGTAGCCGCCAAAGCCGCCAGCGTTCTTCCGTGAAAAGCATTTTCAAAAGTAATGATCTCATATCTGCCATTACCGAATTTTCTGGCTAATTTAATTGCCGCTTCATTGGCTTCAGCTCCGGAATTAGCAAAAAACACTTTGCCCGGAAAACTATGGTAGACCAGTTCATGGGCAAGTTTAGCCTGAAAAGGATGATAATAATTATTCGGCACAAAGATCAGCTTACTGATCTGATCCCGGACTCCTTGCATAACTTTAGGATGACAATGCCCTAAACTGCCTACTCCCCAACCCGGGAAAAAATCCAGGTAGGCTTTTCCATTAATATCCCAAAGCCAGGAACCTTTACCTTTAACAAAGATCAACGGGATCTTGTTATAGGTAGGCATAATGTTATCCTGATAAACTTTAAAAATTTCGTCTACTTTCATCCTCCACCTTCTTTTATATTCAATTCATTAAATCCTGCGCCCTTACTAATTAAATAATTAGCGGCTGCGGAATTTATTTTATAATTTCAGTTCCGATACCCTGGTCCGTAAAAATTTCAAGCAGCAGAGCATGCGGGGTGCGGGCGTCGATAATATGCGTTTTCTTAACCCCGCCGTCTAAAGCCTCCACACAAGCCATCACTTTAGGGATCATTCCCTGCTGAATAATTTTATCCGTAATTAACCCGTTTATTTCATCAACCGTTAAAGTAGAAATAAACGAATGCACATCCTCCGGATTACGCATGATCCCTTTAACATTGGTCAACAAAACAAATTTTTCCGCCTGCATTTGAGCGGCGATGCTGGCGGCTACCTCATCAGCGTTTACATTATAAGTTTTTTTGTCTTTACCGCAGCCTAAAGGCGCCACCACGACCACCTTATCTTTTTTTAATTCATCGCTCAAAAGCTGAATATTAATATTTTTAACCTGCCCTACTAAACCGATATCCATTTTACTTTTCTTTTTCTCGACCTGGATCAAATCATTTTCTTTACCGTTTAAGCCCACCGCCTTGGCGCCTAAAAGATTCAGCTCTTTGATAATCACCCCGTTTAAAAGCAGGAGCTCCTCTTCTACCAGCTGCAAAGTTTCTTCATCGGTAACCCGGATACCATCCACAAACTCCGCTTTTTTCCCCTCCGAACGCATCCGCTCGCTGATATTCGGCCCGCCGCCATGCACCAGGATCGGACGCAGCCCCATAAAACTTAAAAAAACAATATCTTCTAAAATACTATTGCGGATTTTTTCATCTCCCAAAATACTGCCGCCGTATTTAATAACGATTGTCTTCTTATGGAATCTTTTAATATAAGGCAAAGCTTCGATTAAAACATCCGCTTTTCTAATTGCTTCTTCCATACATCCTTTCTTGTGCGCAGAGACAAAGCAGCGCAATACCGGTTAACACTGAATACTCTAATTGTAAGCCGCGTTGATTTTTACATACCCGGGAGTAAGATCGCTGGTATAAACCGTACATCGCGCTTTGCCCCGAAAGAGGCTCACTTCCAGTTTTACCTGTTTTCCTTTTAAAGAACCCAGTTTTATTTTTAACTGTTCTTCTTTAATTTTAAAACCGCTGGCGCCCACCGCCGCAGCCACCCGGCCAAAATTAGGATTTTGACCGTATACCGCGGTTTTAAAAAGCGCCGAATTTGCGATAGCCAAAGCGATCTTTTTAGCTTCCGGAATATTTTTAGCCTGAGTGACATCAATCTGAATAAATTTAGTTGCCCCTTCGGCATCGGCGACCACCATCTTAGCTAAATCCAGGCAGATCAATTCTAAAGCCAGCGAAAACTTCCGCAGATCATCTCCTCCGGAAATAACTTTATTGCCGGCGGCGGCATTCGCTAAAACCAACACCGTATCATTCGTGCTCATGCAGCCATCAACCGAAATACAGTTAAATGATTTATCGACCGCAGCTTTCAAAGCCTTATCCAGCGCGCTTTGGGTAATCGCGGCATCCGTCATAATAAAACAAAGCATGGTAGCCATATTCGGAGCGATCATTCCGGCCCCCTTGGCAATCCCGCAAATCTCGACGGTCTTAGTTCCGATCTTTAAACTTACACTTATTTCTTTAGCAAAAGTATCCGTGGTCATAATGGCTTTTTTAGCCAGATGAATACCGGCGGCAGACAGCCCGCAAACTAACCCGGGAAGCGCCTGCTTAATTTTTTCAATATCCAGCCGCTTACCGATGATCCCCGTAGAATTGACCAAGACGCTATGTTTAGCTATTCCCAATTCTTTCGCCGTAAAACTGGCCGTATCACTAGCATCCTTAATTCCGGATTTGCCGGTAAAACAATTGGCATTTCCGCTGTTTGCCAATACTGCCTGAAATCTTTTTGCCGATTTTAAATGTTTTTTACAAACTACCAGCGGCGCGGCAATTATACTGTTGGTAGTAAACTTAGCGCTGGCTACGGCCGGAAATTCCGAATAGATTAAAGCCAAATCAGCTTTTTTGGATTTCTTTAGTCCGCAGGCCACACCATTAGCCTGGTACCCTTTAGGTAAAATCGCTTTTTTAATTAATTTCATAATAATCCGGCAGTCTCCGGCAGTTTGTACATAATATTCATATTTTGTACTGCCTGGCTGGAAGCGCCCTTTAACAGGTTATCAATAACCCCGATAATAATAATGCCCTTACCGGTATCCTTAATCCCGATATCGCAAAAATTAGTCTTGGCGACATCCTTAATTCTAGGAAAAACTCCCTCCGGTTTAATCCGGATAAAAGGTTCACCTTGATAGAACTTTTTGTATAACTCCACCAGGCTCTTGGCCTTTAACTTGCTGCCATGAGCTTTTTTTAAATAGATCGTTTCCAGGATACCCCGCTCAATAGGCAAAAGGTGCGGCACAAAAGTTACTTCAACTTTTTTCCCGGATAGTTTGGAAAGCTGCTGGTCTATTTCCGGAGCATGCTGATGCACATTAACCTTATAAGCCCGGAAATCACCCTGGATCTCAGAGAACAAATATTCATTTTCCAGCTTTTTACCGGCGCCGCTGACCCCGCTTTTAGCATCGATAATGATCGAATCGATATCCGCTAAATTTAAAGCTAGTAACGGTGCCAGGGACAGGATCGCGCAAGTCGGATAACAACCGGGGTTAGCTAAAAGAGCAGCGGTTTTTATTTCCGCCCGGTTTAATTCCGGCAAACCATAAACCGCCCTTTTTAAATTAACTTTGTCCTGATGTTTGACTTTGTAAAATCTTTCATAGACCAGGGTATTTTTAATCCGGTAGTCGGCGCTTAAATCGATCACTTTTTTACCTAAACTTAAAAGTTTGGGGGCAAATTGCATGGAAACTGTATGCGGAAGAGCCAGAAAAACCAGATCGCAATCATTTTTAATTTCTGCCCAATCCGGTTTTTTACAAATTAAATCCAGGCGATTTTTGAATTTAGGAAAGACATCGGAAATAGCTTGGCTGCTGGGTGAGCTCTTACCGCTGTTATAAAGATGTGCGATTTTAACATTGGGGTGTCCAAGCAGGAGTTCAATCAATACCTCCCCCGTATGCCCGGTCGCTCCGATTATTCCCACCTTGATCAACATGCTGTCTCCTCCTCGCTGAACAACTTATAATTTATTTATATTAGAATAAAATCAAACTTCCGTCAAGGTTTTTCTCGACGGAAATAAAAAGCCCCGCTTGAACCAGCGGGGCTTTTTGATATTTGAAATATTAACTGCAATATTTTACATACAGAAATTTTACCTCTTAGTCCACTGGAAGCGCTTACGGGCGCCTTTTAAGCCGTACTTTTTACGTTCCTTCATGCGTGGATCGCGGCTTAAATATCCATTCTTACGGAAAATTTCTTTAAAATTTTCATCGGCAATTAACAGCGCCCGTGAAATACCTAAACGCAAAGCGCCGGCCTGGCCGGTCAATCCGCCACCGGTAAGATTAGCGGCAATATTAAATTTTCCCGCACTTTCGGTAAGCGCCAAAGGCTGCAAAACAATAATCCGGTCAGTTTCCCGCAAAAAATATTTTTCAAAAGGCTGGCCGTTAATCACGATCTTTCCGCTGCCTGCCTCCATCCGCACTCTGGCCGTTGATTCCTTACGCCTGCCCAATGCTACATATTTAGTTAACTCACCCATTTTTACTTTTTAACCTCCAAGACGACCGGCTTAACACCGGTCAAATCATGCTGATCACCAGCAAAAACTCTTAATTTCTTGATCATGTCCCTGCCCAGCGGATTGATCGGAAGCATCCTCTCCACCGCCAAATGTATAACGGTAGTCGGCTTCTTTTGTAAAAGATCTTCTAATTTTATTTCTTTTAAACCACCCGGATAACCGGAATACCTGCGATAAACCTTCTGCTTTAGTTTACGGCCGGTAACCTTAACTTGGCTGGCATTGATTACAATTACTCCATCGCCGGTATCCATATGCGGAGTAAAGATCGGTTTATGCTTGCCTCTTAAGATAGTGGCAACTTGAGCCGCCAGCCTTCCCAGTATCTGGCCTTTAGCGTCGACAATGTACCACTTTCTTTTAATATCTTCTGCTTTAGCTGTATAGGTCTTTTTCATAGAAAGATAAGTATAACAGAATAATAAATAAAGTCAAACTATTTTTTATTAATATTTTACTCTTATTAAACACAACCCTTTAGCCGGCAGTGTCGGCCCCACCAGCTTGCGCTCCCGGCTCTTCAGTATTTTCTTCATCGTTCCCGGTGCGAACCTTCCCCGGCCGATCTCTAAAAGCGTCCCGGCAATACTACGCACCATATTATACAAAAAACTGTCTGCCTGAATATCAATATACAAAAAATTTCCGGCCTTACTGATCTTAAGCGACCTAATCGTTCGTACGGGATTACGCTGCCGGATCTCAGCGGCGCCAAACGCCGAAAAATCATGGCAGCCTAAAAGAACTTTGGCTTCCCGGCGCATCAAAGCTACGTTTAGGGGATAGTGGAAAAAATATACCCGGTTGGCCAAAAGAGCCGAAGAATATTTACGGTTTAGAATCGTATAGCGGTAAAGTTTGGATTTAGCGCTAAAACGGCTGTTAAAATCCAACCCTACGTTTTTAACCTGCGTAACCTTAATATCCTCCGGAAGCAGGCAATTTAAAGCCCAGCGTAATTTTTCCAGAGGCATGCCAGATATACTTTTAAAATTAGCCACCTGTGAAAGAGCGTGAACCCCGGAATCTGTGCGTCCGGCAACGATTAAATGAATATCTTCCTGAAGGATCTTTTTTAAAACTTTCTCTAACTGATACTGAACGGTCTGAGAATTACGGTAATTGGCACTCTTGCTATTCTGCACCTGCCAACCGTAATAATGCGTACCATCGTACTCTATTTCGAGCTTGAAATTACGCATTCAGCAATTTGCACGGCATTGGTCGCAGCTCCCTTACGTAAGTTATCCGCGACTACCCACAGCCATAATCCTTTTTTATTAAAAGCATCCTGGCGGATACGGCCCACAAAAGTCTCATCCCGGCCCTCAACATCTTTAGGCATAGGGTATAAATTATTCTTCGGATCATCCATAAGCACCACTCCCGGAGCACCCGCTAATATTTTCCTGGCTTGCTGCGGAGTGAGCGGCTTAGCGGTTTCGATATAAACCGATTCAGAATGCCCGGTTCTTACCGCCACGCGCACGGTGGTGGCAGAAATTTTAATTTTTGGCGCATGCATAATTTTATGGGTTTCATTGACCAATTTCCATTCTTCATTAGTATAATCCCCTTCCACAAAACTTCCGATATGCGGAAAACAATTATAGGCCAATTGCTGCGGCATAGATTTATTTACCGCGGCAACATTTAGATTTTTAAATCCTCCCTGAGCAATTAAATTAGTTTCTTCATTTAACTGTTCAACCGCCCCTTTGCCAGCGCCGCTGGAGGCCTGCAAGGTTGTTACAATAATCTTCTTAATGCCAAATCTTTTATGTAAGGGGTTTAACGCCACCACCATCTGAACGGTCGAGCAATTAGGATTGGAGATAATCCCTTTGTGCTTTTTGACATCCGCAGCATTCACTTCCGGAACCACTAGGGGAACCTTAGGATCCATCCGGAAATCCGCGCCGTTATCAATCACTACCGCCCCTCTTTTTACCGCTTCCTGGGCATAAGTAACCGCGGCCCCTTTTTCGCCTTCGGTTCCGGCAAACAAAGCAATATCCACGCCGTTAAAACCTTCTGCCGTAATCGGCTCAACTGAATAAATCTGGCCATCCACGTTAATATCACGCGCCGAACGCGCGAAAACTTTTAAAGTATTTACCGGAAAGTTACGCTGTTTTAAAACCCGCAACATCTCGATTCCTACCACCCCTGCCCCGATTACCGCGACATTATACTTTTTCATAACTACCACCCTCCACCCTTAAAATTTGTATCTTATTTAACGAATGACTTGGGTGTTTTCGCAGCGCGTTAGCGCCAGAAAATACTTAAGGCATGACCCGTTAAATATGAATAAATTATAAATTTTTAACTACCAGATCTCCGACTTCAGTGGTCGAATACCCCATTTTACCGGCAGCCAGCGATTTTAATTCTTTATTCACCAGGCCGATAACCGATTTTTCAATCGCCTGGGCGGCTTTTGGCTCGCCTAAATTCTCAAGCATCATACTGACTGCGCAAATCGCTGCCAGCGGATTGATCACATTCTTGCCGGTATACTTGGGAGCGCTTCCTCCGATGGGCTCAAACATGGAAACGCCTTGCGGATTGATATTTCCACCGGCAGCAATCCCCATCCCGCCCTGGATCATTGCCCCCAAATCCGTAATAATATCTCCGAACAGGTTATCGGTGACAATTACGTCAAACCATTCCGGATTTTTCACAAACCACATCGTCGTAGCATCCACATGCGCATAATCCGTAGTCACATCCGGGTATTCTTTGGCGACTTCATTAAATGTCCTCTGCCAAAGGTCCCAGGCGTAAGTCAAGACATTAGTCTTGCCGCAAAGGGTCAACTTTTTCTTTTTATTGCGCTTGCGGGCGCACTCAAAAGCATAACGGATACAACGTTCTACCCCTTTACGCGTATTATAAGAAATTTGGATCGCTACCTCATCCTTGGTCCCTTTATCTTTAAATTCACCCATACCTTTATATAGGCCTTCGGAATTCTCGCGCACAACCACAAAATCGATATCTTCCGGTTTTTTATCTTTTAAAGGACAATACGCGGAATTATAAAGTTTGACCGGACGCAGGTTGATATATTGATCCAGAGCAAACCTCAACTTAAGCAATACCCCGGTTTCAATGATCCCGGGTTTTACATCCGGATCACCGACTGCGCCAAGATAAATAGCATTAAATTTCTTTAATTCAGCGATATCATTGTCATCTACGAGCTTTCCGGTTTTTAGATACCGTTTACCGCTAAAATCAAAATCTTTAGTTTCATATTTGAAACCGAACTTTTTACCGGCGGAGGCCAGAACTTTTAAACCTTCAGCAACCACCTCCGGGCCGGTCCCATCACCGGGTATTACCGCTATCTTGTACATGAGCACCTCTTAGTTGTTATCTACTGTAAATTTCAGCTTTAAGCTGTAAGCGGTAAGCTTGCCGCTTATAACTTACGGCTTTTCTTTACCCAATTAATCAGGCCGCCGCTCTCAACGATCTTTTGTAAAAATTCCGGGAAAGCCTGCGTTTTATAATTTTTTTCCTGGGTTAAATTTTTAATTATCCCGCTGCTTAAATCGATTTCAATAATATCCCCGTCATTGATCTGCTCCACATCCGCAGACTCTAAAAACGGTAAACCGATATTTATGGCGTTTCTAAAAAAGATGGCGGCGAAACTCCTGGCAATTACCGCCGAGATCCCGCAGCCTTTAATTGCAACCGGGGCGTGCTCCCGGCTTGAACCGCAGCCAAAATTCCGGCCGGCCACAATAATATCTCCCGGGCTGACGGCCTGAGAAAAATCAGGGCTAATCGTTTCCATGCAATGCTTGCCCAGCTCCTGGGGGTCCGTAGAAACCAGATATTTAGCCGCGATAATATCATCGGTATTTATATCATCGCTGAATTTATGGACTTTACCTTTAATGATCATTATATTTTCCCCGGATGCGTAATTTTACCGGTGATCGCGCTGGCCGCAGCCACTGCCGGATTAGACAAATAAACAAATGATTTCGGGCTGCCCATCCTGCCCAGGAAATTCCGGTTAGTTGTAGCAATCGCCACTTCACCTTCGGTTAAAATACCCATATGGCCGCCTAAACAAGGCCCGCAAGTCGGCGTTGAAAAAACTCCTCCGGCTTTGACAAAAATCTCAGCCAGGCCTTCTTTTACCGCCTGCAGATAGATCTTCTGGGTTGCCGGAAACACAATTAATTTTATTCCCGGGGCCGCTTTCCTTCCTTTAAGCAGGCTGGCGGCAATCCGCAAATCTGAGATCCTGCCGTTAGTGCATGAACCGATCACTACCTGATCGACTTTTATATCTTTTAAACTGCCGACCGGCTTAACATTGCTTGGCAGGTGCGGACAGGCAACTAAAGGTTCCAAACCAGAAACATCCCATTCAAAAGTTTTTTCATAAACCGCATCCGGATCGGAAGCATAAAACTTAGGCTTACGTTTAAATTTAGCGACAAATTTTTTAGTAATCGCATCCGGTTCAATTAATCCGGCGCGCGCTCCGGCCTCAATCGCCATATTACACATTGAGAAGCGGTCATCCATACCCAATTTCCTGATCACGGGCCCGCAAAATTCCATTACCTTATATAAAGCGCCGTCGACGCCGATCTGGCCGATGGTATAAAGGATCAGGTCCTTGCCTCCTACCCATTTATTCAATTTACCTTTAAAAACAAATTTAAGCGAGCCTGGCACTTTCAACCAGCATTTACCATCAATATAAGCACGGGCTAAATCCGTGGAACCCATCCCGGTGGCATAAGCCCCCAAAGCTCCATAAGTACAGGTATGAGAATCCGCGCCAACGATTAAATCCCCCGGCAGGACAATTCCGGCTTCCGGCAGAAGCGCGTGTTCAATACCCATCTGGCCGATCTCAAAATAATTTTTTATCTTCTGCTCTTTGGCAAAATTCGCCAGGATCTTGCATTGATTAGCGCTTTTTAAATCTTTAGCCGGAGCGAAATGATCCGGGACCAAAACGATCTTATTTTTATTAAAAACTTGGGCAAAACCGGACTTTTTAAATTCCGCGATCGCCAGAGGCGCGGTAATATCATTAGCCAAAGCCACATCCACATCGGCCTGGATAAATTCACCCGGCTTAATTGATTTTTGGCCTGAATGCGCCATTAAAATTTTTTCGGCTATTGTGTAACCCATGGGGAATATCAGTTATTATTTAAACTTTTTTGCTATAAGAGAGGCGTTGTGTCCGCCGAACCCTAGAGAATTAGACATGCAGGCTAAAACTTCAGTCTTACGCGCGGTATTAGGAACATAGTCTAAATCACAATCAGGATCAGGATGCTCATAATTAATGGTAGGAGGAACAACTCCGTCTTTAATCGCCAAACAACAAGCTACAAATTCTACGCCGCCGGCAGCACCTAAAAGATGGCCGGTCACCGACTTTGTCGAAGAAACCATTACCTTCTTGCTGTGCTGGCCAAAGGCCTTTTTCATGGCTAAAGTTTCAATCTTATCGTTAAGTTTAGTGGAAGTTCCGTGCGCATTTATATAGGTAATCTGATCCGGATTCATTTGCGCGTCTTTCAAAGCCATCGTCATAGCGGCAGCTGCCCCGGCCCCATCAGGATCAGGCGCGGTTATATGATAAGCATCGCAGGTCAAGCCATAGCCGACAATTTCAGCGATAATATGAGCATTTCTTTTTTGAGCATGCTCCAAAGTTTCTAAAACTACTAAACCGCAGCCTTCGGCCATAATAAAACCATCGCGATCACGGTCAAACGGGCGCGAAGCTTTTTGCGGCGCGTCATTTCTGGTAGAAAGCGCACGTAACGCGCAGAAACCGCCTACCGCGGTAGGAACAATGCAGCCTTCTGTGCCTCCGGTAACCATTACATCCGCATCCCCGTAAAGAATCGTACGGTATGCATCTCCGATGGCATGCGAACCTGAAGCGCAAGCAGTAGCAATACAGGAATTCGGCCCCTTTAACCCGTGGACAATACCCACTAAACCGGCAGCCTCATTCACAATCAGCATCGGAATAAGAAACGGGGAAAGCCGGGAAGGCCCTCTGTTCAATAAAATCTTATGTTCTTCCTCAATCGTATGCAAACTCCCGATACCGGAACCGATCACCACGCCGATCCGGCTTCGATCTTCCTGGTCTAGAATCAATCCGGAAGACTCAATTGCCTGTTTAGCGGCAGCTACGGCATATTGCACAAATTTAGCCGTACGTTTAACTTCCTTAAGGGAAATTCCGTAATGCGTAGGATCAAAATTTTTAACTTCCGCGGCGATCCGGGAATCAAAAGCCGTAGCATCAAAGCTCGTGGTTGGCCCTACCCCGCTTTTGCCCTCTTTCAAAGAGTTCCAAAAACTAGCGACATCATTACCAACCGGGCTAATTACCCCTAAACCTGTGATTACTACTCTTTTTTTCATAGTTAGACTAATATAAATTTACCCCGCAACTGCTAAAAATGCGGGGTAAATTGATTATTTCCTATTAATTATATCTTATTTGGTGCTTTTTTCATCAATATACTTGATGGCATCGCCAACAGTAGCGATTTTCTCCGCGTCCTCATCAGGAATCTCAATACCAAACTCTTCCTCTAAGGCCATAACTAACTCTACGGTATCTAAGGAATCCGCGCCCAAATCATCAACGAACGATGCTTCAGGAGTTACCTCCTCAGGTTTGACGCCTAACTGCTCTGCGATAATTGATTTTACTTTCTCTTGTGATGCCATTCTTTTTTCCTCCTTAAATGAGCGCTTAATTTACGAACACTTCGTGTGAGTAAATTAATGCGCGAATTTATCCCGCGTCCGTTTAGCTTGAATATCAGACGAGGGATCTTCCCTTATGATGAAAATTATGCCATAACCATGCCGCCATCAACCGTAATTGTTTGCCCGGTTATATAGCTTGATTCCTGCGATGCTAAAAATAAACAAACATTGGCTACATCTTCCGGCGTACCTAATGTGCCCAGCGGGATCGCCTCCTGCATTTTCTTCTTTATATCTTCAGGAAGTTTAGCCGTCATTTCGGTCTGAATAAACCCGGGAGCGACCGCATTAGCATTAACATTGCGGCTGGCCAATTCTTTAGCTACTGTTTTTGTAAGAGCGATGATTCCGGCTTTAGAAGCGGCGTAATTGGCCTGTCCGGCATTACCCATTAAACCGATAATGGAAGCGATACTGATGATCCGGCCGCTTCTTTGTTTGATCATTGGCCGGGTTACCGCTTTAATGCAGTTAAATGTCCCTTTTAAATTGACATTAATTACCGCATCCCAATCCGCGATGGACATTCTAAGCAAAAGATTGTCTTTAGTAATTCCAGCGTTGTTAACTAATATATCAACCTTTCCCATTTTGTCAAGAATTTTGTTTACCCCTTCTTCAACCGCTTCATAATTAGTTACATCCACTGCTAAAGCCATGGCGCGGCGGCCTAAACTCTCGATTTCCAAGGCAGTCTTCTGGGCAACCTCCAGATTAACATCAGCTACTACGATGTCGGCACCCTCCCTGGCGAAGGTCAGCGCAATTGCCCGGCCAATCCCTCTTGCTCCACCTGTAACCAAAGCTACTTTATCTTTAAGACGCATGTCCCCTCCTTTTAACCCTGAATTCCGATCAAAACTTTTTAGATATTAGATAAATCCGCTGATTTTTCAATATTCACCACCTGCGCGCTGCTGTCAATTCTGCGCATCAATCCCTTTAAAACCTTCCCCGGGCCGAATTCAATGAAACTGGTTATTCCTTTGGCCAGGATCAATCTCATGGAATCTTCCCAAAGCACGCTTTCAGCAACCTGCTGAATCAAATTCTGCTTGATCTCCTGGCCGCTTAAAACCGGCTTTCCGGTAACATTGGAAATTACCGGGAATTTCGGAAGAGCAATGTTTATGCTTTCCAGTTCCCGGGCTAATTTTTCAGAAGCCCCTTTCATAAAAGAAGAATGAAACGCCCCGCTTACCTCTAACATTACCGCCAGCTTTGCTCCTTTTTCTTTAGCTAAAACTTGCGCTTTAACCATTGCTTCAGCAGAACCGGAGACCACAATCTGCCCGGGGCAATTAATATTGGCAACTTCGCCGCCGGTTTCCGCGCAGATCTCTTTTACTCCGGCTAAATCCAAACCGATCACCGAAAGCATTTTTCCGGGGTGCGCCTGAGCTTCCTCTTCCATAAACTTTCCGCGCTGGCGGACTAAATAAACTGCATCTTCAAAACTGATTGCTTGGGCAGCCACTAAAGCCGAATATTCACCCAGGCTTAAACCCGCCATATATCCATCCACTTGCGGATGCTTATTTAAATACGCCTGCCAGCAGGCAATCGACATGGTCACGATCGCCGGTTGGCAATTATTGGTTTTAGTTAATTCTTCAAGCGGGCCGTTAAAACAAAGGTCGCTTATTGAAAATCCCAAGACTTGATCAGCTTTTTCAAAAACTGCTTTGGCTGCCGGGAAAGCTTCGCAGAGATCCTTACCCATGCCCACATACTGGCTGCCCTGGCCGGCAAAAAGATAACCTACCATTCAATAATACAGGCGCCCCAGACCAGGCCTGCTCCGAACACATCCAAAAGGACGATATCCCCCCGCTTGACTTTACCTTCCTGCACGGCTTCACAAAGCGCGGTGACCATCGAAGCGCTGGACATATTGCCGCATCTTTCGATATTCAAATAAACTTTTTCTTCGGGAATACCTAATTTTTTGGCCACCGCCATAATTATCCGGGCATTGGCCTGATGCGGAATAATCAGATCCACATCTTTAAAAGTCATCTTTGCCTGTTTCAGAACAGTTTGGGCAGCCTGCGTCATAGTATTGACCGCGATCTTAAATAATTCATTGCCCGACATTTTCAAATAGTGCTGGCGATTTTCTACAGTTTCATGCGTAGCCGGTTGGCGTGATCCGCCGGCCGGCAGTTTCAGAATATCGGTTTTCGAACCGTCGCAGCCTAAATAAGTAGAAATTATCCCGCCCTTAGCTACCTCGGTTAAGACTACCGCTCCGGCGCCGTCGCCGAATAATACGCAGGTATTACGATCCTGCCAATCCGTAACCGAAGACAACACCTCCGTACCGATGACTAAAGCATTTTTATAAGTACCGCAGGCGATAAACTGCTGGGCAATATTAATTCCGTAAACAAAACCTGCGCAGGCGGCCGAGATATCAAAGCAAACCGCTTTACTGGCGCCTAATTTATTTTGCACAATTGAAGCTGTCGAAGGAAAAGGCATATCCCCGGTGATCGTCGCTACCACGATCAGTTCGATATCTTCAGCTTTAAGGTGAGCGTTGGCCAATGCCTGCTCGGCAGCCTGGCAAGCCAAATCTGAAGCGGCCTGGCCTTCGGAAGCTAGGTGTCTTTCTTTAATGCCCGTACGGGTGGTGATCCATTCATCAGAAGTATCCACCATCTTTTCCAATTGGGCGTTGGTAAGAATTCTTTCCGGCAGGTATTCGCCTACCCCGATAATCCCTACTCTTTTTAACATCAATCTATTTTATCGCTTCCATGATTTTGGCGTTAACTTGCCGCTCAATTTCTTCTTTAGCGACACGGATGGCATTTTTGATCGCTCTGATACTGGAGCGGCCATGGCCGATGATCACTACGCCATTGACTCCCAATAAAAGCGCTCCGCCGTATTCGGCATAATCAATTTCTTTCTTAAAGCGTTTAAGGCTGGGCAGCATAAAGACCAAACCGATCTTACCCCAGATATTACTTAAAAGGTGGCGCTTTAAAAATGTAGTCATCGCCTCGGCTGCGCTTTCAGAGACTTTTAAAGCGACATTACCCACAAAACCGTCACAGACAATAATATCGCACTTACCGGTAAAAAGATCCCTGCCTTCCACATTACCGGAAAAATTTAATCTGCTTTTTTCCAGCAGTTCATAAGCTTCCCGGATAAAATCCGTGCCTTTTTTCTCCTCTTCGCCGATATTCAACAGGCCCACGACGGGATTAGGCTTATCCAAAATATTCTTGCAATAAGCATCTGCCATGATCGCGTATTGCAGTAACTGGGAAGGTTTCGGGTCGATATTGGCGCCGACATCAATGATCAAAGAATTTCCTTTTAAAGTAGGGGTGACAATAGCAATCCCGGCCCGTTCGATCCCCGGCAGCAGCCTTAATTCTAAAGTTGCCGCGCAAACTACCGCTCCGGTATTCCCGGCGCTAAAAAAAGCATCCGCCTTGCCTTCATTAACCAGCTCCAAACCCACCACGATCGAAGAATCCCTTTTACGCCGGACGCTGTTGGCTGCCGGTTCGCACATTTCAATCGCTTCCGTAGTATGCTTAATGCTGATCCGGTCGCCGGTATATTTAGCTTTTTTTAAAAGAGCCTGGATCTTTGGTTGGTCACCGACGAGAATAATCTCCACATCATATTCTTTTAATGCGGCTAAACTACCGGCTACTACCACATCAGGAGCGTGATCACCGCCCATGGCATCCACGACTATTTTCATCAGGAAATTCTCCTTTTAAATTAATAAATTTCTATCATCCCCAAGCTAAACAACGGGAATTTTACAAACAAGCATTCCAAGCGCTTGATCTTTAACGGGTTTTTTTCTTTTTTTCTTTAACCTTGATTTCCACAACCTGACGGCCGTCATAATACCCACAGACCAAACAGGCTTGATGCGGACGTTTCAGCTGTTTGCATTGCGGACAAGGGGTAAGGCTGGTTACTTTGATCTTCCAATGTGTACGGCGTTTACGGCCGCGCGCTGCCGAATGTTTACGTTTAGGTAATGGCACAGTTGCATCCTCCTTCGTTTTTGTTTTTACCGCATTTTAAGCAAAGCCCCTTGCAATTGACGCTGCATAAAGGCTTAATGGGGTAATCTAATATTATTTCTTCTCTGATCTCGGGATTTAAATCAATAAAAACATCGCTGGTTTCCAAAGGATAATTCAGCGCCACGTCCTTATCAAATACCCATTCAAACTCATTCAAACACCGGGAACAATCGGCAAAAATCCTGCCGCGAATATTTAAATCTACCGTCAGCGCGTTAGTGATCCGGGTTATGCGCGCCGCCAATTCTAAAGGAGAGCCAAACTTGATCAGCGCGGTATCCAAATCCAGCTCTTTGGGGTCCAGCTCTTCTTTTATATACAGGCCCTCTGCCGGAACCTGATTAATCGTGATCTTCATCCCGCACCTACTACTAGATTCTCACCTAACCCTGGTTTTAAAAACATTCTTGAACATTAAGTAGGTGCTGGATTCATCCACGCGTCTACTATAAATACCTAATTAATTCCCGCCTTAAATCGCTTCTAATTAAATAATCAGAAGGTGCGGGATTCACTTACCCTTGTTCCTGCGCAATTTTTTTTGTAAAGCCGACTCCACAAAATCCGGGACAAAACTAGAGACGCTGGCGCCCAGCGCGGCGGCTTCTTTGATCAACTTAGCGGAAAGATAGCTGTAAGATTCATGCGGCATAAGAAAAATAGTCTCCACATCCGCGGCCAGCTTACGATTAGTTAAAGCCATCTGGAACTCATATTCAAAATCCGAAAGCATGCGCAACCCGCGGATCAATACCTTAGCCTTCATCTTATGCGCAAAATCCACGACCAGCCCGTCAAAATGCGTAACGTTAACCCCGTCCATTCCAGCTACGGCTTTTTTAAGCATCGCCATTCTTTCTTCAAAGCTAAAGATCGGTTTTTTGTGCGGATTATGCGCTACCGCCACGGTCACTTCCGAAAAAATTTCACGGGCCCGGCAAATCAGGTCAATATGGCCGTTGGTTACCGGATCAAATGTCCCTGGATATAAAGCAATTTGGCACATTATTCGCCCTCTATTCTTTTACGTAAATTACACCCGGCTGCAAAGCCTGTTTTCCGGGCAGTCTATCTTGCCGGTTACTCTTTCTTCCTAAAAATGGAAAGCCAAGTATCACCGTACTTAGCTTCTTTAATCAAACTGAAATTTAGGCCTTCTTTGGGCAGCTCTTCCAGCCTGGAATGCTGTATTATAATCAAACCATTGGGCGACAATATATCATAACCCTCCAGGGTTTGCAAGATTTTTTTTGCCAATTCCTTATTATAAGGAGGGTCCGTAAATATAATATCAAAGTTTTGCTTATTTAAACTGAGTATTTTAACCGCTTTTTCCGCCTCCAGGTTGTAAAGGTCGCAACTGTCGGCTTTAAGCATCTCGATATTCCTCTTAATCGCCAAAACAGAATCCCGATTGCATTCAACCAGGGTCAAACGCGCTACCCCGCGGGAAAGCGCCTCAAAACCCACTGCCCCGGAACCGGCGAAAAGATCTAAAAAAGTCAATCCTTCAATATCCCCCAAGATATCAAAGGTCGCCTTGCGCACTTTGTCCTGAGTAGGCCGGATGCCCCTGGGCATATGCAGCTTACGGTTACGGTATTTTCCTGTGGTTATTCTCATATTATCCTACCAACATTAATTTCTCATACTCCGGAAATCTCTGGAGCAACTTGGCCTTTAATAATTGATGCGGCCGCTCTGCTAAGCAGGCGTCCTGTTTGATCAAACTGATGGCTTCTTCCCTGGCAGCTTTTAAAAGCTGCATCTGCATAAGCGGATTGGCCAGCCTTAATTCCGCCAGCCCATGCTGCCGCATACCGAAAAACTCACCCGGGCCGCGGATCTTTAAATCTTCTTCGGCAATATGAAATCCATCATTGGAAGCCACCATCGCGGCCAAGCGGGCTTGGGACTCTTCGGTTTGAGCATCCGAGATCAGAATACAACAGGACTGCAGCTTACCCCGGCCGATCCTTCCCCTTAACTGATGCAGCTGGCTTAAGCCGAAACGCTCAGCCGAAGCAATAATCATACAAGTAGCGTTGGGAATGTCAATACCTACTTCTAAAATCGTGGTCGCCACCAGAAGATCCAGCTGTTTATTTTTAAATTTGAGCATCACTTCATTCTGCTCCTGGGTTTTTAGTTTGCCGTGAATCAATCCCAACCGGAATTCTTTAAAAGCCCCGCTTTTTAACTCCGTAAACATTTTCTTGGCGCCGGCAATATCCAAAGCGTAGGATTCCTCAATCACCGGATAGATAATATAGGCTTGCCGCCCATAATCCAGCTCCTCTTTAGCCAGAATATAAGCTTTATCACTTTCCTTATGCGTAAAATGTAAAGTCCTGATCGGGATCCGGCCAGCAGGAAGTTCATTAATGACTGAAATATCTAGATCTCCGTAAAGGGTAATTGCCAGGGTGCGCGGGATGGGCGTTGCGGTCATGATCAAAACATCCGGATTATTACCTTTCTTGGGCAAAAGCGCTCTTTGCCCGACCCCGAATTTATGCTGTTCATCGATCACGATAAAACTTAAATCCTTAAAACTTAAATCCTCCTGTAAAAGTGCGTGCGTACCGATCACCAGGTCGATTTGGCCTTCTTTGATCTCCCGGTAAATCTTTTCCTTATCTTTATCCTGTCCGGTTAATAAACCTAAGCGCAATTTCCTGCCGTTAAAAACCAACCCCGCCAATTGCCCGGAGATTTTTTCGAAATGCTGCCGGGCCAGTATCTCGGTAGGCGCCATCAACGCTGCCTGATGCCCGCTTTGAATTGCCGCTAGACAGGCGATAGTTGCCACCACCGTCTTTCCCGAACCCACATCCCCCTGCAAAAGCCGCTGCATGGCCTGAGCTGAAGCCATATCCGCTTTGATTTCCGTTAAAACTTTTTGCTGGGCGCCGGTTAACTCAAATTGTAAACCGGAAATAAAATCTTCCATTAATTTTCCGCTGACTTGGTGCTTGATCCCGGCTTTGTTTTTCCGGTTAAGCTTTCTTAAAACCAAAGGCAGCTGAAAGAACAAGAAATCTTCAAAACTTAAACGCCGGTGGGCTTGCAGCTGCAGCTCCAAATCCTGCGGAAAATGGATATTTAACAAACTCTGCGCCAGATTAAGCAGTTGATGGCGGTTGCGTAAATCAAACGGCAGCGGGTCATTAATTTTAGGCAGAAATTCATCCAAAGCATTTTTGATCAGCCGGCGCAGGCTGCGCTGACTAAATCCCGAAGGCAAAGTATATATCGGCACCACCCTGCCGACATTTAATGAATCATCATCCTGGCCGGCATCCAGGAACTCGTATTCCGGATTAGTTAATTGCAATTTAGCGTTATAAACTTCAACCTTTCCGTAAAGGACCAAAAAAACTCCCGGTTTCAAATATTCCCCCAGATACGGCTGATTAAACCAGACACAGGACAGCTTGCCGGTATCATCCGCAACCGCCGCTTCAGTAATACTAAATCTGCGCCTGCGCCAGGAGTTGCGCTGGCCTCCGGCTAAAACTTCGGCTTTGATGGTATAAATCTGGCCTTCTTTAAGCTGGGAGATCTTGGCAAAATTAGTGCGGTCTTCATAGCGGCGCGGAAAATAATATAATAACTCCTCAATGGTATTTACCCCTCTTGAGGTAAAACTTTTTGCCCGCTTCGGCCCGATCCCCTTAAGATATTGGATAGACGTAGTCTGCATAATGGGATTATTATACTATAAAAAAAGTTGGTTTTTTAATTTAAAAATAAATTCTGAAGGTACTTGAAATTTGAGGAATTATATGGCATACTTCATTTGTAAGTGAAAGGTGTCTCACATAACAGGAGGCTGTATCGATAGCGGAAGCTATTAGGCCTATCACCTACAAGAAACCCCGGCGGACCATTCCCGGGGATTTTTGTTTAC
>DAONDX010000019.1:0-17853 GCA_035402765.1 Candidatus Omnitrophota bacterium
CAATTTCCGTATTCTCTTTAGGAAGCTCTTTTGAATCATAAAGAGTAAGATCCATGTCAAAGATAAGAAGTTTAATCGGCCGGTTCAGGGTAGTAGCAGAAGTTCTAGGTAACTGGTTTTGTTCATTAGTCCTAGATGGGCTAACAGAATCATCAAGTTTCGGGCCACGACTAATAACCGCATAATCAACAATGACTTCTTCACAAATAGGCCAGACATGATCTTCAAGACCTGAGCCATACGGCATTGGATCAGTTTGCCCCACAACTACATAATCGGTACGCTGCTCTACAGTTACTTTAAAATCATATCCTTCTTCTATTATTTTTAATGCTTCAGGTAAATATTGATAAGCCTTTTCTCCAGATAAATCTAGTTGTAATCTCTCTAGAGTTCTCGCTGCAGGTTCATATTCAAGTTCAAATAACGCCCAAGCGGCAGTACTACAAATACCAGATTTAAATACTGCAAGCAGAGGCGCAACTGCGCGTTTGTCGCCAAGCTTACCCAAAGCTTCGGCTGCGTAAGAACAAACGATTGGTTCTGAATCGCTTAGTTTCTCAATCAATGGCTCAGTTGCGCGCAAGTCACCCAGCTTACCCAAAGCTTGAGCTGCGGAATAACGAATAGGAAAATAAGAATCATTTAATTTATCAATCAAAGGGTCAACAGCTATCTTATTACCTAATTTACTTAAACAATCGACTGACAAGAATCGAACATCACGGCTTGGGTCGTTTAATAACTCAATTAAAGGCTTAACTGACGGCTCACCTATTTCAATTAAAGCCTGAGCCGCGGAAGATCTGACAGAAGGATCAAAACTAAGTAAATCTTTAATATACTTTCCAACTTTTAATTCAGGAGTTAAGGCGCCTAATTTATCTAAAGCTAGGAAAGCTCCATCGCTGTTATCGGAATTAAATACTGCAAGCAGAGGCGCAACTGCGCGTTTGTCGCCAAGCTTACCCAAAGCTTCGGCTGCGTAAGAACAAACGATTGGTTCTGAATCGCTTAGTTTCTCAATCAATGGCTCAGTTGCGCGCAAGTCACCCAGCTTACCCAAAGCTTGAGCTGCGGAATAACGAATAGGAAAATAAGAATCATTTAATTTTCTAATATACCAACTCACCGGGAAAAATTTTCGCCAAATGATAAGGGATAAAATACTTAAGATTATTATGCCGCCACCTATTGCAATCCCCAGCGCCAACCAATAATTAGCAGCAATCCAAGCCCCGATCCCCGGACCGAATTTAGCCAAAGCGGCAACGGCGGCTAAAGGAACTAAAGAACATTTGAGGGTAGTATTCTTAGAAGATACGTTAGGATTCTCAGATCCGGCTTTAACTAAATACCCTCTTTCTACCATTCTTAATGCGGAATCAAAAGATTTCATTACCTTGGAAGGATCCGGCCCGGTTACTTCTATCCGGATTGTCTCTTGAGATTTAATCTCCCACCTCTCCAGGGCAACAATAAAACTTGCATCTTCAACAGGAGCAAAATAATCTAAACGGCCGCCACGATTATTAAATACGCTGAGCTTGTGATTCCAAACATTCTGAGAACATACGCTGTTGATGACTGAGGCGGTAGTTGCATCTAACCCGTGAAGATGGGACATTTTAAAAATTCCGGCAGCGGATTTTTTCTTCGAATCTGAAATAAAAACGCCGGCGAAGACAAACATCAGAGTAATGCCAAAACCCATAAATCCGGCCAGCGTTTTCATAATCGCCGAAGATACGCCGGCTAAATTAATATCCAAATTCGGACGTATGCCGGCGAAGAAACCAAAACCCGATATCATTACCGGAAAAACGCTGCTGATTGCAGAAGCGGTTAAAGAAAAGTTATTTAAAGAAGACTGTGTAGATGGCTGTTTGGCATCAAAATACATCCAATCTTCAGATACCGGGATGGTAAATGTGTCGACTCCGGGCTGAAGGGTGCCGGAATTAAAATAATCAAAGACGGGCAGCAGGTTTGCTGCTTCTGTCTGATTCAAGCCGTTGCGGCCGGCAATAGCATACCAGCCGTCTCCGGAAAATACTTCTATATCCCGGTCGACAATTACATAAGCCCTCATCAGCCAAGCCAGGTCAGCTGAGAAATAAGCATCGGCATCAAGAGCGCTGGTCAACACGGTCTTTTCATCATTCGTAAGACGCTCTCCGTTCTTACGGGTAGTTTTCAAGGTTTTCTCCATCGCGCTTTGCGCCCCATCTGCGCCAGCCTGCTTCATAGCAGCATAAATCTCCTGGAAATTAGGCGCTAACACCGGCATCCATTTTACTGAACCAGGTCCCACCTGATAACCTGCCATCAACGTTCCGATAAATAACGGATCGTTCCAATCAACATTTAAACCTTCCTGCGCTGCCATATCCCTAAGCATGCCTAAAAACCCAGACATTACCCAGATATTTGCCTGATCATTATTAAGCATTAAAATAATCTCTTCTGTGCCGGCGTTATTCCAATCAAAACTAAAACCTAAAGTAGCAAGCACTTCGCTAAGATTACCATTGCCATATTGTTGATCATAAATAATTACGCTGCGGGCCGTCTCAGGGTTGATCTGGGCAATACCATGGGTCCCTTCTCCGCGGCTGCCCTGCATATTATCAGTAACCCCTTCAATATCTCCTATCGGGGGCATAACACTGCGCAAAAGCAGCTCTCTGGAAACAACCGCATCTCCCAGGCGGGCAGGCATATCATAATGATGCATAGCGGCAGCGGTTGTCTGACGTAACTGCGCGTTACTAGCATAAGAATAAAGATTATCAAGCTTGATATCCCGGCTGTTCCACCTTACTCCTAAACCTGTCAGGCGGTATTCAGGCAGGCCTTCAATGGTATTAAGTTGGACACAAATCCCTGAGGTTGTGGCAAAAGCACAAGGTTGTTCATCGATTAATTGGGCGGTAGCGATAAGATTAACCGTAGGATCAACCGGCGTAGAAACGGGCTGAGACCCCGCTGAACTACAGGCAGACAAAAGCATAGTAAGGATTAAGATAACCGGGATTATTTTTTTGAATAACTGAGATTTAATTGTAACAATTGCCCGATGGGCGAGTGCTTTCTTAGCAAAAATAAAAATTAAACCCCCCGCTGCAACTAACACCGCCGGCCAAATTGAATGCACCTTAACCCAATTCATAATCTGCGGGCCGAATTCAGCCAAAGCGCCAACAATAACAAGGGGAACTAAGGAACATTTCAAAGTAGCGGGCTTAATCGTCTTATTAGAACTATCTAAATGTGCACGGGGAGGTTGGGAACGGACAATGTTTTCTTTTTTTATGCTTTTATAGAAGGCGATGGCGGCGGCTCCCATTAATCCGGCGGCCAATACTAGTTCTATATGCAGGGAATAATATAAATTCGCCAGTTTTTCTAAATTAAGAAAATATTCGCTAACAAAAGGTATCCATTTTAAAAGATAAGGTGAATAGAAAGTTATGCCAAAAAGAGAAATTCCCAATAGAAGTTTATTTACTAACTGCACATAATAATTGTTACCGGGATTGCCGGATGCGACGCCCTGCTTTACAAATAACCTAAAGACTGCTTTAGAGAATGCCGCAAAGCTTAAGCTAACCGACAAGGAAAATGCATACATCAGAGAATCCATTATCCTTCCATCACCTATAAACTTGCCGTTTATCGTAAATTGTCTTAAAGGATTAAATATCGCCCAGTTGCCGGATAAATGCTCTATGCCTGTTGTTACCAAAGTGGCCAAAGAAAGTCCATCCCCTCTTATGAACATAAGCAGAGGATAAGAAAGCAGCGCAACGCCGGTAAAAATTAACCCAAAATTTGACTTTTTAACCCCGCGGCTCATTAAATAAACACTGATAACGCACTGAATTATATTCGGCAAGAGAAAATATATAATCCCGGATGCAACCTCGGGGAACGCGACAAAACTATTGGGGGTGCCATACATGAAAAATTGACCATCACAAACCGTAAGCACCCGGCTATTTATCCCGCCAAATGGCTCTGATATAAATTTGCTATTAAAGATCGGCAGGAATGTTTTTTCCAGATATAACCCGATGGTCCGTAAAAAAGTATCCGGGGCGGCGGTTCTTTGCAAAGTACCCGGATCAATAAAATAAGAAATATCTCTAAAAGTAGACCCTAAAATCATCAATGCGATTACTGAAACCACATTAGTAATAAATAAAACACTGCGCAGATGTTTGTAGCTTGGGGTTGCGATTACTCCGCGGTGATGGAGTATCTTAAAAATTAAATATGTTAAACCGCACAAAAGTGTAATGATAATACTAAAAGACTCCCAGCCCGGCCAAATCAACATTCCTTCGGCAAGCCCGGCTTGGAAATATTCAACGACAAGATGCAATACCTGATGGATAAGATTCCAAAACGGGTAAGCAATAATAAGTAAGCCAGATAATTTAAAAAGCCGGTTTACTAAATCGCGTGAATCTGTGATCTTACCCTGAACCTTATTAAATAATAACAAGATTGAGCTTGCAGCTCCTAACATGAAGGTAGCTTGATAAACCCATGTTCCTAAATAATACCAGGTGGGGCTCACTAACGTGTTTGCTTCCGGGCTAACTGCTTTTAGAATAGCTGGAATGAACGACAGGATAATACAGGCAATCAGTAGGTAATTCCAGGTTTTACTGCTTGCTCTAAGATTTTTTATTGCGGCAAGGGCGCCAGAAAACATACTCCGGAGGGGAGTCTGGACGCCCTTACCTACAACAATCGGATTATCTTTATGGGCAGATTTAGGATTAAGCACCGCCCAGATCTCATGGGCAACTTCTTGTGCTGTAGCACTTTCAGGGATGATGATATAGGTAAAACCGTTTGCGGAGTGATTGGCAACGCCAAGCGCAGGCGGACCGCGGATAAATTTAACCCCCAGACTCAATAAACTTTCTATATCAGCATCAGCAACTTCATATAGTTTACTTACTTCTTTAGCGGTTAAAACTCCAAACTTCTGGCTGATTGCTTTTATTCCGCCAAATCCCTGAATTTCTTGCCTAACTTGTTTTCTGGATTTACCTTTAGTGGAGGCATCACGCGGGGCGGCGGCAGGTTCATCCGCATAAACCTCAAGCGGGCTAACCGGAAAGAAAAGGGCGAAGATAGCGCCGTAACGTATACTAGTAGTAATCTTATCTCCCCGGTTATATTGTAAGGATACCGCCAATTGTTCAAGCCATTCCTCTGCGCTCATCTTGGAGAGTTCTTGAGCGCTCATTTTAGAGAGCCGATGGAACATATTTTTATTTGCTCCTTTATCTTTGGCTCTATCGTAGTAATCAAAACGGTCCCAATCATCACTACAGTATGTCTGATGGACTTCGGCTGCGTATTCCTCGATTATGGCTGCAGCCTCAGGGGAAGCGATCGTTTCCTTAAGCCAAAGCCAATCCAGCCATTTCACAGTAAGATTTTCTCCTTGTATCTTTACTAAAGGCAGGATGCCTTTCTTAGCCACATATTCAGAGCACTTTCCGATATATGTTTCCCAGGAGTGGCCAAAAAAGCCTTTGCTTATAGCATAAAGTAAAGATGCGGAACGCCGGTCATTAAAAATCGATAGCTTAATTCCGGCTAACAAGCTGGTAATATTAGATCCTTGACGGGAAGACTGATCATCCAGGATCTTCTTGTAAAGTTTCCGGGGATTGAGTGTCTCATTTAAGTAGGCAGTAACGTAAGTTTTTTGGAGACTGACGGTATGGATGAAATAATCCAGGGCAGCGCGGATACCTTCTGCTCCTTTGGTCTCTTCTTCCTTGGCAAAGGCGGTGGCCAGAGCCTCAAAAACAGACTGGTTCTGTTCTTGAGTAGCTTCGGTTAAACTTAATAGCTGCGCTGCCCAGACGCGGATATCGGAGTTTGAATCAAATGCGACTGCCTCGGTATAATCCGGGATGCCACTGATATAAGCTGTTCTGTCCACGCCCAGAAAGCCGATTAAAATACGCACCAAAGCTAAAGGCATAACCAGAACTGTTTTTGATTCCGAAGTAAATAATGCTTGGGCTTTTTTCTGAATGATCTCTTTAATCAAAGTAAAGTATTTATATTCACCAACGTAGCCGTAAGCTTTATGCTGAGTGATACTTAAGGCAGCAACCAGACAGAAGAGATCTTCTAAGGTAGTTGAATCAGCTAATTGCTTAAGCAGAATATCAAGCTTGCCCTCTTCTTCTTTTCTTTGGTAATAGGCGGTGTTTCTGGCTAAAGCGGATAACTCAGAACTTAATATCTTCGCATAAGGAGCAAGCGGCCCAAGTAAAGCTTCCAGATCCATAGGCTCTTCTGTTGTTTTCTTGGAAGAAGATTTACGCTGGGAGACCGTCATAAACGCCGGTAATAACAAACCGATACCGGTTAAGATTAAGGTTAACCAACCCGGTAATGCATCGAAGAGATAACCGGCCATAGCTAATACCGGTATTGCGCTGACATATAAAGGAGAATTGTTTCGCGCAGGTTTATCTTGCATTGCGCTAGAAAAATCCCCTGTTTTTTTCTTACGCGTCCCATAATTTGCTAAACCCAGGAATAATAATCCTACAGGTAAAAATAATTGTTCTTGGGTACCTTGATCAGCGGCGGCCGGTTGAGCCGGCGTTATAGTTTCGGTAGTTAATTCAAAGTGATACGGGTCAAAGAAATCCCAATTCCCGCCCCAGGTAAAACCAAAATCTTCGCCTAAAGCACCCAGCTGTTCATACGCCTCAGGCGCATCTTCATACATTAAGCTATGCTCATTGGCATCCAACATCCAGATGTCTACGGCCAACCCTAACTGATGATTACTCTTATTTGTGTACCCATCGAACTGAGAATCTCCGTTTTGATAGGCCTGATTCTGTTCTTCGGCGGTACGATAAGTTTCGTCGATCACAAAGAAATAATCCGGATATAAATATCTGGCAAAAGCGATAAAATTCGTAACCTGCTCTTTAACTGAAGGTTGTAATTTATTAAGCTTGGCGATTTCCTCTTCACGGATGTAATCCTGAGGATCCCAGCCAGTACTTTTTAATTGGTTAAATAAATCCAGATTGCTGGGAGCTTCTACTGCCTGGCTTAAAGTAGTCAGGCCTTTACCAACACTCATTATTTCATCGATGTTGCTCTCTAACCATTGCGCATCCTCTAATGAAGCATGGATCAAATAAACTCCCGGATGTTTTATTAAGGAAGAGGCGATATGCTCATTATCAAGATTCCAGCCGACATTGATCAGGTTGTTCTCCTTGGACCATTCCTGCCAGGTATCAAACCAATACCCAAACGGAGGGCGAACAAATTTGATCGTAAAATCAGGATCGTCAAGGATCACCCGCATATCCGCGGTATATTGCTCAAAATCAGCTTCCAAAGCATCCCTGGACACACCCTGGTTGGCTTCCAAAACTTCCCAATCATTACCTAAATGGTCTACCGTATGGTAACCAAAATCAAAACCTTCCTGGTGCATCTTTTGCAATAATTCAAAAACTTCAGCATCCGGGTTACCGATAGGGCAATAAGTAGTATTTAAGAAAATCGTGGCCTTCAGGTTTCTGGCTTTTAAGGTATTATACATTGCCGTAAGCGGTTCAAGATTGCATCCGTCATCAATAGTAATAAAAGTTCTGCCTGCTAACTCTGGCCAGTCATATGAAGACTCTATCCCGGGAACGGTAATTGCATCTATCATCGGGGCTAAAGCCGGATAAATCGGAGCAGTGGGAAGATTAAGATCAGGAATTAAATTTTCCCCGATCGAACTACCCACCGCCTTAATCACCTCTTCGCTGGCTTGGTCATTTGAATTTTGATGATTAAATGCCGTAACGATAATGACCCGGCCGTCTTTAGTACGTAAAATCCCTATTTCAGCTGCCAATTCATTCGCCAGACCGTCCATATCTGAAGGCACCAGCCCTACGCTATGACTAAATATATCCAAATTGCTTCTATCTTCATTTAAACCGGCGCTGAACAATTGATTATTCTGCTCCAAGCCCATATAATTGATCGCCAGCGTTGTTAACTCAGGAGATAATAGCTCTCCGGAAACCAGCATCTTCAACAATCGCGCCATATCATTAGCAGTTGTGCGATTGGTAGAATTTAAATAGGCCAGGTCAGGATCCGTAATCTGCTGATCTTCGGGCACCGCATATTCGAAATCACCCCAGTGTTGGATAACTGTATCATTTAAACCCCATTCCTGTAATTTGGCATTTATATCATCAAGCGTGACCAAATCAACCAGTAAATAAGCCATATCGTTATTATGCGGCCCCATCATCGCCTGGATCCGGCTATCCGTGATCGGGCCGAACGGGAAATGCCCCATCTGCGCATCATCAAGCACGGATAACATAATAATCACGCGGGCGGTAGAAGCCATCGGTATCGGCCGGTCGCCATTAACGCTAAATCCTTCGCCGGAGGTCAGATCAAAAACGCTGGCTGTAGTAACTCCGGAACTATTATCGGCTAATTCTAAGATCGCATCACCGGTATCCTGCATACCTGGAGTTAAAACATTATCCGTATCATAAGTCACAAATTCATTTGCCCCGCCGTCAAAATATTCAGACTCTTCTAATTTTCCAGCGGCCAAATTAAAATTAAAAACTTCCGCGGGAATAAAATCAGGGTCTATCTGAGCAACTTGATTAACACTGTTAAATCCTTTTTCTAATTGCAGGGCAAATTCGCTGTCATAAGCCCGGGCATCCTCAAGTATGTATTTAATAAGGTAAGTGGAATCCGGGCTGTAATTCAGCTGGCTTATAAAGGCGATGAATTCTTCGGGCCGGGAAGACATAAGTTTATAAACCGCTTCATTATTCCAATAAATAAAACCGAAATCATAGGTAGTTTGGAGATGCGCTTTTATCTGTGAGATGAATAAATCCATATCCGTGTCAGAATAAGACGAATTCGCGGTAAGATTTTCTAATTCTATAGCAAAATTAATCATACTCAATTCATCTTCCGAATAGACTAGCGGGCGGACATCGGAATCAAGTTCATTATATAAACGTATCGCTGCTTGGGGATTATAGCGGCCCAGCCAACGCATGGAGCGGGCGGCAGTTGCCGGATCCAGCAATAAAGCATTGGAATTAACCGCGGCCACTAAATCCTTGATATCCACGTTAGGATCCGCAATGGCAGCACTAAGGTCATCCATGATTACCGCGCTTAAATCTGAATACTGCGGGATTAATAAAGTAAGATCCTCGGCGGCTAATCCTACAAGCAAACTATCGTGATTTTGCAAATAAGGGATCACTGCGGCGGTGGCTTCCGGATCTTCGGTCGCCATATAAAATAATATCTGGCGTAAACGTAACCGGGAATTCTGCGTAAGCGCTGACTCTAGATTCTCCGCAACAACATTAAACTGCGCATTATTGAGTTTAGTGCTGGCGATTGCCTGCTCGGCGACATTTTTTTCTTCCGTTACCAGCTGTTGGTCAACTACCACGAAAGCATCATTTAAGAAACCATCTAAAGAAGCACCGTAACGCACCTGGCCGTCAGGAGTTTCCAGAACCTGCTGAGAAATACCGCCTCCGTCGCCATGCAGCGCGGATACAATATGAGAACCATCAGAAAGTTCAAGCCCGGCTAAGGTCTCTGCCACCTGCAGCATACTCGGCCCGGTAATTGAACTTAAAGTATCAATACCTTCCGGCGGCCGGTAGGCGCTGGTGATAAAAAGTACATCACCCCGGTCAGTAATCGCGTAAATCGTCCAGGAACGGTTATCCTCCAAATTAGTAATGCTTTCGATCGCGCTCGTACGAACCTGGCCGTTCCAAATCGTGACCGGACCCAACTGACGGGCGATGCGGATATCCGGCCAAGTTTGAGTACGCTGATCATAATATTTCGCCTCAAAATTAGCATACTGATCAGAAAAAATAACATCAGCCGTACCGTCATTCTTAACAAATAAAATAGCGCTTCCACCGATTAACTCAGCAAACTCGCTATCAAAAGGCGTAATCGTCTGTCCGGCAGAAACCGTCAGACCTTCCGACTGCCAAAGATTGGTTTCAGGATCCTGCTCTGTAAGCCCGCCGTTAATGCCGGCGACTGCCCCGCTCTGGTAAGTTAAATACCGCAGGCTGGAAACCCCTCCCACTTGCGAAGCAAGCTGAAGTTCATACTTTTCATTGTCCATCGGAACAGTTGTTATATCCAAATCGTAGGTAACTCCGGGAAGCATCCCCTGCAAACTCATATGGGTATGCTCAATATCCCCCACGAGTAAATTTTCCGGATCTCCGGAAATGCGCAGATCGCTTTGATTGGCATAATTATTGATTATCTGCATAGGCACAGAAACAAAGCGGCGGGTAGCGCGTAGCGCATCATACTGGCTGGTGCCGATAAACATATTGAGCGTTAAAGTTGCAATCAGTAATAAATTGATAAATAATACGGATTTCTTGGAAGTAAAAGTAATATGCGGCAGACGGATTTTAGAGAAGAAACCGGGATGAACGGTAAATTTATGCTTATGGCCCTTTATGCTGCGGCCGGTAAAAAATATTATCCCGGCAGCAACAGCCAGAATACCTGCAGTTGCTGCCATAGCTAATTTACCGGTAGTCGAGCCGCTATATGCTTCAGAATAACGTATAAGTGTGCTAGCGTAAGAAGCACCTAACCAAACTAAATTAGCACCCAGGGCCAGGGAGCAGATCCGGCTGAACCAAAAAATTCTTTCCTTATTATGCCTATTCTCTTGTTCAATCGATTCCTTAGGCAACTTCGCAGGTATTACAGCTGCCCGGATTAACCTGCCCCATAAATTCGGCCGGCCATCTTCTTTATGCGCCAGCTCATTGAATAACAGATGGCCAAATCCTGAAAGTATCTTTATTTTTTTATTATTCAGCGGCCGGACACTAGGCGTAACAACTTCCGGAGCATTAGTCACTGTTGAGGTTTGAGAAGATATTTGCCTACCGGCATCTAATAATACTTTTCTGGTAACATGCCTGCTCTGCCCTTCGATAATCTTGGTTACGTAGGCGCTTAAAGTTTCGGGAGCATAAACTAATATATACCCTCTTCTGGGTAAAATAATCCCGGATTCTTGTTCAAGCTTAAGGATATTTTCAATTTTTTCCTGAAGGCGCTCGGCGTCATTTAAAATATAGGCGTAAGACCTAAGGAAAGATCCAGGATTAAAACCGACGGCTTCCAGTAAATATTTTTTAAATATTTCTTCTCTGAAAGCGTTTTCCTGATGGCTAAAACTAAATTTATCAGTGGCTCCGATATCATGAATTAATGAGGCGGCTCTTTCTACAATAGTATTGTATTGAAGATAATTAGTACTTAAGGCAATCCCTGCTTGATAAGGAGCAGCTAAGAAGCCTTCGAATGGTCCGGCTCTGATTAAACCGGCAGCAACCAAATACTCTAAATAATCCGCTATAGCATCATCACCAACTGAGTGTAAGAAATTTAAGGCTAAACGCACTTCTATAGCCTCGGCAGCGATTGTTTGAGCGTTATCCCAACCGACTCTATTTATTTCGGTATTTACTCTTTCTTTTGTCGGTATGGCTTGATCAGGAACTGGACGAGCAGAATCATGTTTTTCGCCCTGCCAAGCTTTATGCTCCGATAATTCCTGGCCAAAATTACGGATGGCAGCTCCTAATATAATATTCCCCCTCCAAACTTGGCCCGGGCCGAGGATTATCGGCGTAGCCCTGACAATATTTCTTTCGGCAAGATTAAAAGCATCCGTAGCGGAAGTCTGCGGCTCTACGCAAATAACTTCTTTATCCGTAGGAGCAAAAAAGACAATATGCGGGAAACTAGCATCCTGAATAATATTGATTAATAATTTACCGTCTGCGCTGTATAAAGAAGTAGTCGCTGCCCTATCAATAAAGTTTAACCCGGTAAATACATCATCATAAGCCTGGTCGGCTAAAGCAAAATTTGCCTTTTCGACATTCTCCAGCGCCCCGGTCGGAAGCTGATCTATCGCCTGCCAACGTTTAGTAACCGGTAATTTTACCTGCCAGAGGCTTCTATTTGCCGCATTAAACCAAGGATGAAAAGCCAAGCTCATCGGGATGATTTTCTGATCATTATTTTCTATAACTGTCTCAATACTAAGCTGGCCTTTATTTAGATGATAGATAATGGTAACTTTGGCCGAACCAAAATTTTTAATTATTTCAGGATAATTTTTAGCGTCAAAAGATGAGCGGATGTAAATACCTTTCTTATCTACCCCTATCTTTTCAATATTCCATTTTTCATACCTGGCCATACCATGATAAATATTTCCTTTTCCGTCGTCTTTAGTCCCGCTGACTCCGTTTAGATCGATCAATTGGCCGTCAAAATTAAATTTACCGCCTTTAATACGATTGGCAAAAGGCCACATTACCGGAATACCGCCGGATTTAGTAATATCAGGAGCGTAAAGTATATTGGTCATCTTACCGTCTATTTCAACCTCTAACGCAATTATAGTATTACCCCGTCCAGGTACAACTTCAATCGCAGAATGGTTAAGGACATCTGTCAGGCGATAAACCATATATCCCTGGCGCTCCAATATCATCAGCTCATATCCTGTCTGAGCCTTGATTTTAGCTTCCAGGCGGGCTTTAAGTTCATTCTCATCCTTAGCCCAACGAATAGTTGTAGTATTTAATATTAAGCCATATTTAAGCAATAACTCGGCGCGGGCGGCAATAGTATTAATGTTATAGCTTAATAAACTTAACGGCAGGCGGCCGTTATTAGCCATTAATATGCCCTGTTCCATCAAGCTAGCTAAATAATCTATCTTCTGTTTAAGCAACTGGCTATCCATTTTAACTAAGCGCGCAAAAGTTTTTGTTTCAGGATCAGCCTGAATCGAAGCTAAAAGCTCACGGTTAGGATCTGCCGGTATCACGGTGAATGCATTCAGCTTTTCCAATTGAGTTTTAACCATCTGGCCGTATTTTTCTCCGTAACCGGCTGCCGTTAATAACTGTAATTGCGCCTCAAGCGCAATGCGCTCAGAAACAATAGTCTGGCCCCGGTATTCTGCGGCAGCGTTATCCGGGGTTAATCCTAAAACCCTTAACTGCACATAGAAGCGGATCGTCTGGCTTGTGCCGGAAGGCCTAATCGTAATATAATTCCGGCTATTAGTAAAAGGATCGCCTTCTTTAAGTTGAGGATCGGCAAAGAAGAACCTTACCCCTTCATCCGGGAATCCCGGGTAATGCTGTTTATCATAAGCGCCTCTGGCAAACTCTACCGCGCCTAATACCGGCTTACCGGCCAGGATAAATTCACCCGGACGGGCATTGGCTTGCTGCATCCATTCTTGAACCTTCTTTAAAAGATTGATTTTTTCATCCAGGCCTTCAGCTCCTTCAAATGATCCAACCCTCGGTAAAGGCTTATTAGCAGTAGCATAGAGACCAATTTCAGGATTAAGGAAAATATTCTCGACTAAAAGATCAAATAAAGTTTTGCCTTGGCTGGCAGCAAAACAGGCCACTTCGGTTAAAAGCATTCCGGCCAAGGTTCCATCTTTATCGTTAACGTGCCCGCCCAAACCTAAAATCTCGCCTTCCGGCACTGCCCCGCCTAAAATACTGAAACCGTTAGACTCTTCCGCGCCGCCCTCATTGATTAAACCTAATTCTCTTAAACGGGCGGCGGTTTCACCAATATAGGTAAAACCAACCCAGCTTCTTAAAGCCAGGCCTTCGGGTAATCCGGCTACAGGAGAACTCAAATACTGGCTGACATCCCGCTTATCAGCATGCGCCATAAAACCAAAAGCATTAATCCCGAAATAACGCGCCACCGCCTCTAAAGCATCCGTGGTAACATGTGAAAAACTAATATAATGATTGCCGGGTTCGGTAAGCTGTCCGGCAGCCTGTTTACGCATCAGCCGATACCAGATCAAAAGCGTCCAAGCATCATTAGCAGAAAGCAGTTTATATTTACCGAAAAGATGCTGATACTGTTTAGGAACAGGAACGGTAAAGCCTGCTCTATCCGCATCAGGATCGGTACCGATAAATAGATCTAATGCCTCCAGCGCTTCCTGGCCGTATTCTTTTACAAATTCCCTGACAGCAATATCAGCAGCAATCGGATCACCCGGATCCGGCTGTTCACCCCAGCCAAATGCCGGAAACCTGCCGTTTAACTCCTGCAAACTTGAAACTGCACGGGTATTCACAAAACCTAATTCCGCCAAAAGCCGCGGGACAGCCAGGCGGCCGGCGCCATTATAAGCAGAAAATCCCAAGTTGATACGGCCGGCATATCGCCTGACTAAAGCCTCATCCACAAAAAATCCTTTAACCTGGCCGACATGTAAAGAGTGCATATCGATAAAATATTCCGGATTTTTTAGGTCAACGCCATAATACTCTCTTTGAATAGGAGTTGCTCCTCCTAACCAGCGTAACTGGCCAGGTTTAGCTTCAGAGAGCGGCTTTAAAATAATATCGGTGAATTTAACGTCAGCAATATCCTTAACAATTTCGCTGCGCATATCACCGCTTAACTGAGCTCCGGTAAAGTTAGTGATCTTATAACCATTATAATCACAGGGATTATGACTGGCGGAAATTAAAATACCGATATCCGCCCGGACTGCTTTAGTAGTAATACCAAAGGATAACTCGGGAAAAGGGCAAGGTTCATCAAATAAATACACAATGAATTCATATTCTTCATTAGAATAGGCAATGAATAACTGGGCGATAATTTCCGCAAACTCTGCTCCGGCAATCCGGCTATCATAACCAATAGCCACTTTATGCAGAGAATGTTCCTTCATGTAGCGGATTACCCCGGCGGTCTTTAAAAGCAGGACTACTTCATTAATGGTATTGGGGCCTTTTAAGATTTGCGCGCCTAATTTTAAAGTAGCGAATTGTTCAAACTCATCTTTAGTTAAAGCCGCTTTTCCGCGAATACCGGCCGTGCCAAAGGTAATGTCCTGTCTAAAAGCTTCCACCACATCTTTCCAACGCCCTTGTTCGATCGCCTCCAGAATAGCCGCTCTCACGTTGGGGAAAAGCCTGCCCAAATATTCATCTTTAACCCAGGCCTCTAAATTCGGATAAGTATTGGCCAGGAATGTATCATAAAGTTCCGGTCTAATTTTTCCGGCATCGCGGCTCTGCTGCAAATGTAATTCGATCTCAACTTTAGCCTCAGCCAATAGGCCGGCATAAGAAATATCCGGGCCGGATGTTTCTTCTTTCTTCTCTACGCCCATGATAATCTTGCCGACTTTTTTCAAGGCTTCAATTTGCGGTTGAGCAGCAGCGATCGCCGCATCCAAAGTCAACTCAGGAGTAAACTCAACCACGGCCTCAGTATAAAGACGGGCAGCATTTTCAGTACCGGAGAGGCGGATCAAAAGCCAGGTGTTATCTTCAAAAATAATCTTGACTCCGTCTATAGCAATAACCTCTTTAGCCTTCTTTCCGCTTAATTCTTCGGCAGATTTAACAATTGCCAGCCCGGATAATACCGCCGGATCACTAATGCGGCCGGAAGTCACTTTAGCGGTATCCTGGGTAGGCTTAAATAGTTCATCAGCAATAAATTTCTTTAATTCGGCTGTCAGGGGCACGGAAATTTCGTTAAACTGATAGTGCTTACCAATTCTCCTCTCGATCATTTCTAAAACTTGAAGCGGAGTCTTGCCTTCATAGGTTACCACCATCCAAACCGTTAACAGCGCCATGCCAATCGCATCATCCCAGGAATCTTTGGTCGGTAAACTGCCGACATGCGCGCTGGATTCGCCGGCAACTACCACTTTATCGGCATTCAGGATCCCTACGGTATTTTTAAATCCAACTTTACCTTCCATCAGTTCTATGCCTAAAAGTTCGGCTACCGCATTCACCAGGTTCGAAGTAGCTACCGTCTTCCAAACTCCGCCGCGGTAACCTTTTTCAGATAAGAAATAAGCTAAAACTGCGATAAATTGATTTGAATCCAAACCTTCCGCTACAAATCTGTCGGCGTCTCCGTCTGCGGCCAGGCCGATATAAACTTTACCTTCAGAGCGGCTGCGGGCTAAAGTCTCGCGCAGATCCTTACTCCAGCGTTCCAAGGTAGGATTAGGGGCGCCTATTTCATTACTGGCATCATTAAATAAAGGATTCTTATGATTATGCAGTATTTCTTTAATAATATCTAACCCATCCTGGCCAAAGAGTTCAGCAAAATAAAGTATGGCAGTACCGAACATCGGATCGACGATTACTCCAAATTCCGGATGCGCCTTGGCATAAGCTGAAATTTCTTCAAATGCCTGCGGTAAAGTCTTCTTAAGATAATCCAAGAATGCCTGGCGGCGATTAATTAATTTCACTAATTCTCTTTGTTTAGCTAGAGCCAACGGCATAACTTTATATTCAGTAACAGCATTGGCATTGGCACCCAAAATATCAGTGATCTCTTTAGGGGCGGCACCGCCGTGAGAAGGACTGAACTTTAATCCGATATCTGTACCCAAATTATGGCTGGCAGTAATAATCACTGTACCGGCGCAGCCTAACTCTACGACTGTTTGAGCGGCAACCGGAGTAGGCATGGATTCCTGACTTAATAAAACTTCAATGCCATTAGCCGCCAGAATCGCAGAAACAAATTCCGCGAACTCCCCGGCCAGGAAACGATTATCATAAGCTAAAACTATCGGTCCTTTAAGCCCTGCTTCGAGATAATACTTCGCCAAACCTTGAGCCAGCCTGGCCACATGTTCAAAGATAAATTTCTTAGCGATTTCTCCGCGGTCACCGCTGGTTCCGAATTCAATAGCAAAACCTTCGCGCACCGGATTAAACTTAATGGTAATAATGCCATTATCTGAAGGATTATCATACAAGGCAGCTGCCTGGAACTTACGATAAACCTCACCCATCGGTTGATAAAAATAGAACCTGCCTAAAGCGGAATCACGATAAGGCCAGAGCCTGCCCTCCATCACCATCTTAATAGCATCACTTATGTAGTAACGCGGATTATCAATATCCAACTCTAATTCTTCACGCTCATAACCATAGACTTCGCATTGCGCCTTATCCTGCCGGTTGATAACCATCCTCAACAATTCTATAACCGCCTCTTTCTTGGTAACGGGATTAGTCATAAAGAAAACCGGCAATGCTTTGGTATCGCTTAAAACAGAAGCTAAATTATCGTAATTCGCATGAGCAATAATAAAGTCGGCAACCGCCTCTAATCCCCGGCCAAATAACCCTTGCGGAATCTCAGTGATACCTAAATCACCAAGCAAGCGCTCAACCGCTGTCTGACGATTAATTAAACCTAAAGCAAATGTTTCCAATAAAAACTTACTCTGATCATCTAAATCATCGCGAGAGTTATTAACCAGGAATAAATCATAGGCAAACTCTCCCCTTGCCGCTGCCCTCACTAAAACCAATCCTTTTTTGACCCTTTCCTCTAAATCCTCAACACTCATTCCGCCTCTATCTTTTATACCTTTCCTGATAATATTCTTTATCGCTTCATCATCTAATTGGCGCATCTCTTCCAGAGAACGCTGCAAAAGTAAAACTACTTTGACCTGCGGAAATTCTTTCCTGATCAGATCTAAGCTGCTGGCAGAAGAAGTGTCCAGTAAGACAATATCATCTAAACTCAAACATCTAGCTAATTCCGCCTTATCTAAACCGTACCAATAACCATTACTATTTCTTACCATCAGTAACTGGCCCTCAGCTTCCATTTTCTTAAAGGTAGGTTCATCAATTAAAATTCTGTCTTTATCGG
>DAONDX010000020.1:0-16532 GCA_035402765.1 Candidatus Omnitrophota bacterium
GTTGAACCATCGTAATAGCTGAGTTTATTGCAGACATAAAGAAAAATCGCATCCAGGCCATTAGTGATCTGTTTATTAGTTTCCAGGATGAAATTAATATGCGCGGCTTTATACAAACGTAAAATATCCATCACCAATATTATTTTTACCATTTCATCGGAAGAATTTATACGGTAGTTAAGCGTGGCATCTTCGGAATCCAATAAGTAGGGATTTAGCACTAGCGGATTCCAATCTCCATCGGGAAAACGGCCGGCTTCTACCCCAACAATTCCTCTATCGGTAGTTACCGTAATTAGTTCAATCGGAGAAATATTTTTTAAGGATATGAATGAAATAAACTCACTTTCTAATTTAATATTTTGCTCATGAGGCAATCCCATGCGGGATCCCAGTTCATGGAGGATAGTCAAGGCAACCGACAACGGGCTTTTGAGAAAAGGGACATCTAAATATAATAGCCCTGCGGAAAATGCTCCGTAGAATAGGTTAAACGGCCCGGCACGTAATCTACCCTGATCAGCAAACATCTCCTCTAATGCCGGAACCCAAGAAGAATTTCCGCTAGCTAAAAGATAACTCCGCACTAATTCTGCAGAGGAAGCCAGCTGCGTATATTCGCCAGCATTCAAAAAACGCACTTTTTCATTCTTGGCTAAAATCTCCTTATCCACTTCTTCCTGAGTTAAAGGTAGACCGGTTTTAGAACGCGCCAAATCTTGATCCACTAATAGGCTGGCTGCCAAATTAATCCTGGTTAAAGACTTTATGTCTTCCGCATTAGTATAAATTATCCGAAAATCCGTACCCCGGCGCTGGCAGTTGATCACGATCGCTTCAGCCTGCACTTCCATTCCGTCATCTCTCATATCTCTAATCCCGGCACCAGAACCGCCATAGGTACCCTCAGGCTTAATTTTATTCTTGCCTGCCGGTTGCAATGCGCGGTCTAAAATATTATAATCAGCAGCCCAGGCCGCTTCATCAATAACATGCATGATTATTTCAAAAACATTACCTTGATACTTTTCGATTTCCCAGGTAACAATAACGCTCCGGTTATCTTCGTGCATATTTCCCCAGGTATCGGCATTAGCCAGCGCCTCGCGCAAAGAGCGTTCCAGGCGGCATTCGATATCTACAAGTTCTCTCCAGTCCATTCCCATAATCCGGCCTAACTTATTACTGACCGCCTGGATGACTAAATTAGAAACCGGTTCAAATAATTTATTGTAATAAGGATCTTTGAGCCAGCGGGTTATCCAACTGCTCCAATCAGGAATAACAATACCTGCCGGATCCAACTGTGCGAAATACTCTTTGGTCAATTGGGCTTTTGAACTAATGATCAAGGGGGAGGCTTTTGTATTTGAACAAGCCCAGGAAAGCAATTTGGTCTGCATTTCTATAATTTGGGCGAGGATTCCTTCAGTTTCAGTAGCTTGCGACTCATGGATCTTGATCTGATCGATCAAAAAAGAAATATTCTTTTGCGAATACTCCTTAGCAATCAATATTTTAACTATTTCTTCTTCATTAAGATACCAGGTAATTTCATTATTTTTTCTTTCGGCGACTACCGGCGGGCCGGTGATCTTACCTGAGGAAACAAGATAATCCTCTAATATGTTTAACATCTCTGCCAGGCGCCTAAATTGCATAGCCAGTTCAGGATAATCCACTGCGGCCTGGCGCATGGCAGAAGATTGGATAGGATGGCCTGACTGCTGCTTCACCTGCGCTAATACCTGCCTGGCATAAACTTCTTTATCAGAACGTTTAGAACGTTTAGCGAGCAGGCGTAAATGCTCAGCCTCTTCCTGAATATGCTGCAGAGCCTTAGTTCTATACCAACGCATAAACCCTTCACCGTCGCTAAGTAATTTTAACATCTCTAATTGTTCAGGAGCCAGGCCTTCTACATCTTCAAAAGTAAGATCTTCGACAATCGCGGATTTTGCCCGGTATCCCCATCTGCGTAACCCGGTCATTTTCCCCGCAGCATCACGTTTAAAAAAGGTAACTACCGCTCCCCGGTCAGAATATCCTTCCGACATTTCATAATCTATATTAAGGATGCCGCTCTTTAAAGCCGGATAAAGATATACATAAGGAAGGCTGGTTTCACTTTCGGAGAATTTCTTGCGTTCATTATGGCCCCAGACAACAAAAGTAGTTGATTCCCTGTCCACAAAGGCCTGGGCAACATGGCCCAAAATCTCATGGCCCAATCCTTCCAGCCCTCCGGCATCTACAAATTTCTTTACTGAAACCGCTTTAGCATGAGCGGTAATATCAGAATACCAGCTGTTAATTATCGTAAACACCTCTCCTAATTCTTCCCACATTTTCTTCCGGAATTCCATAGAATCGGGTATTGTTTCTAAATCCTGGAAGAAAATACGCACATCCTCTGCCATTAATTCCAAGGCCGGAAGACCGCGCAGGCCATGGTATGAAACATCAAATCCTCCATGCGCGTAATCTATCGGCATAATATTATGCATATGCAAATTCCCCAGGATATCCACATAGAAAAGACGGAAATTTTTAAGCTCCCAAAGCGCCCGGTCAATTATTTCAGGGTCACGTAAGTAATTACTGAAATTAACCTCGGCAAATACAATCAACGGTAAATCAATATGATAAGCCTCATTTAATTCGGCAATCCGCTGGTTATGCTCTTCCAGCTTGGCATGTAAATAAGCCAGCGTATTTTTAAAAATATCCGGTAATGGCAACTCCGCCTGCCGGATATATCCGGGCTCATCTTTACGCAATTCGTTCTGTTCGCGGATCTTACTGTTCTGTTTTTTAAGCTTCTTCATTTCTTCTTCATCCTGAGCGCGCACTGCTCCCAGGTCGATATAAGATAATTCCGGCAGGTTATAAAGACGCAGAATGGCATTAGCAGAAGCTACTGCCTGGTTAAATCTTTTTTGATTTACCTGTTCAAGTTCAATATCGCCCCAACCGGCGTGTTTAAAAGCATCCCGGGCCCAATAAGCAATGTGATGATTCTTAACCTCCAAAGACTTATAGTCGAGCGTCTCGAATAATAACGGTATACCTAATACCGCCCAGGTACGCCAATCATCATGGTTGCCAACAAAGGTCTTGGCCTTACCTTCGCTCTTAATCCACTTAACCAATTCGAAGGTACCGATCGGATCATTACCGCGGTCATATTTATCATTAAGCCCGACAAAACGCACTCCGAGTTTTTTAACATCAATGCCATATTCTGCCAAAAGAGCTTTCAGGTCATCAAGGGTCATAACTTCTGAATACAGATCCGCGGGTAACCCCATTACAAAACCCACCAGGGATGCTGCCCGGCGCGCGCCTCCATGCAAATCCTGCATAGCGGCAATTAATGGGAGATCACCGCTGCCCGGATGAGCTAATTCTTTATCAATCGCTTCGATCAAATATGACTGTTCAAGTATGCGTTTTTCCTGTTCCCAAACATCAAAAATAAGATTCATTCCTAAACGTATATAACGATTTTCCAAAATAGAATACTGCCCCTCTATTTCAGAAAGCATATTCGCTAAAATATAATACCGAGTAGGATTAAGGATATCGTCAGCAGTTACCCCAAAGGCTAACAGACGCTGGTAAAAAATACTCAGCGTGTGCCGGATTCTGGCATATTTTTCTCCTTCAAAAACCGCGTTAACAAATACCAGCCGCTCATGAATCGGTAATTTATATAGATTATATTTAGAATAAATCTCCCTGGCGGCTTCCTGCAAATAAGTGACAAAAGGATTTCCTGTGCGCCTATCAGAAGCGTCTTCATGCTCTTTCTTCCAGGATTGTATTGCGCTGACCGCAGAGGCCAGATGGACCCCCGCCAAGCGCGCGGGAACTTTTTCCGGTAAAACTGAAAGCTGGCGAACCTTTTCTAAAGCTGAAATGATCCTTTCTATCTCTTCAGAAGCATCTTCAGGCCAAATTGCAAATTGTATACCATCTTTATCAACTTGCTGATGTATCCCCTCAAGAGTAGGATAATCAATAATAAGCTCTTCGAATTCGCTAACCGCATACGGTTGGCTCTTGCCCGCCACAGCTTTAGTAGGCATAGACATAACTGTCTTAACCGTTGAGCCGGAGAAATTTATCCCTGAAAAACCTTCGAACTCCTGATCTTCATTATCAAAATGTATAATTACATCCGCCTGAATCTGGTTATCCAGCATCCACTGGCGCAAAACCTCAGCTTTACTCTTCACAGAATTAAAACCAGGCAGCTCCTGAGCCCGCGGAGAAACTATAATGATATTATGATTATCAAAATCAATACCCCGGGAACGTAAATGAGCCGCGGTAATAATATCCCGGACATTGATCACTACCTGGACATCTTCTCGCTTTAAAAGTTTATTAAAATATTCGGCAAACCCCGGATCACGCGACAACATATTCAAAAGCGTACCGCTATAATCAAAAGAAAGCAGGAATTTTATATTTTTTTTCTGTACGGGACTATTAATAATTTGAGGATCGGCTAAAGCAGACTTATATATTTCTTCTCTGGCGGTATTTTCTGGATGGCTAAGGCCAAATTTCTCCGTGGCCCCAATCTCATGGACTAAAGAAATCGATCTTTCCGGGATAGTATTGTATTCAGGATAGTTATTACTCAGGACAATGCCCTCTTGCCCGTAAGCGTTAATATAAACAGAGGCTAAGAATCCGACAAACGGGCCGGCCCGGATTAAACCCGCTTTGGCCAGATATTCCAAGTAACTGGCCATCGCAACGGCATTAATAGAACGCAAATAAGCTGATGCCTTAATGAATTCGGGCGAATCAACGGTGATAACATCTAACCTGTTTAAGTCGTGACGGAAAATTTCAGCATTAACCTCCTCCCCTGAAGGTACCGGTAAACCGGGGACAGGCCGGGAGGAATCAAAGCTCATAAATTTATCATTCAACTCATCTATTTTACGATACATCTCTGCGGCTAAATTTTCATAATGATCGGCGGCGGCTTTTGCTTTCCTGATATCCCCTAACCAAGTATGACGCCCCCCCTCTTTTTCGGCAATTGATAATCTTAAACCTTTAGCAATCGCGCTGTTTTTATCAGCTTCCGCCTTGAGCAAATCAATAAAATTAGATATTTCTCTACGATTGTTAGAATAAAAATTAAACCAATCCGGACTCAATTTCCCCGGGCTCACTTCAGGAGAATGATTTTTTAAGGCCGGCGCAGATTTGTTATTTAATAAGACTGGCTTTATACTGCTGATTTTCGCGAAAGCCTTTTCTTTTAAAGTAAAAAATAAACATCTGCACGCAGGTAAAATATCCCTCCGCAAAATATATACGTGAGGAAATTTGGATAATTTGACGACGTGCCAATAACCGCCTTCATTACTCTTGCCAAAATAAACATTGGTTTTTTGGTATTTATCGCCATGTAACCAGGCAGCCCGCTTTAAGCTTTTGACATCCGGCTGGTTATCGAAAGAGACTAAATCCGCATAAGTAGAATAACCTCTGCCTCGAAGCCACTCAAAAGTAAAAGCCCTAAGCTGCGTTCCTATTCCTACCCGGCCGTTGGCACCTTTACCCTGAAATTGCTGGCGTACAACATCCAGCCCCTGAACAGCTTCCAGGCCCAGCTCGGTAATATACTGCGGCCGGTATAACAACCTGGCTGCGATAAAATTTCCTTCTGCGTCTTTAACTGCGAAAAAAGCAAGGATACGCGGTTTTGCCGACTGAATGGCTAAATTTAATTCAGCCGCCATGAGTCCATAAAACTTTACTGTAGGAGAACGCCATTCTATCTCATCGCTAGAAGATGCCCAAATACCTCTTTCAATCTCCCTTTCTATATCCCGGATAGATAATAACATCTGTGCGTACATTTCATAATCAGAAACCGGGATAAAACAAATACGGTAACTCTCAATTTCCTTACCTTTCTTGGAAATTTTCAAAATTGACGGCTTAGCTATATTCTTTAGATGAATCAAAATTACAATTGCCAGCGCAATAACCACTGCCGCAATAATCCCCAAGACTAAATGCGCGCTCATCCAGGCAATCACCGCCGGCCCGAACGCGCCCAACAAGCAAATCATCATTACAGGCGCCAGGGAACACTGAAGAATCCCGGTAGTGGATTTTTTATTATTTGCTGCCAACCCTTCGATTGTCTCTATAGCATCGCGGATTGCGATACGGGTACGATTAATCCTGTTTATTTTGATCGCTTCCAGATTTTCTCTGGAAATAGAAGTTTCCTGATATTCGTAAGGCTCTTGCGCTAAAGCTTCTTTTAAAGCCGGAAGCGCCGCTTCTGCTCCCAGACCTAACCTCCCTAATTCTTCAGCTACCGCGCAGCGGAGAAGTCTATTGCTACTGCCTAAAGCCATAATACCGGCCTCTAGTTTAGTAACTTGCAATTTCTCTAATGCCTGGTAGGCAGCCTCCCGCACATATAAATCAATATCTCCTAATAACTCAATTAAATCTTCGGTTGCCGCTTTAATCTTACGTTCTCCGATAATCTCAACCGCAGCCGCCCGCACTTTCCAGCTATCGTTTTTTATAGATTTTAATAATGATTCCGTTGATACTTCATTTTTAACGGGTAAAGCTAAAGCAACCCTGGGATGCATATCGGAAGCCAAAGAAGAATTTCTGACATTTATAGAAATTTTTTGCCTATTCTCAACCCGGGGATTATCTATCAAACAGAATATTAGTCTGGCCAGATATACTATTGCGCCTACAACTATCAACACGGACAACAACTTAACCGCTGGCAAGGCAATAATCCCCTGGCCAAAGGTAACCAGCGGCCAAATAACTGCCAACGGCGCCAAGGAACATTTAATCATCCCGGAACCGGAAACTTTATTCTGTTTTTCGCTCTTATTTGCAGAAAGGATTTTTAATTCCTCCAGTGCCGCCGTCACAATGAGCCCTTCATAAGACTGGGCCTTAATTGTACTTAAATAATATTGTAAAAACTCCTGTGTTTTCTTTGGACCGACCACATCCACGAATCCTTTCACTAATACTTCCCGAATTACTTTCCGATTAACTTCTTGGCGGGCATTAATAAAACCGAGTTTTGTCGGTGTGCCATAATTTCTCAAATCTGCTATATAAATAAGCAAAAGATGCATAAACTTTCTGAAGTTATAAGATTCTGCCTGGTCTAAATCTATAAATAAAACCCTGCCTAACCTATAGCTATAAATAAAATTCTCCGGCTTCATATCATTAATGCTCTGCCCTTGGCCGTGCTTTAAACCCTGACGCGCATTCCAAGTCAATAACCACCCCTTCAACAGCAGTTCAATATTCTTGCGGTACACATTAACACTATCTTCCTGGGGAAGCTTATCCAAAGTAAAACCATGCACAAATTCTCCAAAGGTAACCCCCCAGAAACCTAAATCTTTAATTAGAGCCCTCATCGCCTGCGCAATTTCAGAGGGCGCTTCGTTTAAAAATTTATCCATATCCCAGTATTCCCGTATCTGAATTGCAATATCGGGAGATAACGAATAAAAATAGTTAAAAAGCCCTACTTCTCTTTTAGCTAAAGAAATATTTGACATCTCATCCCTTTTAATAAATCTCAACCCTAAAGCCTGATGCCCGTAATTTGTGTCAAAAGAAACACGGTAGACTTTCTTGACGGCTCCTTCTCCAACAAAGAAAATCTCGCGAATCCCGGTAATTACCACTTTTTTGACTCCCAATACCTCAGCCACGTATCTTTCCAAGATTTTTTTATTATGCTTAAAAAGCATTCGGATTAATTCCGCGACTTTTTCATCCGGATTTCTATAGGTAACTTTAGAATAATACTCATTGATCAGATTGTTAACAACCTCATCCAGGCAGCTTCCTTCAACAATATTGCTTTTCCCGGCAATTAATTCTTCATATTGATAAGCCTGTGAATGAATAGCGGCTGCTAAAGAAGGCTGGCTATCCCTGAATTCGCTGATCGTGCCGTTAAACCCGTGCTTTTGAGCCTCCTGATAAGTTATGCTCCACTGCCAAAGCTCATAGCTATCATGCACTAAAGCCGAAGCCAAAAGATCCGGCCGCCTTTTAATTACACCATAGAGGCTTTTCGGTATGTAAACTGCCTGCCGGGTTAGGCCGGCATGCAGTACCTGTAAATGAGTTTTATCTTCAAAATAGAGTAAAAATGGAATGCTGCTGCGGGGGGCAACTGCCACAATGTGCAGGCGTGCTCTTATAAAATCCGTCAATCCCGGAGGGCCGCGATTGTCAATAATCCGCAAAGCCTCATTTATATATCTATTTTCACTGCCACGATGATCTAAATAATCCTGGTCATCAGCAAGTTTAATTTGCGGCGACTGCCCATAGAGCAATTCTTTGCCCGATTGACGGATATCATCATTAACCTGATTATGAATAACACCTTTCCCCTTAGCAATGTTGAACGACGACTGCGCAGCCGGAGTATTGCTATCGGCGGCCGTAATAACAGAAAGCAGGTCTTCAGCGATACTAAAAAGTTCTGTTTCACTGACTGCCTGCGCTTGAGCAAAGGTCTTGAGCACTTTCTTAAGGGCGCTGGGGGTCTGCGGCATCTTTTCCAGCAACTCCGGCTGGTTAATAACTCTTTCATACAAAGCCGACAATAATGCATACGGGGCTGAATCCGCAGCATAAATCGTATCAACATAGAGTTTCAGCCAATATAACAAAGAATCATCCCGGCCGTAGTTTAAGGAATTAAAAATCATCCTTAATCTCTTAACTTTAGCCCGCCTTAACATGTTAACAATGTAAGCCATCTGTTTTTTGCCTATTTCGATATCGGAAATATCCGGGACCATATGCGCTTCTTTAAGCCCGTGCTCAAAAATAGCCAGAAAAGCCTCTTGGGTCTGCGGGATCATCTCAGCGACCTGGCGCTGATAATAAATATTCAGTTCTTCCGGAAGCCCGGCGGGAGAAACACATGCTTTAAGGTAGACCGCAGGATCGAATAATTGCGCATTATTAACTAAACCATCAACCCCCACAACAACTAATTTTTCCACCCCGTCTAAAATGATAAAACCGTATTTCTCCATAAATTTAGGGTCAGTGTCTAAAACACCTCTACGCCACAGCGCCTGTTGCAATTTGAAATATTGATCAATCAATTTTTTAGCTTCCTCCGTGTCGCCGGCGGACAAAGTTTTAGCCAATCTTTCTTTTAAGGTTTCAACTTTATTTTGCAGAAGCACCTTATCGAATTTACGCATCCTTCCGTCTACTACCTTCTCAATATTAAGATTCGCCAGATTGAGTATCGTCCCCGGCACCATCAACCCGCCTAATTTTTTCTTTAAGATCCGGGTATAAAAATCAGAAAAGTTCTTTTCAAACTCCGCCAGGAACTGTTCGCGCGGAACCTTAATCACTAAGCCGCAGTTATCGATAAAAACATGAAAAGAGGTGCCCTCGGTTTCATCAATAATTCCTTCCACCCCTAAACGCGAGAATACTTCAAAGCGGTAAATATCTCTTAAAGCGACAATTAATTCATTCCTGTTAATATCCAAATCCCGCAAAGCTTTAGCTGCTTCTTTCGTAGGATAATACAAATCCCCGCGCTGATACAATACGTAGACAGCCTCTGAACGGGTAAGCGTAGTGACGATCCAACGGGCATTTTTCATGGTCGGCCTGATATAAGGTATCTCTTCGGTACGCACGAGATTCAAACGCTTCTCCATAAATTCCTGCTGGGTAGTTTTACGTCCGCTTTCCCCGGCCGCCCGGATAATCATCCGCAAAAGCCGCGCCTCAAAACCACCGGTAATATAAACCGTCAAACATTTTGCGGCAAGTTCAGTATTCCACAGAGCAAGAATTCCTTCCACGATAAATACTTTCCCTTCCGGAATGATCATTTCTAAAGCCTCGGCTAACTTACCGGTCTCCAGAACGCGCTGCGCCGTTCCGGTAGTCACGGTAAATTTACCGTTAAGTTCGCCGGTAAAAATATTTTCGCTGCCGTTAATTGTTACCACAATATAGCCTTCCGCGTTCCTAAATACACTAACGCTTACCGGAGATTCATGGGAACCAAGCTGGAGGGATTTTTGATGTTTATCTTCATATAAGAAATAAGGCTCTTGCGTCTGGTTATCAACCTCAACCGGAATATTCACCGACCCGATTACTAAAATAATATTATCCTGGCCGTCTAGCGTAAACTTAAACCGGCCGCGAATATTAAAATCATAAACCGGCTTATAAATAGTCTGCCCATCCACTAACGCCAGCATATCCCTGGCAAAACGTTCATGTTCGAATTTCTTTAAGGGATTTTCGGTTGTTTTACCGGTCGCCAGCTCAATCGGCCGATCAGAAGGCTGCAGGATATAATCGTCAAAAAGCACCTGCTGCACAATTGGCCCCTGATCGGGCAGTTTCTTGGCATGACGCATGTTCTCTAGAGCCTGCTCGGCGACTTCGGTAAAAACACGGGCAATCGTAGTCTTGCCGATACCGCCCTCCCCGGTAATAAGCATCACCGCTGCCGGATGCTTTCCTTTACGGCCGGACAAAGAGGCTGCGTACTCTTGCTTTATTTCAGGTAAAATTTCTTCTTGGAAAACTTTTTCACTGGGTGGATAACGGTTTAAAGCAGTACGCAGTTCAAGAGAATCTTTTTTATACAACTCGGACAAAAATCTAGATACTTTTTCCACTCTCTGTCTTAAAGTTAAATTACCGGATGGAAAACGGAAATCCGGTAAACCTAGATTTCCTAGAATTGCCGCGGACATAAATATAGCCGGTTGGCTGCTGCCTGATAGCAGACCTGCTGCCAGGCCGCCCAACAGAACCAATACCCCGGCGATTACCTGTGCCTGCCGGGCAGATAAAGAAGAAGCTTTGATCACAGCGAAAGCCTTTTCTTTTATGCTAAAAAATAAATTCACGTATGAATAAATTATGATGCCTAAGCTAATTACTAGTAGCGCCGGGAGGATCACAGTGGCTAAATGCAGACTAACCCAGGCAACTAACGGATGCCAATAATTAGCTAATCCCCAGATGAACGCAAGCGGCAATATTGAACATCTGGTAATATGCGATAAGCGCGGGTCATCCAAAGTGATTGCGCCGATGAAATCACCCCTTAACAATAACTTAGCCTTATTAATTGCCTCTTCCAGATTAATACCCAGGGCTTCCGGGGCGAATTGTTCTTTGAACCAAAAACCATATTGAAAAACAGAAGGTATTTGAGGAACAATATGCTCGTAAGTTTTCCTGACTGCCAATACTTTATGTATGGTATCAGCGGCCATCACAGCCATATCCCCCTGGCCTAAAATAAGCAGCTGTGGTTTATTGTTGATAAACGTGATCATCGCGGCTTTACCCTGGGTAACAATATAAATTTCAGTTAATCTCTTATTACCATCACGAGTAGGATGCCGATGCAAAACCTCGGCGCCCCTTACCTCAATGAAATCCATATTTTTTACCTTACCCTCGCCGTATACACGCGACAGGCCGGTTACAAATGGCTGTTTGCCGCAATAAGTAACAGAACTAGTTATCCATTCATTAGATTTACTCAAATCCCAAAGATTCTTGATCTCCTGTTGGTTATATACCAAAACTCCATCCCGCTCCCAAACTAATCCGGTGCGGTTATACCCGGACTGCCCATACATTTGGGAGAAGCTGGAATGCGGCCCGTATCTTTCTAACCAGTCCGGAGCTCTCTGAGTAGTAATCACAATAACGCTGCCTTGAATTACCTCTACCTGAGCAACGCTTCCGGGATTGACTAAAACTGCTCCCGGTTTATTCACTAAATAAGATTCGCCGTTAACCGTAACCTCAAGCTGTACTCCGTAAGCTGCGATAATTTGGGTCTCTTCATTAAATTGAATAGTCCTATTCAAAAATTCTTTCGCTGCCTGGCCATAATAAATCTTGGTATTAGTTTCCGCATCGACTAAAATTCCGTCTGCCTGTGCTATATTCTCAGCCCGGACTACTTTTTGGCTATCTACAAAATAAATATTCTTGAAATTAACTGGAGCAACAACTGCGCCGTCATCTTTATTAATTATTGCCCCATCGGCTGTCAGCTCATATTCACCGGCTTGCGTTATTTCGATTATGCGCTGATCATGCTTAACTAGTTTATAACCCCGGATCTTCAGGTAGGCCGGCACCGCCGCATCTTGCATTTCATCTTCGGTTAAATCTACAAATTCCCAACCGGCGTTATTTACGGAGAGGTTACGCAGAGTTAATTTTACTCCCGGCCCGGCGCGGATAATTAAAGTCCCGTCAAGAATAAGATTCTCTATATTTATATCTTCGCCTTCAACAATCAAAACCGACTTGTCTGAAATCTTACCGCCTTTTATTTTAGTAATCGCCTCCGCCGCCGTTTTGGCAAAAGACGGAGCCAATACCACTTTGGCGCCTTCCCGATACGGAACTCCTTGCGTTATCCTGGGATTACCTTCAGTATTAATTTCCACGCCCGCTAATTTAAGCAATTTACGATAATATTGATAATAATCCGCTTCTCCGGTAGCCATGGCATCAGGATAAACGCCATTCTTAGGGTTGGCGGCAGCTGTAGTTAAATTATTCTTTACTGGCGAGAAAATATCATATTTGGCGGAAAAATTAGTAAACTGCACATTATAATCGCCCATTACCTTGGCCAGGTCCTGCATCATTGATTCCAGGCGAGTAGGGGATTTAAATTTTATCTTTTCCGTATCCGCATATTTAGGATTAACAAATTCCGAGATAACCCCTCTGGTTTTATGCAAAACTTGGGCATAAATTACATTTTCAACCAAGAATACATTCAGATTTCCCGGATAAGGAGATTTACCGGTTTTAGCATCCTCTACATCGCCGGCAGGATTAACCGTAGCCTTAAGCAAAGGATCCAGCTGGTTATACTCTACATTGCAAACTACAGCCAAACCTTTTTCCTTATTCTCTAACCTCGTAATGGCTCCGACTTTTTCTCCGGGATCTCTGGGTGCGGTGACTAAATTCAAAGCGATATTGTGCTGGATAGATATGCCCAAAACAGCAAGAATGGCATTAAAAACCTGCCCGTTGGTATCCTGGATAAAAGCAGTGTGCGTCCTGCCCTCTTTTAACCAAGTATCCACCAAACCGTTTGAATATAAAAGCATGTGCACATCGCCATGCCCATGAGGTTTAGTCTCCAATCGATAAGGATCTTCGGCTTCCAAACAAAAACTGGCATTGTTATCGATTAACGCCGGGACAGCTCCCTGTTTAACAATAGTAATAATGTTCTCACCGCTTGCCCAAACAAACTTGCCTTTAATTATATCTGCCTGGGCGCGGTCTTCCTGATAACCCAGAGCGCTTAATAATTCCAGGGTCTTTTGGTGGGTGTCATTAGAGGTCATGATGACAAATGGAATATTTAATTTTTTACTGTTTAAACGATTGGATTTATTCTGCAAAGCAACAATATTGCGGATATCCGATTCTAAATAAGTAAAACCGTCGGCTAAAGCCAAAGGAATAGCGACCTTGATCCCATCATAGCCTAGCCTCTCCCCTAAACCTCCGGCCACTAATACTATGGATAATTTATTTGCGGCATTAAGTCCGATATTCTCAAAATTGTGGAAATCAGCATCAATATCCCCGATCTCGATTCCCTGCGGAATTGCCGGGACATAACCTGCAAAAGGATTCTCCCCCCTGGAAGATGCCGCCAGAAGTTTTTTAGCGTTAACTACATAACTTTTTAATCCTCCGGAATAGCCGTTGTCTACTTCGATCAATTGATTTAAAAAGATAATTTTTCGATCATCGTTTACTCCCGGAACATCCCATTTTTCAAAAAGAGCGCCCTGATTAAGTTCCAGTAAAAGTTTGATCATCGCTAAATGATCTTCTTGAGTAATTACGGCTGAAGTTAAATTATCAGCGAGCAAATTTAGTCCTGTTCTTCCGGCTAGCTCGATTATTTCAGCAGATAAATGTGCCTCAACAGGGCTTAAACCCCTGTTTCTTAAATAAGCTTCAATCGATTCATGGACAAAAGTAGCAATAGTTTCAGGATTGTTAGGGCTGAGAAGGTCCGGTGCGATGAATATCCAAAGCTGGCCTTGAGCATCAAGATAAACCACGCCAAAGACGCGCTCGAAAATATCTTTTAGAAGAGGATTACTATCTAGTAATTCTTGCGGCGGCGCGCGGACATGTCCGGTTGATGCAAGCATTTCCAGGAACCTGGCGGATTCGTTCTCACCGATTCTATCTAAGGCTTTTACCGCCTCCTTAGTATAGTTGCTATCTACCAATGCAAATTCATTAAGGTTAACTCCGGAAAAAGCAGCGTTAAATTCTTCGGCTATGGGGGTAATCTTGTCAGTACGTGTCCGGGCAGAAGTCCGATTATCGCGCTTGCTCCAGGGTTGATCCGAAGGATCATCGAAGAATATTTTGGCTTTATCCGGACCAAGATAAGGGCCTTGAGCGATTTCGATAAGCTTATTATCCGCCCCTATAAATTCAACGTTATGCCCGGATAAATTCATAATTTTATCTCCGGCTTCAAGAATAACCTCTGAAACTTTCTCCTGACGACTGTTATAAAGTACGGCCCGTATACCCCCTCGTACAGTTATCAATAGTTCAGCTTGAGGCCTTTCAGGAGGATTATGTATATGCGGCTTGCCAATTTCACCTTGCTTAGGAGATTTAGTGCCAATACCTAAAGCAAACTCAGGATTAGTAACCACAGTAAATTTTTCAAATTCATTTGCTCCTCTTAACACCAGGGCCATAAGCTGGCCTCTATCGTCGCGCACTACTTCAGCGATCTCCGAAACCTCTGCTTTACGATCATTCTTAACGGTTAAAGCAGCAGTTTGAGTAACAATGGTTAAGAGAGAATTTTCTTGGGCGATAAAACGATAACCCGTAAACGTGGTTATTACATCACCGCCAAAAAGAACTATCTCCTTATTAATAATAGTATTACTGGCTAAAGCACGAACCTTTCCACTCTCTACATAAACAACATGCTGCGCCGGGCCGGATAATTCAATAATTTCACTGGCCATCGCCTTTCTTATCTCTACCTGCATAGGCAAATCTGCTGAAGTTACGCCGCGTGCATTTTTCTTTAAAATTATCGCCTGTGTGGCCCCCTGATCATCTTTTATTTCTTCACCTAAAGATACTGACGGTAATTCTATGGCTACAGGAACGCCTCTTCTTGCGCCAAATTTATCATAGCATTCAAAGATTGAGAAATTTGACACAGCCATTTCCCCTAACGCTAATTCCCTGTATTGTCTAATTGTTTCATATAATCCGCTAAACCGGGCGGGAGTAACCGGCTGGACTAATCTGGCCAAAGTCATATGCACCAGGGGAGTTCTGGTTAATGGGCCGATATACTGCTGGGTTAAATATTTTCTTAAATCAAAAATACCGTTATCCTCTACATGCCCCTGCAGGAAAATCCCTCCATCCGGCCCTAAACTCACTCCTTTAAAAGTAACCTTAAGCTCTCCGGACTTGACCTGGCTGGCAACTTTTTGTTTAAATTGTTCAATCCACTCCGGAGTAAATTTTAAAGCGCTAGCCTCCGGATCGGCAATCGGAATATCAAAAATTGATAAATGCAGCTCAGCCCTGGTTACAAATTCTAACTCCGGATAATCGCTTCGAAGCTCTGCCTTAATCCGCTCTAACTCCTTGATCATCTCCTCAGGAAACTCAGAAACCGGAACAACGCAGGCGATATTATAAAAATCTTTATTTTGCAGCGGCTGGGGCGCCTGGCCACGAGCAACCAGATCAGTAGTTGCCTGCCAGATCTTTTCATAAGCCTGTTCTAAACTTACGCTATCAGCGATAACTAACCCTTTCTTATCCCCGGATTTAGAGCTTAACAACAATTGATTCACTTTAGTTTCTAAATTATTTATTAAATCCTGCGGGTCAGCGACCAAAATACCCGGCATGCCGATTTTAGCGGCAGCATCTATATCGATATCCTGACGATCACCTATAGAAACAGCCTCCTCCGGCTGAACACCAAAATGTTCACAAGTTATTTTAAATATTCCGGGGTTTGGTTTTCCAATACCTGCGATTTGCTGGGTCATTACAAATTCAAAAAGATCGGCTATACCTAAAGCGGCCAGGGTTTTTTTAGCAAATAATGTACCGTTATTAGTAACTACCGCCAGGTGATATTCCCCGGAAAGCTTAATTAAAAGTTCTCTTAATGCTAAATCGGCTTTAAGGTATTTACCCGGATCAATATTCTGCCCTAAGTATTCGTAATATTCATTTAGGTCCAGGCCGTATTCCCGGAGCATTCCGGTGATGCTGTTTAATCTCGCCTTAGTCGCCTTGATTTCTTCAATACTAACATCTAATTTCCCCTGGGCAAATCTGTAACCAATTTCCGTATTCTCTTTAGGAAGCTCTTTTGAATCATAAAGAGTAAGATCCAT
>DAONDX010000021.1:0-14142 GCA_035402765.1 Candidatus Omnitrophota bacterium
TCCTTTTGTCTTGCGGTTATTTTTTATCTTCTTTATTTTTTATCGGTAAAAACCCCGCCATTTCGCCGATCACATTAACCAATTCAGTATTCGCCGGGATAACGATTTTAGCGTTATTGACTAAAGATTTTTCCACTGCCTCCAGCTTACGCAAAACCTGCGCGTTACCGGTAAAATATCTCTCCGCTGCCTCATTAACTAATTTTATCGCTTCGGCCTCGCCTTCGGCCTGAAGGATTCTGGCCTGCTTAATCCCTTCGGCTTTTTTAATTTCGGCGCGCTTCTGTCCGTCAGCGGCGGTTTCGGTGGCCGTGGCATAATCAATAGCGGAAATCTTTTCATTTTCAGCCTTCACCACTTTGTTCATCGTTTCCTGCACATCTTTAGGCGGATCGATTTCCTTTAACTCCGTCCGGACAATCTCCAAGCCCCAGCTTCCGGTTTCCTCGCAAAGCGTTTTATGCAATTCGGCATTAATTTTGCCTCTTTCACTATTACAGGATTTTAAGGTCAGTGTACCGATAATATTCCTCAAAGTCGTGCGGGCCAAATTCACGATCTGCCACTGGTAATTATTTACGCTATATTGGCAGTTCTTGACATTGGCTTCATCAGCTTTAACCTTAAAATAAACCTGCGCGTCAACCTTGGCATTCAAATTATCGTTAGTGATAATTTCCTGCGGCTCGGCGTCAACCATTTGCTCGGTGATATTGATCTGATAAAGCACCTCGATGATCGGAAATACCCAGTTAAACCCCGGGCTGGCAAAACGGTTGTATTTACCGAATCTTTCTACCAATCCTCTGTGCGTCGGACGCACGATGCGGATCCCCATAAAGAAAACTACTACCACTCCCACGACGATCATTCCAAATAATCCCATATCTACCTCCCTTTTTATGTATAAACATAACCTGCGCCATTAGGGCCGGGTGCCTTAAATTATGGTTACTTTTTTATTCCCTTTTACTGCCGCTCCGATAATCCAGGATTTCAGTTTAAGCCCGGATAATTTATTCATTATTGCGCAAGCTGATTCCTTTTTAACAATGAGAACCAGGCCGATACCCATATTCAGGGTGTGATACATCTCGACATCTTCAACATTTCCCTTATACTGGATCAGTCTGAATATCTCCGGAACCTTCCAGGAACTTTTTTCAATCACCACATCGATATCTTTCGGTAAAATCCGGCTGATCTTATCGTAAAATGCTCCGCCGGTAATATGACTAATCCCGTGCACGCTTGGGCCATATTGCCGCAAAAGTTCTAATATCGGCTTAACATAAATGCGCGTCGGCTCAAGTAATTGGGCGCTCATTCTTTTTTGTTCGGCCTGGGATAAAACTTTTCGCACCAAAGAATAACCGTTAGAGTGCAGGCCGCTTGAGGCAATTCCGATTACCGCATCGGAAGGCTTGATCTGAGAACCGTTAATTATTTTATCTTTTTCCACAACTCCCACGCAGAATCCGGCAATATCATATTCTCCTTCCCGGTACATGCCCGGCATTTGCGCGGTTTCTCCGCCGATTAAAGAACATCCTGCCTGCCGGCAGCCGTCATTAATACCTTTAACGATATCCAACAACACATTTTCTTTAGCCTTAGTAAAAGCGATGTAATCTAAGAAAAATAGGGATTCAGCGCCGGTGCAAAGAATATCATTCACATTCATGGCTACCGCGTCAATCCCTACGGTATCATGTTTATTGGCCAGCTTAGCGATCATCAGTTTAGTCCCTACTCCGTCACTTGAAGAAACCAAAACCGGGTCCTTGAACTTATTTTTATTCAGCTTAAAAAAACTTCCGAAACCTCCGATATCCGTTAACACCTCAGGCCTAAAAGAACTGCGCACCACCGGCTTAATCTTAGATTTAAAGGCGCTGGCGCTTTTAATATCCACCCCGGAAGTTTTATAAGTAATCTTCTTCACGTTATCTCCTTTAGAAAAAAATTATAATTCTATTTCTTAGCCTTGGCCGGTATTTTACCGGTCCAGCAATATGTACAAAGTTTGCTCTTATCCAAACCGATCGCCTTGATCATATCATCTAACTTCTGGTATTTTAAAGTAGATGCCCCGATATCGCGGGTGATCCAATCCACCATTTTCTTGTATTCTTTAGAATTTTCATCTAAATATTTGCATAATCTTTTTGGTTCGCGGCCTTCCAGGCTTTTAATTGCCCGGCGGGCGACTAATTCGCTGGCGGAGCGGGTGGAAAAATTATATTTACAGGGAAACATCAGCGGCGGACAGGAAATGCGTAAATGGATCTCGCGGGCGCCGTGCTCCTTTAATTTCTGAATTGTAAAATTTTTAAGCTGCGTGCCGCGTACAATTGAATCATCGCAAAACACGATCCGCTTGCCCTTAATAATTTCCGGAATCGGGATCAGTTTCATCTTGGCCACCAGATCCCGGCGCGCCTGATTAGCCGGAGTATAGCTGCGGTCATAACCCGGAGTATATTTTACCAGCGGACGGCGTAAAGGAATCCCGGATTGCATGCTATATCCGATGGCATGCGCCGTACCGGAATCCGGTATCCCGGCAACCATATCGGCCTGGATATTATCGTCTTTGGCTAATTGCGCCCCGCATCTTTCCCGCGAAGTCTCCACATTGACCGCTTCATAATTAGAAGCCGGGAATCCCGTATAGACCCAGAGGAATGAACAAATTTGATTACCCGCCGCCCCCTGGCGTTTTATTTTTAAACCCTCGCGGCTAAGCAAAACCACCTCTCCCGGTTCAAGATGCTTGACTAATTTATAACCTAAATTAAGAAAAGCTGAAGATTCCGTGGAAACCCCCCAGCTGGAACCTTTTTTCCCGATAACTAAAGAAGTCAATCCCATCCGGTCGCGGCAGGCATAAATACCTTCTTTATTTAATAACAACAGCGTGCAGGATCCCTGGATCTTGGAAAAAACTTTTTCGATCCCCTCAACGATCGTCTTACCGGAAATAATAATTTTAGCCGCCATCTCGGTGAAATTGATCTTGCCTTCGGCGACTTCAGAGAATGATCTGCCTTTTTTAAATAACTGTTTGGCCAGCTTTTCTGCGTTATCAATGTAACCATCGGTAATAATCGCAAAGGGGCCGAATTTAGAGTTCATCACGATCGGCTGCTCATCCCGGGCGCTGATTACGCCGATCCCTTTATCCCCCTGCATCTTTAAATAATCTTCATGGAACTTGGCTTTGAACTGGCTGCCTTTAATATCATGGATCTTGCGCGTAAGTTCCTGGCCATAGACGGCAAGCCCGGCAAACTGCGTGCCTAAATGTGAATGATAATCCGTACCGTAGTATAGATCTTCATTACAAGACTTTTTAGCCACTACTCCGAACAATCCGCTCATTTATATACCCCCTCATGTACGAACAAGACACCGGCCCCATATTAATTAACCCGGATGTCAGAAGTTCTTTTTAATAAAATTAACTCCGTTTTTAAAAATCTGGAAACCATCTGCTTCCTTAGAGCGCCCCTCTTTACGCGGATGCTGCGCCGCATAAATATGCCGTTCCGGATGGGGCATTAGCCCGAAAACCCTGCCTGTTTCATCGCAGATGCCCGCGATGCTTTCCATCGAACCATTAGGATTATCGGGATAGCCGGAAAGATTTCCCGCGCTATCAGAATACTGAAAAACAATTTGTTTATTTTGTTTTAACCGGTTTAATATCCGCTTATCGGCCGCCACAAATTTTCCTTCTCCGTGAGCTACCGGAAGATAAATTATTTTTTTTAGGCCCCTGGTCCAAACGCAATTGCCGGCAGGTTTTAAATATACCCAGCGGGATTCAAACTTTGCCGAATCATTAAGGATCAGGCTGACCTCTTGCTTTAACTCTTGGTTTGAGCCGCCAAAACCCGGCAACAAACCGCTTTTTACCAGGATCTGGAAACCATTACAAATCCCGATGATTAATTTACCGTCAGCGATAAATTTACGTAAGCTGTCCACCAGTTTGAAACGCAATTCATTAGCAAAGATCTTTCCGGAAGCCACATCATCCCCGTGGCTAAAACCCCCGGGCAAAGCCAGAATATGGAAATCATCAAGGCTCCTGGCCAGACTTACCAGACTGTTAATATGCAACAGCTCAGGCTGGGCTCCGGCCATTTTAAATGCCGCGGCAGTTTCCTGGTCACAATTAGTTCCGGCGCTTCTTAAAACGCAAACTTTAGGATTTCGCATAAAATTTCTTAATTGCCTCAGCGACTTGGCGAGGCTCATCCACTAAAATAAAAATATCCATATCCTGCCGGCTGATATTGCCGCAAGCATAGAGGGTTTTTTTCATCCATTCCAGCAGCGGCTTCCAATATTGGCTGTTAAAAAGAATTACCGGAAATTTGGAAATTCTTTGCGTCTGGATCAGCGTGATCGCCTCAAAAAATTCATCCAGCGTGCCGAATCCTCCGGGTAAAATTACAAAAGCTTTGGCGTACTTTACAAACATCACTTTGCGCACAAAAAAGTAGCGAAAACCTAAAACCGTATCCACGTATTGATTAGGTTTTTGCTCGCAGGGCAAATGAATATTTAAACCGATAGATTGTCCCTGCGCCCGCCGGGCCCCTTTATTGGAAGCCTCCATCAGCCCCGGCCCGCTTCCGGTAATGATCGCGTATCCGGATTTAGCAATATAATAAGCTATCTCTTCGGCCTGTTTGTAAAATTTGGTATCCCGTTTAGTCCGGGCTGAGCCGAAAATGGAAACCGCCCGGCCGACTTTGGAAAGCACTTCAAAGCCGTCTACAAACTCCGACATGATCCTGAATATCCGCCAGGTATCTTCCTGAGTGAAATCATCTTTTTCAAACATATCATTAACTAAAGATTTATGTTTTACCATCTTAAGGGAGCCCTCCAAGCTTCTTTTAATTTAAAAATATCCGAGGAGACGCAAAGATTGCCGTCTAAACCATAAATAGTAAAATCAATCCTATCCGTTAAACATCCGATTAAACCAAATGGGCAGCCTTTTAATTGTTTTTGAAATTCTTTTTGCTTTGACCTTTCCACCTCCACCACAAAACGTGAATTTGATTCCGAGAATAAAAGAATCTCATTGCTTATCCCGTAAGGGGCCACATGCGCAGCCTCAATGAGAAATACCTCCATGCCTAAACCGCCGGAGAAGGCCATCTCCGCTAAAGCTACCGCTAAGCCTCCCTCTGAACAATCGTGTATGGATTTAACTAAACCTTTTGCCGATGCTTTACTCAAAGCGTCGAATGTGCGGCGGGATTCTTGAAAATAAACTTTAGGCACCTGATTTCCTATAGACTTATATAAATCATAATAGTGGCTGCCGCCTAATTCATCGCGGGTATTTCCCAAAACGTAAATTAAATTCCCCGCGCTTTTTGCATACATGGATACAGATTTATTTACATCCTCCATCACACCGATCGCCGAAATAAGCAATGTCCCGGGGATGGGAGTCGATTTGCCCCGTACGCTAAATTCATTATAGAAACTATCTTTACCCGAAATAAAAGGCACCCCGTAAGCTTTAGCCGTATCGTAACAACCGTAAGCCGCCCGCACTAATCCGCCTAAACGATCCGGCTTATCCGGGTTGCCCCAGCAAAAATTATCCAGGATCGCTACTTCTTTTAAAGATCCGCCCACGCTGATAATCTGGCGTAAAGCTTCGTCAATACAACCAGCCGCCATCCAATAAGGATCGATGAATCCAAAACGGAAATTTATGCCATTAGAAATAATGATCCCTTTATTGGAATCAAACAACGGCTTGGTCAGGCTGGCATCAGAAGGTCCGTCATTTTTGATCCCCACCAAGGGTTTAATTACCGAACCGCCCTGCACCTCATGGTCGTATTGCCGGATCACCCATTCTTTAGAACAGATATCATAATGGCCTAATAATTTTAAGAGATCAGAGGTAAAATTCTTTTTCCGCGGGATCTTTGGCTCCCGGTGGCGCGCTTGGATATATTCTGCCTTTTTGGCAATCTGCGGTATACCATCATGCATGAACTGCATATCCAGATCGCAAACTAAATTATCTTGATAATAAAGCTCCAGCCTCCGGGAGCCGGTAAATTCGCCGATTACCGTAGCCTGCACATTTTCATTGGCAAAAACGCTGATCAATTTATCAATGTTCTTCGGGGGAACCGACAGAACCATTCTTTCCTGCGATTCCGAAATCCAGATTTCCATATAACTTAAACCTGAATATTTTAGAGGTACCCGGTCCAGATAGACTCTGGCGCCAAGCTCCTGAGCCATCTCGCCAATAGCGCTGGATAAACCGCCGGCGCCGCAATCCGTAACGGCGCTGTATAAATTCAAATCGCGCGCCTGTAAAAGCGTATCTAAAACTTTTTTCTCCTGGATAGGATTGCCAATCTGCACGGCGCCGCTAGAGACGGTTTCAGATTCATGCGTCAGTTCGCCGCTGGAAAAAGTCGCCCCGTGAATACCATCGCGGCCGGTTGCTCCGCCTACTACTACCGCTAAATCTCCGGGATTAGTTTGCTTAAAAGATTTATCTTTCGGCATAATGCCCACGGTACCGCAATAAACCAGAGGATTGCCGGCGAAATTTTCATGGAATAATATCGCGCCATTTACCGTGGGAATCCCCATTTTATTACCATAGTCACGTACTCCGCTGACGACACCCTTCATTACCCGCTTAGGATGCAGAGCGCCGGTAGGAACTTTATTAAATGCCATATCCGGAGGAGCAAAACAAAAAATATCGCTGTTTAAGATCGGTTTAGCGCCCAAGCCGGTGCCCATCGCATCGCGGATCACTCCGCCGATACCGGTATTGGCCCCGCCAAACGGCTCTAAAGCTGAAGGGTGATTATGTGTTTCCACCTTAAAACAAATATTATTCTTCTGGTCGAACCTGATCACCCCGGAATTATCTTTAAATACCGAAACACACCAGCTTTTATCTAATTCCCGGGTCACCTTCATGATCGTAGATTTAAGTAAATTCTTAATGGCAATGTTACCCAGAGCAGGCGTAGCTTTACTTTCTTTATAAGTAATATTGCCGCGGAAGGTTTTATGATAACAATGTTCAGACCAGGTTTGAGCAATCGTCTCCAACTCACAATCCGTAGGATTGCGCTTAAGCTTGCGGAAATATCCCCGGATCTGGCGCATTTCATTCAGGTTCAGGAAGAGTTGGCCTTTTTTACTTATTTCCATAAGCCGCTTATCACCGGCCCGGAGCAGATCCACCGTGACTAAAGCAAAGTTGTACCCGGGTAGATGTTTGATATCGCCGTCTAAAGTATGGGGATTTACTACATGCTGGATAAGTTTATTATACAGAAGTTTTTCTGAAATAGTTTTAAGCTGAGCGGAGGAAAGCTTGCCGGAAATAATATATTTTTTAGCCGTCCTGACGGCATCCGGCGCCGGAATCCCTAAATCCTGGATGCCTTTTAAAACACTGGCCTCCACCGGATCCATCACTCCCGGATTATAAGCTACTTCGACGATATATTGATTGGGTTTTGCGCGGTATTTTGAATCTTCAGATAGGATTTTGTAATCCTGCGCTACTTTGTCGGTTAAAAGCTCCTGGCAGATGCTGGTAACCTGGCCTTCCGCAAGATCTCCTTCCAGGATATAGACCTGGATAAACTTTACTTCTTTAACGCTGTTAATACCCAGATCCGCGATATCTCTGCTTACACCCTGGCCCACCGCATCAAAAATACCAGGCTTATCGACAACTTCTATTTTGTACTGCATATCTATGAGGTTTTTTAAAGGCAGGGTTATTATAAACCGACCTTATGAAAAATCTTGTCAACGTTACGTAAATAATAATCTAAATCCATGATCTTATCTAATTCGCCGGCGGTCAGATATTTAGCCGCTTGGGGGACCGCTAAAAGATTATCCTTAAAATTACCGGGGCCTTTCCAGGTTTGCATGGCCGCCTTCTGCACCAAATCATAGGCGGCAGGCCGGGCCAAGCCCTTATTCATCAGGGCAATTAAAACCCGCTGCGAAAAGATCAGGCCGCGCGTACGCGCCAGATTAGCCAGCATATTATCCGGATAAACCTTCATTCCCAGAACAACCTGGATAAACTTATTCAGCATATAATCCAAGGCCAGGGTAGAATCCGGAAAAATAACCCGTTCCACGCTAGAGTGGCTGATATCCCGCTCATGCCAGAGCGCTACATTTTCCAAAGCTACCTGAGCATTACCGCGCAAAAGACGCGCTAAACCGCAGATCCGTTCGCAGATTACCGGATTGCGTTTATGCGGCATGGCGCTGGACCCCTTTTGACCGCGGCCAAACGGTTCTTCAGCTTCTAAAACTTCTGTCTTCTGCAAATGCCTGATTTCAGTAGCAAACTTTTCTAAAGATGCCCCGATCACCGCCAGGGTTACCATATATTGTGCGTATACATCTCTTTGTATGACTTGGGTGGCGATATTCACCGGCCTCAACCCGAGCTTTTTACAAACATAAGCTTCCACATAAGGCTCGATATTAGAATAGGTGCCTACAGCGCCGGAAAGTTTACCGCAGCAAACTTCTTCCCTGGCTTGTTTAAGCCGGGCTAAATTACGCTTAGTCTCATCATACCAAAGCGCAAGTTTCAACCCAAAGGTAGTCGGTTCAGCGTGTACTCCGTGCGTGCGGCCGATACAAGCCATATCTTTATAAAGACGGGATTTTTTGGCGATTACCTTAAGTAAATTTTCCACATCATCGATCAGAATTTCAGATGCGTTCTTTAACTGCACCCCTAGTGTAGTATCTAAAATATCGGAAGAGGTCAGGCCCATATGTAAATATTGAGCGTCTTTGCCTATATATTGGGCTACATTAGAAACAAAAGCCACAACATCATGTTGTGTCTTCTCTTCGATCTTCTGAATCTGAACCAAATTAAATTTAGCTTTTTGTTTGATCCGTTTTACGGCTTGGGTAGGGACGATCTTTTTGGTAGCGTAGGCCTCTAAAGCCAAAATTTCGATGGCCAGCATGGTCTGGAATTTAAACTCCTCCTGCCAGATACTTTTCATTTTAGCAAGGCTATAACGTTCGATCATGTAGGCTCCTAGCCCGTAAGGGCACACCCGCGCAATACCATTAAGCGCGGGGTGTTTTATCTTTTGGAAGATTAATTATAGCAAAAAAACGCTGTTTAGCAAAGAAAAATTAAGGGGACTTTCCCCTTAATTTAAAGGCAAACGTCCCCTTTTTATAATTCCGGTTCTTTCTCTCTAAAGAGAAAGTTCGGCCTTATCGAATAATTCTATGGAATCAAAATCCCTGTCTTGCAAAACCTTAGTTACCGTAAAACTATCCAAAACTTTAATTACTTTTAAATCGGCAATCTTTTCATTTTCACGCATTACCGCCAGGATCTGCCCGGCCACTATGCCATCGGCGCTAACCAAGTCTACCAGTATCTCTTTGTTCGCCTGGTCTTTTTCGATGACTGAGCCGACCACTACTTTTTTATCGGCACTATAAACATTAGCCGGCTTAGAGGTGGTTGTTGTTTTTAACCCCGGCTCTTGCGGCTTAACTATCTCCACCTCGATCTTATCCTCAACCTCAGGATTATCTTCTACGATCACGGTAAGATTTTTAGGCGCCTGCGCGCTGATCATCCTGCTTGTTTCGGCTTCCTTTTCCAGAGCAGCGATCTTCTCTTTTAACTGCTCTTCGGTCTGATTTTTATCCTTTTTAAGCAGGATCAATTCCTTTTTTAGTTTTATCTCCGCTTCCCTTTTTTCATCCTTGAGTATATCCAGCTGTTTATTGCATTCCGTAGCCAAATCTTCTTTAGCCTTAATCACCGAAGCCACTTTCGATTCCGCCTCTTCCCTGGCCCTGTCTAAAAGATCAATTTGATCTTTATAAGCCGGGGCTTCTTTAGTCAAAACCGCGATCTTATCCTTAAGCTCTTTGATCAAAGCTTCTTTTTCGGTATTGTTGGCTAGCTCATTTCTCAATAGCGCTTCCACTCCGGCCTTAGATTCATCGGAGGCCCGCAGAGAAGCATTCAAAGCCTCAATTTTATTACGCAGCTCGCCCTGCAGCTCCTCATTCTTATCGTTAAGCGCGCTGATCCGGGTATTCAAAGAAGCGACCTGCTCATCAAAACCTGCCTGCAGCGACGAAGCTTCATCTTTTAAAGCTTTTATTTTATCTTCGGCTGCTTGTTTGCTTTTATTTAAAGCATCGATCTCCGATCTAAAGTTGGCTTCCCCGATGGTTAAAGTCGAGATTTTGGCGCTTAATTTTTCTTCGGCCTCTTTATTCTTCAGGCTGGCTTCGCCCAGCTGAGCCTTTAATTTATCTTCCGATTCAAGTTTAGCTTTATTTAAAGCGCCGATCTGTTTATTAAAAAATTCGATCAGGTTATTCCGCTCGACTTCCGTTTCGCGCTTAGCGTCTTCCAAAGCCATAATTTGTTTTTTTAATGAAACTTTTTCCTCCCCTAAACTGGCTAGATCTGCATTTAATTTATTTTCAGTATCCAGCCTGGCTTTCTCTAAAGCAGCCAGCTGTTCTTTTAAGGCTGCTCTGGCGTTTTCTGAAAGGGTAAGCCGGGCTTCGGTCTCTTGTTTAATTTTAGTAATCGCGGCCAACTGGTCATTTAATCCGGCCTCTTTCTCTTTTAAATCTTTTTCAGTTTGAAAAAGTTCGCCTTTTAAAGAATATTTTTCCTTTTCCAGCAGGCCGATCTTTGATCCGGCATCCTGCTTAAACCTGGCCGCCTCTGCCATTTGATCGCTTAATCTTGCTTCAATATCTTTTAAGTTATTTTCGGTTTGCGAGAGCTGCTCTTTTAAAGAAGCCTTTTCCGCCTCCAGCTCTGCCAAATCGGCATTTAAAGCCTTTTCGGAATCAACTTTGGATTTCAATAGATCCGCCAGCTGCTTATTTAAAGAAATTTTTTCTTTTTCCAGCAGACTAAGTTTATTTTCCGTCTCCTGCTTGGCTTTAGTCAAAGCGGCCAGCTGGTCATTAAGTTTGCTTTCGGTTTTTCTTAATTTATCCTCAGCCTGCAAAAGCTGGTCTTTTAACGAAGCGTCTTCTTTTTCTAAAATATCCAGGCTGGCTTTTAATTTATTTTCGGATTCGATCTTGGCTTTTCCTAAAGCCGAAAGCTGTTTGCCTAAAGAGGATCTTTTTTCTCTTAAACCGGCTAATTCAGTCCGCAGCTTGTTTTCCGAATCGATCCGGGTTTTATCTAAAACGCTCAGCTGCTCTTTTAAAGATGTGATTTCTTTTTCCTGCAGATCAAGTTTGGCTTCCTGACGGAGGATTTTGGTATCGGACTCCTGCTTGGCTTTGGTTAATAACGCGACCTGATCTGTCAATTCTGCTTCGGTGTCTTTTAAGTTATTTTCCGCCGCAGCCAGCTGTTCCTTTAAAGAAACCAGGTTTTTATCGGAAGTAGTGATCTGATTGTTTAATTTTAACTCGGTATATTTTAAATCATTCTCAGCCTGCAGGAGCCGGTCTTTTAATAAAGACCTTTCTTTCTCCAATAGACTAAGTGCTTTTTCAGTTTCTTGTTTGGATTTAGTCAAAGCGCCAAGTTGATCATTGAGCTTGGCCTGCGCCAGGCTGAGATCATCCTTGGCTTTAGTGGCTTGCAGAAATTTGTCTTTGAGGTCAGATTTATCTTTTTGTAACTGGTTGAGCGCTTTTTCAGTCTCCCGCTGGGATTTAGCTAAAGTAAAAAGCTGATCGTTAAGTTCTCCTTCAGTCTTATTTAAATTCTCCCGGGACTGCAGCAGCTGATCTTTAAGCGAGGATCTTTCTTTTTCAGAAAGCGCAAATTTAGCTTCGGCATCCTGCTTGGACCTGGCTAAAATAGCCAGTTTATTATTTAACTTCGCTTCTGATTTACTTAGATCATCGCGGGCGGCTAAGAGTTGCTCTCTTAGGGATGATCTTTCTTTTTCCAGCAGGCCGATGACCGCCTCTGCTTCAGCGTATAAGAAACCTGCCTCATCGCTGGCATATAACAGGCTGCCGGCCGAAGGCAACTTCAGGCTGACCGTGGAAACATTAAAACACAAACCGAAAAAACCAGCTGCAATAATCGTAACTAGACTTTTGCGGTAATTTATTTTGAAAAACTTATCGGGCATAAGCCTAACTCCTTGTTTTCCAAACTGTTTTAAAAATGCTGCATCCGCCGGCATCGGCAAAAGCAGATTTTCTAAAGCCTTCCACTTAAATAATTATAATAGCAATGCTCTCTTTTATCAAGAATATTCTTGCGAGTTTAAAAAATAACGGTTTAGCTGTTTTTCCCCCTAAAGCCAATACGCTCAACAGGAAAAAGAAAAACTCTTATTGCAATCCGGATATTTTATCTTATAATTAGTGAATACAACGAAAGGAATAACCATGCTAAAATTATTACGCAACAAAAAAACTCAAAAGAAAATTTGGATCGGGCTAGCGATCATTATTATTCCGGCATTTGCTTTCTGGGGTTTTGGCGGAAGCGGCCGTGATGGGGAGGAATCCGCGGTAGCCGGTAAAATTTTCGGCAAAACTGTCTCAAGTTTAGAATTCCGGGAGGCGCAAACCGCTGTCAAGACCCTGGCGCTGATGCAATTCGGAGATAAACTGCCGGAGATCGAAAAATATTTAAATTTTGAAGGCCAGGCCTGGGAAAGATTGATCCTATTGCACGAAGCAAAAAGGCGCAGGATCTCGGTCAACGATAAGGAAGTGATCGAAACAATTCAGAGCGCCCCGTATTTCCAGGATCAAGACGGCTTTAGCAATAAAATTTACCAGGAAATCCTGCGCTATAACTTACGCCTGCAGCCCCGGGCCTTTGAAGAACAAACCCGCCAGAACTTAATCCTGGCTAAACTTTATAAACAAATCACTCAGAACTTAAAGCTAAATGATGACCAGATCCGTCAGGAGTATTTAAAAGCTAACCAGGAATTGAATATTGATTATATCGCCAGCCGGTTCGAAGATTTCAGCAAAACCATAAACCCCAGCCAACCGGAGATCGATAAATACTTTGACCAGAATAAAGCCATGTTTAAGGAACCGCCGACGCAGGATCAGCCCGCGCGTACCCCGCAGCTGGCCGAAATAAAAGATAAGGTCCGCGATACCCTGATTAGCGAAACCGCCAAAGAAATGGCAAAAAACAAAATAAATGAATGCGCTAAAAAACTAAAACAGGCCGGATTCAATCAAGCCGCCGCTTCAAGCGGTTTAAAGAGCACTGCTACAGATTTCTTTAAATCCACCGGCACCATTGAAAATTTAGGCCCCGCCCGGATCTTCTGGGAGGCCGCTTTTAATCTAAAAGACAACCAGCCCTCCGGCGTAATCTCTAACGACCAGGGCTATTACATCGTTAAACTTAAATCCATCAAACCGGTTGATGAAAATACCTTCCTCAAAGATAAAGATGCTTTCGCCCAAAGGTTATTATCCGCTAAGCAAAATGAACTTTTCTCCGATTTTTTCGATCAGCTAAAGAAAAGGGCACAATAAAAATTTATTGTGCCCTTTAATATATTGATTGCTGCCTTAAAAAATTATTTAACTGATTTTAATCGAACTTACCGGACAAGAATCCGCCACTTCCTGTAAATTACAAGATCCGCAAACCTGTGATTTAACGTGAGCGACTCCATCACCCTGCACCTCAAAAACATCCGGGCATGACTGTTCGCATAAACCGCAACCTACGCATGTAGAAGCATCAACTGTTACCTTGGCCATATTACTCTCCTTGTCTACGTGTTTCTGTTGATATACAATACCGGCGCCATATCAATTGGCGCCGGGTTTGGCATCTGTCTTATTATCTTTCTAAAAGATTCTCGAACATTTCTTCGTGATCTACTTCTTCACTCAATATATGGCTGACTAATTGGTAAGTAACCGTATCTTTACCAAATGTCTTTTTAGCCAGTTTGCTGTAAACTTCGATTGCTCCGGCTTCGGCTTCAGCTACGATACGGATAATCCGGTTAATATCTGCGGTATTTTTAGGAGGCATTAAATAAGGAGAATTTGCCCCTTTTTCTAAATCCATCGGGTTAGCTACCGGGACATCACCTAACTTGGTGATTAAGT
>DAONDX010000022.1:0-13688 GCA_035402765.1 Candidatus Omnitrophota bacterium
TATTACTAAGGGTGGTGAGGTTAGCGCCAAGAGTATTCACGGCGATGCCGAGAATAACTTAGGTGCCAAAAACATCATTATTTCTAAAGGCGGTGAAGTTAAAGCTGAATCTATCTTTGATGATGCTGAAAACAAGCTGCATGCTAAAAACATCTTGATCACTGAAGGTGGAGAGGTCAAAGCTAAATCCATCTTTGATGATGCTAAGAATGAGTTGCAAGCTGAAAATATTGTTATTACCAAGGGCGGCGAAGTTAAGGCTAAATCCATCTTTGATGATGCGACCAACAATTTAACTGCTAAAAACATCGTCATCACCAAAGGCGGAGAAGTTAAAGCGGAAAGCGTAAAAAGAGGGGATGCGACTAATAACCTCCATGCTAAGAATATCATTATCACCAAGGGCGCAGAAGTCGAAGCTAAAGCTAACAGAGGCGAAGCCGAAAACAACCTTGGTGCTAAAAATATTATTATTACTAAGGGTGGTGAGGTTAGCGCCAAGAGTATTCACGGCGATGCCGAGAATCATCTGTTTGCCAAAGAGGATATCAAATTAAATCGCGGCACAGTTAAGGCTGAAAGTTTTTCCGGAAAAGCCGAAAATACTCTCTTTGCCGGCGGCGATATCAGTTTAGTCTTTAGCAAAGTCTTGTCTAAAACAATCTTTGGTATCGCTAAAGTAACGCTGGATGCCAGAGACGATATCAGTTTATTCTTTAGCAGCCTTACCGCTAAGGTATTAAGCGGTAAAAAGGGGCATGCTGAAGTAACTTTGGATGCCGGTAGCAAGCACAATCATCATGGTGATATTACTTTAACCGGCAGCAGTATTTTAGCTGAAGTCGGCAGCGGTTTAAGATCAGCGTTGGTTGTTTTAGATGCTACCGGAATGATTAACCTCGCTTTTAGTACGGTAGAGGCGGTTAATAACAACTTTGGACGCTCCAGCGTATATTTTAACGCCGGTAAAGATATTAATTTATTCGCCAGCAAAGTTACTGCCCGCACAGGTTTTGGTGATGCAGTAGTTGACCTGGATGCCAGAAATGATATCAACTTAACCTTCAGCAATATCCTGGCTAAAGCAATTTATGGTTCGGCTAAGGTAGTATTAGAGGCCAAAGACGATATCAGCTTGTTCTTCAGCAATCTTATTGCCAAGGTTCTGGGTAATAGAGGGTACGCTGAAGTAACTTTGAATGCCGGTAGCAAGCATAATCATAATGGCGATATTACAATATCTAATTCTAAAGTCATAGCTAAGGTAAAAAAAGTCGGACATGCTGAAGTAAACTTAAAAGCGACTGATGATATTGATATCAAACATTCAAGCCAGATATTGGCTAAGACCGGTTTTGGCGGATCTTCAACCGAGGTTCCTTCTACCGCTTTGATTACGCTTACCGCCGGTGATGATATTAATCTTAGTCTTTCAAGCATCATTAAAGCGATTAGCCATAATTTTACTCCGGCAGCAGTGTTGGCTCTAGCTGGTGACGATATCAATGCTTATGGCAAAATTTCCGCGATCAGCGATTATGGTTTTGCTGGCGTTGCTTTATTAGCACTGGATAATATTTATGCCGGTAATGTTTTAGCGCGCGGTAATGCTTCCCCGGATGCCATCGGAGAGCTGGAAGATCTTATCGGGTGGTTTACCGAAGGAGACCCATTAATCGATATTGCTACGCAATTTCAATACTCCAGCGGTATACTTCTGGGCTCATTATCCGGTGATATTACCCTGGGATTGATCGACGCTAATGCGGTGATTGCCGCGGCTTTAGGCGGTTCGATCTGGGATGCTACTAACGAAGCAGAATCGGTCATTGGCGATGTCTATGCTAATTATCTGGGGCTATTGGCCAGATACGATATCGGTACATCTGCGAATCCGATTAATACTTTTGTGGATATTTTAAGCGCTTATTCATGGGATACCGGTAATATTTATATCAATAATATCGGTAAGTCGTTACAGCTTGGTTTATACCTGCCCATATACGCGTTGTTCTCCGGTGATGAGGAAGGTGAGCAGATTGGTGCTCTGGGAGCATCGGTAGCCGCCAATAACGGGATTATCCATGTAGTCTCTGATGGCGATATTATCGTGAATTCAGTGATCAGCCCTCGCGGTGGTGTATACCTTGAGACGACTGATGGCTCTATTTACGCCGGACGCGGTTGGTGCCCGGTAGTATCGCAATCTGATTTAGATGGCCTTCCTTTCTCGGATTTTATCGGAGAGGCTTTAATGGGTATGGCTGGTACTGAATGGAACTTGGTAGCAGGCGTAGATTATTTCTCGCCGGTAATGTTCGCGCTGATGCCGTTAACCGGCACCAATGATTTGCCGCTTGGCCCCAATGTAATCGCTGGCGGATACTCTTATTTCTCAGCGGTTAACGGGACAATCGGTGTTGGTGCTTATAATGATCTATTGGTTGGGTTATTTGATAATCCGCTGAAGGTTGATATTCAGGTTTTAAGCGGTAATCTTGGCGGTAATAATTCAGCTTTACCAGGTGGCGGCACTGCTGTTGCTGGTTTAACCCTTAAAATAGGCGGTGGAAAAGGATCTTATAATGATGGCTACAATGGTTCACTTCCTGTAAGCGGGGTTATTGAAGGTTTGGTCCGGCCGGGCACGACTATGAACGGGGTGAATCCTTCTCCGACGTTGGATCTGACCGGTGTTACTACCGGATATGTTTTCTACAATGATTCCGATACATCTTACGGTAAAGATTGTCCGGGATGTACCATTACTCTGGACGGTTCTTCAGTGAGAAACCGCGGCCTGGAACAGATATATCCTGATATTCCTTCTGGATTCGGCAATCTGATTAACCAGTTGGCGATTGATCCGAGGATACGTAATATCTATCATCCCAGCTTCCGCACGGTCTCAATTGACCGGCAGACACCGACCGGGACATATTTTTATCATCCTTTGGTGCTTTCGGATTCTTCAGCCTTTGATGAGATAGCTTTGAATGCCGGAGCTTATGATTTTATTGATGGCAATCTCGATTTAAAGGGTGACAATACTTTCTCGCCTTTTTATCAGAATGATAATGGCAAGAAAAAAAACAAGGGAAAGGGTTAATCCCGGCAGCATAAAATATAATTAAACTAGGCAAGCGGGGGGCAGGTTGAAAAATCTGCCCCCTTTTTTTTCTAGCTTTGCACCGCAAGAAGCTGTATAATATTTTAATTAAGTCTATTCATTTAATGCCTAAGGCAAAGCGATAGGATATAAGTTCGCAGACGGCCAGCCGGCCTGCAATTTAGGTTGACTGTAGCTTGCATAAGTAGTCTGCTCATTTAAAGGAGAATCAGATGAAAAGAATTATTACTGTCATTTTGTTGGTGGTTATTGTTTTTATGTTTCTTAAATCAAAAACTCCTAAGCCGGAGAATTATTTAGTTAAAATCAACAATTATACCCTAACCCCGCAGGAATTCATCGAGGAATTTCAGGCTTCGGCTTACGCTAAAGACAATACGCCGGAATCAAGAAGAGAATTTTTAAATATGCTCATCCGGCGCAAGCTTGTGCTGCAGGATGCCCAGGCCAGAGGCTTGGATAAAGACAAAGAGTTTTTGAAATCAATTGAGCATTTTTGGGAACAGTCTTTACTGAAGCGGGTCATGGATAAAAAATCCCAAGAGATCAACGGTTCAGCTTCTGTCCAGGATAGCGCGATAGAGGCAGTATATAATAAATTAAAAAGCGAAGGCAAGGCGGACAAGCCGTATGACCAGATGTATAAACAGATAAAGTGGTCGTTGACCCAACTCAAGGAGACGCAGGCGATAAATAAATGGCTGGGAGTGCTTTATAAAAAAGCGCAAATTAAGATAAATCCGGATTATGTTGCTAAAAACAGTGAAAATAAGGCCCTGGATCTGGAGCCGATCAAAGAGGTTAAGGACGTCGCGGCTAGTAAAAACTTAAAATTACCGAATCCAGCTAGCAAATAGGGGGAAAATATGAATAATAATCAGGTTTCGAATAAGCGCAGGAATTATTTTATCGATCGCGATTTCCAGGCAAGATTTATTATTAAGTTCTGTTTGTTAGTTGTGCTTTCCGGAGTTATTATTACCGGAATGCTTTATTTTATAGGCAAAAAATCAACTACGGTAGCCATTATTGACTCGCGGGTGCTGGTTCATTCTACTTCAGATTTTCTTCTGCCGGTATTAATACAGACAGTCTTAGTGGTGATGGTTATCCTGGGAGTAGCGACCATTATCGTCACTCTGTTATTTTCCCATAAAATTGCCGGGCCGTTATTTAGGTTCAGGAAGGCAATTGAAGGGGTAAAGCTGGGAAATTTATCGGCCAATTTCCATCTGCGTAATTATGATCAGTTGAAGGAACTATCTGACGAAGTTAACGCCATGATTGATAAAACCAGGGAGCAAATTGATTTGATCAAAGCGGATGTAGTTAAGCTTAAGGCGAAAAAAGGCAATATTTCTGAACAGGAGCTTGAAGAGCTGAATAATAAAATAAATTATTTTAAAACTTAATTTCTCTGAATGCGCTCGATAAAGTTGATCTTGATCACGGTTGGTTTATTCTTAACTCTTTCTTCGGCCCATGCCGCAGATGATGGTTTTGGCCCGGCTAAGAAGATTGAGAGTGAACATTTTATTATATCTTACGCTCCCCAGCTTGATTTATATTCGCTTCTGGAAAAACTAAACATTCGTCCTGCTGATTTAGTGCTTTCCGAGGGGCCAAGCTCAAAAGGTAACGGCCTGGCTGTGGCTTTGGATGCTTTATATAGTATTGTAATGCAAGCCGTGGATATGAATCTTTATAGCCTGCAGGGTAATCTTAAAATCTGCCGCGATCGTGATCATTTAAATGATGTTTATACATCTATTTTCGGACGCACACTTAAAACCAGTTCATTTTACATCAATGAATATAATACTATTTATATCAGCGCGGATGATTTTACCAAAGAGATCCTCGGGCATGAAATAGCGCACATGATTATTTCACATTATTTTGTTGTCCAACCGCCGGCAAAAGTCGCGGAGATTTTAGCCGGCTATGTTGAATACCAACTGCGTAAATCTTCGCGTTAACGGGCGATTTTAGACAATGGCTACCGGAAAATAATTAGCCTGGAATCATAATCAGATAAGCAGTATAATATTCTAAGACTAAAATAGTAAAAAGGAGAAAGCAATGAAAAAAATAATCGCGGCTTTATTATTGATTATCGTTATTTTTGTCTTCTTTAAAATTAAATCCTCCCAGGACAGGAATTATTTGGTGAAAATTAATAATTATACCGTTACCCAGCAGGAATTTGATGAAGAATTTAAGGCTTCCTCTTATGCTAAAAAAGATACCCCGGAATCAAGGAAAGAGTTTCTGAATATGCTGATCCGGCGCAAACTTGTCCTGCAAGAGGCACAGGTCGAAGGGTTCGATAAAAATAAAGAATTTCTTAAATCTATCACGCGTTATTGGGAACAGTCTCTGTTGGACCGTTTTACAAAAAGTAAATCTCATCAGATAACTGAATCAATTGAAGTCCCCTATAGCGTAATCGAAGCGATGTATGCTAAATTGAAAAATGAGGGTAAAACCGATAAGCCGCTTGACCAGATGTACTCACAAATAAAAGCTTCGATTATCCAGCTTCAGGAATCAGAAGCGGTAAACAGATGGTTGACCTCGCTTTATATGAAAGCGGATATTAAGATCAATCCGGACTGTGTTTATAAAAAAGGGGAAAAGAGGGGCTCTGCCTCTGTTGAGCCTTCGAGGAATATTAAGTAGCAAAATTTTAAATCAAGGAAAATTAGGCAGTGACCGGGAGGAAATATGGATAAAGTTCAGACTGCATTTAAGCGTAAAGTTTATCTTATCGATAAGGAGTTTCAGAATAAATTTATTTTGAAGTTTTGTTTGCTTATTCTTTTGGTAGGTTTTACGACTATTGCTACCCTTTATCTTTTAGCGATGAGGTCGACAACGGTGGCTATTGTGAATTCCCGGGTAACGATTTGTTCAACTGCGGATTTCCTTCTGCCGATGCTGATCCAGACCGTTATTGTGATCGTGATCATTTCCGGGATCGCCACATTTTTTGTTACTTTATTGTTTTCCCATAAAATTGCCGGGCCGTTATACCGGTTTAAAAAGGCAATTGAATCGATAAAGGAAGGGAATTTAAATTCCAATTTCCATCTGCGTGATTATGACCAGCTGCACAGTATATCTGATGAAATGAATGCGATGATTGATAAAACCCGCCAACAAGTTGATTTGATTAAGAATGATGTGGCTAATTTGAAGACCAAGAAAGGCAATATTTCCGAACAGGATATCGAAGAATTGGATAAGAAAGTAAATTATTTTAAAACTTAAATTTAAAAGTTTTTCTCCGAAAGCTCAGATTTGGGTTATTTTCCTTAACTTTTCATCCGAAAACGCAGCTTGCAAAACCCGATAATTTAAGATAAAATAGTTAACAAATTTGAGGCTCCCCTGCCCCTAGATCAAAGCTTATTGAGGACTCGGGGTAAATTTACGAATTAGTAGGACTGCTCCTCGCTTAACCTAGATACAATAAGGTAACGCTCGGAGTAAATTTTGCTACGCAAAATTTAAGGGCCATTAGCTCAGTTGGTAGAGCAGGACACTCTTAATGTCAAGGTCGTTGGTTCGACTCCAACATGGCTCATTTATTTCTATTGTAACCTGCCTAAAATTCACGCCCAGATATCTTATTGAAAGAATTAAAATCTAAAGGTATAATATAAAGAACCAATTGCTATTTTGCTGTTAAGGCAAGTAATCACGCTTAGTTAGCATAATAAAGGAAAGCATGCTAGACATTAAGTTTATCAAAGAAAACCAGGATTTAGTAAAGCGGTCGATAAAAAACCGGGCTTTAGAGATCGATATCGATGATTTGGTTAAGATCGATGAAACGCGGCGTAAAGCTTTAAGTGAGTTTGAAGAGCTATCTTCCCAGCGAAATAAAGCTAATGATGAAATAGGCGCTTTGCTTAAAGAGAAGAAGGATGCCAAAGCTAAGATTGCTTCTATGAAAGAAATATCCCGGCGGATCGGGGAGCTGGAAATTCAGCTGAAAGATCAGGAAGCGCAGATAAATAAGCTGCTTTTGGGCATCCCTAATCTACCGCATTCCTCGCTGCCTGTGGGAGATGCTGCGCATAATAAAATTGTGCGCAAATGGGGAAAAGAGAGAAAATTTGATTTTAAACCTTTAAGTCATATTGAGATTTGTCAGAATCTGGATATTGTAGATTTTAACCGGGCGACCAAAATTACCGGCTCAAACTTTATACTTTTTAAAGGTTGGGGGGCAAAACTGGAACGTGCCTTGATCAATTTTATGCTAGATTTACATACTAATAAACAAGGATATACCGAAATTTTTCCTCCATTTTTAGTTAATCGCGCCTCAATGCTTGGCACCGGCCAGCTTCCAAAATTGGAAGAGGATATGTATAAATTAAAAGATGATGAACTTTTTCTTATCCCCACCGCGGAGGTCCCGGTAACTAATATGTTTCGGGATGAAATTCTGGATGAGGAAAAACTTCCGATTTGTTACACGGCTTATACGGCATGTTTTAGAAGAGAGGCCGGTTCTTATGGCAAAGATACTAAAGGTTTAATCCGCGTGCATGAATTTGATAAAGTAGAAATGGTTAAATTTGTAAAACCTGAAGGCTCTTTTGATGAATTAGAGAAGCTGGTGGTTAATGCTGAAGAGGTCTTGCAACTTTTAGAATTACCTTATCGGGTAGTCATGCTGGCTACGCAGGATTTGAGTTTTTCCGCCAGTAAATGCTATGATTTGGAGGCATATGTTTCCGGGGCTGATAAATGGCTGGAGGTATCCAGCTGCAGCAACTTTGAAAGTTTCCAGGCCCGCCGGGCAAATATTAGGTTCCGCCGGAAAGGCGAGAAAAGAATAGAATTTGTGCACACCTTAAACGGTTCCGGTATTGCTTTAGCCCGCACCGTGGTAGCAATATTGGAAAATTATCAACAGGAGGATGGTTCGGTATTGATCCCTAAAATACTTCAACCATATTTAAATGGCCAAGAAAGAATCTCCCGATAAACAGGATAAGCAAGCGCCAAAGAATAAAGAGATGCCGGCGGAAAATGAAGGCGGCAGCCTTTTCGGCGATTTCTCCAGCAAGATTTCGGGGTTAACCAGCAAAATTTTCGGGATAGTTAAATTTATCCTGGCGATAATCCTTTTACCCCTGGTTTATTCATCAGTGGTATCGTTTATTAATGAGTTCTCTCAGGTCGATAAATGGCTGCAGCAGCTTTTCTATAATGGCCTAATCAGTTTTTTAGTAATCTATCTGTTTATTTGGGAACCAACGGTAATTTATAATAAAGGGCATAAGCTGCTGGAGATATGTTTTAGTTTCATTAAACCGATGGTTAATGTTGCGCCTTTTCTTCTGCCGATCTATACGATCTTAATCTTTGTTCTTTACGGTTTATTAGCATTAGGTATTAAGGCGGACTGGTTGATTGAATATACGCTTTTTTTGATCGGGTTTAGCAGCATTTTACATTTAACATTCTCCGCTAAAACTATTCGCACGAAAAAAGGGGATTTTCTTAAAGCAAACTATATTTTTGGGTTTTCTTTTATCTTTATTTTGAATATTGCTTTATTAGCCTTAGGTTTTAGTTTAGTTTTTAAAGAATTTTCATTTGTAAATTACTGCAATATTTCCTTTACCATTTTCAAGAATATATTTATTACGGTTTTTAAGCAGCTTTTTGTGTTTTAGGACCCGCGAAGGTTTCTAACAGCTATCCGCCCTTGGGCGAACTTAGGTAAAAATCCGGTTTTGTTATAGACGTAAGAAAAAAATTTTCTTAAGAGTGGACAGAGAAGGAAATTACTCACCGATTTAATTAGAAATAGCTAAGTGTTTGATCTGGTGGGGTGGCAGAGTGGTCTAATGCGGCGGTCTTGAAAACCGTTATGGGCGTAAGTCCATCCAGAGTTCGAATCTCTGCCCCACCGTGAATTTGCCGCCTGTTGGATTAAGCGAATTTAGCTTGAGCCTAGCCGGAACACTTTGTTTATATAGATAAATGTTTCTTTCGTCTGCAGATAAAAGCTTATTGGCGGACTCGGGATCAAATTTTTCTTCTAGAAATTTGAGGAGGCGTCGCATAGCTGGTTGAGTGCACCGGTTTCGAAAACCGGAATGGTCGTAAGGCCATCGGAGGTTCGAACCCTCCCGCCTCCGTAAATTCGCCTCGATTTAATGACTAGCGAATTTAGGCCGAACGCAGTGAGGCCGCAGAGATGATTGAGCAGCGGCAAATTCAGTCCGAGCGTAGCGGGGCGCCCTAAAGAAGCCAGTAAGTTTGGTTTGAGTTTAACCAGGTTCAGAGTTAATTTGAAAAAAGATATATATAATATTCCCTGGTCCGTGTATATTCTAGAATGTCAAGATAGAACTTTATATGTCGGGATGACATTAGATGTTTTCAGGCGGCTTAAGGAACATAATAGTACTAATAAATGCAGATACACCAGAAGCCGTAAACCGTTGAAATTAGTGTATCAGGAAAAGTGTTTAGATCATTATGATGCCAGCTGTAGGGAAATAGAAATAAAGAGTTTCAGCAGAAAAAGGAAACTGGCGTTAATTAGTCAATTTAAATCGCAGTAATAATGCCTAGAGTTGCTTTTAGGTAGAGACTCCTCGCCCGTAAAGTGGGCTCGGAGTCCAGAAATTTACTGCGTAAATTGTCCCCTCATATAGAAAAATAGCTGTTCGGGGTCAATTTCGTATGACCATACGGGAAATTGAGGAGAGGTGGCTGAGTGGTCTAAGGCGCGCGCCTGGAAAGCGCGTGAGCTGAAAGGCTCCCAGGGTTCGAATCCCTGCCTCTCCGAATTTATTTCCTGTATTCTGCAGCACAATCAATCACAATAATTTATTAAAACCTTTTCATAAATTAAGCTACCTTGTACTCAGTTTGCGCCTGGTTAAGATAGCTTCTAAATTGTTTACCGTTTCATAACGGGTGGTATAATAGAGTTAATAATGTTGCGGTTAGCCAGAGCGAGGGGGAGAATGAAAACAAGAAATAAAGGCTTCACCTTGATTGAATTAATGGTGGGCGTGGCTATTTTATTAATCGTTATTATCGCAACGCTAGGTTCGTTTATTTACTGTATGCTTTTAAACGAATCGAGCAAGAATATTGCTATGGCCAGCAATGATGCGCAGTACGCGCTTGAGCAGATAAAGAACATAAGCTTTAATAACATTCCTGCCTATATTCAAAATTATCCTTCTACGCAATTTGCCAATTTACCTAACGAAAGCATTACTTTTCCGAATCCTGTATATACTTCGACTTTAGATACCATAGTTGTAGAAATTACCTGGAATGAGAGAAATGTTCAGAAAACGTTTACGCTCACCACATGCTTTGCGGCGTAAGATAAAAGCCTTTACTTTAGTGGAAGTGCTTTTTGTCACGCTTATTTCAAGTTTTATCGTGGCCGGGCTGATCTATGCCATGAATGCGGGGTCGTTTTCTTACAAGGTAAGTACCGCGAAAGTCAACCTTCAATCTGAAGTAAGGCGGGCGATCGATTGGATCGTAAAGGATACCCGTCAGGCGGTAAGTTGGGATATTGCCAATAACAATCCTACCCATAGTTATCTTAAGTTCCGTCAGGTTACCGGGTGGGATACCGTAAATAACACATTTTTATTAAGCGATTATTATATCGAATATACCTATAATTCCATTAATAACACCATTGTCCGCATGAAAAGAGATTTAAGTGACAATATCCTGGGGACATGGGTTCTTAATAATGTATTCGCTCCGCCTTTTTTTACCAGGGATACTTCAGGCAATGTCGTTGCCTTAGACAACAAAAATGATTTACTTACCAGCAAGCAGCTGGTGATTACCGTTTCGGGGCAAAGCCAAGTGACAAATTCGGAGACGATAACTTACAGTTTAACGCAAGAGGTGGAAATAAGAAATGGCTAAAAATCGCGGAGCCGCTTTAATCTTTTCTCTTTTAGCAACTTTAATTTCCACGATTTTGCTTGGAGGATTGTATACTAGCAGCATGAGCGAAAATCAGCAGGCTAATCAATACGTTAATTCTATCCGTGCCCTTTGGTTAGCGGAGGCAGGGATTGCTAAGGTAAAAGCTAGCCCCGGGCTGGGAGCAGCCAGCGGAAGTCTTGGCGGAGCTAACTATACTTATAATGTGGCTTCGCCCCAGCTTGTGGCGGGTACAAATAATTATTGGATTGTAACTTCTACCGGCACAGTAAGGTTGCCTAGATCGCTGGATGACTTAATTATAAGCAGAACTGTAGTGACGACGGTAAAAACAGGGAGTATGGACCCCTCAAAGTTCCCGTATGCTATCGATACCACTACGGATTTAGTAATTAAGGGCAACGCTGTAACGATAGACGGGACTTATAAAGAAAATGATAATACAATTAATTTCGCCAATATGTTCGGCGTTTCAAAGGCAACCATGGAATTCGGGGCAACGCATCTTTACACGGATTCCAATTTTGACGATCCCGTTAACGGTATTACTTGGGTTAATGTCGCTTCAGGCCATTCTTTTAATATTTCCGGGGATCTTGTCGGTAGCGGTATTTTAGTTGTGAAAGGCGATGTGAGAATATCCGGCACCGTGGATTTTAACGGGATAATTTATGTCATCGGCGCTTTAACGTTGACCGGTACGGTGACCACCAACGGCAGCGTGATTGCCGAAAGTTCCGCGACCGCCGATACCGAATTAAAAGGGACGGTTAATGTAAACTACAGTCTTGTCCAGATACAGAATGCTTTGACTAATGTGCAATTTTTAAGTAAACAAATCGTTGCCTGGCGGGAGCAGTAAACCCTAGATTTGGATAGTTTCGTTGCTCCGTTTAATTTTTTATCCTTCGCTAACATCATTCCGCAATAAACAAAATCTTTTGAATTTCCGTTTTGCGCCCATCTGAAAATCACTAACCATTTCGGAGAGTGGATGAGATAATCAAGGAAAAAGAGAATGACGATGATGAAGCATAGTATGAATCATTATTTGAGAATTACGCCCATAAATACGGCGCGGATTGTGGCATCTTGATTACAATGGTTTTGTTGTGCGTTTGCCTAATTCTCTGTCGTCAGAAATTGAGCAGGTTTGGAATTGTTGTCGGATATTGATTGGTCTAAAACTAAGGCTTACGCAATAGGTTTCGGTACTATCTATATTAATCAAAAAGATAGAGCGGGATGGTATAGTAAAGTCGGATAAAAAGACGGATGTTTTAAGAGAAGATCCGGCAGGGTATGATTTTGATGAGAAACCATTATTTTAACCCCTTAAGAAAAGAGTAATTTTCCGGGTTAGTAATCCTCATTACGCGGTATAAGGCTTGTCGTTCTTTAGTCGCTATGCGTATTTGGGGGCTATAGAACTCCCAGACAATTTCTCCGTCTTGCGTAATCTCGAAAGCCCGTCCGTTATCGCTTTCGGTAATAAGAATATTACCATTGGGTAACTTTTGGTTTGAGCCTCTGTTTTTAGAGAAAAACCGGCTTGGCGGGTTTGTTCTATATTCCCAGACGATATTTTTGGTAAGCGGGTTAAGCTCAACGATGCGGGAATAGCCCCGCTGATATCCATTATCAAAGATTAAAATGTTATTATTTTCGATTAGGGTAGGATAGTGCGGGTAATCAAGGTCCTCTTGCCCCCAACTCCAGAGCAATCTTTCATTTTTAATATCTACAATTCCTATCAGGTTCAAATTTCTGGCACAGATCAGAAGGTCTCCCTGTTTGCAAAGTCCCTTGATATCCTGTTTTATTATTTCAAGAGTATTGATATAAAGGATGTTGTAATGCATCGGCAGCGGAGAGTTAAATTTTATCATTTCTTGCTGCGACCAGCGATAGGCTTGGACAAATTTATCCGGGGGTATTTTTTCTTTTAATATCTTGTAAAGAGAGATCGATTTTTTTATCTTCCCATCCGCAGAAATAATCACAATATAATCATTGTATATAGGTACGGGTAAACCATGTTCGAAAACTATTTCTTTCTTTTTAACTATAGTGTAAATATCCTTATTTTGAGCAATAGCCAGATCATGATGCACATGCATTTTAATTATCCATTTGAGGTTAGAATTCCAATCGACCTTGGTGATCCAGTGATTCCAACAAATTGCCAGCAGATCACCGTTGTCGCACATTTCCACATGTTGCCAATAATTTTTTTTAGCTGTCCAGGTATGCAGTATTTTTCCTGACATATCAATTAAATACGCTATTGCTGAGTTTTCGGTATTGTAAATATTAATCCCCTTAAAAGCCAAGTTAGAGTTATATTTAGTGACGCCTATTTTTTTTATGTTATTTTCTGCCGGAACCCAGGCAAGGTAGGGCAGAGATTGAAGTTTCTCGATCCTAGATTGCACAATATTTTGCTGGTTTATCGGAGCAATAACTAGAAACGAAGCAGTAAACAGGATTAATATTACAATTAAGTAAAATATTGTTTTCCTGGCCGGTTGCATTTACCTTGTCCTTTTCTGCGGTAAATCTGAATTCGCTTTAAGTGATATTTGCATTTTAGCCG
>DAONDX010000023.1:0-13055 GCA_035402765.1 Candidatus Omnitrophota bacterium
AACCAGATGGCCATATCTTTTCGCTTTGACCGCTTACTGGAGGCTTGGAAGAAGGGAACGGATTTAATCTGCCGGGATGCGCCTTGTATGGTTTTTGCTTATGGGGTTAAAGATGATGCCATGGTCCCGCAGTCATGTATCATTGCGGCAACCTATTTGGAACTAGCGGCATTTGGTTTGGGGCTGGGCGCTTGTTGGGCAGGCTATGTGAATATGGCGATCAATATGTCGGATAAAATCAGAAAATTTACCGGCATATCTTCGCATGCCACAGTCGGGGCGGTAATGATGATCGGGTATTCAAAATATCGCTATAGCCGGATACCGATGCGCAATCCGGCTAAAATTCTCTGGAAGTGATCAAATCATTAAAGTAATTATCTAAATATTCACTCCTATACAAATCCTGCAATTTAAGGTAGAATCATTGAAGTCAGTTAAGGTTTAGCGCGGGAATCTTTCCTCTCGGTTTATTTTTCTTAATCCCCAATAATTATTATTAGATTGCTTCGCCCGCCACTAAATAAAAGGCGGGCTCGCAATGACACGCAGTAAAATAAAAGGTTGGTTATAAAATGGCGTTAATCAGTTTACAGGAAATTAATTTGGCATTTAGCGGACCCTTGATCTTTGATGGCTTAAGCCTGCAGCTTGAGCCGGGGGAGCGGATTGCTTTGCTTGGCCGTAATGGCGCGGGCAAGACTACCTTAATGAAGGTAATGACCGGACAGCAGCCGGTTGATTCCGGCAATGTGATTACGCAAAAAGGCATTCAGGTCGCCCATCTGCCGCAGGAGGTGCCTGTTGATATTACCGGAAGCGTTTATGATATCGTACTCTCAGGCTTGGGGGCGCGCGCGGAATTATTAAGCCAGCATCATCATCTTACCCATCGCCTGCAAACCGAGCAGACTCCGGCATTATTAAAGCAATTGGATGCTTTGCAGGATAAGCTTAATCATACGGATAGCTGGGATGTGAACAATCAGGTGGAAGAAGTAATTGCCAAAATGAAACTAGACCCGGAGAGTGATTTTTCCAAGTTATCCGGCGGGCAAAAACGCCGCACACTTTTAGCCAGGGCGCTGGTGCTTAAGCCGGAGGTTTTGCTGCTGGATGAGCCGACTAACCATTTGGATATTGACTCTATGCTTTGGCTGGAAGGATTTTTGCTGAATTATTCCGGGACAGTCTTTTTTGTCACCCATGACCGGATGTTTATGACCCGCCTGGCCACCCGCATCATTGAACTGGACCGCGGCAAAATTTACAGCTGGCCCTGTGATTATAAAACTTTTCTGGAGCGCAAGCAGGCAGCTTTAGATATTGATGAAGCGCACTGGGGGCATTTTGACAAAAAATTAGCGGAAGAAGAGGTGTGGATCCGTAAAGGAGTTAAGGCCCGCCGGTGCCGCAATGAAGGCCGGGTTAAGGCTTTGGAGCGCTTGCGGGAAGAAAAGAAGACACAGCGCAAGGCCATCGGCCAGGTGACGATGCGGGCGCAGAAAGTTGATCCTTCCGGGCACAGGGTAGCCAAGATTTCGCAACTGGGTTTTGGTTACGGGGAAAAATGCATTGTTAAGGATTTGACGACGCAAATCATGCGGGGTGATAAAATCGGGGTGATCGGGCCCAATGGCAGCGGCAAGACCACGCTTTTAAATCTTTTACTGGGAAAGCTTGAACCCCAAAGAGGCAAGGTCACCCTGGGGACGAATCTGCAGATTGCTTATTATGATCAGCTGCGCATGCAATTAGATGAGGAGGCAACCGTCGCTGAGAATGTCAACGGAGAATCCGACACCATCATCATTAACGGCAAGCCTAAACATATCATCGGATATTTGCAGGAGTTTCTTTTTACCCCTGACCGGGCGCGTACGCCGATCAAGGTGCTTTCCGGAGGAGAACGCAACCGACTTTTCCTGGCGCGGCTATTTTCTAAGCCTTCTAATGTGTTAGTCATGGATGAGCCGACTAATGATTTGGATATTGAAACCCTTGAGCTTTTGGAAGAATTACTGCTGGAATATCCCGGCACGCTGATTTTGGTCAGCCATGACCGGGCTTTTTTAAATAACGTGGTTACCTCAACCATGGTTCTAGAGGGGGATGGGGTAATTAATGAGTATGTCGGAGGATATGATGATTGGCTAAGCCAGCGTAAACCTGATGCTCCGGCTCCGGCAAAAGCCAAACCGGTAAAAGAAATTGTGCGGGTAAAAAAACCGATCGTCCCCCGCAAGCTCAATTCCAAAGAGCAGCGCGAGCTGGATAACATGGAAGCAACAATTGAGAAAATCGAGGCGGAGCAAAAAGAGATCTATGCGCTTTTGGCGGATTTTAAATTTTATGAGAAAGATCCCGCGGAAATCGCTAAAACCAAAGCCAGATCGGAGTTTTTATCAAATGAGCTGGAAAAAACCTACGCGCGCTGGGAATATCTAGAGGAATTATCCGCATAAAATAATCAACAAACTTTATAATTGTATGGGGCAAAGATTAGCGGTATAATTTATTTAGATGAATAAAAAAGTCCGCGATTCCGCCAGTAATAAGAATTTAAATAAATCTATAGTTTTATTAACGGCTGCAATGTCGGTCTTTTTTTTCGCCTTCGTTTTTAACAGCCCGTTAGTCATGGCGCTTGATGCGGCCGGGGAAATTTACCGGGATAAAAATAATTTCTTTTCTTTCCGGCAGCCGGCGGATTGGCTGAAAAAAGAAATTACCGAAGATACTTTGTCGCATATAAATTTTACTTCTCCTGACGGCCGGGCAAATTTTGCGGTTATCGGCCAATTTGGCGACGGAGATTTGAACGATCTTTTTTTCCGTAAAAAAGAATATATGGAAGATTTCAACCGGCGGTTTCCGGGGAGTAAATTTTCTCTGGATTGGGATGAGCTGGCCGGCCGGCAGGTAATCAAAACGTATCTAGAAATCCCCGGGGTGTTAAAACAGGTAGGGTATTATTTTTATGACCAGGGAGTAGTTTTTGATCTGGTGTACGGGGCAGGAGATGCTGAAGATTTCCAAAAGTACGAACAGACAGCTTTAGATGCTTTTGTTTCGGTCCGGCGCCAAAAACCTGGTTAAGCTCAGTTAAAAAGCGGCTGCATAAATAACTAAAGATTAAGCGGCAGGCTGGTTTGCGGTACCGGCCGGTGTAGAATAAAAAGCCAACAAATAACTAACGGGAATTTTCATGTTAAAAAAAGTTTGTATTTTTGGAAGCTATAAAGATTTAAGTAAAAAGCAGAAGGATGAAGTTGTCCGGCTTGGTAATTTGCTTGCTCAAAAAGGGGCTACCGTGATCTCCGGAGGTTTTGGCGGTACGATGGAGGATATTTCGCGGGGGGCAAAAGAGGGCGGTGGTAAAACCATCGGCGTGACCTGGTATAAATGGGAGAAGCCGATTTACAGTAAAGCTAACGCCTTTATCGATGAAGAGATCGTTGCCGATACTTTGTTTGAGCGCATTGATATTATGCTTAAACAAGCCGACGCTTTTATAGTCTTGCCGGGGGGAACCGGGACGTTGCTGGAGTTATCCGCAGTGCTGGAACATTTGAATAAAGGGTTAATTGATCCCAAGCCTGTAATTATGCTGGGTGATTTTTGGAAGCCGGTTTTTACCTGCCTGAAAAAAGAACCGGTCTTAAGCGAGAAAACAAAAAATAAATATAAGATTTCCTGTTGCAGCGAACTGGTGACTTTTGTTAAAAATGTGGATGAATGTATCGAAAGATTAAAGTAAAAATGGATTGTTTGAATAAAAAGAAAAATGATGTAAATTGTAACTGCACTTATCCCGGATGTCCCAGGCACGGGGTATGCTGTGAATGTCTGGCCTATCATCGTCCGAACAATGAGCTGCCGGCTTGTTTCTTTGATCAAAAAGCAGAAAAGCTCTATGACCGGTCAATTGGGCATTTTATAAGAACTAAAACGGAGTAATTTCCTCATGCGTAAAGAGCATCTAGCAGTTATTTTTCTGATCGTGTCTTGTTTATTGTCCGGCTGCGGCGGGAAAGTCGGCTTGGGAAAGGGAGGAGTGAAATTCAGCGTCCCTTTTGAACTTTCACCTAAAGAGGCTCCTGCGGATGTTGAGCAAGCTTCTGAAATTTCCCCGCCTGCGGCAACCCCGGCAGAGTAGATATAGGGGGGAGCAGTAAAATAATTAAATCTTTAAGATCACCGGTTAAACTGCGGGTTAGCTTCTTTAGAATACTCTCTTTTAAAATTTCCGGTATTAAGTTATAATATAGCCTTGTTGATTTAATCAGGAGGTTTGATCAGTGAAGTCTGAACGTTTCAAGTCCGGGTTTGCCGCAGCTACTCATTATTTAGCTAGCGGCTGTCTCTATGGAGTAGGCATATTAGTCATGGGGTCAGCCATCTTCCCGGGGATTTTGTTAGTGCATTATACCTGGGTGAATACGCTGAATTCCTATTTTCTGGCGCGGTTTTGGTTAATTTCTGTAAGCCTGGTGCTGGCCTATTTTATTTACGGGTTTAGTTTGGTGCTTATCCTGGGGTTATTAAGGATATTGTTCAGATTAAATCTTAAAGAAGGAGAATACCGGATCGCTTCTTTTGGAATATACCGTTGGATGTTTATCAACGGGTTGTACATGATCGCTTCGATCACCTTTTTGGATTTTATCCAGTTGAGCCAGTTTTCGATCCTGTTTTTCCGCTTAATGGGGGCTAAAGTGGGTAAGAATGTCATGATCAATTCTAAAAAATGTTTTGACCTGTCGTTGATTGAAATCGGTGATAATACGGTTATCGGTGGATACGCTACAATTATGTGCCATTCTTTCGAACGCAACCGGCTCATCCTGCGTAAAGTTAAGATCGGAAAGAATGTTGTCCTGGGTTTAAATTCTGTAGTGATGGCCGGAACTGAGATCGGAGACGGAGCTTTTATTACCGCCGGAGCGGTTTTAGGCAAGAATAAAAAGATTGAGCCGAATAGCGTTTATGCCGGGGTCCCCGCGGAATCAACTAAAGAGAGAAGAGCTAATGGTAAATAGTAAAGAAAGAAAAATGCATATTTTTTTAACCGGGGCCACCGGTTTTCTGGGGACGGTTCTCCTGCGGGATCTTTTGCTTAAAGGCCATACGGTGACAGTTCTGGCGCGGCCCAAACATGGAGTCAGCCCGTTAGCCAGGATCAAAGAGCGTTTATCCGATTCTGACGCAAATTTTCCTTTTGATAAAATGATCGGGCATACTTTGTATATCGCCGAACAGGGTTCCGGAAAAGAATATTTCGGCCTGGATAAAAAAGATTATTTCAAGTATGCCGGCATGGTAGATATGATCATCCATAATGCGGCCTGTACACAGCTGGAGGCGGACTGGAGCATCTATGAGGATGTTAATATCAGAGGCGCCAGGTCCGCGATTGATTTTGCGGCATTAACCAGGAATAAATTATTGGCTTATACCAGTTCAGCTTATGTCGCCGGCACGCAATCCGGCAGAGTATATGAAGATAAGCTGATAGTCGAGGGGACATTCCGTAATCGATACGAAAAAAGCAAAGCGATCTCAGAAAATGAAGTGCGCCAGGCCGCAGCGGGCGGCTTGATCAAATCCATGATCTTTAGGCCGAGTATCATTATCGGAAGTTCAAGCAACGGGTGGATGTGCCAGGAGCATCATTTTTTTGATTTTATCTTCCGGCTTTCCCTGATCCATAAAATAATCCTAAAACAGCTTAATTCTTTTAAACTTAAAGTTGATTACCAATTTCGTATCCCCGGAGATGAACAGGCGACGAAAAACTTTGTTCCGGTCGACTACGTAGCTAATTCCATCGCCTTGTTAATCGAAAAAAACCAGGCTTGGGGGAAAACTTTTCATCTGACCCATCCTAAGCCGCTTAAGCTGAAAGTCCTGGAAAGCTATGTCCAGAAAGCTTTGGGTTGGCTGGAGATCACGCTTTGTTCAAAAAGGGAGATCCAGGATCTTTCGCCGCTTGAGAAAAAATTTTTCAATTCCACGAAAATTTATGAGAAATATTTTTGGGAGGAACCGCTTTTTGACCAAAGTAACCTGAAATCGGTTTTGGGCAATGATTTGCCGGTGCCTGAGCCGATCTCCCAGGAGCTGGTCAGTCAGATCGTGGAGTTTATTAAGGCCAAGCATATCCGCAGAAAAGCCTTAAAAATGAGCAGATCCAGGCAGCCGGTTGCTATTCAGCCGACAGAGGATTTGTCGTATTAAAGCGCAGTTTTGTAGTTCCGGAGGAAAATAAAGATGTTTATGAAAAAGATCATCTTAATTTTATCCTGCCTAGTTGTTCCTGCCCTGGTTTGTTCTGAAACTATCTTACAAAAAGAAACTAAGGTTTTAGTAGTTTATTATTCCCGCACCGGGCATACGCAGCTGGTGGCGGAAAAGTTAGCCAAAAAATTCAACGCGGATCTAGAACAGCTTATCGATCAACATAAAAGAAGCGGGCCGCTGGGGTTTTATTCCGCCGGCCGCGATGCTGTTTCTAAAAACACGACCGTGATCGCTCCGCTTAAGCATAGCCTGAAAGATTACGATATACTGCTGATCGGGGGTCCTTCCTGGGTGGGTAATGTCACTCCGGCCATCCGTACGTTTATTACCCGGAATGATCTCTCCGGAAAAAAGATCGGTTTATTCGGCCTTTGCCATCTTACCGGAGTAGAGCATGCTTTAGAAGAAGCCTCCGGCCTGATATCCAAGGCGCGAAATAAAAAGATCCCTGTTTTGCCCCTGAGGGAAAAAGAGCTTGCAGAAAACTCGCTCACCAAAAAAATCGATGTTTTTTATCAAGCGATGCAGGCAGATGAGTTATTGAATTGATCGCTTAATTTGCTATAATAATGACATGAAAAATAAAGTGTCTTTTTGGCAAAAAGCTCTGAATTTTTCCGCCTGGTTTGTCCTCTATACCTATCTTTCCTATCTATTAATTACTCTAATTTTGATCCCTGCGGGTGCTCCCTGGGTTATTGCAAGTCAAGGGAGGAAGCTGCTTAAGCATCCGGTTAAAGTGCGCGCAGTTTTATTTAATCCTTTCTTATTACGTTTCAACATTAACGGATTTGCCATTCTTGATAACGATAAGCAGGTAATGATCGGTTTTGATAAATTCTGGGTTGATCTAAGTTTTATGGGGTTTTTCCAGAAAAAATTGCGTATTGAATCTATCGGTTTAAACGGGCTTAAAGTCAATGTTCAACTTTTAGAGGGTAATAAAATTAATTTGTTGAGTTTAGTCCCGGAAGATTTGATCAAGACAGCCGCAGCGGATAAATCTTCCGGTGAGCCTTCCTCTTTGAAGGCGGATACTACAGCTGCTCCTGCAAAAGTTAAACCGTTGCCGCTGGTGGTGATCGATCTGATCAAAATGGATAACGGAACAGTCGCCTTCACGGATTTGACCCTTAATCCGCATTTTGTCACGACGGTAAATGCCATGACTCTGCGGATTACAGGCTTATCCACCAAGCCTGATTCAGAGGCCAAAATATCTTTTCAATCAAGGCTGGATACCCTGGGAACTGTTTCTGTCGATACCGCAATCAGGCCGTTGGTCTTGCCGCTGTCATTTGAGATGAATTGTAAACTTAACGATTATGCGATGGAAGTGTTAACTCCTTATGTCGGTAAATACACCGGGCATAAGGTAAAAGACGGCGCCAGGTTTAATTTGAGCATGAATTACCGGGTAGCTAATAATCAACTTGATGCTAAACATAAAATCTTGGTGCAAAGTTTTGATTTAGGGGATAAGGTGGAAAGTAAGGATGCCTTAAATCTTCCTTTTAATTTGGCGCTGGCGATTTTGGAAGATTCCCAGAATCGTATCGATATATCTTTGCCGGTGACCGGGGATATGAGTAAACCGGATTTTCATTATTTTCAGCTTGTCGGACAGGTTTTAAAGAAATTTTTCTTTAAAGTGATCACCAAGCCTTTTTCAGTTTTAGGTTCCATGATGGGGGTGGAGAGCGGTACGGAAGAATTGGGCTATGTGCTTTTTACGCCCGGCCAAAGCGAGCTGTCGGGCGCAGAAAAAGATAAATTAAAGATCGTGGTTAAGGCTTTAATGCAGCGGCCGAAGCTTTCCCTGGATGTAAAGGGAAGTTATGACCCGGTAGTGGATTGGAAAGCGGTCAAGGTTGATGTGCTCGAGAGAGATTTGCAGGCTTTAAGCAAAGAATCAAACCGCACGGAAAACTGGGTATATCAGGAATTGTATCAACGCCGCTTTGGCATCCGGGATCTTTGGAGGTTAACTAAATCTTACCGCTCTAAAGAGGGCATTTATGATAATGCGAAAATTAATGAAGAAATCAAGCGCCAGCTCATTGCCGATGGCAGTGCCGATAAAGCGGCGCTTGAGGCATTAGCCGAAAGCCGGGCTAAAGTTGTTTACGACTTTATTATTGCTGCCGGTTTTGATCCCAGCCGTATCAGTATTAAAGAAGTACAGGAGTGTCAAGCTGGCGCAGGTTTTATACCGATGGAACTGGTTTTAACGGTTTTTGACCGTTCTTCTACGCAGCCAAATAATTCTCAACTTCCTGCCGAAGTTAAACCGTAAACAGCAAGCAGCCGTTTGGTGGCAATAAATAGAAGGAGGGTGGAATGGTTGAGTCAATTCAAGAGAAATGGATAAAGGGTGTGGTGATTACTACTACGTGTTTAGCGGTGATGACCGCGATTGCTGCGGCCCGCGGAGCAGCCTGCAGTACCAAAACGCAGATTTTAACGGCTGCCGAATCCAGTAAATGGGCGTATTATCAAGCTAAGAGTATCAAACAAAATTTAGCGGAATCGCAAGTTAACGCTTTTGAGGTGGAAGCTTTAGGCGCCGTCAATGCCCAACAGCAAGATCTCTATGCCAGTAAATTAAAGGCCGCCAGCGAAGAGATCAGCCGTTATAATGCTGAAAAAAATCAGATTAGAAAAGACGCTGAAGATGCCGCCTCGACCAATCATCTGATCGCTAAAAAAGCCAACTTCTTTTCAGCGGCGGTAGTTTTCTTTCAGATTGCGATCATGCTTTCTTCGGTAAGCGCGCTGTTGAAGAAGAAATTCATGTGGGTGCTGGGTTTGTTGTTCGGCATGATTGCCGCCGTGCTTTTAGGCTACGGGCTGTTTTTGCAGCCGCTTTTATTTTAACCGGTCAATCAGGGAGGTAAAGATGCAGAATATCTGGGATAAGATTGTAGGTTATGTTATGCAGTTTGGCCCCAATTTTCTTTACGCCATCTTGATATTTCTTATCGGAAAATGGGCGGCTAAAGTGGTTTCGAAAATTTCCTGTTCGGCGATGCATAAGGCCAAACTCAATGAAACTTTAACCTCTTTTTTAAAGAATATTGTTTATTATGTGTTGTTGATCTTTGTTTGTATCGCCGCGTTAAACAAGATCGGGATCGAAACTACTTCTTTTGTAGCATTAATCGGCGCAGCCGGTTTAGCGGTAGGCTTGGCCCTTCAAGGTTCCTTGGCTAATTTTGCGGCAGGGGTAATGTTAATTCTTTTTCAGCCTTTTAAAGTCGGGGATGAAGTGGATGCAGGAGGAGCCAGCGGGATTGTGCAGGAAATTCAAATTTTTAGCACAATTATGAAAACCAACGATAATAAAACCATTATCGTGCCGAATGCTAAAATAACATCCGATAAGATAATTATTCATCGGGAGGGAAAATGAAAAAGAGCAAATTGATCGGGTTTTTGTTGCTGATTTTTACGGTGGTTACCATCGTAGGCATGTTTTTAGATGATGATTTTTATTGGCAGATCTATAATTATCTAACCATAATATTCTCTGTCTGCAGCGGTGTTGTTTTAATAAAGGAGAAATAGCTCCAGCGGTATAACGCAAAGTTTAAATCTCATAAATACAAATGATCAATAAAAGATTAAGAATTGAGGCGATCCCTGATTTTGCCGTTAAAATATATTCATGGATCGCTAAGAAAAGTCCCTGCATCCGGGATATGCATCAGGAAATAGCCCAAGAGGTCTGCGCTAAGATATCTGCGGGCAGGTTGCTGGATATAGGAACCGGTCCGGGGTATGTCCCTTTTGAGATTGCCGAAAGATCTCCGAACCTGGAGATCACCGGGATTGATCTATCCGCCGGCATGGTGGAGTTAGCGAATGAAAATGCCCGAAAGCTGGGGTTAGCCGGCCGCGTTAATTTTAAGTTAGCCAATGCCGGAAGCCTGCCGTTTGAAAACGAATATTTTGATTTTATCATCAGCACGCTTAGCTTGCACCATTGGGCCTGTCCGGTAGAATATATGAAAGAAATCCGCCGGGTGCTTAAAACCGGCGGGCAAATATATATTTATGATATCTGGAAAGATACGCCAAAACAGGCGGAGAGAGAATTGCGCCATAAATACGGCTGGTTTTTAGCCTTTTTATTTTTGAAAGTAGTACGCTGGCATTCTTCGATTACTTCAAGGCAGGCCCAAGAGATTATTTCTGCGCTCGGAGAGAATTTTACGGAAAAAAGTCTGCAGCCAAGAGGCATTCTGCTTAAGCTGCAGTTTCTGAAATAACCGAATTAGCATCCGATGCCATCGGCTGATTAAAATTAAACCCGAATAATTATGACTAGCTCAAAGGATCATCCCGGCTTAAAATTCTTAATTGCCATAGTTGTATATTTTTTATGGCAAGCCGCGGCGTTTGCCGAGACTAAAAGAATCTATCATCCGGATGGCTCGTTATTCGTGGAGTTGTCCTTAAGAGACGGTAAAAGAGACGGCGAGAAGATCGTCTACGGCCCGAATAAGTCTATTCAAGCGGTATCTACCTATAAGGATGATCTTCAGGACGGTCCGGAAACTATCTTCTGGCCGGACGGTACGGTGCAGGCGCGTAAAATGTATAAGCATGGCAAGCTCGAAGGTATCATGAAATATTATGAAAATAATACTTTAATCTCTGAGCAGGCGTATGAAGGCGGAAAGCGTCAGGGGTTAACCCGGTTTTATTACGAAGATGGCAGCCTGCGGAATGAATTGCCTTATGCGGATGGCAAAAAAGAAGGGATTTGCAAGTTTTATGATTCTAAAGCCACGCTGTTTTTGGAGCAGCCTTATAAAAATGACCTTAGGGAGGGCCTGGCCAGATGTTACCAGGGTTTTACCCCGCTAAAATTGGATAGCAAGCTTATGGAAAAGTTACGCGATGAACAAGGCTATGTTGCCGGGCAATTGATTATGGAGGTGCCTTTTGCGGCGGATAAACGCCAGGGGATAGCTAAGCACTATTCGAATACGGGCAGAGTGATCTATGAAGAGGAGTTTAAAGACGGCCGGTTAAACGGGGTTTGCCGGAATTACTATGAAGACGGCCGGCTTAAGTCGGAAGAGACATATACCGATGGAAAACAAAACGGTTTGGTTAAATTTTATTATCCAAACGGCAAGTTGAGCGGCCAGGTGCCTTTTGTTGACGGCAAGCGTCAAGGTATCGCCAGGACATATTTCCAGGACGGTATGCTCGAATCGGAAGAGCCCTATCAGAATGATCTGTTGGATGGAGAGAAGAGATCATATTATCCGAACGGAAAATTAAAAGAGATCAGACCTTATACTAAAGATAATACTAACGGGATGTGGAGATATTTTTATGAAACTGGACGCGTGCGCGCGGAGACTTTATATGAAGACGGCCGGACGGTCAAAAATTGGGTTTGTTATGATGTTAACGGCCAGGTGACCAGTGAGGTTACGTATTAGATCTTCTGCGTTTGGTTTTGATTGAGTTTGGTTTAAAAAGATAAATTATGAACAATCTAAATAAAGCCGTAAAAATTATCTACATCTTTCTAATCAGTTATATCTGCCTGATTCCGTTTTATTATTATCCGGCAGACAGCTTATCAGTTTTTAGAATTCCGGTGATTAAATATTTTCCGCTGGTTCTGATCGGTGCCCTTTTGGTTATCTCGGTTGCCAGGGGCTCTTTTTATCCGAAACTGATCAAAGCCGATAAACTTAATTTGAGTATTTTACTGTACTTATTTTTAACTTTGTTAAGCGGTTTGGGTACAGCTTATTATCCGGTCAGCGTTTTTAAAGCCGCATACTACGCAGCTACGGGAATCCTGGTTTATTTGATCATTTCCTCCTGGGATTTAAGCGCGGAGGCGAAGGTGTATTTTTTTAAGTCCATAGTATTTACTGGTTTTCTGGCCGGCCTCTACGGGATTTTTACTTTAATTTCGGGCCGGGATTTATTTTTCAGCCGCTTGGAATACGCCAAAAGCAACCTTGCGGCTCCGGAGGTTTGGTTGGCGATGGGCAGGATTTCATCTTCTTTGGGCAATCCTTTATTTTTAGGAGGAGTGCTGTCTTTGCTGTTTCCGATGGCAATTTATTTATGGTTGTATAACCGGGAAGGAAAAAAGTTTTTTGGTATTTTATTGGCGATCCAGGCAGGGGTGATATTTTTAGGGCTGGTGTTTACTTTCTCGATCGGGGCATTGGCCAGCGTCGTGTTTTTTTACATCTATTACCTGGTTAAGATTAAAAAAAACTATCCCGGCTCAAAGGTTTTTAAGAAAGTCAGCGCGTTTCTGTTTTGGGGGGCCGGCGCCTGTTGCTTGATATTCTTTGTGCTGGCGGCTAATGTTTATTCTCTTACGCGCAATAATAGTTATATTTTCGGTAATTTTTTAGGGAAAATTGATTTTCAAAAGTTAACCAATCTTCAGTCCATATCCCTGCGCTGGGACAGTTTGAAATACGCGGCGGATTTTTTAAAAACTCCGTTTGCGTTTTTTGGCGCCGGGATCGGCAAGCTGGGCACCGGAGAGTTATATTTGTCCCGGGTTTCTTTGGATAATTATTGGTGCCTATCTTTAGTGGAAAGCGGAGTTTTTACTACCTTGGCTTTAGGGTTAGTTTTTTGGGCCGCGTTAAACCGGGCATCGGAAAAAAGGGAGGATCCGCTTTATGCATTTTTGCGCGCCGGTCTTATTATTTTCTTCATTAATCTGCTGTTGAACAATCATTAATTTGCTATAAATA
>DAONDX010000024.1:0-11226 GCA_035402765.1 Candidatus Omnitrophota bacterium
ACTTCTTCAATTCTATACCCTTGCTTACAAAGCCTGCTCACCAGCTCAAACTCAAAAGCCTGGCTCCTGACTTGGCATCCCAGTTCTTTCAAAATACCGGTTTTGAGTAATTTTGTCGCGATGATATCCGTAAATTTCCTGCCATAAAATAAATTTATCAGCGCGGTGCCGATAATCGAGCCCAGCCAATACGGCCTTTCCTTGATCAGCTTAAACCTGGATTCACCTTTTCTCTCCAGAAGCCTGGAGCCAAAAACTCCATCCAGTTTTTCAACTTCGATCTTTTCGATCATTTTATAAACATCTTCCATCCTGTACTCCTGATCCGCTCCCGGAGAATAAAGATAATCACCTTGGGCCAGGCGTATTCCTTCACAGACTGAAAAACCGACCCCCATATTCTTGTCATGCAGAATTATCTTCAAGCTGCTATCTTGCTGAAAAGTCTTTAAAATCTCCCGGGTCCCGTCAGTAGAGAAATTATCAATAATGATAATTTCTTTATCCGCATTAATCAGTTTGGCCTGCTGGATAGTTTTTGCAATTTCAACTTTTTCATTAAAGCACAAGATCAGGATAGTCAATTTCATTTTTTAAAAAAATCCCTCAAAGTATTGCCGATATAGGCCAACCGTAAACGCTCAATCCCGGGATAAACTCCGATCCAAAAAAGATTATCCATCACTAAATCCGTATTCTTAAGCACCCCGGAGATCCTGTATTTTACGTTACGGTAGGCAGGCTGTTTGATTAAATTACCGCCAAAAAGCATGCGGGTAGCAATCCTGTTTTTTTCCAGATAGCCGACGATATCATTTCTGGTAAAAGGCGCATTTTCTTTTACCAAAACCGGAAAACCAAACCAACTGGGATGAGCCTGCTTAGTGGCGACAGGTAAAACCAGGTATTGAGCATAAGGCTTAAAATATTCTTTTAAAACGGAAAAGTTTCTTTGGCGCGCTTGGATAAATCCGGTTAATTTCTTTAGCTGCGCTACGCCGATTGCCGCCTGCAAATCGGTGGCTTTAAGATTGTAACCGATATGAGAATACACATACTTATGGTCATAGCCATAAGGTAAATCCCCGAATTTCTGGCTAAACCTTCTTTTACAGGTATCATCATGCCCGGATTCACACCAGCAATCCCTGCCCCAATCCCTGAAAGACATAATAATCCTTTTTAAAAGCTGGTTACTGGTGATTACTGCGCCCCCTTCGCCCATCGTAATGTGATGCGGAGGGTAAAAACTACAAGTAGATATGTCGCCGAATGTCCCGGTATATTTACCCCGGTATTTAGACCCCAGACTATCGCAGTTATCTTCTAACCACCATAATTTATACTTCTTAACCAGCTTGCCGATCTTATCTATCTCTACCGGATTACCTAAGGTGTGCGCGGTAAAAATGGCTTTGGTTTTTCTAGTAATCGCTTTTTCTATTTTTTCCGCTTGAATATTATATGTCCCCAGTTCCACATCGACAAATACCGGTATAAGATTATTTTGTAAAATAGGATTAAGTGTAGTGGGAAATCCGCAAGCGGTAGTGATAACTTCATCGCCGGGCTTTAGTTGCCGGTTTTTTAATAAGGGTGAGGTTAGGGCCGAGACCGCCAGAAGGTTTGCCGAAGAACCGGAATTAACCAACAGGCAGAATTTGGCTCCCAGAAAACCGGCAAGATCGGTTTCGAATTTTTCAGCGTACCGGCCGGCAGTAAGCCAAAAATCAAGCGCAGCATCCACTAAAGAAACCAGCTCTTTTTCATCATAGACTCTGCCGGCATAAGGAATAGCGGTTTTACCGGGGATAAATTCTTCTTTTATCCGGCAGTCAAAATAATCTGCCACTTGTTCTAATATTATTTTTCTTAAGCTATACTGTTTATCCATTGGCCTCACCAAGCATATACTTTGTTTCCTGCGCCACCGTATCAAGTGAAGAAAATTTCGGTTGATATCCTAAACTTGCCGCTTTTCTGGAATTTGAATAATAGCGGACTTTTACTCCGGTCGGACAAATAAGTTTAAGCTTGCGCTTAATCATATATTTCAAAGAGTAATTTTTAACAAAATATTCAAGCAATTTAGATTTACTGACCGGGCGGGCGCTATAAACATCGATCGCACCGTTAAAATATTTCCGCTTGATAATTAAACAAATTAAATCAAAAAGATCCTCCGGCGCCAGGTAATCACGCGTAAAATCACAGTTATTGGTAACAAAAGTCTTTTTAGCCTTTAAACACTCAAGCAGTTCGGTCAAGAAATACCCGGAGTCCAGTTCGATAAAACGGCTAAAATAGGAAAAAATCCTTAAATCAACGATCCATAATTTAGGCCAAGACCGGTGTTTTGCTTCCTGATTTAATTTGGCGATCCCGTAGTAATATTCCGGTTTTATATCGTTTACGGATACATTATAAATCGCCCCGCTGCTAAAATTAATATAGCAGGTATCAGGGTGCCGTTGCAAATATCTCAAAATCAAATTATCAAATTTTTCAGTCAGGCCAAAAACCTCCCCGCCCGCCTTCTTTACCTTGAGCGGAGTTCCTAACCCCACGCAATTAATAATCACGTCATATTTTCCGCTGGAGAAACCTTTAAACCGGCCAATCCGGCAATTTAATTTTAAGTTGTTTTCTTTTAAAAATTTACGCACCTTTCCGGAGGACCTGGCAAATAAGCAGAGTTCAACCCCCTTCTTTTGGCGGTTAAAATTAAAGATCAATCCTTTAGCAATATGGCTGCTTGCCCCTAAGATGGCAATTTTTTTATTCATTCTATTCCTCAACCGGCTTAACGATCATTTCCGAAAAAAATGTTTTCCGGTCTAAAAAAGGATACATGTCTTCTAACGGTTTAGAAACCATAGATCCATCCGGACGGCGCATGGAAGAAGCCGTCGGAATAATCTGCTGGTTTTTCTGGCAAATCACCTCGCAAATAACCGGGCCCTTCTGTTTTAAAACCTGCCTCATCACTTTACGGATTTTATCAGCCTGTCTGATACAATAATACTGGATGCCGTAAGCTGCGGCGATCTTCTTAATTTCGGGGAATGAAACACCGCAACTCTGATCCGTCCCAAATGTCCTGCCGTTAAAAAACCTTGCCTGGGTAGACCGGATCGAAAGATATCCGTTATTATTCCAAATAAATAATTTAACCGGAAGCCTGTTGTGCACGATCGTCTGCAGCTCCTGCAAATTCATTTGGAAAGAACCGTCTCCGGTAATCCCGATGGTTTCTTTCTTATCTTTGGCAAAACATACACCGATTGAGGCCGGCACGGTAAAACCCATTTCCGCCTGGCCGCCGGATGTGATATACCGCTGCCGCCCTGACAACTGTATAGATTGAGCCAGAACATAAAAAGACGAACCGGCATCGGCAATCACCACGGAATTATTCTTTAAAACTTTAGAAAGTTGATTGACGAAATAGTAAAGGTTGATTCCTTTTTTATCACTCCTATATTGAGGCAGGCAGACCGGCCAAATTTTTTTCCAGCGTTTGCATTTTCCTACCCAATCACCGATAGGCTTAACGCTCAATTTAGGCAAAGACTTTAAAAAATTATCAATATCGGCGTTAATCAAAAGATCTATTTTTACGGTATTCTTTTTATGTTCGACCGGATCAATATCAACCACAATTACTTTAGCCTTACGGGCGAACAGATGATATTCATGCCCGGTAGAACTGACACTCAACCTGCTGCCCAAAACAATAACCAAATCCGAATTCTGCAAAGCAAAGTTACCGGCCCGGTCCCCTTTATTCCCGATCCGGCCAATAAATAAATGGTGAGCAGTTGGCAAAATATCTATCCCTAAATGAGAGGCGACGACAGGAATTTTATACTTGGCGATAAAATTTTTGAAAACTTGTATCGCAGCAGATAAACGCACTCCCTGACCGCAGATTATAACCGGCCGGCTGGATTTACTTAAATAATTTTTAAATTTAGCAATTTCCGCCTGGCTAGGTTTAATCTTGTATTTTAATTCACCGGAATGAAAATGCACCAAATCCTTTTTGCTGATTAAAGCTCCTTGAACATCCAGAGGGATATCAAGCCAAACCGGTCCCGGCCTTCCAGATTTAGCCAAATAAACTGCCTTTTCCAAATGGTAGGCAATCTGCGCGGGATTATTAACCATGACCGCGTATTTGGTAATTGGCTTCACAATACTTACAATATCAGCCTCCTGCACACCAAATTGCCTCAAACCTAACCCGGAGTTCTTAACCGTTTCTTTCCTCTTGCTTTGCCCAGAGATAAAAATACAGGGAGTACTATCCTGCCAGGCATTCAGCAGGCCGGTTATAGTATTCGTTCCGCCGCAACCGGTAGTAACCATCGCCGCGCCAAGGTTTCCGGTATATTTAGCATAAGCAACCGCGGCCATTGCCGAAGCCTGTTCATGATGGTTAAATACGGCTTTTAATTTAGGATGGCAGCAGACACTGTCAGATAAAAACATCATCCCTCCGCCGGTAACCATAAAGACTTCTTTAACACCCTGGCGATAAATAAAATCAACGATATAATCGCTTACTTTCATAGATTCCTTATTTTAATACTCCGGAGTAATGTTGAATTATCTTTTGCTTATCTCTTTCCGTATCCAAGTGCTGCCAAAAACCATTAAATCTATATGCACAAAGCTGCTTCTGGAGAATAAGCTCCTCTAAAACCGTTGTCTCTAATACGCAAGCCGGATCAGGAAAGAGGCTTTTAAGGTTAAAAATTGAGGAATTGAAAATATAGAATCCTCCGTTAATATAATCTTTTTCCAAAACCGGTTTTTCCGCGAAACCTTTGATTAAGTCTTCATCCCCGCATAAGCCTAATATTCTAAAACGGGTCGGATTATGGACCGCCAATAATGTCCCGGTTTTCTGATGGCTCAAATGAAAAGATAAAAGCTCTTCCAGGCCCACACCAGCTACCGTGTCGCCGTAAGTCAGGCAAAATAATGGAGAAGATTTAAGCATTGAACTTATTTGGGCAAGACGCGAACCTGTCATATTATCCATTCCCGTATCCGCCACCGATATCGACCATTTACTCCGGTCAACAGCAGGCTTTAATCTGGCCCCTAGTGCGGGAATATTGGCGACAAAAGCCTTAACCGAATCTATGCCAAACCCGCCGCAGATAATAAACTTGCCAAACCCGGCTTTTCCATAATGATCCATAATATAAAGCAAAAGTGGAATGCCGTTTATCTCCACTAAAGGTTTTGCAATACAGCGGCCTTGCGGGCCCAAATTGATCCCTTTGCCTCCAGCCAAAATAACCACCGGAATGTTCTTAAGATCATTTTTTACAGCCTGGCTCATTCTTCTACTCCTCTCGCACAAATTAAAATATTAAATCGTCGGCTTTAAATTAGCTAATTTTTCCTGCTTAAGTATCCTGGCAATCTTTTCCACTACCCCGGTAACCCCGACAGCATAATTTACAGTATTGGATTCTTTAGTAAACTCGATATAGGTTTTACAACCTGCCCGGATGGCCACCGCCAGAGCCCCCGCGACATCCCAGATCTTATTGCCTATTCCATAGGCGCATTGCAGGCGCCCGGCAGCAACATAACAGATATTAATCGCAGCCGATCCCAGCCTCAAACAGCCCCGGCTCATATCATTAAATTTACCAAAAACCGCGTATTCCTTTATCCTGGTTTTGCTGCCGCAAGATCTACTCGAAAAAGAAGCAACGATCAAGGATCTTTCTAATTCCGCCGCGCCGGCTTTTAAAGGCTTGTTATTCATAAAAGAACGCTGATTTCCCATCGTAAAGAATAATTCTTTTTGAGCCGGAATGATTACCGCTCCGGCGCTAAATTTAGCGTTATGCATAAAACCCACCGAAACCGCATAAAACGGCAAAGAAGACACAAAATTACTGGTTCCGTCAATCGGATCCACTACCCAAACCCCGCCCTTTCCGGTAAAACCGGCGCCGGAATTTTTTAATTCTTCACCGACTACCGGATATTTAGATTCCTTTAAAATAGCGCGGATCTTCTCTTCAATAGCGATATCCAATCCGGTAACGATATCACCGGAGCTCTCTTTTTTCTTAAACGGGATTTCTTTAAATTCGCGATCCAGTATTTCAGCTCCGGCAGAAACCGCTTTAAGCGCTAATTTTGATTCCGGAATCCAGCGTATGGTCATTTTTTCTCTTTTCTGAGGTTATGGATTAACGACTCTAATTTTAATGTTAGTTTAGGGAACTGTTCTTTCATCACTAAATCCAAAACTTCTCCTTTGCGCAAACCCAGAATGTAACTGGATAATATCTGGGGAGAGAGGGTTTCCCGCATAAAAACCAAGTGATTATCAGAATCCTTGGGATCTTCAAAAAGCATGGCACTTACTATGCCCGTTAATATATTATAAGGGATAAAGCCTAAAGATAAACAAATCTGCGCCGCTCCGATCAGGCGGCCTTCCAGCTCCAGCTTTCTTAAAGGCTCCCGGGCGACCCTTGAGATAGGATCATAAAGCAGCTTATTGGAAAACCTTTGAATTTCTTTATCGGCATACCAGTCGAGGAATGAATGGGGAATCTCCCATCTTAATTTTAAAGCGGTCAGCATTTCTGACATTGCCCCCGTAACAATTTTTCTAATTTCGGGAAATTCCATAGATTCATGCAGGTATTTTACGCCAACCAGTGACCCTAAATAAGCAGCAATACAATGAGTAGTATTGTGTAAATAAAGTTTAGCCGCCCACTGTTTATCAAGCTCCTCTTTGCTGCAGAAAGAAATGCTCCCTTCAAATCCATCCGCGGCTTGATCAATAAAAAGCGTACCGTCCTCGGTATGTACTGCCAGGCGGTCTTTGACCAAATTATCCGGCGAGGCAGTATTGGAAGTAATTACATCAGGGATCGCAAAATAGGCCCGTTTATAATTCAAAGATTTTTGCACGATATTTACCGTCTCCGGATCATTTTCACACAGAATGATCGGACAGGTTATCCCCTGCAAACATTGCGCAGCCTGCCGGCAATTCCGGGGCCCGACATTCATAAAAACAGCAGCGACATTATTTAATTTAGCTATAGAAAAATCCGGGCTGCAATATGCTTTCTTTACTGCCACGATCTTTTCCTCTAATTTTCCTGATTTTACCCGGTAGGTCCTATACTGCTTTTGCTGATTAAAAAGACTGACCAGTTTTCGGTTAGTATCAACAAAAATGAGCTCATATTTATTTAAATTTAACATCCAAGGTAAAAATCCCCTGCCGATGGCTCCGGCGCCCATGATCACAATTTCTTTCATAAAACTTCCCCTGTTTGCCATGCGACAAATTCCTCATTGCCTAACCTATTCTTTTCACTGGCGGTTCTAGTGCCGCTGGCAACCTTGAGTAAAAAGCGGTAGATATCTTCACCCATCCGATCAAGATTACCGTCAGCCAAAACTAAACCCCCATCCAAATCCAGGTCATCTTTCATTCTTTTATAAAGCTCTGAGTTCGTAGCGATCTTAATAGTCGGCGATATTGAACAGCCGAAAACTGACCCGCGGCCGGTTGTAAACGCTACTAAATTACATCCTCCGGCGACTAATCCGGTTACCGCCACCGGATCAAACCCGGGCGTATTCATAAAAATCAGGCCTTTTCTTTTGTTCTGCTGAGCATAATCAACCACTTCGCTGATCGGTGAAAATCCGCATTTAGCGATCGCGCCCAGACTTTTTTCCAAAATCGTGCTGATGCCTCCCCTGATATTACCCAAAGAAATATTATCATTCATACTTACATTATTTTTTTTTGTATAATCATTCCACCAGGCAAAAAACTGTTTTAGCCTTCTCTGATCGTCTTTACGCAGGCACCGCTGCAATAGGATCTTTTCCCCTCCGTAGCATTCCGGCAGTTCCCCGATCACTGCCGTAGCGCCCAATGATATTAAGATATCGCTAGCCCTGCCTAATGCGGGGTTTGCCGTAATTGCGGAAAACGCGTCACTGCCTCCGCATTTAAGAGCCAGGCTTAATAAAGAAACCGGCAATTCAGTACGCTTAAATACCGGAAGTCTTGATAATAAATTCTCGACTTTCTCAATCCCTAATTTAATACTTTTTTTAGTACCTCCCGCCTCCTGGATATTCAGGCATTCCTGGCGCTTTTTAACTAAACCATATTTATCCCCTAAAACGCAGGTGAGACTTTCCCGAGTTACCATTTCACATCCCAAACCGATAATTACACTCCCCACGACATTAGGATGATCCAGGAAACCCGCCAGCGACCGGTTTAATAATTTGTAACCGTAGCCATTGGCTGATTGCGCGCATCCGCTTTGATGCGTAATCGGAACTACTCCATCAAGGCCCAGTTTTGATAAATTTTTATGCTTAAAATAATTAACTACTTCTTTTACGACCGTAGCTGAACAATTTACGGTTGAGGCTACAGCAATATAATTTCTAACCCCGGCTCTTCCATCTGCCCTTAAATACCCCTGAAAAGAAACCGGCAAATCTTTTTTTGGGTCATTCAAAATTGTCTGCAGTTTAGCCGGATATTTCGTGGAAAAATTTATCCGATCCGAAAATTTAACATTATGAACATGCACGTGCTCACCGGCCAAAATATTCCTTTTGGCAATACCGATAATCTGGCCGCCTTTAAGGATCGGCTCATTTTTTATAATTTTCCTAACCGCTGCCTTATGGCCTTTGGGGATTGGCATCTTCAATCTAAATGCGCCTTTTAATTGCCCCAGACATTCAACCCTCTGCCCTGACCGGCCGGCCGATACAATAAATATGCCTAGATTATCCTGCGGAGCAAGTATTAAACATTTAATTCCGGTTAACTTCTTTAAATTGGCCACCACATCCTCGTTAATTTATATTTTTAATTGTAGATTGTCGTATCCAAAAATGGCTTCACGAAAAAACTTCCTGGCCAGCTGTGCTGCTTGTTTCCTTTGCGCTAAATCACGGTAGATCTCTGCGTCAAAATGCACTAAAACCAGTTTTTTTGCTTTGGCATCTTTAGCAATTTTTCCCGCGCTTTCCGGATTAAGATGCGGCCAGGCTAAATTTTTCTGCCCCTGTTTAAAGGAACATTCCGCGATTAAAAGATCCGCTGCGCACGCTAAAGATAAAAGATTCCGGCAAACCCCGGTATCCGTGCAATAAGCTACTGTTTTACCTTCTTTTTCGACCCGATACCCATAACAAACCGAAGAATGCTTAAGCGGTTTATACTCTATCCCCGCAGGTAAAAGGCTGCGGCTGTTTACTTCGTGTAACCTGACCGGCATCTTTAACTGCTTAATCGGCATCGAATATGGAGCATTGATGACTTCTTTAAATAATCTTTTTAATCCGGCCGGCCCATAGATATCTAAACCCTGCTTGAAATTAAATTTGGCCAAGATATGCAGACCGCTTACATGATCCAGATGAAAATGGCTTAAAAATAAATTGATTGGCTTGTCGGTTTTGATATACCGGTCAATTTTATAAAAACCATTCCCGGCATCGAAAATTATATAGCTGTCTTTAGTATCTAATAACGTGCAAACCGTATTTCCGGTATTAGTATCGTACCAGCCATTTGTCCCTAGAAAATATGCCTTCATCGACGATAGAAATATTCCTTATACCATTTAGCCGTCTCTTTGAGGCCGCCACTCAAATTAAAAGCCGGCTTCCAGCTCAAAACACTCCTGGCTTTCGAAGAACAAAGATACTGCTTCTTAATTTCATATTTAGCGGTATTCATAATTTGATAATCCAGCTTATCATCGGTAAAATTTAATTTTTCCATCTCTTTAAGTAAAGTCAGCACCGAAAGCGGATTTTCATCGCTTAAATTAAAGACTTCTCCGCAAAGGTGGAGTTTTTGCAGCTGCTGGGCAATTTTAAGGTAGCCGCTTACAATATCATCGACATAAACATAATCCCGGACAAACTTGCCGTCACTACGGATCTTTAACCTTTTATTCAGAAACAAACACCTCAGCGCATCCGGCACCAAGCGGCTAAAATTAAAATCTCCCGGGCCATAAATATTACCGCAACGGGTGACCGCAACCGGTAAATTATAAGTCGTAGCATAAGTATGGGCGATCAAATCCGCGCAGCTTTTAGAAACATCATAAGGATGATTGGCGATCAGGGGGGCGTTTTCACGGTAAGGAAGCTTTTGATGGCTGCCGTAAGCCTTATCGCTGGAAGCAACCACAACCGCCTCTATTTTCGGGTGCTGGCGGACGGCCTCCAGGAGCTCCCAGGTACCGGCGATATTCGACTCGAAAGCTTTCAAGGGATTTTTATAACTCCGGCTGACAATCGCCTCCGCCGCTAAATGAAAGACCACGTCAATGGAATGTCTGCGTAAAATGCTTCTAATCAGATTACGGTTGGCGACATTGCCTTTATAAACAGCTATTCTTTTATAATCCCGAATGTCAAGAATAGTCTCCTTACGGAAAGTTTTAATATCTAAACCGATAACTTTTGCTTTTTCCTGAAGCAAAGCTTTAGTCAAATTCGACCCCAGGAAACCTTCAAAACCGGTTACCAGGACTCTTTTCTGCTCCCAGAATTTTTTATCGGCAGAAATCATCTCCAAACTTTCCAAGGGATATTGCCGGATTGCCATACCCTCTCAAAACTTATTTTATCCCTTAAAGTATCCATGCATCCCCAAAAACCGGTATGCTTATAAGCATTTAATTTACCCAATTTAGCTAAATTCTCCAGAGGTTCTTTCTCCCACACCGTATCGTCATTCTCGATAAAATTAAATACTCCCGGCTCAAGGACAAAAAAACCCCCGTTGATCCAGCCGCTTTCCCCCTTGGGCTTTTCCAGAAAAGATGAAATTTGGCTGCCGGAATTTATATTTAGCACCCCGAACCTTCCGGCATTCTGAATTGCCGTTAAGGTCGCCAGTTTTTTGCTTTTTTTATGGAATTCCACCAATTTTTTAATATTCACATCCGCCAGGCCGTCGCCATAAGTCAACATAAAAGGCTGATTGCCGACATATTTCTTCACCCTTTTAAGTCTGCCCCCGGTCATCGTTTCTAAACCTGTATCAACTAAAGTAATTTTCCAAGGTTCGGAAGCAGTGGTATGAATCCTGGTTTTATTCTTGGATAAATCGATCGTTACATCGCTCATATGCATAAAATAGTGCGAAAAATATTCTTTGATCATGTA
>DAONDX010000025.1:0-9104 GCA_035402765.1 Candidatus Omnitrophota bacterium
TCTTCATCCCGGATGCCTTTGGCAATATGAGATATTAATTCATGGTAGAGGATTTCTAATTGTTTGGCGAAAGGAAGTTCAAAGAAAGCAACATGGATATAGACGATTTTGTTGTTGATGTCGCAGGCTGCGATATTGCCGCCGGTAAGCGAAGAATTGGTGGTAAGGATTAAACGCCAAAGCGCTAGCTCCGGAGGAGCTCTACCTAAACGCAGCTCTAAAGCCTTTAAAAGGCGCTGCAAAGCATTGTAGTGATCCTCAACAAAAGCTTCCGGCTGCGCTAAATCCAGATTTTCTACGTTAACATCCGTTAAATTCTTATTTTTGCCAAATCTTTGCTCTGCTTGGAGTCCGGATTCCTCGGATACAGGTAAAGAATAAGGAGAATTTTCCGAATCCACTAATTTTTCATATAGCCTGGCAGCATTGGCAAACAAATCAAATCTAGACATTAAAATCACTACCGGAATAAACAATAATGAAAATATCATATCTCCGATAAAATTAGCCGGCAGGTGAATAACCTCATCAGAAACAAAAGTTACTTTTTTCATATCCAAATCATACCAATCGGCAATCGTGAACATTAACATTATCCTATGGTTGCCGTTAATCAGGATCGGATAACATTTTCCCCTATGGCAAATCAGAAAAATTTCTCTGTCATCAAAACCATCATTAGCCTCGTTAGCCATCCGCCGGAAAGGTTCCTGGCCTCGAATCGCCGCTTCATGTTCCCATTTAGAATGCGGGCTCAAAAAATACGCCAGGTCTTTTTCATTGACCTTCTGAATATTACGGACTTGCAGATAAGACCCCCAGAATCCCCGCGCCATATCCATGCTAGACTTACGATGAACATTCTGGATCGTAAGAATATCGGATACCGGAAACTCCCTGCCGTTTTTCTTACCGGCCGGATTATCCGAAAACAGAGAAAGAATAAAATTCTTTACGGATTCTATCGCGCTTAAAAACAAACAGGCAAAGATAGTCGTCTTGGAAAGAATAGAGAGAAAGAGAACGGAAAACACCTTTTCTACGCCTGATAAATCATGCTGCTTAATTCTTTGTTCTCTTCTTTCTAATATTTTAGCGATAGCTTTCTCAATCAAAGGCCGGGATATTACTAAAAACAAAACAATACCTATAGCCATAATAGCGTATTTTATAATGCCGGCCTCCGGGAGAACGAAATTAGAAGCAGCAGAATTAAATGACATCGGGAATAAAGCCAGGCCGAATAACCCGGCGGAATCAACGGGCCTGGCGCAAGTGGAAGATGGCTTGCTCTTGACCGGAGTACGATGTAATTCCAAATATACGGCGGCCTTACTATCCAAATCATCATGTATACCTCTTATGTACAACTGATTCCTATCCAAACACTCTAACAACTCGCCTCTCCGTAACCATTCTCTGGTTATTCTCACCCCGGCGATCCCGTCTGCTTCAAGGTATCTGCTGATAACCGCCAATGACGCAAGACAAAGTTTAAATCCTTCTTCTTCGCTATTCCAAGATACACCCCAGCCAAAAGGACAATCTGCGTGTATTCTGGAGAATTTCCTATTTCCTATTTTGTCCGTTAGGCCCGGTAAATCAAAGATATCCTGCCTGATAAAAATAGCGGAAGACAAACGCGGCATAATAGCTAAAGGCAATTTAGAAAATTCCTGTTTAAACATAGCGTAATTAAGTTCCGCGGCATGATGCGCCCCGTTTGCAATATCAATACCGACAACTTCACCGGCATATAATGCCAAGTCCAGACTGCTGCTTCCTGTCCCGGAAAATAAATCAAGCACTGTATCTTCAGAATGTATTTGCAATAAACGGGCGATATTATTAAGATTGCTAACCGATAGAATATAATTAAACGCTTGCGGATCCTCTTCTACTTCCCTCTGCGGCGTATAGGCCAAACGGGGCAGGTGCCTGTATAATTCAGTGAATGTGGGAATCACTATTTCCTTGCCGTTGATGACCGATATAATATAACCTCCTGGTAAATCTATTAAATACCGGAAGCCGAGGTTCTCCTGGGAAATATAATACAGAGAGGAGCTGTGACAGCTCATGCCGTCTGATTTAAACTTAATTCCGGGACGATACTTAAACGCGTTTTCTACCGCAGGAGCAAGGCGCTTCTTAACATCTCTTGCTAACAAAGGTTCTGAATCAAAATTTATTTCCTCCATCACAACCGCTGCGTGATTACCATGCCCCGCCTCGGCCGAGTCTATTGAGCTGTTATCCGCCTGCCAATCAACAAGATGGAACGGGCCGATTTCGATAAACAAATCTTTTGTGTTTTCGGTAAATTCCTCGGATACCTCTATTACAATGCCTTTTGCAGCAAGCTCATTTTTTAGCACTTGCGATATTATACCAAGCCGCTCTTTTAACTTTTCCGGATTCCTGCCCCGGCCATTGAATATAATTTTCCAAGTATTATCCGCCGAAGCTTCAGCAATACCGATAAAATCTGAAACCACATCGCTGACAGCTTCATGAATAGTTTTTCTAATGGACTCTGTCATTTCTTTGGATTCAACATGTAAAACCGCTCCGGTGTAAGAAGCAGCCAATCTATTATTCAGGATCTTAAAGATAAGCCCCAGTAATCGCTTATTCTCTTCAAAATCCAATCCGGAACGAAAAGTAAATTTAATAACCCCGGATTGATCTTCAAGATGGGCTAATCCACCATAACGCTTTAATACATCTTGAATTTCTTTCAACGCACGAGTAAGGATAAAATTAACCAATGTCTGGCCATACCTTATCCGCATATCTTCTATCCCAGATAAACGGGCAGACCCGATAACCGCATTCCCGGATGGGCAAACAATAGACAAATCTTTTGATTTTATCCCGCAGGAGTAGAGAACGCCCATTCCCTTATCTTCCAGATAAACCGCTAAATTCTCAATTTCTTTAGGGTCAGAGAAATCCAGAGTTTGTTTTCCTGACAAAAGCCGTAATTCCTCAATAGCTGACCCTATTAATTCCTCTTTTCCCCGGGGTAATGCAGGCATCTGACATGCCCTTGCTGATCTAATATCGCTTGGCGCTTCCTTAGTTTTATCAAGCGGTCCGATAGATGCGGCAAGATAATCCTTGCCGCTGCCGGGCTTAAACATCCCCTGAATTTTATTCATTAACCTGGACCGTAAAGACTTATTATTTATCGCAGCTTGGGGAGTTTCTAAAATATTTGAATGAGGAGAATCGAGCACCTCGGATAAAAGATTTTTGTAGCGCGGATATGAAAAAAGAACGCAAGCCGGATCAAGCTTCTTGCCTTGCGCGATCAATTCCAGAGCTTCCAGCAATTGCCTAAAAAATTTATCACTCTGGTCAAAATCACATACGGCTTCTTTAGCCAGATAAGCGCGCTCTTCTACCGTATTTATTCCGTTAAGCAGCCTTTGGATAACGGCAATCAAAGTTTTATCGCTGACCGGTAAGGATAAATTCATTAAATTCTTTGTCTCCAGCTGCCGGTCGGCTAACGGAATATTGCCTTTTCCGCAATATTTCAAGCTTCCGAAATCTCCAGCTAGTATTAACCTGCCCGAAGAAAGCAAAGCGATGTTCTCCATATGCATTTCATAACCTGAACTTTGACTTGAACTATAATTTCCCTGATATCCCAATAGGTGCACCTTTACGGCACTAACCAAACAATCAATAATATTACTTTCCTCAAGCGCCTGAGGAGTTTTACCGGCTCTTCTGCTCACCTCCTGAAATAGGTCAAAAGCAGCCAGGACATTGCAATACCGTTTAGAATCTTGATATTCAAACCCGATGATATTCAAAGAATTATCTTCATAATTAATCCTTCTTTCATAAAAAGAAAACTCTCCCTTAAGCTGAATCAGGAAAAGCGGTTTAGGCGCGCTGGGATCATCAGGGAACTTCTGCCATAAAGCTTCAGCAATAGTAAAATGCTGCGGGGTAATGTCGCCCCTGTCTATATATTGCCCCGGCATTTTAATTTCAACAGCTAATCTGCCTTGAGTATCTTGGACATAAATTATATGCCGTCGGAAAGATTCAGTTACCGGCACAATCAATAATTCGCCTAAACTAAATTGGATGCCGGTTTTTTGGGCATAATCAATGGCAAACATCGGCTTATAACTTACTTTGTCATACGAATACATCAACCGCAATACGCTTAGAATAAATAAAAACCGCGCTAATCTGGCGTTATCAGAGAATATCCGGGCCAAAGTAGGCATACGCCCAGACACAATCTCCTTTTGACCGGCAAACCAAGTATCAGGAAGACGGGTTATTTTTTCTTTGTCAGCATGAGTGCCGGAAAAGATAAAATCAAAAATAAATTTCTCAAAATACTGTTTGTAGTAAAAGGGCACTTCCAGGTGGAGCAAAACCTGGACGATCCTGGCGCGTACATCTTGAGAAGATGAAGAAGCTAAAAGTTCGACTATAGCCGGAATTGCCTGCGCCGGTATTTCCAAATTATTCAATGAAGTCGCTGACTGCGGAAACTGTAATTCTTTAATTATCCCGGCAATACGCTGATCCAAAGAAATTTCTTCAAGGCCGATTGCTGATGCGGCTTGAGCGCTAAGATAAACCCCATTTTCATTTTCCGCCTCGGTTACTTTACGTAAAGCGCTCAAATAAGTTAAATCACGCTTAAGCAGTAGTTTTAGCTGCTGGTGAGTTTCATCCTGCCCCTGGGTATGCAAAAACTCATCCGTACAGATAAGCTTGACAAAAGCATCGGCACAGAAAGTGCGCGGAGTAACCAATAATTCCTGCAGTTCTTCGAAGGGTTCGTTCAATAGATTATAAAGGTTAATGCGGTAAGCCCCCGATTTAGGTAACCGGGTAGTCTGAGCCAGGTATTTTCTTCCTGTAGATGATTCGATACCGGTATCAGGGGTTAGATAAATTTCAACGTATTCTGCCGGTGGCCCCTGGGAAGTCAAGGTAAATGCTTCGCTTAATATCCTGCCGATAGGGGTATAGTTCCAGTGAGAAACAAACTTTAATTTACCATGGTCAACTTTAGCGATAAGTTGGGCGCGGGCCGACTCATAACCACGATTGTAAAATCTTGGCAGCCGATAATCAATCGTAGCCGGAAAATGCTGATTTCCAGAATCATCTACCGGTAGATCAACATTATTAGTTTTAAAAATAATCTCCGCCCGCCCGTAACCAAACTCTAAATCCAGCTCTTTTTCTATTCTTGAAAAATATCTTGGAAAATTAAAATCAATTTTACGCAATCTCTCTTTCTTAGATATCAAGCTATAGCCTGCCTCTATGAATGCCGGTAATAACAGGCCGGCGCCTGCCAAAATTAACATCAACCATCCCGGCAAAACTCCGCAGAAAAACCCGGCGATAGCCAATGCCGGTAGAGCAGCCGCCGATATGATATGGTTATTACCGGATTTCTTAAGCTGCGAAGCGGAACCCGCAAAAGCGGCATTTTTTTCCAGAAATTTTTTAATTAAACCACCAAACTGGCTGTTCCTGATATTTGCGGCAGCCTTCGAATCCTTGCGTAAAATATCACTTTCATAAAAACTTTTTAGACCCGTGAAATCATCGCAAAAAAGAAAAGAACGTAAAGAAATAAAAATTCTCAACTGAGCAAATATGCTGGAAAAATGGCCCAGCCTGAATTTTTCTTTTTCCGGTACTCTTGAGGCTAAAAGACGACCTAATTGCGTTACTTGTTCAATAGTTAAACTATCCAACGACCCTAAATATTTATTAAACTCAAGGCTGGTTAACCAACCTAATTCTTCTTCGCCTTCTACGCGCACCGCCGTCAAATAGATCTGTTCTGCCAAAAGCGTAATCTGCTTTTTAATTGCCTCTTTTAACTTAATCATCAACAGTAAGATATCAACCGCCGCAATACCCGCAAAATTAAGCTCACTCTGGATTTTAAAAGTTTCAACATCTTTTAAGAAAGCCTCTTGAGCCTGGCCTGCCTGCGGCCAATCCTCTAACTCAAAAGAACTCAACAGAACCAAAGCATTAGATAAAAATACCTTCTCACGGGTAGTGTATCCTTCTTGCGGATCAGGAATAAGTTCGACTGTTTTTCTGGCTTGTTCCCATTGTCTGTCGTTAAACAAAGCATAAAATTCCTCTTGTTTTTTACCGGTAGCGGCCAAGATCCCTCCGGAAATAAAACGGGTAATAATCATATGTACCGCTTCTAACACTACTCTCTCCGCCGCCTTTAATAGCGCATCAACGGTATTGACATCCTGATTTTCGGTTACTTTAATTTCTTTATTTCTAGAAATGATCTCGACCCTGCCATAACCAAAATCTAAACCAAACTTTTTCTCTATTCCCCTTACCTCTCTTAATTCTTCAGTTGCTTCCTGGAAATTTTCATTCTCCAGGAAAAACATTGCTGCTGCGCTATCCGAAATAATAACCCCTTCCGCATCCAAAGCCGCAGTGATTATACTGATTATTTCTTTGGGTATTCTAATACTGTAACCGGTACTCCCGGATGCTTTTTGCATGCAAAAGTCTAATCCCCGGCCTAAAAGCTCAATAAACGGCTGAGGATAATCTTTAACCTTTTCCAAATCCTCGATCTGAAAATAAATTATACTTTTCTGTTGGTTTTCCCCGGGTAAAACAAAATTTATCCGGTATGCCTCAAGCGCCCGGTCATATTCCTGATTAACTATTTTTGCTCCCATCGCCTGAAGTTCCCAATAAATATATTGCCTTAACCCGATTTTTTCATTTAACGAACCAATACTGGCAAAACCAATATTACGTTTGAAATCGAAATATTCAACTCTGCAGGATTCTTTTTCCTCCGGACTTAATTCTCCTAAACCAATATAAGGAAGCCGATCTATTAAAATAGCTTCTTGAACACCTCCGGTAGCGATATGCAGATTAGAATAATCTGCTCCCGATGCTATATATAAAGCCCGGTTTTTACTTTGCGAAGACACTGCCGCGGCGATACTTTTAAGATAGCTAAATCTCTGCTCCGAAATAAGCCGGTTTTTCAACATAAAATTACCGCTATCCAATTTTTCAGGTATACTGGCAACAAAAACTGCTTCAGCTGTTTTTTCCGGAGCCGAAACTACCGGCTCCTCAACCGCTTCTGGTTGAATAGTTTTTACCTTAGCCTGAATTGCCGGCAGATAAACATCTAAAGCGTATCTTTGTTCCATAGCTTTGGCGCTGGCCTTATTATTAGCGGCCAAATAAGAATTATGCATTAACTTCTTCCACGCCGTTTTATCCTGATCCATGAAAAGCTTAACCGCAACCTTCATTTTCCTTAATATATCCGCCGGAGCTTTAGAATAAAATAAAGCGTTATCAGCAACCCAGCCTTCTTCGGTTTCAAAAGCATAAGTATCCAGCAGGAACCCGCTGCCTTCTCCGGTGGTTTCATTGTAATTAACTATCCACTCCACCGGCCCGGCCCCGCGTATAGCAATATTTACTCCGCCATTTAAGCCTGTTCTCTGGTCAGAAGTGCCGCAGGCTTCTTCAAGCGGCCGGGGAATATTAATGCAAATATCGGCTCCAATGGCCTGCATCTTCAATAACCGGGTATCAGAATGCGGCACATACACAAATCTTCCTTTGAACGAATCAAGCTGGGACCATCTTTTGAATTCGCTTACCCAAAAAGGCATATATTCCGGGCCTCCGACTACCACCTGCAAACCCATTCCATACACCTTTTCTTTGCCCGCGAAAATATAATTCAACACATTTTCTACTAATCCGGAATTATAACTATTTTTTAAATCCGGGGTGTCTCTAAACCAGGCTGCTTTTAATTCCTCGCGGTTAAAACTAGTTTGCGGGTCGGCGCAAAAAATATGTAGAAGAAATCTCAACATCGGATACTGGCTCTTGTAATCAACGATCCTACGTACCATCCAAACCGTAAGTTTACTAGGATCAAATTTTACTCCTGTCCTGGCCTCAACTTCTGCTAAAGCCTCCAATTTACCTGCCTGGTGAATCGCGTAAAGATCTTCGGGCTCTGCCGATAAACCGCCTGCCTCGATCTGCTTTAAAGCCTCATTCTTCCAGGTTAAACCTGAGCCGTTAAGAACCCCGGTTACCTGCACATTAAAATTCCGGCCGTACATCGCCCGGAATAACTTTACTGTGGCCAAAGCATGTTCCAGGCTTACCGCGTTAATCACATCAGCAAGTTTGATCGCGGCAAAACAAAAATCTATTGTTCCGTTCGCACGGACAAAATAGGCGCGAAACTGCTGTTCTTTTGCTTCCGGTATTCCGATTTGGTACATCATCCGGTTCACATCTGCTCCGGCTATTCCATCAACATAAAAAATCTCCAAACCCGCGGGAACTAAAGTATGGTTGGTATAAACAATCGCGGTTTTATCGAATGTTTCATCCACTCTGGTCAGCGCTGCGGCGACTACCGTATGCGCTTCATTCAAATGCAGAATATCCGGAACAACCTGAAGCTTTTTCATAAGTTGATAAACCGCTTTGCCTAAAACTACCTCTTGAGTAAAACGATGCGACCGATAATCTGTATAAAGAAAATCAAATACTTCAGGAGAATATAAGAGAAAAAGCGGGGTTCCTCCGCGGTTAATTAACCAAATCTCAACATTAACCAGTTTGTTCCGCTGAAGACTATTCGCCCGGCTATCATCCCAAACATACACCTGCAACACTAAAGGCGCCCCATTATCATCCAGGACTTTTTTAATTACGCCTTTTTGAATAAGCTGCTCATAATTAATTTCTATTTTAAGACCATCTTTTACAAGGCAGGAATAAGCCGGCTGCACGCCCCAAGAGGTTAAACCAATATCAAACAGACCTTCCAGTTTATCGCCGAAGTAGGCGCCCAATCCGCCTTTGGTGTTAGCATTCTGCGCATCGGGATATTGCGTGAATTCCGGGATATTACCTTCCATGGATAAAGTCACAACTTTTTTATCGATTAGTTGCGAAGCATTTGATTCTAACCATAAGAAAGCGTTGGTATCCCGCATCGCCGCATTTTCATCCCGGATGCCTTTGGCAATATGGGATATAAGTTCATGGTAGAGGAT
>DAONDX010000026.1:0-1845 GCA_035402765.1 Candidatus Omnitrophota bacterium
TTTAAGTCTACAGGCAAAACGCTCGTTAAAGCGTAACCGCTGAATTTAGCCAGAAATGTGTCTTTAGGGAGAAATTCTTCTTTATGTTCTTCGCTGTAATACACCTTCTCTTCAGTTACGCGCGTAACTAAAATATAATGGTCAAAATTTAAATGCGCGATAAAAGGCGTAGACAGGCTGAGGTTAGTATCCGCGTTAAATTTTACCGGGAATAGATCCGCCCCGAAAAATTTAGCCGCTTGCGAAAGGGCGTAAAGTGAGTTCTTAATAACTTTAGGATTCCCTTCCGGTTTAACCACATCATTGAGTATATCCACCGTAAGGGCCATAATTGCGATGTCTTCTTCCGCTGCCTTAGTACCGGAATAATTTAAATAATCATACAAAGCTTTAGATCCGCAAGTTTTTCCTTTCAACCATTCAGTAATTTCATTAATCTTCTGATTGGACATTTTCAAAGGCTTATCTAGATTAATGGTCAGATTGGACGAAACCTTGATTGCGTTTACCGGCTTATTCGCAATATCATTCAGTATATTGCGAATGGCTAAAGCAGTATCAATATTCTTAAGATCCTTCAGATAGGTCGGAGCTATAGTTCCTACGGCAGGCTTATTCCAGATTACCCGCCAGTCATATTCGACTGCTTGGGCTACTTGTTCAGGCAAGAAGATCGCAACAACAACAAAAGCAACCATACGGATCCAAGCCTTAAAACTTGACTTGAATTCCTTCTTTGGCTGCTCAATCCGTTCTTCTGTCTGTTGCGGGTTCATATTCATCTTTTACCTAATAGAAATAAATAAAAAATAAAATCTTCCCCTTACCCCAAAACTTTTTATCATCTTGTTGATGTTTCTTTTCATTCATTCACCAAGTTAATTACTAAAATCTTTTTAAAATCTTTTAGCAAGTTTTTTAATAAAAACGAGTTGTCAATTCCAACTCTCGTCGATACTGGCAACCCGGCTATCCTTGAGGCTTTTTCTTGATTATAGGACCCGTGGCTTTGTGTCCTTAGATTACTCTAAGTTTACCTTTGGTACCCTTTCAACTTACACTTAAATATAACACCGGAGATAGACGCTGTCAAGTGGAAAATACCCTTATTTTGGTAACGCTTTCTTTTTGAAAAGGTGGCAGGATAAAGCCGCCAAATTTTCAAAATAAGTAGCGGCCTTACAGCTCAAAAGATCAGGCCGCAGTACTTAAAAAAGATAAATTCCACTGCCTCTCTATTCTAATAACAGTAGAATCGTACAATCGATTATCGAATTGAAGCAGGTTTAAATATCGATCCCGAGTTTGCTCGCCTGTTTGGACAAATAACCAATCAGAGTGGACAATGTTAGAATGGTTGATTTAGATTGGACAATAGTAAACCACTAACATCAACTTAAAAAGTTGGCCTTTCCCCTTAAAGTGGAAAGGAAGATACCCACTTTTTAGCATAGTTAGATTTAGTTAAGAAGAACGCCTATTGAAATAGCAAAGGGATTTTTATAGCTATAAGTCGTAAGTTATAAGCTGTAAGCTAAAAACACATGGCAGGTACTTTTAAAGAAATAAAAGTACGGCAGAAAGCCCATCTACTAGTTCTAGAAATATACAAAATCAGCGAGAGTTTCCCGCACTCAGAAATATACAGTCTAACTTCTCAATTAAGGCGATCTTCTGCTTCCGTGCCTACTGATATTGTTGAGGGTTACAAAAGAAGAAGCGGTAAAGATTTTGCGCATTTTCTCAATCTGGCGGATAGTTCTTTAGAAGAAAAAAATATCATCTGTTTCTGGCTCAGGATCTGGGATATTTAGATAAAATTAGTTATGCGCGCTTATCCGTATT
>DAONDX010000026.1:1945-7938 GCA_035402765.1 Candidatus Omnitrophota bacterium
AAAATAGGGGTTTATTTAAATCCGGAAAGGCCGCCCTGCATAAATGTAAGCAAGATGGGCCCTCCTACAATAATGCCGATTACCGGCATAATGAAGAAAATAAGGGGCAGCAGGATCTTAATAGGAGCTTGCAAAGCGGTTCTTTCTCCGCGGTGAAATCTTTGCGCACGGGCATCTTCAGAAAGGATGGTAAAGGCCTCCGCCACCGGAGTACCCATCCGCTCTGCCTGGATAATAGTCTGCACAAAAGAACTCATCTCCGGTATCTCCAGCCGGTGTGCCATATCCTTAAGAGCCTGAATACGCGGCTTACCCCACTTAATCTCTTCGGTAACAAAAGTCAGTTCTTCGGTCATCGGGGTATGCGGAGTTCGGTCAATTACCCATTTTACGGCATTCACAAAATCCAAACCGGCTTCAATACAAAGCCCTAAAAGATCCACCGTCTCCGGAAGCCTGCGGGCAATTAAATATTTACGCCGGGCGATCCGGCGTTTTAAAAAGAAATCCGGAAGAATATAACCGATGGCAACAACAATTAACAGCATTATCGGGTCGGCTTTCCCGCTGCCGGCAACTACCAACACTCCTAAAAGAATGCACAAAAGTATCTTCAGATTGAAAAAAGCTCCCGGAGAAATACCTACCCGCGCCGCATCCAGGGTTTTTTTCAAGCTAGTGATCATTCCGGTGCTTTTTAAAAGTGAGCCGGTAGGAAAGACCCGCGCAAAATCAAACTGCGGCTTCTGAAATTTGACTCCCGAACCATCCTGAGCAACACGCGGTAGAGTACTGGATGAAGAAGAGATCAAGCTCCAAACCACTAGCCCGACTGAAGTTAGGATAAAAATAAATATAACTATTTCCATATTAGATTTCGATTGTACTAAATATCTTGATTAAAACCATCCCCACAGCTTGCAATACTACGGCAATAATCAGCAGCATCCTGCCGATGTCGCTTTCCAGCATAATATCAAAATGATGTTTATTCACTGAAAGAACCCAACCCACAAAGGCGATCGGCAGAAAAGACATGATCACCCCTTGCATTCTTCCCTGCAAAGTAAGCGTTTTAATACTCTCCCGTAATTTCCGGTTATCTCTGATCGTTACCGTAAGACGGCTAAACACTTTGGGCAATTCACCGCCGGTTTCGCGGGCAACCAGGAGCGCATTAACGACCAGCCCCAACTCGTCGATATTTAATCTTTTTTCCAAACGCTTAAGGCATTCTTCCAGAGGAATACCCATCTTATTTTCTCTGACCACCAAACCCAGCTCCTGGTTCATCGGAACAGGCATCTCTTCAACCAACACCTCCAACCCCTGTAAAAGGCTTAACCCTCCCTTGATACAGCTGGAAAGCATGTTAATCGCGTCCAAAAGCTGGTCGTTAAATTTACGGATCCTCATCTTATAGCGCGTTTTCAAAATAAAATTCGGGATAGCTACGCCGATCAACGCGCCTAAGATCATAAAAAGCGGGGAATTTAAAATCAGGTAGCCTCCGACGCCAAAAACCAGCGGAAGAATATAATAAAGCATGACAATATTCTTAGGGCTTTTATCATAAAACATATTGTCCAGCTCTTTGGCAAATACCGCCTCTTTTTGCAGCTGACGGGAGTGTATCTTTTGCACAAAAACAGGCAGCAGGCTATAAGATATTAATATAACCGAACATAAGATTAAAATACTGAGTAATAGAAGCATAATTCTCCGTTATTTTAACTGTAAACGCAAATTACGGTAAATACGCTTACGGTTATCTACCAGAATTTCTTGAAATATCAATTTTAAGGGGTGTATTGCTCGCCGCCGCCTAAGGAATCTGCGGTCTGCCGGTATTTACCCTGCAGGCTGCGCTGATAATATATTCCTGCGACGATAAATACGCCGATAATCACCAGGATTACCGCGACATATTCGATGGTCGACTGAGCCCTAAGACTTATTTTTTTCATCTGCATTGTCCTATCCTTTGGTCAACGCTATGGTTAATTAAAATGGTTATTTTATCCGGCTCCAACTATAATCTAACATACCAGATTTACAGAAAAAAACCACTTATTTTATGCGGCTTTTGCTTTATAGAATCCTATAGCGTTTTAGACAAATTCTCCGAAGAACTTGTACGCTAAAAGGATAATCTGGCATAAAAAATAGTGGTTTTTGATTGTACGGATCAGAAAGATAATTGCTGGTTATCTTCTAACGCCGCTAATTAGCTTCAATGATCTCTGGATAATAAATGTCTTTAAATTGCCCCACCAGCTTACCTTTTTCACCGGTATCAGGATAACCCGTAAACTTAGATTTGCTGAAACTGGATGCTCCGCAGCTAGCAGTTACAGTGCAAGATACCTCCCAAGGTCCGGAAAGCGTAACATCCTCAACGTTAATCACCATCATACCCCTGCCGTTAGGAAGATCGTCGGCTACGCCTAAATATTCCTTTGTATCTTGACAACCGGCATCTCCGGGCAACCGATCGATAGGAAAAATAAGCCCGCCATCACCAGGCCAAACATGCGTCCAAATATCATCATTCCATTTCTTCAGCGACGCTATGCTTGAAGGTGATGCGGCAGGAGGAGTTTGCGCAGGTTTACTTACAATGTCATTTAACGCATCAATAATACATTGTTCATTCTTCATTAAGCATGTCCGCTGTTTATCAGCTTCAGTATACTTGGCATCATAATCACATGCCGCTCCCGAATTAGCCACGCAAGCATTCCCGGCCCCGCCGGTTTCACAACATAGACCGCACGAAGCACCACATTCGCCGCACCCTGAATATCCGCCGGGACACGTGCACTTGCAGCAATCCGCCGCTTCTTGCGTCAATTTAAGTATCTCCTCACTCTTTAGAGCAAGTGATTCAAAGTAATCGTGGATATTATAGTATAAATCATCCGTTAATTTTTTTGAGGCTCTAATATTAAACGGATCAAACGTAAAATTCTCAGAGGGAAGATCAATACTACAAGCACATTCCGTGCACGAAATGGGAATAGATGTAAACGTATGGGCTTGCGGAAAATTCCACATTGCCATATTAACTTGATACTTTGTTATACTTGGTATTTGCACATCAGCAGTAATCTTGCACCCGGGAGCCGACGGATCAGGAGGATAAGTTAAAGCCCCATTAGTTGAAGGAGGAAATTGCCGGGGCCCTGACCCTCCAAGCCAGAAATTAAACGCATCCGACTGCCCGCTGGTAAGACTTGAGGTATAGCCGCTGTTAGACATGGCATAATATTGCCCGGTTTGGATAGCTCTTTTATAGGACTCATCCATAAAAGCAAGCGCGTCACAAAAATTCCGCAGTTGCCCCCGGTCCCCCCCCACGCTCCCGCCGGAATCAGCCCGGCCCCACTTAAACCAGGAAGTAATCTTTTGCATATACGCGGTGCAAACATTAAAAGCTCCCACACAGAGGGCGGCTTCATGTATTTTATCCCTGGCTAACCTATTCTTATCAGCAGCCAGATCCTGATCATTCCATATATTCGAACAACCCATCTCTCCATGGCTAATCAATTCTTTTGCATCAGTAGCTAGAACTATTGCCTCCCCAATTAAACGGGATGCCTCCGCTAAATAATTATTTCCGGCATTATAGGCTTCCATGTAAGTATCGCGCATCTGTTTATAATAATTTTTCATTTCTTTGTAATAGTAATAGGTATTGAGCGCGCCGGTAGAATACCCCATATAATTTCCCAGATGCCCTGCTGCACCAAGAGTGGCTTCCTCGCTATCCCTGGAACCATCCGCACTCAAATTCCGGAATACTAACCGGTTAAAAGCTCCGGCCATACATGAAGCAGCAGATAGGGATCCGGCATCGGCGGCATTAGAAGCAGAAGTCTTGGCAATATTAGCATCCCCAACTTGCCTAGTAATGACAACGGCGGCCAATAATGCCGCTATACAAACTAACAAAACAGGAAAAATTTGCCCTGACCTACGGTTTTTATTTCTGAAATATCCACTTCTAATTTGCCTAAGAAAAAACAAAATTGCCTCCTTTTATCTATTTAACATATACGGCTCTTTAGGAGAACCAGCCCCAAAAGGCACCTCCGGCTTACCCGGAGAAGCTTTTTTACCTGCCGCTACCCGCGAGCCCTCGAATGCTCCCTGGCGGGCGCCGATATTATCTTTTGACCATTTCCACAAAGCTAACACTCCCAAAATTAAAACGGCGGCGATAATAAACATTAATGAAAATTCCAATACTGCTTGAGCTTTTTTATTCATCTCTATTCCTTGGTATTATTTGTATGACGGACGACACCGGCCCCATCAAAACCATAATTACCGCCCGTTCCCAAAGCCCCTCCGGTACCTACAGTTTTATCTCCGACAGTAGCCCACCCGCCGATAGTATCCTGCGCATTAAGATCTTTTTGAGTATTAATACTGCCGCCTACCTGGCCTTTATCAAAACTACCGTCAGCTCCTAAATTAGTCTGATAACCGGAGCTGCTTACCGTGGTAGAGCCCGGGATCGTTCCGCTTGTGCCGGAGGCAACTTCCTCATATGCGCCTCGATTATGTAAGAAAAACTGTTTGGACTGAGTAAATGCGCCGCCTTTCTTCTTGCCATCTGACCAAAGAACGCTGTTGCCGCTATTGAATTCATTTAGCTGCCCGATTTCCATAGGGCTAGCCACATTGGGCATTCTGCGGAAATCAACTGTGCTCACTGAACCGGAATCATTAATATCTTGGGCTTTATACAGGGTAGAACGGAAGGTTTGTTGCATATAAGACTGCTGTCGATTATAATTCTCGCTCAGAGAAATTACAATAGAAAAAGCCATAATAATCAACGAGCCCAAGATAGCTAATTCCAGAATGGCCTGGCCTTTCCGGCTGCTTAACATTTCTTGATCTCCTTATAAAAATGCCGCTGATCCTTAAATATCCCTACTCACCGCTGCTCTTTGGTTCTTTATAATCCCCGGTTACATATTCAGTGAATGAATTTTCAGTTCCTTTTAGTTCTTTTCCGCCTGCCTTAAATTCACTCAAGGTCAAATTTGAATCCGCGGAAAATGTGGTTTTCGTTGTTTGCTCAACCTGGTCTTCTGACTGCGTTGCTGACTGGGAACCGGATATAGCATAATCTGCCATATCTTTTACCTTTCCTTGCACGCCCCGTCTGATATAGACCTCCATACTAATGATTACCAAACCCACCACGCCGATAATCAACGCCAGATCGACTAAATTTTGTCCTCTACGGAAAAATAGGCTTCTCACAAATCACCCAAAGTTTAATTTATCCTTTTTAATCCCTAAAACGCCTTCTAATAGTCTGCACCGTAACTGCCTAAAGTTTCATCTATCCCTTTACTCACTCCGGTTGTGCCTTTTTCAGCGCTGCTTGATCCGCTGTAAGATACATCCGCTTCTCGAGGAGGCCAGTCTGCATCTGAAGCGTTGGCAAGGTCATTCAAAGTTTTCAAAAGATTCTCTGACCCTTTTCCCAGTGGGTCATCCAAGGTTCCTTCGACTGGTGGTCCGCCCAAAAGATTATACTCTATGTTTCTACAACCTGGTAGCTGCGACCAAGGCCACTCACCACCTCTAACAGCATTAGCAGTATCTATACGCTCCCGATCTACAGCAAATTCCCAAGCGTTCATATAAAGATACACTAATCCCAGCGCATCTCCAATTTGACCGATGTAACCATATTTTAATTTTACCGCATCTTTATATTCCTGACTGTTTTCATCCTCCGGTAACACTACATCCGGATCCCCTTCTAATGGTTTATTTATCTCCCCTATAGGATGTTGAGAATGTTTAGTAGTCGTCGAACTAGAGGCCTGTTCATTCTTAGTTACCCTCTTAGTCTCATGGTTCCTAATTCTTGTATTTTTAGGCGCATACTGACCGGCACCAAGCTGGCCGGCTTGAGAGCGCAGACTCCCCTGGTGACCGCGGCTGACATAGACTAACATCAC
>DAONDX010000027.1:0-6992 GCA_035402765.1 Candidatus Omnitrophota bacterium
ATCATTCAAAAGCGGCTTAAGATAATCTATGGTTTGCGGCTGATCAAAATTACCCAAAGAAAGCGCAGTAGCCTGCCGAACCTGCCATTGCGGATCCTGAACCAACGGCTCAAGTAAATCAGGAATTCTAATATCGGTAAAATTGCCCAGGCCCAGCGCTGCGCTCTGGCGCATCTGCCAATCGATATTATCTAAATTACTCACTAACAGGGATTCTACTTCCGGAGTATTAACAACTGACAAAGAAGTCATTGCATTCTGACGGATCTCAACTGGCTGCAGAGCATCTTTAGCAATGTCTAAAAATGGCTGCTTTAACTCCGGGAATTCATTCATACTTGGGCCGAGAGACAAAACAGCGGCCAATCGAATTTCCGAATCAGGATCAATAAGTTGTGACCGAATAAGCTCAAAATTTTCAGGAAAATCGCTTAATCTTGTTCCTAAAGCTAATATCGCGGCTTGACGAACACCTGAATCCGGATCAGATACAAATTGTCTTATCCTTTCCATTACTGCATCATCTGCACGAGGAGCCACATACATGATCGCTACCTGTTTTACTAGTGGATCTGAATCAACCAAAGCAGACAGCATAATATTCCTTACTGACAAATTATTAATACCCGCTAAGCTAAGAGCGGCCTGTTGCCGGACCGATGAATCAGAATCATATTCTAAAGAATAAATAAGAGCTTTTTCGACTTTAGCTGAGCTTACTCTACTTGCTAAATTATTAACTGCCTGTTGCCGAACCAACGGATCTTGGCCATATTTTAAAGCATAAATAAAAGCTTCTTCTACTTCGGGTAAATTTACTTTACCCTCTAAATTAAGCATTGCCTGCTGCTGGATCAGCGGAGCAGTATTATCATATAAAACGCCAATAAAAAAACTTTCTACTTCGGGCGAATTTATATTATCCACTAGACTAAAAGCTACCTGCTGTTGAGCTAACGGATCATAATAATTCTTGAAAACATAAATCAATGCTTCTTCTACTTCAGGTAAATTAACTCTGCCCGCTAAAGCTCTAACCGCAGCATAGCGAATATCAGAATGTGAATCATCCTTTAAACTTCTTAACAAAAAGTTCGTTACTTCCGAAGATTCTACATCCGACAAACTAAGAATTGCCGCCTCTTGAACCTCCCCTCCCCGATTAAACAAAACATCTCCAAGCAAAGACATTGCTACTTTATCATTATTCCTGCTCAAAGAAACTATTGCCATTGTTCGCACGTCTTTATCCGAATCATTTAAAGCCGAATTAAGTAATTCTCTAGACTTAACATTATCTTTTTGACCCAAAAGGAAAACGCAAAGCTCCCTGATCTGTGAAGCATACAGATTCCAGTTTTTGTTACCTGCTCTTTCGTGAAATTCTTTCAATAGAATTTCCAATTCTTCCTGACCGACTTCCATCTGCAAAATTAACTCAGGGTCTGCTTGAATTTGCTGGTAGACAAAATAAGCTTTATTCCAATTTTCTAGATCCTCTTTACCGCCAAGGGAACTGTGAATTACTTGAGGAAAATTAATCCCGGTAGCCTGTTGCATATTATTTGATATTATATTCCCGGAACTAAGCCCTCCCATTATAGCAACAATAATACAAATCTGTATTAGATTAACCCAGAATTTTATAAAACTATTAATAATAATTTTATACCAACTCTTAAATTGACGAGGTAAAGATAATACTACCAACCCTAAAACAATTATGCCTAATCTAGTAATCTCTTCTAAGGTAAGATTAAAATTCAGATTATCAAGATTAAGTATCAGTTGCCTGCCAAAATTATAACCCCATTCCCAACTTGTAGGCTCAATAATTATCCATAATATTTTAAGATAAGAAGTGCGATTAATATCCATTCTAATAAAAGGAATTACCGCAGAACTTAACATATAGCACCAAAAAATCACCTGAAACTTTCCTAAAATTAAGCTGATCATACCAGCCAAAACAGGATGATTTAAAGTAAAATCATTCCATAAGCTTCTGACCGGAGCTAAAAACTTAAATTTAGATTCAATCTGTTTGATTCTATCCGCTAAGTTATTCTGCAATCCATCATCCTTAAAATACTGCTTAACAAATTCACTACGGAATTTATAGCGATTGACGCCAGAATATAGAAAATTGTAGATTGTCGAAACTGCATAGGATACAAAAACCCCGAATAAAGCTCCGGCTAAAATCAACCAGCTGGCTGAATTAAAATACTCAAATGTCACTACAGCTCCGATTACCATCGGACCCAGAATTTTTAGGCTAAAATTCTTTATAAAAACTGAACCACGGTTAGCTTGGCTTTTTTTCAATTGCTGCACATAAGCCTCGTCGGCTAATCGAGTTAAAGCCATCTTTTTCAGACTAGTTATTTTTTTAATTTCCTTACCGATCCCGAAGAAAAATTTAGCTGGTTTATGCTCAGAAATTAGCTTGATATTTTCAACAAATAAAAACAACCCGATTAAACCTCCCAAAACCTCTATACATGTAACTATTATAGAAAACTGAATACTCAATTCATGCATAAAAGTAAACCTTAGAGAGTAAGCGCTTGCCAAAATAATGCCTAATGGTAAAAGAATGTGAAAAAGACGATTTAAGAATATTTTCAGCTTATTTATTACTTCGGCTTGCTTAAATTTATTCCCGGCCACCCAGGCATATTGATCATTAATGCTCGCTAAAGGAATAGAACCCTTTTTACTTACATGATAAACATAATAAATCTGTCCAGCTGTTTCTATTTTGGTTACCTGCTCTTCAAGCAGAATATCTTTTACTTCTGTATTTAAAATCTCTTTTACCTTGGCGATTCTGTAAGCCGGAATATTACTACCAGAAAATATTTTTATATCCTGCGAACTTAATTCATGAATAAGTTTGTCCGCTAAATACGCTTTATGATGCTGTCTTAAATATCGATCAAGACAATTTCGGACTGCTGGAGAATATCGCCTGGCCAACACCCCTTTGATCGCCCGGAGCATCGAGAAATAGTTTCTCTTCCCCGGAGAACGAATCTTTCCTCCATTCAAAGAAGGCCTGGTTTTTTCAAGGATCACTAGCGTATTCGGCACTAACAATTTCTCTTCTGTGCGCTCTTGAATATAGTTCTCTTGAAGATGGCTGCGCATGTTCTTCAGGATTTTATTCAAACTCTCCATATCCTGGATAGGCAACCAATCACCAACTACCCTATAGCCCCTGGCCAAAAGATAATCAAGACCTTGAATTCTATCTGTTTCATCTAGAATAATGATTCTATCGCCCAGGCTTAAATAAGTATCCAGCCTGCCAAGATATTTTAGAAAATTAGAAGAGGAATTTTTAGCCAAGAAATTAAAACAACCTTTTAACAGTACCGCCTTGTATGCGGTAGTTATCGGCCCGGTATAATTCTCATATAAATCTACGCGGTTAGCATCGATCAATCCATCCGGGTAGCGCAGATATTTCTCGTATTCCGGATTATTACCAAATATACGCCTGGCAGCCAAAAGCAAATAGTCCTCATTCAAAACTACGGTGTTGGCATAACGGCCGGGAAGTATATCTACCCCGGATGCCGGATAGATCAAAGTCTGCCCTTCAAAAACCCCCTGGCGCGCCAACAAAGCAAACAATGCATTGTAAAAATTGATAACGCGGATACGGCGCAACGCTAGATTCTCGTCAGAAACGCTAGCTATAGAATAACAGCTGATCTCCTTTAGAGCCGGATCCTGCAATTCTTTTACATCCTCCGGTTCTTCCTTATTCTTATTACTATCAGCACCCGCTAAAACAATTACCCCAGCCTCTATCAATTCCGGAAATTTTTCTTGCATAAGTTTAGTGGTTCTGCCGCCGGAGGCATCTTGAAAAGTAATACGTAAATATCCTTTAGCGGTCATCTCTTTAACCGCCCGGAGCACTAAACCATAGGCGATTCCCTTGCGGCGGGCGTTTTTTTCTACTGCAATAAATGAAATAGTGGCTTTCCGAAGATTTGCATTCGGCTCAATCTTTATAAAGGCCTTAATCCTGCCCCAGCTTTCATAAACCCAGGTCGTTTCTAATTCTTCCATTGTTTCATCAAAAGACAAGTTTGTATCTAAAACTTCCTGGTACAGTTTTGATATTGATTTTATATCACCAAATCCCGCCGGGCGGATGTTCCGCCATATTTTTAAAGGAGCGTAAAACGGTAACCTGTTAATGATTACTTCTTTTTGGTTATTTTTTTCAACCGGTTTTCTATTTTGTGTTACCTTAATTGTCATCCACCATTTGGGCACCTTTATATCGGAAGCAGTGCGCCCTTGATCAATTACGCTATAGCTATACCCCAAAGCATGAATAGCCTCCAAGAAAAGCGCGGTTTCTTCTCTTTCATCACTTTCTTTAATTACTGAAGAATCAGCATATCCTCCGATGATAAGATATCCATCCGGTTTGAGGATTTTCAAAGCTTCGGAAAAAATTTCCAAACGCGCAGAATAAGAAATATCTTCATAGTCGGAAAGAACCGACATCATGACTACCGCATCGGCTGAGTAGGGTTTTAACAGCGAATACTGAAATCTGGCTTTGGCTGCCGGGACAATATAGATCTTTCCGGAAGCCTCATGCGCCTTAGATAAACTTTCTTTACTTCGCCAACTTAAAGCCGCCTCCTGCCAGGAAGCGTTAAGCACAGGATCCGGTTCATACACCTGCACCTTTGCCCTCAAGCCGAAATAAAATAATTCCTCCCAAGGAATACTTCCCGGATGAGTGGCCATGGAAAGCGGATAACCTGAACCTACACAAACTACCAGGCTTTGCGGGCCCAAATTAAGTTTTTCGGATAAATGTTTATACGCGTTGACTACCGGTTCAGCATAATGCTCTTCTAATCTACGCGTCTGTGAACTGATATATTCAGGTAAAGTACCGGTAGAAGACGGAACAAATTTACGTTGATGCACTATCATTAACGCCGGCAACATCAAGCCGATACCGGTTAATATCACCGCCAACCAGCCCGGAAGCATCCCCATCAAAAATCCCACCGCCCCCAAAGCCGGGAGAATAGTCGAAAAGAGACGGTTATCACTATTTGCATTACGCTCCTTTCTTACAATCATCTTGCCGGTAAATTCATATGCTACAAGCCGATCCGGGTCTCCTACGGGACAATCAGTAGGAGAAAAATAATCGCGTAAACGAGATGAAACTAAACTTGGGAAACTATGCGTTAAAGTGCTTAAATTTATACGATCAGCCTTAACCGGCACCAACTTCCCATCAGAAAAAGCTATACCATCCACGGTAAAGATATCTTTACCTATTCGTGTTATCACGGTGATTATCTCTTCGGGGCGTGTGGGATTACGCATAATAATTTTATCCCTGGCCCATTCTGCTTTGCGGGTAATCGCGCCCTCTCTGCGTTCAACCAATACTTCATCCCGGCTGCTAAATCCTATGCTTGCCTGTCCCAGGCTGGCCGCATTGCTGCCTCCCTTTACTTTTTTATAATTAGGCCTGAGGATATGTAAATCAAAATCTTCAAAAACCGTAGTTTCTAAAGGATAGACCGACCTCTTTCTATGCGGGATCAAAGTATCTGCCCCTAAGACATCCGCCATAATATAAAATTCATTGCCTTTTCTCAGGAAAATTATGAAATTGTCCGGGTGAGCAACCTCTTCAAGAGCTAATAAATATGAGCCTCTTTCTGAATCACGATAAACTCGAATTGTGCCGGGCATCTCTTCATAAAACCGGGGCAGGCTGATTATCTGTTCCTGCCAAAGTAAATTTCTAACTTGTAAATCATAGCTGATCTTTAACTTTCTCAATTCCCCCATTAATGCCGCTGTTAAACTATCTTTTTTATGGGACATCCAGAATAACCGGATCACAAACTCAATAATTAAGGGATGTTCAGATAAGCCGATCATTCCGTGGCCCGGGTACCGGCTAAAGTCAATTTCGACCTGTTGCGCCGGCCGGTCTTTAAATACAGGTAAAACAAACATCAAACCTTTCGGCGTTACTTCCAATGTTAATCTGTTCGTTTCTTCCTCCACATCAATTAATTCCAATCTGCCCGGGCTTCTGCGTATCTTAACCCTGTCTTTTAAATGCGGAGTTAAAATCAGTTCTCTTTTATTAAAACCTATCCTGCCGGCAACATCGCTAAATAATCTATCGGGTTTATTGGCAACCTCGGCAAGCGCCTGAACTGGCTCTATATCAGCCTGTTTTCTGGAATCAAATGGCGTTCCGGAAAGATCAACCGCTAGATCATAGAAATTCCCCCGGTCAATCGGCTGATACGGTTTTCCAATTACTTTTTCAATAAAATTCTGCCAGTGCTTTTGAGAACGCAGATTATTTTTAGATATATTTTCGATACGCAAAACCGGGATTTCCTTGCTTTGCATATAACGCAGCATAAATTGATGCATAATTGAGCCCGTACCTTCTCCCGTAGGATAAGCGATACTCTCATGCGAAATAAGCCATTTATTTCCGATAAAACTGGCGCGCACTAACCCGCGTAAAACCCCTTGCGCATCGCGCGCTTCAATAATAAACCGGCTAAGCAGCCATAAATTAGGCAGCTTAATCTGAGAAATAATGCAATTGGCTATTTTACCGGAAGCTTGGTCATTATTTTTAAAAGCTTCGTCGGAAATCTGCTTTAACCCGGCAATTATTCCTTCACTTAATTCATCGAGTTTATTTCTTTCTTTTAGTGAAGTAGCGGTGATTATCCGTAAACGGAGCTTGCTGCTGCGATGGACATACCAATCCTCTTGTTCTTCCAAATCAAAATCCGGATCCGAAGCTATACGCTCGGTCGGCAATATTTTATGTTCGGCTCCGGATACTTCCGGCCTTAAAGCCCAAAGAATAACCGTTAAATTAGTATCCCGCATCGCCGCCTCTTCATCCCGGATGCCTTTGGCAATATGAGATATTAATTCATGGTAGAGGATTT
>DAONDX010000028.1:0-6831 GCA_035402765.1 Candidatus Omnitrophota bacterium
CATTTTCATCCCGGATGCCTTTGGCAATATGGGATATAAGTTCATGGTAGAGGATCTCTAATTGTTTGGCGAAAGGAAGTTCAAAGAAATAAGGATGGATATAGACGATTTTGTTATCAATATCGCAGGCAGCGACTTTACCTTGGGTAAGCGAACGGTTGGCAGTAGTAATAAAGCTCACCAAGGGCGGGGCGCGGCCTAAAACCTGTGTTAAGAATGCTAAATCCCGTGAGATTTCCTGATCATAAACTGCGCGATTATCTTCTATAATTTTTGCATCTAAACGCTGGCGGGCTTCCTCCGTTACATCCAAAGAGTAAAAATTAAGCTCAGATCTTTGACTCTTTGTCCTAAAAATAATCGCCGCTGTCCCGCGCAATGAAGTAAGGTCCATAATTCCTTTGATAATAATTTTATTCTTAACCCAAAGCAGCGAAGCACTATTAAAAGGCAAAGAGTGGTCCTGAGAGTCCCAAGTAAGATCGTAGCCCATAGAGAACATAATCACTGTCTGGCGGTCAATCGCTAAATCATAAAACTTCTTTGAAACAGCGGCAAGATTTAACCCTGAAGTACAGGAACCGTTGGAAATCTTAAATAGACGCCCGGCATCGATAAATTTTCCCAGAAATTCCGGGCTGGTCACCAGTGGATTATCAAATATTTCCCGCAGATCAGCCATATCATAGTTATCATCGATAGGCTTGTCGTTAGCGGTAATCACTACTTTATAACCAAGCCTTAGGATTTCCCTGATCAGAACTAAACAATAAATCGCTTCCCCGGCATTATTAATATTAAAAATGACCGTCTTATCTTTTCTCTCTTCCTCCGGCGCGGCTAATAAACAATCAATTACTTCATCCAGCATCTTTATTTCAAAATGCTGGTTTAAAGCGTAAAATATGTAATCCGGATGCATCATCCCCCGGACCAAACCCATAATACCATCAAATTTATAACTCAGCTGGGTGACCGGATCATCAGGATCATATTTCTTGGCGCGATCAAAAACGTTAATATTGGATAGGGCAGCGATCTCCATAGCCAACGCAAGACGGCGGCGTAATATGTTTTCCGAATTTCCATAATTGATACGATCCAAAAGATTCAATAAATGGGGCACATCTTTTAAAGCTAAATCATCCGCGGCCTTTTTTTCCTGGTAAAAAGGCGATTTAGCATATAACCAGATGACCTGCCAAAGGATCCCCTTAACTTCATACCAGTTGAGATCATCCAAAACATGATCCGCTAAAATAAAATCTATCGTTTCCTGGATCTTTTTAAAATGCGCCGCGGTTAGATTTTTATCGTCCTGGAAAGAGGCCCGGGCGACAGAAATACTCTCTTGAGCCTGGCGCTTTAATCCATCTAAAAGTTCGGGATAATTTTTTCTGATCTCACTAAAATTTAAATGCGGATCCGCTTTGGTATCCGGGATAAGGTTGTAGCTGCGGCTCTGGGTTTTTCTTTTAAACCTTAAAGCAGTAATTCCATGAACACCCTTGATCAATTCCGGATCCACGATAACTCCGGTTAATTCCATACCTTCGGGAATCTCCTGATATGGATAGGGATAGATCTCTTCATCAGCCAGGGATTTTATCCCTTCGATCTCAATTGCGCTGTGAAAAATACAATTTACCGCAACAATATTACTCAATTTGACCCCGTCTTCAACCTTACAATTATCCAGGCGGACTTCCGGGCCGATATCAGCACTAACCCCGATGGCAGTTTCACCAGAGAGAATAACCTGCGCGTGTAAATTTACTCCTGGGCCTATCTGCGCCTGATCCGAAACAAAAATCGTCGACATATCTCCGGATATATCCACCCCTTTATCAGTTAAAATACGCGCCAACGGTTTATTTAATGATAAAGCGCAAAGCCCTGAAGGCAATAGGCTCTTAGCCACCTCCATCTCACCTTTACCTTTACCGATTTTAACGACATCATCAGTATCCCGCTCTACGATTTTACCATTAATATCTATTTTCTCACGGCGCAGACGGGTAATACTGCCTTCGTTGGCAATTACAAAATGCCTGTCCGCTACCCTCTCATTTTCCTTAATCACCACGGGGAGTTCAATCCTGGAGTTTTCGATAATTACTCCTGGCTTCATAATTACTCCGCCCCTTAGAATAGTTTGGCCCTGGCCTCTTATAGTCACACCCTCCCCGATTGTTACTTTACCTAAATAAATCGTACCCTCTGAAGCATCTAACAGGATATTCCTGCCCTTAAAACAAGCGGAGAATTCTGCCACTAATTCATCAGGGTTAAATTCTTCTTTAATAATATATATTTTTTCTTCGTGGATAATCTGAATCCCGCCTAAGGCATGTAGAGCCGCCAGCAAATGCGGTGAGTCCTGTAAACAAATTTTATCTTTCCACGTAGATGACATCGGCATATTAACCAACAAAAGACTTGAACGCTTATCGATAGAGCTGGAAAGCTCTTCTATTTTTTCCGGATTTTTAGTATAGAGAATATGCACGAAAGGCTTATCCCATTTCGCCTGCCAGAGGCTTTCGGAGTTACCCTGCCCCATAGCGACCACGCAAACAGTATTTTTGGCATCGTAATCCGATTTAAAAGCTGAACTTAACTGCATTATCGGGGTAGCGAAGATACGCGACCCGGAAGAAATTACTTTTAAGCGGTCATGGTCATACCTTTCAAAATAGCCCCTGAATCTTAGTTCTCTAATTAAAGCGGAGGTATCTTGCGCAGTCATATCGTTGATCACCGGAATATCGCGGCTAGCAATCGTTACATTAAAACCCGCATCCAAAAGAAACTGCACCAGAAGCATCACGAATACCGTCTCTCCGGCATTATCGGTAAGCACAATTACTCTGGGCCGCTGGAGATCAGTAATTTCCTGGCCAGATAGTTTTTTTATTTCCAGTTTCAAAATCGGCCCGGCTAAAATCTCAAAAAATTCTTCAATATGATTTGCCTGCAGCCCCTTGTTCTTTTCCTTTTCGATTTGATCACAAAGCCACTGCTCTTCTTTAAAGTCTGTCCTTCCGCTATCATCCTGAAAAGCTTTGTCTCCGAAATCCATCGCATTGGCTGCTGCGCAGATCAAAGCTATTCTTTCCAGTGAATTCCGCAGCAATAAAAGCCTCTTTAAAAACTCCAGATGTTCTGTGTTGTTGCCCGGAGCCAATTCCAGATAATCCCCCCAAATTTCTTCTACATCTTTCGGCAGACGCCCGCAATTAATAAAGTCCGCCATTTCAGATTGACTTTCAGTTTCTGCCTGCCTGATGTATTTGCCAATTTCATTATCACGGTTCAAACCCCAGGCAACATTAATTTGTGAAGGAATATCCCATCCTAAAATATCGGCAAAGGCTTTGTAAAAACTCGAAAAAGCCGTTAAAGCGCCAAGATTAGCGCGTTCCTTATCCTGTTTAAAGAAATCTTCCTCTCCAAAAATAGCCTGACGCTTTAATTCTCCTGCCAGATATAAAATAAAGGTAGCTTTATTAGCATAGAACGGCTCACAGACTATGGAAAATATATAGCTGTAAAAATTAATCATCTTACCGTAAAAAGGATTTTCAGCGTTAATTACCGAAAAGGAACGCAGAAACGGATAAATCTCAAATAAACCTGATAACCCCTGGGACATCGCTCTTTCCAACTGCCCGATAATTTCTTTTTTCTTACGGATAGTTTGTATTTTAGGCATTTCTTGAGAAAAGGAAGAAAAAGCTAAAGCCATCCGCAAAAGAATTTCTTTAACCCTGTTTTTATCAGCGATCAATTCCGAAAATCCACCCTTAAAATCTTCGGTCATTGGAGTTTCTTTTGGATTACCTAAAACACGGCAGCGATCATTCATCCAAAGACGCTGCAGGTTTTCTTCAGAAAAGAAATCCTCCGTAAAAACATCGATAAAACTACGGATTTCTTCTTCAGATAAAGTCTTCACGGAATAATTCTCAGTAAATAACCTGACTAATCCCACATATATTTCTATAAACAGGTCAATCACGGCTTGGCCGCTGGAGGTTAATTTAAGATAATCCTCTTTTAAATAATATCCTCTGAGATTGCGCGGCAAGAACTTAAAATGCCCGCTATCTAGTATATCTTTAATACCGCTAGAAAATCCGGTATAAAAACATGAGCCTTCAATTTTAGCGGCTAAGGGGCTACGAGCGCCGTTTTTATTAAGATCGAGCAAAAGATACCCCTGGCCTTCTACAGGAAGCGACATTCTAGCTATTTTATTCTCCCGGCAAAGCTGCTTTAAAATATCCGGCATTACGCCGAAGGCTATCTTAGAACGTAAAGACAAGGGCATCTCGCTCCTGATATTATTCTCAGTAACAAATACCCCCTCTTCAAATGTATTGTATAGAAAAAAAGTAAATTCTTCCTTCAACTCCGCGAAAGAAGAAGAAGTAGCCGAGTAAAGCTCATCTAGCGGTAAAGTCCTGTTTAAGGCTAAATTTATTATCGCCATAAATTCCAAACTGCCTTGCAGAGACCTGATGATATTAAGTATTTCTTTTTCTTCTGCTGGCAATACCCCGCGGCCGCCTCCTAAAACCCCGTAATCAGAATCGAAATATTTTTCCAATTCCATAATCGTATTCTGGAGTTTAATTTGCGGCAATTTAATTCCGGGCCTGGCACCAGCCAAATGGCGGGAAATTATGCGGTCAGAGAGTTCCAAAATAACCCATAATCTTCGAATGATCGCGCTGCTAAAATACAAGTTTTCATAATAATTATGGTGGGAGAGAATTTCATCCTCCCAGGGCATAAGCTGAATACCGTTATTTTTTAAAATACGCGAGGTAAAGCTAGCGTGTGCAAAAGCCATTAATCCGTGGAAAAAACGAGCAGGCCTAACAGTCCTCCGATCACGACGGTTAAGTAAGGGGTCGCCCTCTCCCAGGTCATGGACCATTCCTGCTTTATAGAGAAACTCCTGGAATACTTCCGGAAGGCCCGCTTCTCTGGCGATTAACCAAGCCAAACTTCCTATAAGTATCCCCTCGGATGCAAAGTCCGGAATGTATCTTTTGGATAATCGTAACAGGCGGCGCTCATCGGAAAAAATAAGGCTGCCTTTGTCGGATTTACTCAAAGAAACTACAAATTCTTCCAATTTTTTATTCTCTTTTTCCGGATTGCCCTGAAGCGCAGAAATTTCATGGGCCAGGCGGCTTTTAAGATTTGCCGGCCGATGAATAATGATATAATTCTTGGAACCGAAATTAATATTACACTGATAGAGTTTAAGGCGATGTTTACTTTCGAATCTGCGCAGAAAAGAAGCAAGCTGCGGAGGAGCGTTAACCACAACTGTTCCTTTTAACCTTTGAGCGAGTTCCCGGTAACCTAATTCATTAAGCAGGGCACCGGTCTTTTCCTTCTCCTCTAAATACTCCGGCTCTTGCGCAAAAATAGCAGCCTTGGCGGCTGATAAAAGACTACCTAATTCTTGGTTTTCTTGCAGGGTTAACTCGCAAGAGGCGCAAGAAAAATCATGAGGAAAAACAAAACGTTTCAGAAACTCCATAAAAGCATTATCTTTAGAAGCATTACCGATAACTCGCTTAACGGCATAACTGATCAAAGGACCGATAGAAACCTGCTGTTCCTGCGGTAAAGCTAAAGCTTTGGCTACTGATTTCGTAGCCACGATCAAACGCACAGGCATAAGCTTCTTTTCTTCATTGATATATTCCGGCAAAGGTTCTAAATCGATCCCTTCTTGGATCGCTGACAGAATTTCTTGCTCGTTCCGGCCGCTCTTAAAAGGCGCCAGGCCTTGAGCAAATTTACCATGGACTACGCCTGATAAGATCCTTGGCCAGGCAAAACCCATGCCTCTTCTTAATACATAAGTTGCGGATAAATTAGTTGTCCCCCAGGAAGTTTCATCATCCAATAAAAATACCCAACACTGGTTTACATCAACCTCGCCGGCTTGTTCTAAGTATTCTCCGGGAGCAGAAAGTATATACGCCGGGATTTCAACACTAGTTGAACCAGTACGCACTTTGTCCATATATCCAAAGTAAATTTTAACAACCAGACCGTATTTATCCAGGATATAGTGCGTCAAAACTTCCGCTGCCTCCTTGACATATTCACTAGCCCCGTCATCAGGAGCCAAAACCAAAATTGGATGGAATTGTAACTCTGCTAAAAGCTGCCGCGAGCCTAACGCTTCTACTTGCCTAGCTATAAAATCAAAAAGTTTCTCCGCCAGCTGAACAAAAGCATTCACATTATAAAGTTTAAACGGATAACCATTTAAACCAATAAAGCCACTTTTGCCTCCATAATGTATATTTGAAACAAAATAAGTGTCGGTTAAAGCGGAAGCTATTTTAAGCATAGTGGAAGCGCTGGCACCTTCCCCGATTCTAAAAACTTTATCCTGACGGGAATAACCAGCATAGGTATTAATCAACGAAACGCTGCCGGCGCCTGATCTACGCAGAGCTAAAAGCATTAACCATAATTCCACGATATCTAAATTGTTTTCTGTGCTGTGCACTAAGACTACATTCTGCCCCTTTAATCCATCCGGCAAACTAATTCCCCAACCTAAAGGATTATCAGTGTTTTTCTCAATCTTAATTCTTTCTGCATGGGCATTAATAATGTTGGCTGCTTCTTGCGCATCGGTCTGAAAACGGGCGTGCTGATAAAGAACCCGATGCACCCAAATACCTAATTCTTTTTTATTTACTAAAGGAGGAAGGCATCCCGGGAAATTCATGAGCGTTGAACCATCGTAATAGCTGAGTTTATTGCAGACATAAAGAAAAATCGCATCCA
>DAONDX010000029.1:0-6152 GCA_035402765.1 Candidatus Omnitrophota bacterium
TCAGTCTTCTTATCCACGCCATAACCGACCATTTTAAACAGCTTGCCGGAAAAATTATTCGGATGGCCGTGTGTCAGGTGGCCGCCGGCAGATAAATCCATGGCTAAAACCGTATCCCCCGGATTAAGCGCGGCAAAATAAACTGCCATGTTGGCCTGTGAACCTGAATGCGGCTGGACATTAACATGCTCGGCTCCAAAAAGTTTCTTAGCCCGCTCAATCGCCAGGCTTTCGGCAATATCCACATATTCGCACCCGCCGTACCAGCGCTTGCCGGGATAGCCTTCGGCATATTTATTCGTCAGCACCGAGCCTTGCGCCTCTAAAACTGCCAGAGAGGTAAAATTCTCCGAGGCGATTAATTCGATGTTGCTATTTTGACGGCCTAATTCTTTTTGGATTGCCTCATAAATTTCCGGGTCTGAATGCTTTAAATCTTTCACTTTACGCCTTTCTTTATGTTTTTATCGATCTGGTTAATTAATTTTAATCTCCTTAAATGCCTGCCCCCTAAAAATTTAGTCTCCAGCCACGCCATGACCATCTTTTTAGCCTGGTCCGCTGTAACAAATCCTGAACCCAAAACCAAAACATTGCTATCATTATGCTGGCGGCTAAGTTTAGTGATTTTTAAATTATGGCAAAGCGCGGCCCGCACTCCCGGCAGGCGGTTAGCCACGATAGAATTGCCGATCCCGCTTTTACAAATAAGTATGCCGCGCTTGGCTTTTCTGGTTGAGATTTCCTTAGCTAAACGATAAGCATACAGCGGATAATCACAGCGATCCGCAGAATGCGTGCCCAGATCTTTTACGGCAATCCCTTTCTTTTCCAAATACTCCCTTAATTTTTCTTTTAAATCAAAACCGGCGTGATCCGAAGCAATTAATAACTTATTCATCCCGCACCTTTCTTTTTATTTCTTCTCTAGATCTAGGGCGCCTTCAAAGTTAAATCTAATGAAAGGCGCAAGATCATAATATTTTAATTATCCTTTCTACGGCATCCTTAATCGTTAAAAAAGTCTCCCGGTAAAACTCCAGAGACCCTCCGGCAGGATCAGAGATATCCAAATTGCTATCATTTATTCTAGCAAATTCCTTTAATAAAAACAGCCTATTTTTTACCTCCGGAGCCAATTGCAACACACTCTGCTCATGGACTTGATCCATAACCAGAATGATATCAGATTGCTCAACCAGCTGGCGGCTTACTCTTTGAGCGCGGTGATCTGAAACATCAATGCCTTCTTCAGCCAGAACATCCCGCGTGCCTTCGCTGGCACCCGTACCGGGCAGGGCCATAATACCGGCTGAGCTGACCTGAACATCGCTGCGCTTCTCTTTGGCTAAAAGTTTTTTTAAATAAGCCTCTGCCATTACCGAGCGGCAGGAATTTCCCGTACAGACAAAAAGCACGTTTTTGGATTTAATCACCGCCATGATCTCTTCATCCTTAATTGCCCCGCTGCGCGCAATCTGAGCCGGTTCAACCGTTAAATCCACAATGGTAGATTCTGATCCGACTTTTGATGCTCCGGCATCAATGGCCAAGTCCACCCGGCCATCCATACTTTCAAGCGCCTGCTCAAAATTTACCGGCGCCGGTTGATCCGAGATATTTGCCGAAGGACAGGCTAAAGCTAACCCCGACTCAGCGACAATCGCTAAAGCTACCGGATGATCCGGCATGCGCAGCCCGACTTTACCGGCGCTTGGCGATTTTAAGATCACCGTTAAAGCCCCCGGCCAGAATCTATGCATCAATTTATAAGCAGCTGGCGGAATATCTATCGCCAACTCCCGCGCCTGGCTATCCCGGGCGATCAAAATCGAAAAAGGCTTATCCTTGGGACGATTCTTTATTTTATAAAGCTTATCCAGGGCTTTTTTATCCTGAGCATCGGCCGCGATCCCATACACCGTCTCAGTCGGAATAATTACTAATCCGCCGTTTTTTAAAACTTTAGCCGCCTGGCGGATCGCCTCCTCCTGAGGCATAACCGGATCAACCTTAATAATTTTAGTCGAGCTCATCGCTAAATTTTAGTTTTTAAGATCTTCAGGCGCATCTGCTTTTTATATTTGGCAAGTTTTGCGCTGATCTTCGCGTCACTAACCCCGAGTATCTCTAAAGCCAAAAGCGCGGCATTCTTGGCTCCGGATTTGCCGATCGCCATACAAGCTACCGGAATTCCCGGAGGCATCTGAACCGTGGATAAAAGAGAATCGATACCTTTTAAGTTTTTAGTTTCAATGGGGATGCCGATCACCGGTAAAATAGTATGCGCGGCCACTACCCCGGCCAAAGCCGCCGACATTCCGGCGGCGGCGATAAAAACTTTTACGCCTTTTTTAGGCGCCGCCTCGACATAGCTGGCCACCTCTTTAGGGGTCCGGTGCGCCGATAAAACCTTCAGGTCAAAATCTACTTTAAATTCTTTTAAAATATTTACTGCTTCATTAACTGTTTCTAAATCCGATTGGCTTCCCATAAGAATGCTGATTTTTTTCATATACCCCCCCTTATAGCTTACAGCTTACAGCTTATAACTTATAGCTAATTACAACGCCTTTCTTCCGATATCGGTACGATACTGCATTCCTTCAAATTTAATTTTCTCCACGGCCTGATAAGTTCTATCGATTGCCTCTTTAATCGTCGCCCCCAGGCCGGTGACCCCTAAGACCCTGCCGCCGCTAGTTAAAGTTTTATTACCGCTCTTTTTTGTGCCGGCATGAAAAACTACGACATCTTCTAATTTTACCGCCTCCTCCAAACCGCTGATCTCCCGGCCTTGTAAATATTTCCCCGGATAACCCTCTGCCGCCGCCACTACACATACACAAGCCCGGCTATCCCAATCTAAAGAGCTGATCTTAGAGAGCTGGCCTAAGCTGGCTGCCAGCATCACCTCCACTAAATCCGATTTTAATCTGGGTAAAATCGCCTGTGTCTCCGGATCCCCGAAACGCACATTAAATTCTAAAGCCTGCGGCCCCTTTTGAGTCAGCATTATGCCGGCATACAATACCCCCCGGTAATCAATGCCTTCTTTAGCCAAACCGTCAATGACCGGATTAATTATTTTATCGACTACTTCACCTAATACCGCGGCAGTAACGATCGGAGCCGGAGAATAGGCACCCATCCCCCCGGTGTTGGGGCCCCGGTCCTGATCAAATATTCTTTTGTGATCCTGAGCGCTGGCCAAAGCCAAAACTCTCCTGGAATCCGTGATCACCAGGATCGAAGCCTCCTGACCCACCAGGCATTCTTCAACAATGATCTTTTTAGCGGCATCGCCAAAAACCTTAACCTCCATCATATCCACTACGGCAGCCTTAGCCTCATCGATAGTTTTAGCTACCACCACCCCTTTACCGGCGGCTAAACCATCGGCTTTCACTACGCAGGGAGCGCCGGAATTTTCAATATATTTTTTTGCCGCTTGCGGATTATCAAAAACTTTAAATTTGGCCGTGGGAACTTTATATTTAGCCATTAACTCTTTGGAAAAAACCTTGCTGGCCTCAAGCCTGGCGGCGGATTTACCGGGCCCGAAAATCTTCAATCCGGCTTTGGTAAATTCATCGACAATGCCTTGGGCCAAAGCTTTTTCCGGTCCGACCACGGTCAGGTCGATCTTTTCTTTCCTGGCAAATTTCAGTAATCCGCCGACATCATCGGCTTTAATATCGATACATTCGGCATTTTGAGCGATCCCCCCGTTGCCGGGAGCGCAAAACAGCTTATCGCATAATTTAGATTGCGCGATCTTCCAAACCAAAGCATGCTCGCGTCCGCCTGAACCAATAACTAAAATTCGCATTTATTTCGCCTTTTTGGGTACCGCTTCCTGAGTGTCGGAAGACTTAATCGTTAACGCAAAAACATCCGAAAATGGACGGTCATCTGTCCAGCTATCCGTGATCAATATATTTTTTACCGGCTGCGCAAGACGCGGATTAACAAAAGTAATGTGAAAAATATTGCAATCTTTGCGCACCGGGTTCTCTCCTAAAGATTTGATCTTCGCCCCGCCTTTAGACCAGGTTCCCGGCCCGATATGAAACCAATCCCAGAAAACCGGGACGGAAAGTTCACTAAACTGGCCGTCTTCATAAATAAAAATTGCTATCAGGGTAGCGTAAAAATACTTATCTCCGTATAAACGCATTAACCCGTCATGTTCATAGCTGTTGCTGTAATTGCCTCCGGCTAAAAGATGGACCTCCTCAACCTTGCTGCCGCTGGCTATCGGCAGAGAGAACATATTATTGTATTCCAGATTAAGCCTTCCGTAATCCTTCCAATCAATAAATCCGCCCACATAAAAATCTATCCCGTCATATTTTAAATATTTACTGGCAAATTCGTTGGGGCCGGCGCCGACTGAACTAAAATTATCCCGGTTATATTTGGTAAGAAAATAGTAATCCCCCTGCTTTTCCCAATTACAAGCCCCGGCCAGGGCCGCCGGAAAGAGGATTAAAATTATGGTCCAGAAGGCTTTCTTCATTTTTTTTAATTATTTAAATCTTAACCACAAACTTAAATCAAAGAGTGATTTTATTAAAAATGATTTTAAGAATACGATCACCAGAAACACGATAACCGGCGAAAGATCGATCCCCCACCTCATATTTAAAGGCAGATGCCTGCGGATGGGCTCTAGTACCGGTTCAGTCGTCTTATAAAGAAATTGCACGATGGCGTTGCCCGGATCAGGATTAACCCAGCTGATTAATGCCCGGATAATCACCAGCCAGCAGACGATGTTTAAGATTATGTCTAAAATATGCGCAGCCGCAGATATAAAATTAGCTAAAACAAACATTAGGCTATCCCCGGCAGATTAATCCCGGTAACTTCCCGCATCTTGCTAGCGGCGACTTCCTGCGAACGCTTGATCGAGCGGTTAAATGTATCTTTTAACGCGCTATCCAACCGGCTTCTTTCTTGTTCTGTAAGGTTATCCTTAACCGTGATCGCTTTTACCTCCTGAGCCCCGTTCATGGTAATTTTTACTAAACCATCGGAACTCTGGATATCAAAATTTGTATTTTCTAATACGCGCTTGACCTCCTGCATCTTCTTTTGCATCTCAAACAAACCCTTCATTTTATCAAACATGCGGATCCTTTCATTTTTAAACTGCTTTAATTAAGCCTTGATCATTGCTAAAAGCATCTTAAATGACTCTTTTGCTTTTAAAGCATGCGGCTGATTTGCCGGCATGATAATAACCTGGCCGCTGGTTAAATGATGCTCTCTACCGGCGATCGTAATTTCTGCCCGGCCGTCAAAGATATAAACCAAAGCGTCAAACGGAGCGGTATGCTGGCTTAACCCCTGCCCCTTATCAAAAGCAAAAAGCGTAACCGTGCCTTCGTCTTTTTTAATAATCTCCTTACTGACCACCGCGCCCTCTTGATATTGGACTAAATCATTCAGGTTTTGAGCTGCTTGAATAATATTTATCATTTTTTCTTGCGCGGATAAATTATCCTGGCGTTTTTGATCCCGCCTTTTTCCAGCGCCGTGATCATGCTGCCGGCCCAGGCAATAACTTCTTGATCCGGAGGATCAACCGGCATTCCGGGATTGGCCGAATCAGCCCCCGAGAGAACCTTAGTGTTAACTCTTGTTTCATAACCGTTAGGATCTTTATAGGAAATATAGATTGCCGAGGCTGGTTTATTGGCAAAAGTATCCTTAAACAATTTATCCCATTGCGCGCCGCTGACGCATTGGGTTCTAACCTGGTATTGATCTTTTAATTGCTCGATCGGACGCAGGATTTTCTGACAGGCCTCCTGGTCGGCAGCTTTGGTTACGGTATTCATGATAAAAACTAAACCCGCGTCGTTTTTAATCAGCACTTCAACCAACGCATAGGATTCTTGCGCAAAACACAATGTGGCAAAAAATAATACCCCAAGGCCGGCCAATAATATTTTTTTCATTTTATTTTATCAGACCCCCGGATGCTTTCAGGGCTTCCCCCGGAACTTATACACCGGTTAATTGCGCAAATAACCCGCAGCCTAATCAGGACCGGATAACTAATTCAAACACCGGCTTTGCTAACTATTCCTTTTGTCTTGCGGTTATTTTTTATCTTCTTTATTTTTTATCGGTAAAAACCC
>DAONDX010000030.1:0-5463 GCA_035402765.1 Candidatus Omnitrophota bacterium
CGCTTGTGCGGGCCCCCGTCAATTCCTTTGAGTTTTAACCTTGCGGTCGTAGTCCCCAGGTGGAGCACTTAACGTGTTAACTTACGGCGCTGAGAGTAAACCCCCAACACCTAGTGCTCATAGTTTACGGCTAGGACTACCAGGGTATCTAATCCTGTTTGCTCCCCTAGCTTTCGCAATTCAGCGTCAGTACTGGACCAGAAAGCCGCCTTCGCCACTGGTGTTCCTCTCGATATCTACAGATTTCACTCTTACACCGAGAATTCCGCTTTCCTCTCCCAGACTCAATCTTGACAGTTTTAAGAGCAGTTCTGCAGTTAAGCTGCAGGATTTCACCCCTAACTTGTTAAGACGCCTACTTGCCCTTTACACCCAATAAATCCGAGTAACGCTCGCCACCTCTGTATTACCGCGGCTGCTGGCACAGAGTTGGCCGTGGCTTCTTCTCTGGGTACCGTCAGTCTGTTCCGTTAAGAACAGGTTTTCTTCCCCATCGAAAGAGGTTTACAATCCGAAGACCTTCATCCCTCACGCGGCGTCACATAGTCAGACTTTCGTCCATTGCTAAATATCCTCGACTGCAGCCTCCCGTAGGAGTTGGGGCAGTGTCTCAGTCCCCATGTGGCTGACCACCCTCTCAGGCCAGCTACCTGTCAAAAGCCTTGGTGGGCCGTTACCTCACCAACTAGCTGATAGGACGCGAGCTCATCTCTAAACGCAAACCCTTGCGGACCTGCTTTACATACGGCTACTTGTGTAACCGTAAACACATCGGGTATTACTCTCGCTTTCGCAAGGCTATCCCCGACTTAGAGGTAAATTACTCGCGCATTACTCACCAGTCTGCCGCTATAGCTTTTCTCCTTTGACATATCCACCTTGCGGTCTCAACATCTCAAGAAAAAAGTATCGCTCGACTTGCATGCCTAATCTACGCCGCCAGCGTTCACTCTGAGCCAGGATCAAACTCTCCGAAAAAATTCGAAAAATTATGAATGAAGGCTCTAGTGATTTATTTAATTTCTAACCTCATGAAATTGACCATCAAAATCCGGTTAAGGATTTCTTTTGGCCTCGCTTGGCAATTCAATTATCAAAAGAGCGGTCTTTCCGCAACTTTACTTCCTGCGGATACCCTTAATCCTAAAGGATCAGGGACAAAAAAAATACGCCCCGACAAAATCTGTCAGGGCGTAAATTAAATTTACGCACCCTTATTGTCGAATCAGGTTAGCTGCTAATAATTGTCAACTGCGTTTTAATTATTTTCACAATAATTTAGCCCCTCTGTAAGGGGATACACAAGTATAATACAAACGCTTATTTTGTCAAGTATTTTTTTTATTTATTTTTTGGCTTTAAATTAAGCTCCTAAGTGCTTAATTTTATTGCGGATTGGCCTTAAATTTACGGCTTTACCGCGACATCAATTGCGAAATTTTAAAGATCGGTAATAATAAAGCGATCACAATACCGCCGACCACCACCCCTAAAAAAGCGATTACCAACGGCTCGATCATGCTGGTTAAAGCGCTGGCCGCCGCATCCACCTGGTCATCATAGAAATCGGCGATCTTGGAAAGCATTTTTTCCAACTGCCCGGTCTGCTCCCCTACACTGATCATCCGGGTAACCATCGGCGGAAAAACTCCGCTCTTAGCTAAAGGCCGGTTGATCGGTTCACCGTTGCGCACGCTCTTGGAACAATTCATTACCGACTCCTCCACTACTTTGTTACCGGAGGTTTTGCTGACAATATCTAATGCGCTTAAAACCGAGACTCCGCTTTTTACTAAAGTAGAAAAAGTGCGGGCAAACTTGGCCACCGCCAACTTACGCAGTAACGGGCCGAAAACCGGAACCCTCAGGGTAAACTTGTCAAAATTGTATCTTCCTTTTGGCGTCTTTAAATATCTCTTAAATAAATATCCAAACATGATCAAGCACCCCATCATGATCAAAAAATATTTTCTTAAGAGATCGCTGATAAAAAGCAGGACTTGCGTAGGTAACGGCAATGACCCACCTAATGATTCAAATATCCCTTTAAAGGTCGGAACCACTTTAATTAAAAGCACCGCCGTAATAATGATCGCCATACACACCACGACTGCCGGATAAACAAGGCTGGAGGATATTTTACGGTTAAGCGCGGCCTGCTTTTCCATAAAGGTAGCCAAGCGGTCAAGGATCTCATTTAACATCCCGCTGGCTTCTCCGGCTTTGACCATATTTACAAAAAGATCCGAAAAAACCAATGGATGCTTTGCCAGGGCATCACAAAAACTTGTGCCGGCTTCGATATCCTGGCGCACAATACCAATTATCCCCCTTAAATTATCGTTTTCGATCTGCTCAGCTAAGATCCCTAAAGCGTTAACCAAAGGAATCCCGGCATCGATCATCGTGGCCAACTGGCGGGAAAAGATTACCAAATCATCCAGTTTGATCTTCTTATCAGGCGACTTAGCGTGGCTGGAAGCAGCCTTATCAAACTCCAAAGAAAAAACCACCAGTTCTTTTTTCTGCAGGATATCCGCAACCTCTGCCTCTGAGGCTGCCTGGATTACCCCGCTTACAGTCTGACCTTTTTTATCTTTAGCTGAATATTTATAAGAATTCATCCTGCACCCTGCTTATAAGTTATTTACGACTTTTAAAAATACATCCACGATCTTCGGGTCAAACTGCGTACCGCTGTTACGTTTGATCTCTAAAATCGCCTCTTCCTTAAACAAAGGTTTTTTACGATAAGAACGTGCCGAACGCATAGCTTCGTAAGCATCGGCAATATGAATAATACGCGCCCCCAGAAGGATATCATTACCCTTTCTTCCGTCCGGATAACCTGACCCGTCATAATGCTCATGATGCTGCCTGACTAATTCTACCACCCCGTTTAAAAAAGTCAACGGCTCCAGGATCTGGGCGCCGATTACCGGATGTTTACGAACCTGTTCCCATTCCAGTTCCGTAAGCGTAGTATCCTTTAACAGGATATTATCTCCGATCCCGATTTTGCCTAAATCATGTAATTCGCAGGCCGAACGCAATATTTCGATCTCTTTTTCCGTAAGCTTCATATGATCGGCAATCGCGGTAGCGTAGCGGCCCACATTTTCAGAATGGCTGTGCGTGTAATGGTCCCGGGCATCAATCGCCTGGGCTAAAACCTTAATCGTACGCATGTAGGTCGAACGCAGATCTTCATAAAGCCGGCTTAGATTGGTGGTCGCCTCTTCGATACGTTGAGCTAAAATTAAATTTTGTTTCTCTAAAACCTGATTGCTCTCTTTTAATCCCAGCGAGAACCTGCGGTTAGCCGCCATCAAAATATGCAGTTTAACCCCCTTCTCAATAATAAACCTGAATTTATCCGGGTTGATCGGCTGGGTTAAAAAATCATATACCCCCAAATCCCCTAAAGATTTTATTTTTTTCTCATCCGCCCCTTCCATTAAAACAACCACCAGGCAATCCGGATCGATCCGCTTAAACTGCGGCAGGCAGCTGGTGATATCTGTTTTCACCATACTTTGTTTGATGAAGATCAGGTCATACGGGCTTTGCCTTAAGCTCTCTACTCCGGCATCCAGGCTGGATTCCACAAACACGGAACGCACTCCTAAATTAAGCATTTGCTCTTCGATCTGGGAAGCATAAACTTTATCATCGCAAATTAAAAGTATCCTGCCGGAAATTTCCATGTTTTATTCCTCAGTAGTAATTCTAAGCGCCTCGTCCAAAGTAGTTAATTCTTCTTTAACTTTTTGAAAAGCATCGTCACGCAGCGTCTGCATGCCCAGCTGATTAATAGCATACGCCTTAATCTCATCCATGGATTTTTTACGGATGATCATTTCTTTCATCGCATCATCGATCAAAACCGTCTCCAGTACCGCCACCCTGCCGAAAAATCCGGTGTTGTTACAATACTTGCAGCCTTGAGCAGCATAAAAAGTAACCCGCCCGGGAAAACCTATTTTTTTCAAAAAATCATCGGAGATCTCGATCGGCTTACGGCATTTCAGGCAAATTTTACGCGCCAGGCGCTGCGCGCAAAGCATGATCACGCTGGAGGCCACCAGAAAAGGCTCAACCCCCATATCGATAAGGCGGGTGATACTGGAAATAGCATCATTAGTATGCAGCGTGGAAAGCACCAGCTGCCCGGTCAGCGCCGCTTTAATGGCGATATCGGCAGTTTGAGCATCCCGGATCTCGCCGATCATAATTACATCCGGGCTTTGGCGTAAAATAGAACGCAGGCCCGAGGCAAAATCCAAACCGATATCCGGTTTAACCTGCATCTGAGTAATCCCTTCTACCTGATATTCGACCGGGTCTTCAATCGTTACGATATTTCTTTCCGCGGTATTCAATTGATTCAATACGGAATAAAGCGTAGTGGACTTACCGCTGCCGGTAGGCCCGGTGACCAACATCATACCGAAAGGCTTAGCCACTGCCGCTTTAAAAGTTGCCGCCGGCTGCTGAGAAAAGCCCAGTTTATCTAAACCGATCGAAAGATTCCCTTTATCCAGCGCCCGCAGGACAAACTTCTGGCCAAAAGTAGTCGGCAGGCTCGAAACACGAAAATCCACCTCCCGGCCTTCGGTCTTAACCTTGAACCGGCCGTCCTGGGGAATGCGGTTTTCAGTAATATCCAGGTTGGAAATAATTTTAAGCCGGGCTAAAATCGCGTTTTGATTTACCTTAGGGATCCTTAATACATCATGCAGCGAACCATCTACGCGGTACCTGATCCGTAAAAAGTCGATCTCCGGTTCAACATGGATATCGGAAGCTCTTCTTTTTAACGCTTGGGCCAAAATAATATCGACCAGCTTTACGATGGGGGCTTTTTCACTTTCCAGAAGCGCGTTAGACAACTCAATTTCATCGTTTTTAAATAACTCTAAATCCTTATCCGCGTTCCCGGCGCGGGCCAGCGCCGACTCGTCAATAATACTCTGCATATCCTTAACTTCTTTACGGTATTGACTGTCAATAACATGGGCAATCTCATCTTCCGGACTAAGTACAATATCAATATTACAGCCGGTAAAGTTACTTAAATCATCCAGGGCGAAAATGTTTAAGGGATCGGACATGGCCACCGTAAGGGTCGCTCCGATTTTAGAAAGCGGGATCGTATTATAAAGTTTAGCCATCCGCTCCGGGATCAAATTCACGATCTCGGTATCAAACCTGAATTTGCCCAAACGCAAAGTCGGCATATAAAGCTGCTCGGAAAACAAAGATAGCAAAACCTCCTCGGAAATAATTCCTTCATCCACCAGGATTCTTCTTAAGGGGATGCCTTTTTCTTTTTGCAGGCTTAAAGCCTGATCCAGCTGAGCTTTAGTGATATGCTCACTTTTAAGCAAGATCTCAATTATATTTTCTTTTAATGTATGCATACGTATTCCGTTTTGATATTGGTGCCCGGCTCATAAGCTG
>DAONDX010000031.1:0-2783 GCA_035402765.1 Candidatus Omnitrophota bacterium
GGGGCTGGAAATACCTGTCTATATCGCCCAACACTACAAAGCAAAATTTGAGCCGGATAAAATGATCGCCGCGCTCGGCGAAGCGATCAGCCACTATAAATCTATCGCTGCCCGCCACCCGGCCACCCCGTTGTCTTTTAATATGGATATGCTGGTTGCCCAATGTTACCTGGAAATTAAAGACTGGCAGGGGGCTATCAACACCTTAAATGCGATGTTAACCACTTACAACGGCAAAGTCAGCTTTGAAGAAATATTCTTAGCCCTGGCAAATATCTACAGCCAGAAATTAAATAATCCGGCAAAAGCCACAGAAATATTAGAAGTTTTACTAAAAGAATACCCTAAGAGTAAATACGCCAAACCCGTTAAAGAGATGATTAAACGCTTATCTTCGAAAACAACCCGCTAGCAGGAAAGAAGAACAATGGACGAATCAACCTCAAATACAACCTGGACCTTAGCCTCGACCCTGGCTACTAAAAGCGAAACGATCATTAATAATTACCTGCAGGGCGTACTTAAAGATATTATGTCGATTTTAAGGGCCGAATGCGGATCGATCTTTATTTTTGATAACGATAAAAAAGAATTGATCTTAAAAGCTTTTTATAATTCTCACGAATTAAACATTGCTCAACGCAGGCTGAAGATGGGAGAGGGGATCGCCGGTAAAGTTGCCGATACCAGAAAACCGGTCCTGGTTAAAGATATTGATTTTGACGATCGATTCCAGCATAACGGGTTTACGCATTACCGCACCAACTCTTTTATGTCCATCCCGCTGCTGAGCCCCCGGGGGCTGCTGGGGATCATGAATATCTCGGACAAAACCAATAAAGAACCGTTCTCTGATAAAGATTTTGCTTTTGTAGTAATGCTTTGCCGTTATGCCTGTATTATCGCTGATAACCTGGCTTCTTCGGAACGCATGGCCCAGGAAAAAGAAGCTTTTAACGACGAAAAACAGCTCCTGGAAAAATACGCCACCGTCGGAAAATTAGCCGCCGGGATCGTCCATGAAGTCAATAATCCGCTGGACGGGATCATCCGCTACACCAACATACTTTTAACCAAGATCAACCTGGATGAAGTTGCCCGCGAATACCTTAATGAGATCAAAAAAGGCTTAAACCGGATCGCCAAAACCACTAAATCACTTTTAGCCTTTTCACATCAGGTAAATTCAACCGGCAAAGCCAAATCTTATGTTTCAATAAGCGAACTGGTGGTCGACTCCCTGGATGTTTTTAACAGTAAGATCTCTTTGCAGAATATTCAAGTAAGTTTAGCCCTGGATAACAACCTTCCGCGCATTGCCGATTTTGGAATTTCGCATGTCAGTGTTAATATTGTGAAAAACGCGATTGATGCTATGCCGGATGGAGGAAAATTAGAGATCTCCAGCGGTTTAAAAGACGATATGATTTTTATAAGCTTCAAAGACAACGGCAAAGGCATACCTGATGAGATCAAGGGACGCATCTTTGAGCCTTTCTTCACCACTAAAAGTATTATTCAGGGTACCGGGTTAGGCCTGGCCATCTCGCATGAGATTATTACCAAATACGGCGGAAAAATTGAATTCCACAGCCAGGTAGGACAAGGCACGGAATTTACGGTTTTGCTCCCCAAAGAAAATTTAGAAAATGCATAATAATGATCAACATATCCACGTATTAGTGGTTGATGATGAACCGCTGATCCGCCGTTCATTAAGCGAAGCTTTAACCCTCGACGGATACGCCGCCAGCGGAGCAAGCAGCGGCAAAGAAGCCCTGCATATCTTAAATAAATTCAAAATTGACATTATCTTAAGCGATATCCAAATGCCGGATATGGACGGCCTGCAGCTGCTTAAAGAAGTTAAGACACGCAAATATCCGGCTCCGGTGATCCTAATGACCGGCTACGGAACCATTGATAATGCCGTCAGCGCCATCCAAATGGGCGCCTATGACTATGTTACCAAGCCGATCATTGATAATGAAATTAAAATCCTTCTGGAGAGGCTGGTTAAAGAAAAAAATATCCTGGAAGAGAACGTTAAGCTCAAAAAAGAACTTTCCGAAAACCGGCGCAGCTGTTTTCAAGGTATCGTCGGTGCCGACGATAAAATGCGCAAAATTTACGCGCTGATCGAAGCCATTTCCAATACCCGCGCTACGGTATTAATTCACGGGGAAAGCGGGACCGGCAAACGCTTAGTCGCCCATGCCATTCACAAATGCAATGAACATGAAAAAAACAAACCTTTCGTTGAAGTAAGCTGCGGAGCCCTGACCGAAACCTTGCTGGAAAGCGAGCTTTTCGGACATGTTAAAGGCGCCTTTACCGGGGCAATTAAGGATAAACCCGGGCGTTTTGAATTGGCTAACGGGGGCACGATATTTTTAGATGAAATTGACGCCTTTTCACCGGCTTTGCAGGTTAAATTACTCAGGGTTCTGCAAGAAGGGGAGTTTGAAAGAGTAGGGGATAACCACACGGTCAAAGTGGATGTCCGCGTCATTACCGCCACCAATCAGAACCTGGAAACTTTGATCGCTCAAAATAAGTTCCGTAAAGATCTTTATTACCGCCTGAACATCATCGCTATCGCGCTGCCGCCGTTAAGAGAACGCAAAGGGGATATCCCGCTTTTAGCCGAAGAATTAATTAAAAGGCATGCCAAACAAATCGGTAAAAATATTACCGGGGTATCCAAAGCCGCGATGGAAATTTTAACAAATTGTGATTGGCCGGGGAACATTCGGGAACTTGAAAATGTTATTGAAAGAGCC